>CALWUW010000027.1 GCA_944384815.1 uncultured Clostridia bacterium
GTATCCTCCCGCACGATGTTGAATTTATCAAACTCAATGTTGTGCAGGAACATATTGATGCGGCAGAGATTGTAGGTGGTCAGGTCAATCTCCTGCCCAAAAAATCCCCGCTCGATGTTGTCCTTGCCCAGCACCTTTTCCACCTTCAGCAGCAGTGATCCGGAGCCGCAGGCGGGGTCATGGACCTTGTTAATCCTTGTTTTCCCGATGGTGCCCAGCCGGGCCAGCAGCTCAGAAACATCCGCCGGAGTAAAATACTGGCCGCCCTTTTTCCCCGCGTTGGCGGCGTACATACTCATCAGGTATTCATAGGCGTCGCCGAACAGGTCGGGATTGATTCCACCGATATCATACAGCGGCATCTGCGCTACGCCGTCCAGCAGTTCGGCCAGCACCTTGTTCCGCTTGGCCACCGTTTCCCCAATGGATTTGCTGTTTACGTCGAAGTCGTCGAACAGCCCGGCAAAGTCGTTTTCCGCATCGCCGCTAGCGGCGCTGCTCTCAATATGGGCAAAGACGCGCTCCAGCGTTTCGTTCAGGTTTTCGTCCTGATCCGCACAGGCGCGGACATTGCAGAATAGTTCGCTGGGCAGGATGAAAAAGCCCTTTTCCTGCACCAATCCCTCACGGGCAGGCTCGGCGTCTTCATCCGACATCCTGGCATAATCAAAGTCTTGATTCCCGGCGGCGTGTTCTCCCTCGTTGACATAAGCGGCGAAGTTCTCCGAAATATAGCGGTAGAACATCGTCCCCAGTACATAGGACTTAAAATCCCATTCCGACACGTGACCCGCATGGACCAGATCGGTTGCAATTTTATAGATACGGCGGAACAGCTCGTCCCGCTCCTGATTTGTCTTAATATCCGCCATTGTGGTTACTCCTTCTCTCTCAGCCATTCTGATTCGATTTCTTCAAAAGGGATCGCCTTTCCCTCGCAAAATGCTTTGATTTTCTTCATTGCTGTAATATTGGGCTTGGTTTTTCCATTTTCCCACCGGTTAATGGTGCCCACCGACACATGGAGTTCTTTTGCAAAATCCTCTTGGGATAAAAGCGCTTTCTTGCGCATGGTTCGCAGTAGTTCATGCAGTGCCATTTCTCTATCGTTCTCCTTTCAGAAGACTACCGATATTATAACATAAACCTATCATTTTCTGCAATATCTGCTTCATTCCGTCTGCTTTTGTCTGTTGGAGAGATCCATTTTAAACTACCCAAAAAGAAAAGCTGCCGTCGCTTGACAGCAGCTTTTCCAAAAATAGAAATGTTATCTGTAGATCAATTTCGCATAGACAATCTCCTGTGCGGCATTTCGGATGTTATTCATCTTTTGTACCCATGCCATTTGATCAATTGCCTTGAGAGATTCTGTAACACCGTTGCGCTGGGCCATTTGCTCTACCAGCCGAAAAAACATAGTCTCAGCCTGTTCATCAATATTCGCAAGATAGCTTCTCAGTTTACCGCTTGTGAGCAGATTCGTATAGAGGACTTTGCGGTGCTGTTTGAGATACCGCAAATGCCGCTGTCCCCATATGCCGACAGATCTGTTTTCTTTTTCGATGGGTAGTACAAGGTTCGGCAAATAGTAATCTCCTTGCAAAGTATATCTGATGCCCGTTTTTTCATCAATGTAATGCTGTTCCATTTTGTAATCCTCCAATATGATTGATTTTTCCTACAAATCCAATCATTCCGGCTGACTACAAAAACCAAAGGGAGAGAACTTCCTTACGAAGCCTCTCCCTCCGGAGGGGCTTTTTTCGAAAGCAGGGATCGGTTTTCAGATGCGTTTTTCAAATCAGCTTTCATATAAAGAAGAAGGAAGCCGAAGGTCTTCCCGGCGAAGGCACTGAGGGGAAAATTCCCCTAAAAGCTCCCGGGCGGTAAGGGGCTGAGGCTTATCCAAAAGGCCGCAGAGAGAGGCCAGAAGGCCTAAAAGCTCCTGGGGGGAAAATCGCTGCCGCAAAGCGCCCAGATCCAGAGGCTTATCCCGTTTGGAAAGGCGGATCCCCTGAGGAGAAAGCAAAAGGGGAATGTGAATGTATTCCGGCTCCGGAAATCCCAGCAGGCGGGCAAGGAAGATCTGCCGGGGGGTGGAGGAAAGAAGATCCCGCCCCCGAACCACCTGCCGGATGCCCATAGCGCCGTCATCGCATACCACAGCCAGCTGGTACGCGAAAACGCCATCGGAACGGCGGAGGATAAAATCCCCGCAGTCTCTTTGCAGCTGCTGGGAAACCCAGCCCTGCAAACCGTCCTGAAATCCTATCTCTTCCGCCGGGACGTGGATCCGCAGGGCGGGAGAGCGATCTTTTTCCAGACGGACCCGTTCTTCCGGGGTAAGACGAAAGCACCGGCCGGTGTAAACCGGATCCCCCTGAGAAAGGTGAGGCGCCTGGGCGGCGTGGAGCTGCGCCCGGGTGCAGAAACAGGGATAGACGATCCCCAAAGCTTCCAGCCGGGCAAGACATTGTTCATAAAAAGCCGTGCGCCGGCTCTGAAAATAGAGGGAGGGCTTTCCGTTTTGGGAGCCGCCTTCGTCCCAGTCCAGCCCCAGCCAGCGGAGATCCTCTTCCATTTGCAGGGCGTATTCCAGCCGGGAACGCTGGGGGTCCAAGTCCTCCACCCGAAGGACCATCTCCCCTCCGGCGGAACGTGTGTACAGCCAGGCCAAAAGGGCGCAGAATACGTTTCCCAAATGCATACGCCCGGTGGGAGAAGGAGCAAACCGCCCCCGAATGGGTCCAGATGGGCCCGGCTGGGGCTGGGATTGGGACTGAGGGGAAGAAATTTGGCAGATGTCCATGAGAAAACCTCCTGAAACGGACGTGGAACCCACAGCCGATAAACCGGCTGAGCCGGCGAAAAAACGGTAACGCTATGTTGCTATGACGCTATGACGCCGCGGCACGGCGGCGCTACGGCCTTATAACCCGCAATGCTCCGGCGGCGCAGATTTGCGGGTTTTATTGTACCATGTTTTTTTGAATTTGAACATACAGCAGAAGGCAGAAGGTACAAGGCGCAAGGCACAAGTCGTAAGGTGTAAGGCACAAGGCGCAGAGTAAGAGTATAGAGCACAGAGCACAGAACACAGAACACAAAGCAAAAGCATTGCTCCGGATCCAGGCTGTTTTACAGAGGATTGTTTATGGGAACTGCCGGAAGAAAACGCCGGGGCCCTTTGCAGAAGAGAAAGTAAATCTTTTTCCCTAAAAAAATAAAAAATTTTTCCGGAACTGCAACAAAAACGGACTTTCAAACGTGTATAGAATGAGAGGGAAAAGGAGGGGGAAACATGCGGGACTACGAAAGCAAAGAAAACGTGCACCCCGATTGGGAAGAAGTGTATCATCGCTATGTGGAAATGGTGTATCGGACTTGCGCTTATTTTTTGAAGCACCCGGCAGACGCAGAAGACGCGGTGCAGACGGTCTTTTTGCGCTTTTTGGAAAAAGCCCCTCCTTTTCAGGAAGAAGAACACTGTAAGGCCTGGCTTTTGGTCACGGCCTCCAATGTGTGCAGGGATGTGCTGCGGCGGAAAAAGGCCATCCCTCTGGAAGCCCCGGAAAATGCCGGGCAGGCCTTTTGGCGCCGGGAGGAAGCTGCTCCCGGAGAGGAAGAGAAAATCCTGGAAATTTTACTGACGCTTCCGCTGCGGTATAAACAGGTAATGTATCTTTATTATTACGAAGGATATTCCTGTGAGGAAACAGCGGCTTTACTAAAGAAAAATCCCTCCACCGTCCGCACTCTTCTTCGCAGGGGAAGGGAAAAGCTGAAAATTCAGTTGGCAGGAAAGGAAGGATCCAAATGAAACGGGGGAAAACCAAGATCCTGTGTTTACAGGAAGCGGCCGGAGAACGGCTGGAGATGCAGCGTGTGTTTCGGGTCTTGGAACCCATTCGACCGGACGAAGAGGCGATTCAGCGAATGAAAACCGCCATTGCGCAAAAAGTCGCTGAAAAAATCAGCGGAGAAAGCCTTCCTTTGGAAAGGAAAGGGATGGCACGGCCCCGGGCGGCAGCGGCCTGTCTGGCTGTTGTATTGGCTCTGGCGGCGGGAGGCGCCGTTTTGTGGCTGACGGAAGGCGGCGGATTTTCCCTGGGTGGGATGACGCCTCCTGTGGGAGAAGGGTCATCTTCATCGCAAAATGAGGGAGAAAACAGCGGGTCCGGCCAGCAGGAGAACACTTCCTTGGCGTATATGACATTGTTCTATCAGAACCGGCGCTATAAATCCCAGATGGAAATCAATCCTGTCGTCCGGGAAAAATACCAGATCCAGGCTTCTTTTGGTGAGTGTTTGGGAGAAGTCAAGCCTTTGTATGACGCTATGGGGGAGAGCTCTTTTCATTCTTCCTCTTCCGTCTCTTCCCCTTCTTCTTATCCGGACCTTACCGTGAATATCCTTCTTTCCGGAGAAATTTATACTATGCAGGGATATGACCCTCGATTTTTACTGTGCCGGTTTCAGGAAAGTCCCTACCCGGAGACGGCCTTTACCTTCTACCTGTGTTTGGATGATTTTTCTATTTCCACCGGCAAGGATCTGTTTGGAGATCTGCTGCATCTGAAGGAATACACGTTGGGCCGTGAAAGCGGAAGCCGGGAAAACGGGGCTTGTTATCCTCTTCCGGATAATTGGGATGCTTTCTTGGAAGAATTGTATGCGGCTCCTGTGGCCACACCCCAAGAGGGAGAGGTGGATTATAAGAAAGCAACCGGCCTTTCTCTTCATCTTCAGGGTGGAATTTGCGCTTCCATTTCGCTGTTTGAAAACGGCTGGGTGGAATTCGCCGATATGTTCTTCCGGCTGGAAGGGCAGGAATACCAGCAGGTCTATGCCTACTGCAAGGGCATGGGCGCTGAGCTTTTAGGTTGACGGAACAGCCCGGCGTCCGATGCCCGGCGTGCAAAACGAAAATATAAGTTCAGGTGTTCAGGAAGCCGGAGGCGTTCCGGCTCCCTCAGGAAAGATAGCGGGACAGGATACGGGCCGTAAGCCGCAGCCCCATAGCCCTACAGTCACACAGCCACACAGACCTAAATCCTACAGACTACAGACTACAGACCACAGTCACAGGCCACAGCGGCGGGCGTATACAGGGAAACAGGCGCCCGCAGGCGAAAATCCAAAACAAAGGAGGAATTCTTATGGCAAAGCATTCTGGTTCTTGTGGTTCCTTTCTGAAAAAAGCGCCTACAGCAGCGCCGTCACTCCGGAAAATGGCGGCCGTATTTCTGGCGTTTTCCCTTTTGCTTCTTTCCGCTTGCCAGGGAAATACCTCTCAGGTTACCTATGAATTTCGTCCTTTTGCTTCTTTGTATTATCAGGACCGGCAGTATGAGGCGTATACATCGGTGAATTGTATTGCCCGGGAAAAGCAGGATATAGAAATGCTTTTGGAGGAATACCTGGGAGAAGCCAGGCCGTCCCAGGGAGAGGCGGGGGAAGAAACCGGCGCCCATCCCGATCTCACCGGAAACTTCCCTACGGAATCGAAGGTGTATACGCTGGAAGATTACGATCCCCGATTTTTGCTGTGCCGGCTTCGTGAAGGACCGGAAGGGGAGCTTAGCCGGATTGTGTTCCACCAATGCCTGGATGATTTTACCATTGCCACCGGGGAGGACTTGTTCGGAGATCTGCTGCATCTGCATCAAAACGCGTGGGGTTTGGAAAAAGGGATGGCTTCTCCGGAAGGGCCGTATGCCCTCCCGGAAAACTGGGATGCGTTTCTGGAAGAATTGTATGCGGCTCCCGTGGCTACCCCTGGGGATGGGGAACTCCGGCAAGGAATATATATTTTTCTCAATGTGCAAAAAGGAATGCAGGTGAGTTTGCACCTGAATCCAAACGGTTGGGTGGGATTTTCCGATACGTACTTCCGGGTGGAAGGGGAAGAATACCGGAAAGTCTATGCCTATTGCCAGGGATTTTATGCGACGCCCATCCGGGAATAAAGGAAAGATGACGAAAAGAAACGGTTGCCGCCGGAACACAGGAACACCGGAACACTGAAACACCGGATTGGCAGCAGACCTGTAAGAGAATAAAGAAGAGAGGAATGTGAAAAGCGAAAGAAAAAGGGAAAAAGAAAAAAGAAAAAAGAAAAATGGAAACGTGTATGGTTCAGCAATGTTGAAAGGGGGAATCTTCGTGACAAACTCTCGATTTTCTTTGAAAAGGTCTCTGGCCTGGCTTTTGGCCCTTTCCCTTCTGCTCCTTTCCGCCTGCCAGAAAGCACCTTCCTCCGGCGGTTCTTCCTCTTTGGGGGAGGAAAGCGGCAATTCCGCTTCCGGCCAGCAAGGAAATGCCTCCTGGGCGTATGCGTCCCTGTTTTATCAGAATCGGCACTACAAAACCAATTGGATGACGTTCACGGAGGAAGATAACGCCAAAAGAAAAGCCGTGTTGGGTGATTTTTTGGGAGAAGGGAAACCATTATATGACGGAGCGGAAAACGGTTCCTCCTATCCGGATCTCACTTTCAATGTAGGGTTGGATGGTGATGTGTATACGGTAAAGGGATACGACCCGAAATTTTTGCTTTGCCGCTTCACTGAAGCCTCTTCAGAAGACCCAGGCGGCGTAATGTTTCATTGCTGCCTGGAAGGATTTTCCTTTTCCACCGGCAAGGATTTGTTCGGGGATTTGCTGCATCTAAAGGAAAAATCCTCGCTTTTGGGAAAAGCTTTTCTTAACCCGGAATATTCCGATCATTCTCTTCCGGAAAACTGGGACGCGTTCCTGGAAGAGCTTTACGCCGCCCCGGCCGCCACGCCTCAGGAGAATGAAATTCAAGAGGGAGTACTTCTGCGGATCGTGGCGTCGGATGGAATCCGAGCAGATGTGGCCCTGTATGAAAGCGGCTGGGCGGAATTTTCGGATGTATATTTCCGCCTGGAAGGGCAGGAATATCAAAAGGTGTATGAGTACGCCAAAGAGGTATATGGGGACGAAGCTATGCCGTAAAGAAATCTTCTGTGATTTGCCCCTGTAAGGCACCGTGATCCATATAAGCCAATAAAACGCGGCCGGCTTCTGGAATGCACCAGGAGCCGGCCGTTGTTTTTTATGGATTCTTTTTTCACTGAAAATTACCCTACGGCTTCCACAGAAGACGCGTTCTGGGCTTCTTCCGGAAGAGAGGGGAATTTAGTGCCGCCTATATCGGAGAAACCGGCGGCCAGGGTGCACTGGGAGATCTTCACCGCGTCCTCCGCACCGTCAATGGCTTCAAATACCTGCTGCATCCGCTGGGAAGCGTCCAGCTCCAGATGAAGAAGCCGACCGTCTTCCTTGCTGATCCAGCAATATCCGTGCAGGCCCGTTCCATTTTCCAGACTGTTCAGGCTTTCAATGAGCACATCCGTCAGCTCTCCTGCGGAGGAGTCCATACCGGAAGAAACGATCAGCGTTTCCAGCAGGCTGCGTAGACATTCTCCGTCGAAGGACAGTTCCAGTTTATGGGCAGCGATGCCTTCCCACTCCTCTTCCCGCAGATAGCTTTGCCCTTTTACATGGGAAAGCAGCTGCAGCATATCCAGCTGTTTCTGAGGGTCCGTGTCCAGCTCCTCCAGAGGCGTTTTGAACCAGCCGTCCCCGGATTGACTGTATTGGACGAAACTGCCGTTTTCCTCCAGAACATAGCTTTCCAAAGTGGACGGCGCGCCGGCAGCATTGGAGACGGCCAGAGTGTACAGGCCGAAGGGGTCTTTCCGGTATGTGGTATCGTTCCTTTGGGAAAAGGAATACGTGGGGGAATCTTCCAGCTCCTGTATGGTGAAGGTTAGTTGACTTTCATAATATAAGGTGCCGTTTTCCATGGAGCCGGCCAGGGAGTAAGCCTCCCGGAACAAAGCGCCTGCGTCCGGTGTTTCCGAAGAACAGGCGAACAGGAAGAAAATACTGGCCAGCAGGGCGGCGGCAGCGGCGAAAAGCTTTTTTTTCATTGCGGTGAGCACTCCTTTTTCAGCGGCTTGATAGGGCTGCTTCTGGTTTTATATTGAATAGGAAAAAAAGAGCTAAGGTTCTGCTCCGGCTCAACATACAGAAAAATTTAAAAGAAAATCCAAAAACGCGGCGGCCGGAAAAAGAACAGGTTTTCTGTTATCATACCAGATATTTTTTGGAGCCGCAAGGTTTCCCTGTTTTTGGATGTTGCGGAATCTTGTTTTTGCCGGTGAGGAAAGGGCGGAAGTAGGGAAAGGGAGACGGAAAGGCTTCTTCCTCCGCTCTTGACAGTATCAGACAAAAAAGGGTAAAATATCAGTATCTTCAGCCCGATAAACCGGGCATTTCAAGGGAGTTTCTGCATATGAACAAACGAAAAGAAGCGGCGCTGAAAATGGCTTCGCTTTCTGTATACAGAGGAATTTTAAAACGCACCGTTCCCGGCGCGCTGTACCAGTTGCTGCAGGCGGAAAAAGAGGAAGACTTTTTGCAGGCCTGGGGGCGCTTTTTTGCCGTCCTCTGCGAAAGAGGGTACAGCGAAGATCTGGCGGGCTGCATTACAGGCACGGCGCTTTATGATGAAAATGCCTTTTCCGTGGCGGCTGCCGCCGGAGAAACGGAATTTGCCGCGCCCCTGCTGGAAGCCGTAAAGCGGGATCTGCAGGTGATTTTGGAAGTTTCCCGGTTGACGCCCGGCGATCTTTTAGAGGGCTGCCCGGTGGAAGATCCTTACGCTCTGGCTCTTCCTTTTTGGGGGACCGGCCAGCCGGTGTCGGCGCTGGAGGGAGAAATTTCCCATTGTATCCGCCGAATGGCTGCGTATTATAAAGATAACGGCTGCGGCATGTATGCCCGGTATCGGGCGTTTATCTGGCGGGATTCCGCCATTCAGCCGGTGGCTTTCCCGGATAAAACCCGCCTGAAGGATCTGAAGGGCTATGAATTGCCCCGGGAATTGGCGGTGAACAATACCCTGGCGTTTCTGCAGGGGTATCCGGCCAACAACTGCCTTTTGTATGGGGACAGGGGAACCGGAAAATCCTCCACAGTAAAGGCGATGCTTAACGAGTTCTATCCCCAGGGGCTGCGGGTGATTGAAATGCCCAAGGAATCTTTGATGGATTTCCCCAAGCTGGTGGATCAGATCGCCGCTTTGCCCATGCGGTTTATTATTTTTATTGATGATCTTTCCTTTTCCAAGGAAACCGATACCTACGCGGCCCTGAAAGCGGTGCTGGAAGGAGGGCTGGCCGCCCGTCCGGAAAATGCCCTGATCTATGCCACCTCCAACCGGCGGCACCTGATTCGGGAAACCTTTTCCGATCGGGAAGGCGATGAGCTTCATCGGGGAGATACTATTCAGGAGACCCTTTCCCTGGCGGACCGTTTCGGCCTTTCCATCAATTTCAGCCTGCCGGACAAGACCCATTATCTGGAGATCGTGCGGCAGCTGGCAGCTCTTCGGGGAATCGGGATCCAGGAAAAAGAATTGGAAGCGGCGGCAGAACGTTGGGCGGTGGCCCGGGGAGGGCGTTCACCTCGCTGCGCCAGGCAGTTTATCGACGACGCAGAGGCCAGATGGAAACGCGGCATGCCTCTGGAGTAAGGAGGTTTTTATGGATCGGCAAGAAACAAAAAAGACCTTTGGTTTTGCAAAAAAGAAATGGGGAAAACGCCTTTTAGCAGGAATCCTGGCAGGGGCAATGCTTCTTTTGTCCGCTGTAGGGTGCAGTTCCCCCAACGATGTAACGTCCGGAGCGGGCACCAGTGATTTCCCTGTGACCATCAACGGCGTGACCATTTCTTCCGAACCGGAAGGTGTGGCTGTGCTTTCCCCTAATCTGGCGGAAGTGGTTTTGGCCATGGGGTATGAGATCAAACTGAAAGCCAGAAGCGCCGATTGCACCAACGAAGAGCTGAGCGTTCTTCCGGCGGTTTCGCCGGAGGATCCAGAGGGAATCAAAGCCACGGGAGCTTCCCTGGTGCTGGGAGATGAAGCATTGACGGAAGAGCAGGTAAACAGCCTGACCCAGGCAGGCCTTACGGTTTTGGTGATTCCTTCCGCCAAGGACAGGCAGGATCTCTCCCGGCTTTATGCCCAGACCGGCGCCGCGCTGAAAGGCGGCTCCACCGGGTATACCAAGGGAGAAAAAACAGCTGATAATATTCTGATTACCCTGGACGATATCCAGCGAGCGGTAGGGGAACGGGAGACGGTAACCACCGCCTGCTATTTGGTGGATCTGCAAGGAGCCGCCATCACCGGGGACAGTATGCAGAGCCGCCTGTTTGAATTGGCAGGCCTCTCCAATATTGCCGCCGGTTCGGAAAACGGCCAGCTTACGGATTCCGTGCTGAATTCCTCGGATCCCAATTATATTTTTTGTATCACCGGGCTGAAAGATGCCATTCTGACTTCGGAAAAATATGCCGGGCTGACGGCTGTCCAGCAGGGGAAGGTCTATGAAATGCCCTACGATTATATTGCGTACCAAGGTCGGGGCATGATTCAGGCCTGCAGCTTTATGGCGGGAACGGTGTACCCGGAGCTTCTGGAAAACAATTCCGTTTCCTCCGTGCCGCCGGAAGAAGGGTCTTCCTCGGACATTCCGGTGGATCCATCCGGCTATACCACCCTGAAAAGCGGGGACAGCGGCGAAGCGGTTACCCGTCTGCAGGAACGGCTGGCGGAGCTGGGGTATTTCTATGTAAATCCTACGGGGAATTATCTGGATGTTACTGTGCAATGTGTGAAGGATTTCCAGCTTCTCAATAATATGGCAGCAACAGGAATTGCCGATCCGGAGACCCAGGCGCTTTTGTTCTCAGACGAGGCGATCCCCCGGCCGGAAAGCAATTCTTAACCTAAAGAACAGGAAAAAAGTTCTGCGCAAAAGGGAGAAATTTTGCAGAAAATTCTGTATATTTTTTCAGAATGCAAAGGGCTTCTTTTTAAGGGAAACAGGCCTGCTTTGTGGGACAAAGCAGGCCTGTTTTTTTCTCCATATTTAAAATCAATAGAAAAAAAGTTTTAGAATATCCCACAAAAAACACAATAACCAGTGTCAAAAGGATAGAAATCACTCTTTTTGGCAATCACTTTTTGCCTTTTCGCACCTTACGTATTGACCGGATGAAAGGGAAGGATTATATTGAGTGCATGATACATGGTGTCATCAGAGAAGTATAACGTGTGCGCGCTTTCGTTATGTTCTGTATCCTGTGTCCACTGAATTTTGTCTTATGCGAGGAGGAAAATAAAATGGTGTTCAGCAAAAAGAGAGCAGGAAGTCTGCTTTTGGCGCTGGCTTTGTGCCTGGGAACAGCTGCTTGCAGCCAGTCCCCCGCCAGTGAAAGCGGATCTCCTTCCGGTTCTCCTTCCGGTTCTTCTTCCGGAACGGAGGGCGGAATCCCGGAGATCGAACTGACCGGCGAGACCAATGTTTATGGTTGGGAAGTTCCTAAGGAGACGATTTCGTTTGCGTATTATTCGGCCTCGGACAGCACGGTAAACCAGGACGAGGAAAATGAAAGAATCCAGGCAGTTACCAGTCTTTATGAGGAAGAATTCAATCTGAAGATCCAGAAGATCGTTTATAAGCAGGATCCCACGGAGCGTCTGAACCTGATGCTCACGGGCAATGAGTATCCGGACGCCATCGTTGGCATGCCGGAGGCTATGGCCAGCACGTTCATCTCCCAGGAAAGAGCTGTAGAGCTGACTCCTTATCTGGACAAATATGGCCAGGGCGTGTACGATGCTTTGGGCAAATATGTAAACCTGATGAAGGAAGAGGACGGCTCTCTGTACAAGATGCCGTATACATACGGTCATACCACCGACTTCCTGGGCCAGGACTTCTCTATTCGTAATGACCTTCTGAAGAAAGCCGGGCTGGATTATCCGGAAAGCTTTGAAGAGTACTACGAAGCTATGAAGACCATTCTGGAGCAGAACCCCACCAACGAGAATGGTGAAAAGGCTTATGCGTTTACAGCATTTTCCGCTAAGGGCGAAGAATTCTATCAGGCGCCTCTGGCTCTGCTGGGCTTCTATGGCTCCCCCACCGGCTACTACAAGATGGACGACGAAGGCACCATTACCCACTGGGTAGACACCGAGGAAGGCCTCTGGGTAGCCAAATACATCAACCAGTTCTGGAGAGACGGCATGATCGACCCCGACTTCCAGACCAAGGACTATGACCAGTCTGTTGCCTTTATGTCCAGTGAACGTGTATACGGCAACCTCGGCACCTGGTGGTACAACCGTGTAGGCGCGGAAAACGTTTGGTCCGCTACGGAGTCGGATTGGACCGTTGAGAAGCGTATGCAGAACATGGTTTGGGAGACGGAGGGCTACACTCCCCGCACCATCCGCGACAACTTTGTAGGCAGCACCCGCAGCATCATTACCGATAAAGCGGAGCATCCGGAATGGATCGTAAAGTACTGGGATTGGGAAACCACTCCTCTGGCCTTTGAGCTCCTGCGTCATGGCCCCATGGACACCGGTCTGTGGACTGTAAATGAAGACGGCGATATCGTAGAAGATGAGAAAATGCTCTTCGGCGATCCGGAAGATCCCAACTGGACCTATAACGACGCAGTAAGCAAGAACGGCGGCTTCAGCTATGTAATGATGGTTCCCGGCGCTACTCCTGAGCACCGCGTGGAAGATCCCAGCGAAGGCTGGGCGGATCCTGTGGAAGCTGTTAACCTGTGGGGCGGCACCTGGAAATGGGAACTGGTAGACCAGAGCAAGATGACCCCCATCATGATGATGGAACTGCTGCCCAGAGAGACGGAAAAGCCTTATCTGTGGGATCAGACGATTTGGACGGTAAACTGGTCTTCTGACGACCCGACTTATGTAACCTATACCGACATCAAGGAAGCCATCGTAGCGGACTGGATCAAGGTGGTTATGGCAGAATCCGAAGAGCAGTGCGAACAGTATTTTAACGAGATGAAAGAACATCTGCATAGCCTGGGCTTGGACGATGTAACGGCTTATCAGCAGGAATGCGTAACAGCCAACAGAACCAAGCTGGAAGGCTGATTGGAGTTTCCCGGAAATTCTAAACCTTTTGTATTTTGTGAAGCCCGGCTCTGTAGAGCAGAGCCGGGCTCATAAAATGAAAACCTGACTTTGAATATGGCAGCTTTACAAAACCAGATGCTTTTAAAAGCAACGGCAATACCTTAAAGGATAAAAGCTTTTTTACCATTTTCTGTACGGGATTCTCTTTCGAAACGTCAGAAAAAATGGAGTTCATACCAAGAGAGAAACGCAGGATGATTTATGGCAGAAAACTAAGTTGGGAGCCTGACGATTCTAAAGATGAATTTCTTGAAAGATCCTGGGTTTCAGAAAGCAGGAATTATAGATTTTAAAAATTTGAAAACAACCTAAAACAGGTATAAATAAACGTACAAGATTTTTTAATCCGTTCTTTCTTTCCACAAAATTCTCCGCTTTAAAAGCGGAGAATTTTGTTATAATAAACCACGTCAAAAAGTTAGATTTTGATGTATTAATATATTGTTTCGTTCATTATTCTTTTATAATACTTGAAAAAATAAAGGAAACGGTATATACTGCTCGTCAGTTTAGGTGCCTAAAAAACATACAATCGTTTTGGATAAGATTGTATAGAAAAGAGAGATTTGTTTCCTGTTTCTTTAAGATTTAAAAGAAAGGCAAGGGAGGATCTTATAAATGAAAAAAAGCAAAAGATGGCTGGGTCTGTTGATGGCCGGCGCAATGCTTGTAAGCGCTGCTGCCTGTAATCAGACACCTGCCAGCGAAAGCGGATCGTCATCCGGTACATCTTCTGGAACGTCTTCCGGCAGTGAAGAAGGCGGCGTTCCGGAGATCGAGCTTACCGGTGAGACCAACAAGTATGGCTGGGAAATTCCCAAAGAGACCATTTCCTTCGAGTACTATGAAGCGTACGAAGGCGATCAGGGTGACGAGGATGAGCGCTTGGCGCAGGTGGATTCCGTCCTGAAGGACGAGTTCAATCTGGAAATTCAGAAGATCCTGTATAAGCAGGCTCCCAACGAGCGTCTGCAGTTGATGCTCCAGAGCAACGATTATCCGGATGCTATTATCGGCATGGATGACTCCCAGGCTAACACCTTTATCGATCAGGGAAGAGCCGTGGAACTGACCCCCTATCTGGAGAAATATGGTCAGAATATTCTGGCTGGCTTGGGCAACTACATCAACCTGATGAAGGATGACGAAGGCAACGTATACAAACTTCCTCAGAGCTATGGTGATACCACCGATACTCTGGGCCGCTCCTTCTCTGTTCGTGCCGACCTGTTGAAGAAAGCAGGTTTGGACTTCCCCACCAGCTTTGAAGAGTATTATGAAGCCATCAAGACTATGGTAGAGCAGAATCCCACCAACGAAGCCGGTGAAAAGACCTACGGCTTTACGGCATTTACCATGAAGGGCGAGGAATTCTATCAGACGCCTCTGGCTTACCTGGGCTTCTACGGCTCTCCCACGGGCTACTACAAGATGGACGATTCCGGCAAGATCACCCACTGGGTGGACACCGAAGAAGGCCTCTGGGTAGCCAAGTACATCAACCAGTTCTGGAGAGATGGTCTGATCGATCCTGACTTCCAGACTAAGGACTATGACCAGTCCATCGCTTTCATGTCCAACGAGCGCGTAGTGGGTAACATCGGCACTTGGTGGCACCCCTACTGCGGCGGCCATCAGATTTGGATGACCACCGATCCCGACTGGACCATTGAGAAGCACTTCCAGGAAGTAACTTGGGAAACCGATGGCGAAACTCCTCGTCTGATTTCCAACAACTTCATCCGTACCCAGAGAAACATCATCACCGATAAGGCTGAGCATCCCGAATGGCTGATCAAGTACGGCAACTGGGAGACCACTCCTATGGGCGTTGCGTTCGTTTCCATGGGGCCGGAAGGCGAAGATCGCCCCTGGAAGATCAATGAGGACGGCGAGATTCAGGTTAGCGATTATATGTACTACGGCAAACCCGGCGATGACTCCTTCCTGTGGGATACCTGGGAAGCCGATCTGGGCGCTGGCAACTATCAGATGTTCGTTCCTGCCTACACGCCTGTAAGCCGCAGAGACAATCCGGCCGAAGGCTGGGCTGCCCCCACTATCTCTGTTAACATCTGGGGAACCGTAAGTGACTTCTCTCAGTTGGATCAGAGCAAACTGGGCGCTGACCGTCTGGTGGATATGTACAACGCGGAAACCGCCAAGACTTATCTGTGGGATCAGACCATGTGGAGCATCTCCTTTGCGGCGGATGATCCCAGATCGATCACTTATACAGATATCTCCACTGCTATTGCGGCGGACTGGATCAAGGTGGTTATGGCAGAATCCGAAGAGCAGTGCGAGCAGCTCTTTAACGACATGAGAGATAACCTGCATGCTTTGGGTCTGGACGATATCGTTGCCTATCAGCAGGAAACGGTAACAGCCAACACCAATAAGTTTGAGGGCAAATAAGTCTGTGAGTAAAAACAGATAAATCTCAGCACTCCAAGATGGAAAACTCCATCTTGGAGTGCTTCTTATTTAGCAATAATCAGTGGTAAAACGATAGAATTCATGTGCTTTTTATATACTTTATTATGTTTTCTAAGTTTTTAATTGATTTTCTCTTTTTTCTGAATTATACTGTAATTACAACAAATCGGATAAAAATAAGCCACATTCTTTATATAAAATAGTTATATAGACGAAAGCTTGTTTTGTCCGAAAATTAGGGAGGAAATTAAGATGAAAAGAGGAAAACGATGGATAAGTTTGCTGCTGTCGGGCATTCTGTTAGCCAGCGCCGCGGCCTGCAGTCAGACACCCGCCAGTGAAAGCAGCTCGTCGTCCGGTTCTTCTTCCGGAACATCTTCCGGTAGTGAAGAAGGAGGCGTTCCGGAGATTGAGCTTACCGGTGAGACCAACAAGTACGGCTGGGAAATCCCCAAAGAAACCATTGCTTTTGACTATTACATGGCAGAAGAGGGAGATCAGGGCGAAGAGGACGAAAGAATCGCGGAAATTACCCAGATCTTTAAAGATGAGTTTAATTTGGAGATCAAAAAGATTCTTTACAAGCAGGCTCCTACGGAACGTTTGCAGTTAATGCTTACCGGCAACGAATATCCGGACGCTATTGTGGCAATGGATGATGCTATGGCTAATGATTTTATTTCCCAGGATCGTGCTGTGGAATTGACACCGTATCTGGAAAAATACGGTGACGATGTTTTAGCTGCTCTGGGAAAATACGTCAACCTGATGAAGGATGACGAAGGGAATCTGTATAAACTTCCCTATAGCTACGGACATACCACCGATTATATGGGCAAGGATTTCTCCATTCGGAACGATCTTTTGAAGGAAGCCGGACTGGATTATCCGGACAGCTTTGAGTCCTATTATGAGGCCCTGAAGACCATCGTGGAGCAGAACCCCACTAACGAAGCCGGTGAAAAAACCTATGGATTTACCGCCTTCTCTCTCAAGGGCGAAGAATTCTATCAGGTTCCCCTGGCATTCCTGGGATTCTACGGCGCGCCAACCGGTTACTATAAGATGGACGACGGCGGTAAGATCACTCACTGGGTAGACACCGAGGAAGGCCTTTGGGTAGCGAAGTACATCAACCAGTTCTGGAGAGATGGCCTTATTGATCCAGATTTCCAGACCAAGGATTATGACCAGTCTGTTGCCTTTATGTCCACCGGTCGTGTATTGGGCAACATCGGTACTTGGTGGCACAACCGTGTAGGCGCAGAGAATATTTGGGTACAGACGGATCCCAACTGGACCAATGAAAAGCGGATGCAGAACCTGACTTGGGAAACCGGAGACGCGACTCCCAGGCTGATCACGGATAACTTTATCCGTACCCAGAGAACCATTATCACGGACAAAGCGGAACATCCGGAATGGATCGTAAAATACTGGAACTGGGAAACCACGCCTAAGGCAGTGGCGCTTCTGCGGGATGGTCCGGAAGGCGGAGAGGACCGCTGCTGGTCTATCAATGAAGACGGACTGTGCGAAGTAAATGAAAAATGCTGGTATGGTGATCCGGACGATCCTCAGTTCCTGTGGGATAATCTCCGGGATCAGAACGGCGGATTCAACTATGTGATGATGGCTCCCGGGTACACTCCGGAAAGCCGTGTGGAAAATCCTGCGGAAGGATGGGCGCCTCCTGTGGAAACCATCAACCTGTGGGGCGGAACAGCGTTTGCCAATCAAATTGACCAGAGCCGGTTGACGGAAATGGGCAGAATGGATGCCCTGATCCAGGAAACTTCCGATCCGTATCTGTGGGATCAGACCATGTGGAGCATTTCCTTTGAGGCGGATGACCCCAGAGGAATTATGTATACCGATATCAAGGAAGCCATTGTGGCGGACTGGATCAAGGTGGTTATGGCGGAATCTGAGGAGCAGTGCGAGCAGCTCTTCAATGAGATGAAGGAACATCTGCATTCTTTGGGGCTGGACGAAATCGTTGCTTATCAGCAAGAAACGGTAACGACCAACACCGAGAAATTTGAAGGAAAATAAGGAAAATAGTTCTACAAAGGTTTCTGTGGAATTTGCAGCGACTTACAAGAAAGGCGGCGCAGAAATGCGCTGCCTTTCCAGTTTAAAAAATAAGTACAGGCAAAAAGTTTGATATTCATACTTTTATACAGTTCTTTGAAAAAATCGGAATTTTATCTTGCTATTTTTATTAGGGGACGATATACTGTAACCATGGAAAAGCCACAAGTAAGGCAGCATATCAGAACGCAGGCAGTTGTTTTTTGGAGGCTTAATTAGGTTGATAAAGTTAATTAAGAGAACAACTTCCTGCAGCTTTTTGTATAGATCTGTTTCCTGAGACACACAAAAGCCCGGCAAAAGGCCGGGCTTTTGTGTGTCTTTTTTCGCATTTTAATAAGGAAATAAAAAAGAGAACGGATAAAGAGAGAATGCTATACCGATACATCCATATCTTCTTCACTGGGAAAGAAGCTTTCCGCACCGGTGATTTTTTCACGAAGATCTTTTCGGTATAGAGGATCTTTGGGATCCAGACTGCTGATGGTGACCCCAAAGCTTTCCGGGTGAGCTGTGGAATGCAGATAACGGTTGCGCCCCAGGTATATAGCCATATGTCCGGGGAAAAACAAAAGATCCCCGGGGTGCAGAGCTGTGAGAGGAATGGAGTATAAAGGGGATTTCTCCCGGTCGCCGGAATCTCTGGGGATTTGAATTCCGTTGAGAAAATAGGCCATAAAGCAAAGGCCGCTGCAGTCGATCCCCCCGGGAGTTTTTCCGCCCCAAAGATAGGGGGTCCCCTGATACAGCATAGCGGCGCTGACCAAGGACTTCCGAAGAGCAAGAGGAGGAAGGGAACGGGGATCTGGGGGAATTTCCATCAACGATCCCGCCGGTAAAAAGCCAACGATCTCGTTTGGAAGCAGCACCCGGCACCATCCGTTCTCCTCTTCCAGACAATTGACCCGGCTGCCTCTGGGAAGGGAAGCCAGACAAAGGCTTTTCACTCCAGGTGTTTGTACAACATGGCCCCAGGAAGCGATAACCGTTTTTTGGGCGTGGGAATCCCGGCGAGTCCGGTAATTCTCCGGAAACCACACATCCCGGCTTTGGATCCACCCGGAATATCCATATTCGCTTTCCACCTGCAGCCATTCTCCCTGAGCGTTTAAAACCCGAAGGGAGGTTCCGCAAAGAAGTTGGTCAGTGGCCAGTGCTTTTTGGCAGGGACCTTCCCGCATCCAGGCGGAAGGCGGAAAAATTACAGCGCTATAAGGGGATCTTTGTATGTACATGCTGCCATCCTCCTCTTTTTCCGATTATGCCGTACTTTTATCCTATGCTTTAAAAGAAGAGAATATGTGCAGAGTATGCGCAGAATATACGCAAAAAAGCCTCTTCGGAAAAATTTTCCGAAGAGGCAGGCTAAATGCGCGTCATCACACCCTGTGGGTATGTTCTTTCATGGGAGTTTACTGAGATTCCTGGGATTTTACAATGAAATTCCAAGCATCCCGGCACATGGTTTCCAAAGAAAGCTTGGCTTCCCAATTCAGTTCTTCCTTGGCCCGGGAAGCGTCCGCGTAGAAGGCGGGCAGATCGCCGGGGCGCCGGGGATCAATGCTGTAGGGGATGGGGCGTCCGCTGGCCTTCTCAAAGGCATGGACCACTTCCAAAACGGAGATCCCTTTTCCCGTGCCCAGGTTCCAGGCCCGGGCTCCCTGAATATCGTCCAGCTTTTCCAGGGCTTTCAGGTGCCCTGCAGCCAGGTCGCAAACGTGGATGTAATCCCGCACGCCGGTTCCGTCAGGGGTGTCATAATCGCCGCCGTAAACATGCAGCTTCTCCAGGGTGCCTTCCGCTACCCGGGAAATATAAGGCATCAGGTTGTTGGGGATCCCTTTGGGGTTTTCCCCGATCAGGCCGCTGGCGTGGGCGCCCACCGGATTGAAATACCGAAGCAGCGCGATCTTCCACTCGGGCTCCGCTTTGGCCAGATCCTGCAGGATGGTTTCAATAAAGAATTTGGTGCTTCCATAGGGATTGGTAGTGCCGCCGATGGGCATATCCTCCCGGTAGGGAATGGGATTGTTCATGCCGTATACCGTGGCGGAAGAGCTGAACACCAGCTTATACACCTTGTATTTCCGCATCAGACGGAGAAGGTTCAATGTCCCTTGAATATTGTTGTGATAATACTCCAAGGGCTTCTGGACGCTTTCTCCCACAGCCTTCAGCCCCGCAAAATGGATCACGGCGTCAATGGAGTTTTCCTGAAAAATTTTTTCAAAAGCCCCTTCATCCAGCATATCACAGTCGTAAAAAGGATATTCCTTTCCGGTGATTTTAGAAACGGCTTTTACCGCTTCCGGGGAGGAGTTGACAAAATTGTCCATTCCCACAATCTGGATTCCGTTTTCCAAAAGCTCCACGCAGGTATGGGAACCGATAAATCCTGCGCTTCCGGTTATTAAAACACGCATGAAAAAGCCTCCTTTTTGTTCAACCAATAAACCAACAAGCCAACAAGCCAACAAGCCAACGTCTCGAATATTCAGCGGCTCCCAAAACGAGTTCCGTCGAAACGAAGATCGTATATTCCTTATACTCTGTATGCTCCTGGTGTTCCTTATGTTTCGTATGTTCCGTTCGTTCTGTCAAAGCCGGGTTTGTATCAGAACAGCTGGATCCCGCCTACAGGACGGACAGAAAGCCGGTAGCAGCTTCCCTCTCCGAAAACCGCTTCCATGGCTTTGGAGAATTCCTCCGTGAATCCACAGGGCACAAATGCCTGTACAGTGCCGGCAAAGCCGCCGCCGTGAACCCGCCAGGCGCCGTTTTTGGACTCCAGCAGCTTCTGGCAAAGGGCCAGCGCCAGAGAAACCTCCTGCCTCTGGGGATGGGAGGAAGAAAATACGTTTTGCAGATACATAGCGGAGGAGTTTCCGGAAGCGATCACCAATTTCCGGAAGGTGTCGAAGTCTCCCTGACACAGGGCTTCCACCTGAAGAGGAACCCGCTGGTTGTCCTGGAAAAAGTGAATGGCCCGCATAACAGCCCGGCCGCCGGTTTTTTCACGAACCAGGGGCAGATTCCGGTAAAATTCTTCCGGATCCACTTCCCGGAGAAATTCCTTCCCAAACACAGCCGCCACGCTTTTCATTTCCTGGGGAATAGCGGCGTAGTCCGGGGTAAGGTCGGCATGGTCGCCCCGGGTATCCACAATGCAGAGGTCATAGCCGCACTGGGCGAAATCAAAATCCACCTGCTCCACTTTGGGATTTTCCTTATCTTCAAAGTCGATGGTGATAAAGCCGCCAATGCTGCTGGCAGCCTGATCCATCAGGCCGCAGGGCTTTCCGAAATACACGTTTTCCGCCTTCTGGCCGATTTGGGCGATTTTCAGGGGGCTGACGCTGTTTTCACAGTAAAGGCCGTTGAAGATAGTGCCGATCAGCACTTCAAAGGCGGCGGAGGAGGAGAGGCCGGAGCCGGTAAGCACATCGGAAGTGGTGTATGCGTCAAAGCCGCCCACTTCTTTTCCCATTTCCCGGAAACAGGCGCAAATGCCCCGGATGAGAGCGTTGGAAGTGCCTTCTTCCTGGGGATGGATCTGAATGTCGCTTCCATCCACAACATTTTCCGCATGCCCCTGGCTTTTTACGCGGATCCGTTGATCCGGGTTTTTAGCCGCTACGGCGATCACGTCCAGGTTGACTCCCGCCGCCAGCACCCGGCCGTGCTGATGGTCCGTGTGATTGCCTCCCACTTCCGTGCGCCCCGGAGCGCTGAACAAGAACAACTCTCTGTCCTTTCCGTACAGCTCTTCAAAGCGATCCACGGCCTGCAAGGCTCGCTGAACATAGTGGTGTACGTTTTCCTGCCCGCATACGTAAATGCGGCGGAAAGCCTCATCCAGCTTTCCGGTTTCCAGTGCTGTGCGCAATGAGGAAGCGCTCATGGGGATCCCTCCGTATTTCAAGTTCTCTCCCGGGAAGACCGGGTGTTTTTTCTACTTGTATACTAGCAGTCCGGTTGATTTTCCGCAATGGAGAACTTTCCTAAATTTATGGATTTATGTTGCATATGTTGACAAAAACAGCCAGGAAAGCCCTTTCCAAATAAACAGAAAGGGAAAAAGGGAGCCAGAAGTATGGTAGTTTTCCTTAAAATTTTCATGGATACGGTTGACTTTATGGGAGGAAAAGTCTATAATCCAGAATAAGGGATATGTGTGCTCGAGCACATTTTTTGCGTGTTTTTGTTGATTTTAGCGGATCCGCAGATGGAAGGAGGGAGATCCCTTTGGCGGTAACCATTAAGGATATTGCCCAGGCGGCGGGGGTTTCCCGGGGAACGGTGGACCGTGTTCTGAATGGCCGGGGCAGAGTCAGCGCCCAGGTAGCTCAAAGGGTGCGGGAGCTGGCGGCGGAAATGAAGTATTCTCCCAACCGGGCAGGCCGGGAATTGGCGGCCATTAAGCGCTCCATCCGCATGGGGCTGTTTTTGCCCGGATTGGAGAACAGCTTTTTCGGCGATGTGCTCCGGGGGGCCCAGGCGGCAGCCCAAAGCCTTTCGGATTATGGGGTCTCCCTGGAGATCCGGCAGGTGAAAGGGTATGCGGTGGAGGATCATGTCCGGGCGCTGAAGGAGCTTTTGGAGCTTTGCCCCGACGGGATCTGCGCGGCCACGGTGGATGTCCCTGAGACCCGGGATCTGGTGAACCGGGCTTACCAGGCAGGGACGCCGGTGATTGCCATCAACACGGATCTTTCCCAAACCAGCCGGCTTTCCTATGTGGGCTGTGATTACACCGCCAGCGGGCGGACGGCGGCAGGAATGCTGGCGCTGCTGAAAGGCGCCGCCCCAAAAGTGCTGACGCTGATAGGCTCCCGCTCCATGCAGGGGCATGTGCAGCGGGTGGAAGGATTCCGTCAGGCGCTGGAAGAGAGAGGCGTTTTTTGGGAGGATTGCGGTTGCCTGGAATGCCAGGATGATGATGAGGTTTCCTGCCGGCTGGTTTTGGAGCATTTTTCGGCGGAAAAGGAGCAAAGGCCCAACTGCCTGTTTTTGGCAGGAGCCGGCGTGGAGGGGGCCTGCAGGGCTCTTTCTCAGCTGCATTTGGAAGGGCGCGTGCAGGTGCTTCCCTTTGACGAGATCCCCTTTACCCGGGATTGGATTCGCAGGGGGCTGATTCCCGCCACGGTTTGCCAGGAGCCTTTTGAGCAAGGCTACCGGGCGGTGAAACTGCTGTTTGATTATCTGGTGCGGGATGTGCGTCCCCCGGAACGTTATTACACCCGGACTGTTTTGAAGATCCGGGAAAACCTGGAAGAGCCGGAAAATCGGCCGCCGCTGGAATGCCAGGAGAACGCCGGGGCGTTTCCCCGGTAAACCATATAAAAAGGAGTGCTGAAAATCATGAAGCTTTATACGGTAAATGACCCGGAATTTCGTCCCTACGGCCGGGTAATGAAAGGATATGACTGCACGGAGCTGGTTCGGGCCATGGGCGAAACACCTGTGCCGGAGGATGTGATCTATGTGCCTTCGGACGCCCGCCTGGAGGCTCTGCCGGTGTTCCGGAAAATTACGGAGGATCTTTTCGGAGAGCTGCCGGCGCAGCTGGGATACTGCAACGGTCATAACACCAGGCTGAACGCGTTGGAGTATCATCGTTCTTCCGAGTTCAACGTGGCCTGCACGGATCTGGTGCTGCTGCTGGGCCTGGAGCAGGAGATCGACCCGGAAACCCTTACTTACGATACGGCCAAGGTAAAGGGCTTCTTTGTGCCCGCCGGCACCATGATCGAAGTGTACGGCACCACCCTGCACTATGCCCCCTGCCATACCGGGGAAGAAGGATTCCGCTGCGTGGTGCTGCTGCATAAGGATACCAACCTGGATCTGCAGCATAAGCCCTGCTGCCCCCAGGGAGAAGAACGTCTGCTGTTTGCCCGGAACAAGTGGCTGCTGGCCCATCCGGAAGCCGGCCTGGAAGATCAGGGGGCTTACATAGGGCTTACGGGAGAAAATCTGGACATCGGCTGAAAAAGCGGAATATCGGCCGGCAAGCGGCCGAAAGCCATAGAAACGGAAGAAGAGGGAGCGAGTATGGAAAAAGAATATTTGTTGGGAATTGATCTGGGGACCTCCGGCACCAAAACCGTTTTGTTTGATACCCAGGGCAATGTGGTGGCTTCCGCTTTGGAAGAATACCCCCTGTATCAGCCCCAGAACGGCTGGGCGGAGCAGGATCCCCGGGATTGGTGGAACGCAGCCCGGAACACCATTGCCGCCGTCCTGCAAAAATCCGGAGCGAACCCGGCCAAAGTGCGCGGGCTGGGCATTTCCGGCCAGATGCACGGGCTGGTTCTTCTGGATGAAAAGGGAGAAGTGCTGCGCAACGCCATTATCTGGTGTGACCAGCGGACCCAGGCGGAATGCGATGAGATCACCCGTCGGGTAGGGGCCCAAAGGCTCATTGAAATCACGGCCAACCCGGCGCTCACCGGTTTTACCGCCTCCAAGATCCTCTGGGTGCGCAATCATGAGCCGGAGCTTTATGCCCGGTGCCGGCATATTCTGCTGCCCAAGGATTATGTGCGGTATATGCTGACGGGAGAGTTCGCCACGGAAGTCAGCGACGCTTCGGGCATGCAGCTGATGGATGTAGCCAATCGCTGCTGGAGCCAGGAAGTCCTGGAAAAGCTGGAGATCGACCCTGCCTTGCTGGCTAAGATGTATGAATCTCCGGAAGTCACCGGAACGGTAACGGCGGAAGCCGCTTCCCTTACCGGCCTGAAGGAAGGCACCCCTGTAGTGGGCGGCGCCGGAGACAATGCCGCCGCGGCGGTGGGCACCGGCGTAGTGGAAGAAGGAAAAGCCTTTACCACCATCGGTACCTCCGGAGTGGTATTTGCCCATTCGGATAAGGTCACCATCGACCCCAAGGGCCGTGTGCATACCTTCTGCTCCGCGGTTCCCGGGTGCTGGACGGTGATGAGCTGCACTCTGGCGGCAGGCCTTTCCCTGAAATGGTTCCGGGATACCTTCTGCCAGGCGGAACGGGAAACCGCTTCGGGCATGGGCGTGGATCCCTATTACCTGATGGATCAGCAGGCGGAAAAATCCCCCATCGGCGCCAACCGTCTTTTGTATCTGCCTTATTTGATGGGCGAACGGTCCCCCTTGCTGGATCCCAATGCCAGAGGCGTATTTTTCGGCCTTTCCGCCATTCACACCAAGTATGATATGCTTCGGGCCGTGATGGAGGGCGTGATTTATTCCCAGCGGGAATGCCTGGACATTCTCCGGGATATGGGTGTGGTGTCCAGCGAGATGCTGGCCTGCGGAGGCGGCGGAAGCAGCCCCTTCTGGCGCCAGATGATGGCCGACGTATACGGCCTGCCGGTGAAGACCGTGGCCAGCAAGGAAGGCCCGGCTCTGGGCGTGGCCCTTCTGGCGGGCGTCGGCGCCGGGGTATACGCCAGCGTGCCGGAAGCCTGCCGTCAGGTGATTCGTACCAATCCGCCCCAGCAGCCGGTGCCGGAACACCAAACCCGGTATCAGGAATTTTACCAGGTGTATCGTTCCCTGTACCCGGCCTTGAAAGAAAGTTTCGGGGAGCTGGCCAAGCTTTAAAAGGAACGAAGAGACAAAGGGCAGCCTGAAAAATAGGAAAATTTTATTTCAATTAAAAGGGAGCTTTCCTTATATGGAGGTTCCCTGCTGAATACAGGAAAAATGGAGGTTATCAATATGAACAATATTCCTGAGCTGAAATTGGGACTCATCGCCGTCAGCCGAGATTGCTTTGTGATTTCCCTTTCGGAGCGCCGCCGGGCGGAAGTGGCCCAGGCGTATGCCAAAAAGGGCGGAAACATTTACGAATGCAAAGTGACGGTGGAAAACGAAACCGATATGCTGAAAGCGGTGGCGGATGTGAAAGCCGCCGGCTGCAACGCGTTGGTGGTATTTTTGGGCAATTTTGGCCCGGAAACGCCGGAAACCCTTATCGCCAAAAATTTTGACGGCCCGGTGATGTTTGCCGCCGCCGCGGAAGAGCACGGAGACGACTTGATCAACGGCCGCGGAGACGCGTACTGCGGCGTTCTCAACTGCTCTTATAACCTGGGTCTGCGGAAGATCAAGGCCTATATCCCGGAATATCCGGTAGGCACCGCGGACGACGTAGCGGAGATGATCCGGGATTTCGAACCGGTAGCCCGGACCATTCTGGGGCTTTCCGGCCTGAAGATCATCACCTTCGGCCCCCGTCCCCAGGACTTTTTCGCCTGCAATGCTCCCATTAAGCCTTTGTATGACATCGGCGTGGAAATCCAGGAAAACTCCGAGCTGGATCTTCTGGTTTCCTATAAAGAACACGCAGGCGATCCCCGGATCCAGGCCATTATCGACGATATGGCCCAGGAGCTGGGCGTAGGCAATCAGTATCCCGACCTTCTGCCCCGGATGGCTCAGTATGAACTGACGCTGCTGGACTGGGCGGAAAAGAACAAAGGCGCCCGGCAGTATGTGGCGTTTGCCAATAAGTGCTGGCCGGCATTCCCCGGGCAGTTTGGCTTTGAGCCCTGCTATGTAAACAGCCGCCTGGTTTCCAAGGGAATCCCCGTGGCCTGCGAAGTGGATATTTACGGCGCTCTCAGCGAGTACATCGGCATGTGTGTTTCCGGCGACGCCGTCACGCTGCTGGATATCAACAACTCCGTGCCCAGAGATATGTTTGAGCAGGAGATCCAGCCCAAGTATGCCTATACGCTGAAGGATACCTTCATGGGCTTCCATTGCGGCAACACGCCTCTGTGCAAATTGAGCCAGGGCGCTGTGAAGTATCAGCTGATCCAGAACCGCCTTTTGGAAGACGGCAATACGCCGGACATCACCCGCGGCACTCTGGAAGGAGACATTGCTCCCGGCCAGATCACCTTCTACCGCCTCCATGGCTCCGCGGAAGGCAACCTGCAGGCGTATATCGCCCAGGGCGAGGTTCTGCCTGTGGCCACCCGTTCCTTCGGCGGCATCGGTGTATTTGCCATTCCGGAAATGGGCCGTTTCTATCGCCATGTGCTGATCTCCAAGCACTATCCTCACCATGGCGCCGTGGCTTTCGGCCATGTAGGAAAAGCCCTGTACAGCGTGTTCCAGTATCTGGGAGTTCCGGATATTGCGTACAATCAGCCTAAGGGCGTTCTGTATAAGGACGAAAATCCCTTCGCTTAATGAGATTGCCTCTTTTTGTATAGAGATCGAACCCTTTGTTGTCTCAGGAAAATAATCCATTGGGTTCCGCGCCTTTCGGCATAAGCCGGAAGGCGCACTTTTTTTGCCCAAATCCCAAATTTCACCGAAAAACAGGATGACTTTTCCGAAAAATACGGTATAATAAAGGCGCCTTTGGGGTCCATAAAAAATTTTTAAAAAAATTTTTTGAAATAATGCAACCGTTTGCGAAAAAACTTGTCTATAGAAATAGGACGGCAAAATCCGGAAAGGAGAGGAACATGGAAGACGGCAGAATCGTCCAGCTGTACTGGCAGCGCGAAGAACAGGCCATTGAGGAAACGGCCCGGAAATACCAGTCGTACTGTATGAAGATTTCCATGAATATTCTGGGAAGCCAGCTGGATAGCGAAGAGTGCGTAGCCGATACGTATCTGCAGGCATGGAACGCCATTCCCCCTAAGCGCCCGGCGTCTCTTTCAGCATTTCTGGGAAAAATTACCCGGAATCTGGCCATTAACCGATACCAGGCCCGGCACGCGGAAAAACGCAGGGGAAATGAATTTGCCCTTTCCCTGGAAGAGCTGGATGCCTGTGTCCCTGATGCCGGTGATATGCAGGAAAGATGGGAAGAAAAAGCGGTGAGCTGGTGTATCAACGGATTTCTTCGAACCCAGTCCAAAGATGCCAGAGGAATTTTTATCTGCCGCTATTTTTATTGCGATTCCGTTTCCGAGATTGCCCAACGCTTTGGATACAGTGAAAGCAAGGTGAAATCTCTGCTGTTCAGGACACGGAATAAACTGAAACTTTATTTGGAAAAGGAGGGAGTGCTGTTATGAAGGCTGTGGAAGATAGAAAAGATATGCAAAATATGAAGGATGTAAAGCAGGAAAAATTGGCCCGGATTCTTACGGATCTGGATGAAGATCTGCTGGATGAAGCGGAATTCATGCGGCAGGAAAGCGCTCCCGGAAAGAAAAGGCTGCTTCGTCAGTGGGGTGCGGCGGCAGCGTGCCTGGCCATTCTTTTGGCAGGGCTTTGGGGGCTGCTCCCGGGGAAAACGCCGGAAATCACATTATGGGGAGAGGAGATCACGTCCTCCCCTGTGGAGATCCCGCTGAATGAAAAGATTTCTCCCGCACGGTTTTCGGATTCCAAAGAAGCGGTGCCGCTGGAGCTTTCTTTGGAAGTGCAGATGGAAGCGGGGACGGAATTGGAAGCTGCCCAAGGGGAAATAAAGGTTTTGGATACACAAAAGCGTCTTCTGGGAGAAGGAACCCGGTGGACAGCCACGGAGAAACAGGATGTGCAGGTTCTTTGGAGGCTTTCCTGGGAAGCGGAGAAGAAAGCTCCTTCTCTGGAAATTCGGAAAGCGGAGGAGACCGTTTGCCTCCTGGTAGAGTGGGACTCTGAAAAAGAAGTTTTTACCCTGCGAAGGGGATAATTGCTGGTCCTTTAGGAAAAATATGGATGTTTCCATATATAAACACCAATACACAAACAAAAGAACATTGGAGGTTTTACCTATGAATTGGATGAGAAAAATTGGAAGTTTTGGCCTTGCCGCTCTTTTGACCCTTTCTATGGCTGCCTGCCAGAATTCGGAAAGCACTTCTTCTGCTTCTTCCGCAGGTTCTCAGGCGTCTTCTGAAAGCACCGGATCCAGCCAGGCAGAAAGCCAGACCGAAAGCCAGGCTTCTTCCGGAAGCGAATCTGTGGAAGCGGAGACCGCTTTGGATTTCCTGAATGCAGTTTGGGACTCCTTTGCGGAAGAGGAGAAATTCCCTGCAGCGGGAGGAGATTCTTCTGAGGAAAACATGACCATGAACGCTCCGGGAAAATTCTCCGTTGAAGACGCGGCCATTTTGGATTCCACCCTGGGATTCCCGGCAGATGCAGCGGATCAGATCGACGATGCGGCTTCCCTGACCCATATGATGAATGCCAACAATTTCACTTGCGGTGTTTTCCATGTTGCCGGTGAGGGCAGCGCGGAAGATGTGGCGGAAGCCTTGAAGGAAAACATCCTGAAGCGGCAGTGGATGTGCGGATTCCCGGAGGAACTGGTGATCGTAACAGTGGGAGACTATGTGGTTTCCACCTTCGGCACCAAGGACATTCTGGATACTTTCCAGGAAAAGCTCCAGGAAGTCTATCCGTCCGCGGAAGTGTTCTGTGAGGAGGCCATTGCCTGATCCTCCGCTTCCCGGAAGGGCTTAAGACGTATTTCAGCACCCGGCGGCGTGTAAAGCTCCGCCGGGTTTTTTACAGGAGGATGCAGAATGGTTTTTTCCGGAATTCCCTTTCTCTATTATTTTCTGCCCTGTGCGCTGCTGGCCTATTTTTTAGCGCCGAAAAAGCTGAAAAACACCGTGCTTTTGCTGTTCAGCCTTTTGTTCTACGCTTGGGGTGAGCCCAGATATGTCCTTCTTATGGGGATCTCCATTGTTCAGGGATATGGGTTCGGCCTTTTGGTGGAACGGTACAAAGGCAAAAAGGGCGCTAAGGTGGCTTTGGGGCTTTCTGTTTTTTTCAGCCTTGGCATGTTGGGATACTATAAGTACGCGGATTTCTTCATTTCCGCCGTAAACGGGGTGACAGGGCTCTCCATTCCCCTTTTGCGGATTGCGTTGCCCATCGGCATCAGTTTTTATACCTTCCAGATTTTAAGCTATGTGGTGGATGTGTACCGGGGGCAGGTTCGGGCCCAGCGAAACTTTATTGATCTGGCAGCGTACATTTCCATGTTCCCCCAGCTGATCGCAGGGCCCATTGTCCGTTACAGCGATATTGAGTCTTCTCTGAAACAGCGGCAGCACAGTCTGGCTTCCGCTTCCCAGGGAATCCGGCGTTTTCTTACAGGACTGGGCAAAAAAGTGCTCCTGGCCAATACCTTGGGAGAACTGTGCAGCCTTTTCCGGGAATCGGAGGCGCCTTCGGTTTTGTTTTTCTGGGTGTATGCTGTAGCCTATACCCTGCATATTTACTATGATTTTTCCGGTTACAGCGATATGGCCATTGGCTTAGGAAAACTGTTTGGTTTCCATTTTTCGGAGAATTTCCGGTATCCATTTATTTCCGGGAGCATTACGGAGTTCTGGAGACGGTGGCATATTTCTCTGGGCTCCTGGTTCCGGGATTATGTGTATATTCCCCTGGGAGGGAACCGGGTCTCCACAGGCAGATGGGTGTTTAACGCCCTGGTGGTATGGATGTTCACCGGCCTTTGGCACGGGGCGGCTTGGACTTTCGTGCTTTGGGGACTTCTGTTCGCCGTTTTGCTGGTTTTGGAAAAACTGGTTCTGGCACCTTTTTTGGAAAAGCACAAAGTGCTGGCCCGGGTCTACGTGCTGCCGGTGCTTTTGTTCAGCTTTGTGCTGTTTGACGCTTCCAACGCAGGAGAGGCTTTGTACCGGATAGGCGCCATGCTGGGGCTTCAGGGGCTTCCGGCGGTGAGCACGGAGGCTTTGTATTACCTGAAAAGCTACGCTTTGCTGCTGGGAATGGCAGCTTTGGGAGCGACCCCTCTTTTGCAGAAAGGCATCGCCCGCCTTCGGGAAAAGCCTTTGGGGGAAAAGCTTTTGAACGCAGGGGAACCGCTGTTTCTGCTGGCGCTTTTGCTGCTTTCCACCGCGTATCTGGTGGACGGTTCCTTTAATCCGTTTTTATATTTTCGTTTTTAAGGAGGGAGAGTATGTCCGCTTCCTTACGGGACAAAATCACAGTGCTTTTAACAGCAGTGTTTCTATTTGGCTTTTCGGTTTGGGCGTTCTGCAAACCGGCGGACGCCGTTTCCCAAAGCGAAAGAAGGCCTCTTTCTTCCTTTCCCGCTGTGGAGCAGGAAGCTGTTTTCAGCGGAAAATGGATGCAGGATTTTGAAGAATATACCCTGGATCAATTTCCCCTGCGGGATACCTTTCGGGGGCTGAAGGCGTTCTCCGTATTTTCTCTGTTCGGCCAAAAGGATAATAACCAGGTATACCTGGTGGGGAATCATGCTTCCCGGCTGGAGTTTCCTTTGGATGAGGAATCCCTGGAATATGCGGTGAGCCGGTTCCGCCGGGCGTATGAGCTTTGTTTTCAGGATACGGATGCCCGGGTGTTTTTCTCCATCATCCCGGACAAAAACTATTTCATGGCGGAAGCCAATGGCTACCCTTCCCTGGACTATTCCCGGCTGTTTTCGTATATGAAAGAGAACACGGACTTTATGGAATACATTTCCATAGAAGATCTTTTGCAGCTTTCGGATTATTATCAGACAGACGCCCACTGGCGGCAGGAAGAAATCGTGGATGTAGCCAACCGCCTGGGAGAAGCCATGGGGATCCCGGCTTTTTCGGAATACCAACTTCGTCGGCTGGAACGCCCTTTCTTTGGCGTGTACCATGGGCAGTCCGCCCTGCCGCTGCCGGGCGAGACGCTGTATTATCTGGATAGCCCGCTGCTGGAACAGTGCCGGGTGTATGATTATGAATCCGATTCCTATTTGCCGGTATACAATATGGACAAGGCTCAGGGGCAGGACCCCTATGAGATGTTCCTTTCCGGTTCCCGCTCCTTGCTGGTGCTGGAAAACCCCAATGCCAAAACGGATCGGGAACTGGTGATCTTCCGGGATTCCTTCGGCAGCAGCCTGGCGCCTCTCCTGGCCCATGGCTATGCTTCCGTGACCTTGGTGGATATTCGGTATCTGCCGGTGGAACGGGTGAGCCAGCTGCTGGAGTTTAAAAATCCGGACGTGCTGTTCCTTTACAGCACTTCTGTGCTGAATAACAGCGTCACCTTGAAATAAAATCATAAACAGTAAACCGTAAACAGTAAACAGAAAGCAGGAACAAGAGGCAGGAAACCGGAAACAGGAAACCGAAGATCGGAAACCGGCTGCTTCTTCTGAAAATCAATGCCCCGCCTGGAAACAGGCGGGGCATTTTTGTGTTTAAGAAGCTTTTAAAAAGCTTAGGAAAAATAGGATTCCGGATCCCGGAAGGCGTTTCCTTCCAGAACGGCGAAACCTGCCGGCGATTCTCCGCAGCTTCCCACAGGTTCCCCTTGGGACACCCTGTCCCCTTCCTGGAGGGTAACGCTTTCCAGGGAATAAAACAGCGAATATTGTCCGTTTCCGTGAGAAAGGATCAGCTGTGTGCCTCGGCCGTTTCGATACAGCACGGTTCCGTCTTTGGGGGCAAGAGCCTGGGTGCCGTTTTCCACTTGATAGACGGTTCCGGTGGAAAGCAGACCGTTTTCTTCCGGCTGGCCAAAGGAAAGCAGAACCTCCCCTGGGGAAGAAAAGGGAAAGGAGAAGGTTTCCTGGGCCAAAGGTTCCCCGAAGAAAAGGGAAAGCCCGTGGGGAGCATACCCGGAAAGAAGGATCTGGCATTGCATCCGTGTTTGTTCCGAATCCATGGAAGCTTCCGGAGAGAGTGACAGCAGCTCCCCTTCCCGGAAGGAGAACAAGGAGAATCCAGGAGAAAACATGGATTGGATCAGCTGCTGGGTTTCCGTTATAAGCGTTTGGGAAGCGGATTCCGGGAAAACAAGGGAAAGCTGTTCCTGCTCATAGGAAGTGGCAAAGAAAAAGAGCATTTGGTCGTAAGAAAAATAGGGCAGGTTTTCTTTAAAGGAAGTGAAAAGATTCCCGGAAGCATTCCAGGCGGCATACTGGGTGGCGCCCTCCGTTTCTCCGGGAAATACGCCCAATATCAGCAGAGAATTGGGATTTTCCGGGGGAAGGGGATCCCTTGCCTCTTCGGAGGAAACGGAGGAAAAAGGAGAAGAAGAGGAAGAGGAGGGGAGGGGTTGGGAACTGGCGGAAGAGGCAGGGTGAAGCTCCTGCTGCACCAGCGGGAAAATTTGCACAAAGAAAAAGGCGATACAGCCAAAAACAATGGCGGCGGCCAAAGCAGGCAGGGGGGAACGTTTTTTGCCTGCGGAAGCGGAGAGATTGTGCAGCAGCCGCTCCTTCATGGCTTCGTCGGCCTGCAGACGGTCCATTCCTTTTCGGTATCGGTTCATACCAGCAGATCCTCTCCTTTCAGCAGCAGTGCCAGGCGTTTTCGGGCTCGGCTGAGCCGAGTGGTGACCGTGGAAACCGGGTATTGCAGAAGTTGAGAGATTTCATTTACGGAATATCCTTCATAATAATGTAAATGAATGACAGAACGATAGCTCTGGGGAAGCTTTAAAACCGCTTCCAAAAGAAGGCGTTCCTCTGCTTCCAAAGCGGGGATTTCCACGGAAAGATCCGTCCGCCTGCGAAACCAGCAGGAAGTCAGGTGATTTTTGCAGAGATTGATGATGACACGAAGAAGCCAGGCTTTTTCGTGAGTAGGGGAAGCAAACTCCGGGGCTTTTCTTAAATACCGAAGCAGGGTTTCCTGCACGGCGTCTTCCGCGTCATCCCGGTTTTTCAGCAAAGCGAAAGCTGTGCGAAACAGGGTGGAGGCATACGTGTCTATAATGTGCTGAATTTCTGTTTCCTGTTTCACCGTTTTCCCTCCCCCTTTACGCTGCATACAGTATACCGTAAACAAGGGCGTTTTGTCTCACTTTTCCATTCCCTAAAAAAATTTTTTTAAAAAATTTTGCCGGTTCCCTTGAAACAGTCGAACATATGTTCTAAAATAAAAGTACATTCGGTGCAAAAATCGGAAAAATGGGGTTCCGGAAAATCAACGGCGGCCCTGTGAAAAGAAAGGGGAGCGCAGGTATGGAATATATGGGATGGGGAAAAGAATATTTACAGCAGGCGGATCGCCTGCAGAAACGGATCGGGCAGCTTCGGGAAAAAGCCCGCACGGTTTCTTCCCGGGAAGAGGCGGACGAGCTGGCCCGGCGGGCAGCGCTGCTGTATGATATGTATTTGGACTGCCTTCACGCCGGGCGCCTTCTTCAAAAGCGAGGAAGGAGGAATGCGGCGTGAGGCACAAGCTTCTGAGCCTGGAGCGCATGGGGGACCGGGCCATTCCTTCTTTTCAGGAAGAAACCTTTGGAAAATGGGGAAGAGAAGAAGAGGAAAGCTTTTCCCAAAAAAGGCGGCGCATGGCGGCTTTGCTTCAGGAGGGCATTCAAAAAGAGCTGACCCAGCGGCAAAAGGACTGTTTCCGGAAATACTATTTCCAGAAGCAGTCCCAGGAAGAGATCGCCCGGGAACTGGGGATCACCGTGCCTACGGTTTCCCGGCATTTAAAAAAAGCCCGGAGTCGTTTGCAGCAAATCGCCCGATATGGGGATTTTTAGGAGAAGGTTCACGGAGAAATGCCCTTCTTCCTGCAAAGAATGCTTTCTTATGAAAAATAAGGAGAAAAATTTCAGGGAAACTGTCCCTTTGCCTTGCTTTTTTCGGAAATCCTTCCTATACTGAGGGCAGAAGATTTTTAAAAAACAGGGAGGATGGGCCATGTATATCTTTAATACGGAAAACATGGGGCGGCCGTATACGGCGATCTCTTTGGTCAGCGGGTTTGCCTCCATGAGCAATTCCTTTGGTTCCAACGACGCCATGTTTGCGGAGTGCAAAAATCAGGCGCTGAACAGTCTTTGCGGGGAAGCGGCTCGGTACGGGGCGGATGCGGTGGTCAACGTACGTTTCCAGGTGGTGCTGACCAACCGGCTTCTGGTGTTTGTATACGGGACGGCGGTGAAGCTGAACTAACGCCTTTGGGAAGGAGGGATCAATCCTGTGAAAAAACCGAAATCAGGCTCGGAAAAGCAGGGATGGATCTCCAGCCGGGCGGTGAAAGCGGAGCCGGTTTGGGCGTTTTTATCCGCCGGACTGCATTTATGGCTGGGCATCTGGGCGCTGGTATGACCCCAAAATCTTTTGGGGCTGCTTTCCTGGGTGCTGCCCCTGGGCCTTGCCTGGGCAGGGCTCAGCAATTTGGGAGTGCTTTTTGGGAAAAAGCAAACGGCGGGGAAAGCGCTTTCTTTTGTGTATTTGCTTTTAGCGGCGGCGCTTCTGGCTGTTCCCCGGCTCTTTTCCGGATGGGTGGTGCTTTTGTTTGGGGTGTGGGCGCTTTTAAACGGAGGAATGCGCCTGCTTAACGGGATCACCTTGAAAAAAGACAAAGCCCCGGGATACCGCCGGGCTTTTCTGGATGCCGGCATTGCCTTGGTGTTTGGGATCCTTTTGCTCTCCCATCCCTTGGACCGGCTTCCTCTGATGGTGAAATGGTTCGGGATCTACCTGATGGTGTATAGTCTCACCCTTTTGGGAGACGCCGCGGGAGCGTTCCTGAAAACCAATTACGGAAAAACCAAAGTGCGGAAACGGGTGCGTGTGGCTCTCCCAGTTCTGGTGGCGGCGTTTCTGCCCCGGAAGCTTCTGGACTCCGTCAATGAATCCCTGCGCAGAGAGGCGCCCCAGGCGCCGGAGGGAGAAACCTCCGCACACACACTGGAAGTGTTTATTCACTTGAAAAAAGGGCTGATGGAAGGGTTCGGCCATGTGGATCTTTGCCTGGATGATACGGTGTATTCTTATGGCTGCTACGATACCAGCGCTCATAGGCTGCTGGGGCTGGTCTCCCATGGAGTTTTGGCCATTGCGCCCCGGGAAGCCTATATCCGTCATTGCCTGCGCTTTGAAAAAAAGGTGCTGGTAGGGTATGTGATCGCGTTGAATCCGGAGCAATACCGGCAGGTGCAAAAGGAGATCCGGAAACTTTTAGGCCGCTCGGTGCCCTGGAAATGCCCGGCGGAAACCGGGTCGGGGAAGGATTTGACGGATCCGGCCAGCCTTCTTTATTTGGATACGGGAGCTTCCTTTGTAAAATTCCGGGAAGGCAAAGGAAAGACCTATTACGTATTCGGAACCAACTGCGTGCTTTTGGCGGATGAGATCATCGGCCGTTCCGGCATTGACTTGGTGCGGACAAACGGCATTTTGACCCCCGGCACCTACTATTCCCATTTGGATGCCCTTTGGAAAATGGGAAATACCAATGTAACGGAGCGCCGGTTCTACGGACAAGCGCCCTCCGGCAGCCAGGAAAAACAGGCAGAGGCGGAAACATAAAGAAAACAGCGAAGAATAGCAAAAAGACAGAGGAAAGGCTTAGCCTTTCCTCTGTCTTTTTAAAAGATCTATTCTTCCCAGGCCACGGCGATAGTCTCCGTGCCGATATGAATGCCTAAAACAGGCCCCAATTCCCGAATCACCAGAGGAACCCGGGGGAATTTTTGCCGCAGCCCTGCCAGCAGGCCGTCTACGGCGGAAACATCTCCCGAGTGATGAACAGTAAGAGCCTTGACGCCGGCGGGAACGGAATCCAAAAGCCGATGAATCAGGTCCCGTCCGCCCCGAGCGGTGCCCAGACTGTTTACGGCGCCGTTTTTCAGATACAGAACCGGGCGAAGGTTCAAAATCGTACTTACCGAACGGCGCACCAGGCTCAGCCTTCCGCTGCGCCGGAGAGGATCCAGGCTTTTTACGGAGAAAGTCACCCCTACCCGGCAGCGGGCCTCTTTGCAGGCATTGGCTACTTCCTGCAGGGAAAGCCCCGAAAAGCTCAGCTCCCGGGCCTTTTTCAAAAGAAAACGGAGGGCGCCGGCTGTGGTCTCAGAATCCACCACCTGGATCTTGCCGCTGCTTAAAGACTGCGCTGCTTTCTGGGCGCTGGAAGACGCGCCGGAAAGCTTGGAAGAAAGCACCAGGCAAAGAACGTCAAAGCCTTTTTCCGAAAGCTCCCGGAAGGCGGCGGAAAACGCCGCAACACTGCATTGCTCCGTGGAGATGGAGCGGTTTGTAAGGAAGGAAGCGTAAGGGCCGTTTTCACCGGAAAATTGCTCCGGAAAGCTTTTTCCGTTTACGGTGTAGGTTTGGGGAATTACCCGAACCCCCAGGGCCTGGGCGTCTTCCCGGGTGAGATAGGCCGTGCTGTCGGTTACCAATGCGATCATTCAGAAAACACCCCCATTTTTCGGAACCGCCCGTAGCGGTTTTGGCAAAGCTCCGGAGAAGGCAGGGAAAGCAGCCGGTGGAAGGTCTCGGAAAGTTCCTGCCGGAGCATGGCGTAAAATCCTTCCAGATCCGAAGATTCGGGGATCACCCGTTCCACAGCTCCCAGACGCAGAAGATCCTCCGGGGTCATCCGCAGGCAGGCGCAGGCATCCCGAACTTTTCCCGCGTCCTTCCAGAGAATGCTGGCGCAGCCTTCCGGGCTGATGACGGAATACACGGAGTTTTCCAGCATCCAGACCTGGTCCGCCACCGCCAGAGCCAAAGCGCCGCCGCTGCCTCCTTCCCCGATAAACAGAGCAAGAACAGGGGTGGAAAGGGTCATCATTTCCATGAGATTTTCCGCGATGGCCAGCCCCTGGCCCCGGGCTTCTGCGCCGATGCCGCAGAAGGCGCCGGCGGTGTCCACAATGGTAAGGACCGGCCGGTGAAATTTTTCCGCCTGCTTCATCAGCCGCAGGGCCTTGCGGTACCCTTCCGGGTGGGCGGAACCAAAATTTCGCCGGGCCTTCTCGGAAAGATCATGGCCTTTTTCATGGGCGATCACCGTGATGGGAAGCCCCAGAAGCCTTCCCACGCCGCCTACAATGGCGGGATCGTCCGCAAAGCGGCGGTCTCCGTGAAGCTCCATGAAATCCGTAGTCAGGTTCCGGATCAGATCCAGACCGGTAAAACGGCCGGAAGCCCGGGCGTTTTGCAGCACGGTGTAAGGATCCCGAGGCTTAGCGCCCAGAGAAGAAAAAGAAGAAAAGGTTTGTTCCATGGAATTACACCTCCTGGGTATGCAGCCGGAGCAGCCGGCCTAGGGTGTCCTTCAGCTGATCTCTGGGAACCACCGCGTCCACAAATCCTTTTTCCAGAAGGAATTCCGCCGTCTGGAAACCCTTGGGAAGCTTTTGCCGCAGGGTCTGCTCAATGACCCGAGGCCCTGCGAAAGCAATCAAAGCCCCCGGCTCCGCCAGGATAATATCCCCTTCCATAGCGAAGCTGGCGGTGACGCCGCCGGTGGTGGGATCGGTCAGGACGGTGATGTATAAAAGCCCGGCGTCGCTGTGAAGCTTTACGGCGCCGCTGGTTTTGGCCATTTGCATCAGGGAGTAGATGCCTTCCTGCATACGGGCGCCGCCGGAAACCGTGCATCCTACTACAGGGAGGCGCTCCCGGGTGGCTCTTTCAAACAGCCGGGTAATTTTTTCGCCCACTACGCTGCCCATGCTGCCCATCATAAAGCCGGCGTCCATGGCGAACACCGCACAGGGGGAGCCGTGGATCAACGCTTTTCCCGTAAGGACGCCCTCGTTTTCCCGGCTGCGCAGGCGGCTGGTTTTCAGCTTGGCCCCGTACCCCGGAAATTCCAGAGGATCCTTGGGCGTCAGGGTTTCGTCCCAGGGCTCATAGGAGTCTTCATCGCAGATCAGCTCCAGCCGCTGTCGGGCGGAGAGCCGAAAATGACGGCCGCATTTGGGGCAGATCCCCTGATTTTCCTCCAGATCGTGGGAAAACAGCATGGTTTTGCAGCCGGGGCAAACGGTGCACAGCTCCTGGGGAATGCAGGGCTTATCCGTTTGCAGATCCGGCGCGAGCCCTTCCAGGCGATTCCGGCTTTTCTTAAAATTGGATTTCTTCAGCATGATACCCCTCGTTTGCTCAAAAAGTCAGTGGTGTAAGTGCCCTGCAAAAAAGCTTCTTCGGAAAGAAGGTCCATCTGCAGCTCCGCCGTGTGGTGAACGCCTTCGATCACCAGTTCGCAAAGGGCGGCCTGCATTTTCCGGATGGCTTCTTCCCGGGTTTTGGCCCGAACGATCAGCTTTCCCAGCATGGAATCGTAGAAGGGAGGCACCGAATACTCCTGATACAGGGCGGTGTCAAACCGGACCCAAGGGCCGCCGGGAATGTGCAGAAGGGAGATCTTTCCGCAGCTGGGAGTGAAATTGTGCTCCGGATCTTCCGCGTTGATCCGGCACTCAATGGCGTGGCTGGAAATGGAAATATCCTTTTGGGAGAAGTCCAAAGGCAAGCCTGCAGCAATGCGGATCTGCCATTTCACCAGGTCTATGTCCGTTACCATTTCCGTCACCGGGTGCTCCACCTGCAGCCGGGTGTTCATTTCCATAAAGTAGAAATTTCCTTCCCGGTCCACCAGGTATTCGATGGTTCCGGCGTTTTGATACCCCACAGCTTTGGCCGCCCGGACGGAAGCCTCCATCATTTTCTCCCGCAGCTGGGGAGAAACCGCCGGGGAAGGGCTTTCTTCCAGAAGTTTCTGATTTTTCCGCTGCATGGAGCATTCCCGCTCTCCCAAACAAACCACATTGCCGTGCTGGTCACACAGGATCTGCATTTCAATGTGCTTTACCGGGGAGAGAAATTTTTCCATGTAGCAGGCGCCGTCTCCGAAAGCGCTTTGAGCCTCCGCGTATGCCGCGGAAAAGGCGGGAAGAACTTCCTCCATGGAGCGCACCAGGCGAATGCCTCTGCCGCCTCCGCCGGCCCGGGCCTTAATGAGAAGGGGGAATCCAATGGCTTCCGCTTCTTTTTGTGCCGTCTCTCCGTCCGGAACCAGTCCGGCTCCGGGGACCACCGGCACGCCGGCTTTCTGCATGGTGTCCCGGGCCCGTTCCTTGTCTCCCAAAAGGGAGATCAGGCGGCTGTCCGGGCCGATAAAGGCAATGCGGCATTCTTTGCAAAGCTCCGCAAACCGGGCGTTTTCGCTTAAAAGGCCGTAACCCGGGTGGATGGCCTGGGCGCCTGTGGCCGCAGCGGCGGAAAGAATGGCCGCCATATTCAGGTAACTGTCCTGCACCCGGGCGGGGCCGATGCATACGCTTTCATCCGCCAGGCTTACGTGCAAGGCGTCCCGATCCGCTTCGCTGTATACCGCCACGGTGGAGATGCCCATTTCTTTGCAGGCGCGGATGATCCGCACGGCGATCTCGCCGCGGTTCGCAATCAATAGCTTGGAAAACAAACTGATCTCTTCCTTTCCGCTGCCAATCCCTTTTCCGTGCTGCACGGGGGATGTGGCCGCGCCTTAGGGGGTTACCAGCGCGAAGCTGAATTCTCCCGTGACGCATAGATTTCCGTTGACTTCCCCTTTGCCTTCCGCGAAGAAAAACAAGTTTTTCTGCCGCAGCAACTTACAGGTGAAGGTCACCAGATCTCCCGGACGGACCGGGTGTTTGAATTTTACTTTATTCAGGCCTGTGAAATAGGGCATGGAGCCGGGATGGGCGTCCATGACGGATTTCAGCAGAACGCTGCAGGTCTGGGCCATCATTTCGCAAAGGATCACTCCCGGCACCACCGGATTTCCGGGAAAATGCCCCTGCAGGAAAAATTCGGTTCCTTCAATGGTCTTTTTTCCCACAGCGGTGGAAGCGTCCAGGATCTCCGCTTCGTCGATAAGAAGCATGGGCTCCCGATGGGGAATAATGGCTTTGATTTGTTCTTTGTTCATGATCTGTCCTCTGCAATTCGTTGGTATTTGAGAAAATCGCGGCAGCCGGCGCCTTTGGGAAAAGGACCGGCCCGCCGGGATCAGTAAATCTTAAACAGCACTTGTCCGTATTCCACCAGCTGCTGGTTCTCAATGCAAATATCCACAATCTCTCCGTCTTCCGGAGCGGTGTATTCGTTCATCAGCTTCATGGCTTCCAGGATGCAGAGAGTCTGCCCTTTCTTTACCTTGCTTCCAATGTGCACAAAAGGTTCCGCACCCGGTTCCGGCGCGGTGTAAACCACGCCCACCATGGGGGATTTCAGCTCCCGCATACCGTTAAAGTCCACCACCTGGGAGGGGCCTTTCGCAGGCGCCTCTTCCGGCTGTTCCGCAACCGGGGCCGCAGAGCCAGCAGAGCCAGCGGAAACAGCGGGGCCCGCAGCACCCGCAACGCCTGCAACACCGGCAACAGTTTCCATCCCCGGGAAAGCGGCGGGAATCTCCGCCGGCTTTGCAGGTTCCCGTTTCAGGGAGAGGCTTTCTTCTCCCCGGCGGATCTCCAGGGAGGTCAGCCCGGTATCTGCCATGATTTGGGCCAGTTCCCGGATCACAGCAGGGTCTTCTCCGCAGCTTTTTTTATTGGCATCTAAATTGCTCATATCGTCCATCCTCTCCTCCTTACAGTTTCCGGAACACCAGGCAGGCGTTATGGCCGCCAAAACCCAGGGAAGTGGAAATGGCCAGGCGCAGATCCCGGTGGATGGCCTTTTCCGGTGTGTAGAACAGGTCGCATTCCGGGTCCGGCTCCTGGTACCCTACAGTGGGGGGCACCCATCCGGTTTCCAGCGCTTTCACGCAGGCAATAGCCTCCACGGCGCCGGCGGCTCCCAGCATATGGCCCGTCATGCTTTTGGTGCTGCTGACGGCCACCTGGTATGCCGCTTCTCCCAGAGCCTTTTTCAGCGCCAGGGTCTCGGTTTTGTCGTTCAGCGCCGTGCTGGTGCCGTGAGCGTTTACATAGGTGTCCGCTCCGGCGGTTTCTCCGGCTTCCTCCAGCGCCAGGCGGATGGCCCGGGTGATGCCTTCGGCTTCCGGATGGGGAGCGGTAACGTGATACGCGTCCGCCGTGTTTCCGTATCCGCAGATCTCCCCATAGATCCGGGCGCCTCTGGCTTTGGCGTGCTGGTATTCCTCCAGAACCAGGATCCCTGCGCCTTCGCCGATAACAAAGCCGCTGCGGCGCTTATCAAAGGGAACGCAGGCGGTTTCCGGATCGGGATTGGTGGTCAGAGCCATGCAGCTGGTAAAGCCGGCCACGGTAAGGGGACAAATAGCGGCCTCCGAGCCGCCGGCCAGGATGGCGTCGGCATAACCGTGCTTGATGGCCCGGTAAGCTTCTCCCAAAGTGTGGCTGGAAGTGGCGCAGGCGGTGACCACCGGAAGGGTGGGGCCCTGGGCGTTGCAGCGGATGGAGATGGTCCCGGCGGCCATATTGCCGATCATCATGGGGACCATAAAGGGGGAGACCCGCTTGGCTCCGTCATGGAGCTTGTTGCTTTCCGTTATGGTGGTCTGAATGCCGCCGATGCCGCTGCCTACATAGACGCCCAGCCGTTCCGGCGCGATTTTTCCCGCAAGGCCACTGTCCGCCATAGCCTGCTCCGCGGCCGCCACGGCGTACTGGGTGAAAAGATCGTTTTTCCGGGGTTCCCCTTTTTCGAAATATTCCAGCGGGTCAAAGTCCTTGACTTCCGCCGCTACCTTTACCTTGAAATTTTCCGTATCAAATTTGGATAACAGCCCGATGCCCCGGCGGCCTTCCTGCATTCCCTGCCAAGTCTCCTGCAGATGATTTCCCAAAGGCGTTACAGCGCCCAGGCCGGTGATCACAACTCGATTCATGGTTTCGCCTCCTGTACGGTTACACAGTTACACGATTACACAGTTACATGGTTACACAGTTACATGGTTACATGCTCATGCCGCCGTCCACCCGGAGCACTTCTCCCGTAATATAGGAAGCGGCGTCTCCGGCCAGAAAAGCGGCAGCTTCCGCCACATCCTCCGGCGTTCCGGCCCGCTTGGCGGGAATGGAAGAGAGGATGGCCTCCCGGGCTTTTTCCGGCAGGGCGGCGGTCATATCCGATGCGATATATCCCGGAGCGATGGCATTGCAAGTGACATTCCGCCCGGCCAGCTCCTTGGCCACGCTTTTGGTCAGGCCGATGAGCCCGGCTTTGGCGGCGGAATAGTTGGCCTGACCGGCATTTCCGTTTAAACCCACCACGGAGGAAATGTTGATGATCCTTCCGGAACGCTTCCGCATAAAGTGGGAATACAAATGCCGGATCATATGGAAAGCTCCGGTGAGATTGATGGAAAGCACCCGGGCAAAGTCTTCTTCTTTCATGGAAAGCACCAGGCCGTCCCGAACGATCCCCGCGTTGTTGACCAAAATGTCCACGCCGCCGAAATCTTCCAGAACGGACTGGACCACGGCCTTTGTGGCCTCAAAGTCCGAAACATCGCAGGAATAGGTTTTCACCCGGACTCCCAGCGCTTCCACCTGTGCCTTGGTTTCTTCCGCAGCCTGATGGTTCCCGGCGTAAACCAGGGCGATGTTCGCCCCTTCCTGAGCCAGACGCAGCGCGATGGCTTTTCCGATGCCGCGGGAGCCTCCGGTGATTAAAGCTGTTTTCTGATTCAGTTTCATTCCTAAACCTCCTACAGGACATTTCCGGCTTTCAGCTCTTCCAGCGTGTGGCAAAGGGATTCCCAGTCTTCCACATGCAGGCTCAAAGCTTCCGGCAAAGTCCGTTTTACAAATCCGGAAAGGGTTTTTCCGGGGCCCACTTCAATGAAGCAGGTAAAGCCGTCCCGGCTCATTTGCTCCAAAGTTTCCTGCCAGCGTACCGGCCGGGCGATTTGCGCGGCAGCGGCCTCCGCGGGTGCTCCTTCGTAGGGGCGGGCGGTTTCGTTGGCGTATACCGGGATGGAAGGAAGCTTCAGGGAAGAGTTCTGCAGAACAGCCAGAAATTCCCGGGAAGCCTCCGCCATGTACGGGGAGTGAAAACCGCCCCCCACAGCCAGCTGCTTGGCCCGGCCGCCCTGTTCACCAGCGGCGGCGCAGAAGGCGTCCATTTCTTCCGGATTTCCGGAAACGACGATCTGCCCGGGGCAGTTATAATTCACCGGCCAGATCTCCCGGAAATTTCCGCAAATGCCTTCCACCTGTTCCGGGGAAAGCTTCAAAACCGCGGCCATGGCTCCGGGATGCTTTTGGGCGGCTTCCTGCATCCGTTCACCCCGGGCGCAAACCAGCCGGAACCCTTCTTCCGAAGAAACCGCGCCGGAAAAGGTCAAAGCGCAAAGCTCTCCCAAGGAGAAGCCTGCGGCGCCATCGGGATGTACGCCGGCTTCTTCCAGAGCTTTGGCTGCCGCCAGATCCACCGTGAACACGCAGGGCTGGGTGTTTACCGTGCTTTGCAGCTCCTGAGGGGTGCCGGAAAAGCACTGCCGGGAAGTTTCCGGGCGCAGGGAGTCCGCCATTTCAAAAACGGCGGCAGCGGCTTTGCTGTGTTCCGCCAGCGAGCGGCCCATGCCCGGATACTGCGCCCCCTGCCCGGCGAACAGAAAGGCGATCTTTCCCTGTTTTATCCGTTCACCCATTGGGACGCTCCTTTCAGAAGCGCTTCCGCTTCTTCACATACTTGCTGCAGAATTTCGGCGGCCGGCTGCTCCCGGGTCACCAATCCGGCAATTTGTCCGCACAGGAAGGAGCCTTCCTTTTCGTTGCCTTCCACGGCAGCCTTCCGCAAAGAGCCCACACCGAAAGCTTCCAGCTCTTCCATGCTGGTTTCCGGCAGCCATTCTTTTTTGGCGTATTCCCGGCTGAAGGCGTTTTTCAGCCCACGGCAGGCATGCCCCAAACGGCGGCCGGTGACAATGGTGTCAATATCCTTGGCTTTCAGCACTTTTTCCTTGTAAACCGGGTGCACGCCGCACTCTTTGGCCACCAGGAACCGGGTGCCCATCTGCACGCCGCAGGCGCCCAGCATCAGCGCGGCGGCCAGCCCCCGGCCGTCTCCGATCCCGCCGGCGGCGATCACCGGAATATGGACAGCGTCCGCCACCTGGGGCACCAAAGGCATGGTGGCCGCTTCTCCGATGTGTCCGCCGCTTTCACCGCCCTCGGCGATCACGGCGTCCGCCCCGTGCTTTTCCATCATCCGGGCCAGCGCCACACTGGCTACCACCGGGATCACCCGGATACCGGCGGATTTCCACATGGACATATATTTGGAAGGGTTTCCGGCGCCGGTGGTGACAACGGGGACCTGTTCCTCCACCACAACCTGGGCCACATCGTCGGCAAAGGGGCTCATCAGCATAATGTTTACGCCGAAAGGCTTGGAAGTGCGGCTTTTGGCTTCCCGGATCTGTTCCCGAAGCCAGGAAGCGTTGGCGTTCATAGCGGAGATAATGCCTAGCCCGCCGCCTTCGCTGACAGCGGCTGCCAGCTTGCCGTCGGCGATCCAGGCCATGCCGCCCTGAAGCACAGGGTAGCGGATTTCCAGAAGTTCACAGATAGGAGATTGCAGCATATTCATTCCTCTTTCCTGTATTTCCAATCAAAGTTCCTTTCCTATAGGTCTGCCGTCTGCCGTCTGCCATATGCCGTCTGCCGCATGTGGTCGGTCGTGGCTGTGCCGGCAGGAACCTGCCGGGGAAAGGAACGGAATCGTTTTTTCTGAAAATAGGGGAAAGGCCGGAATCATCCGGCCTTCGCGTCAGTCCTTCCGGATCAGATCCAGCAGGTCGGCAATGGTTTTCAGGTTGTCATCCAGCTCAATGGAAACGCCGAATTCGTCCTCGCAAGCCATGGTCATATCCACCAGGTCCAGGGAGTCCAGCTCCAGCTCCTGAAAAGTGGTTTCCGGCGTCAAGGTGCCGGGCTCCAGCTCTTTATACTCGCAGATGATTTTTTCCAGTCTTTCAAGATCGGTCATACTTCATTCTCCTTACTTTTCATTGGGTGATCGTCCATATATAGTCAATTCGCAGGCGAAACGCAGGGGATCAAAGCCCCGGCGTTTTCATGTGCGGAAAAGGACGCAAAATAAATGGTTTCCAAAGGGTGTTTTCTGGTTTCTCGGTTTCCCAGGTTCCTGGGTTCCCGAATTTCGGGGATGCCGGAAACTTGGGGATAGCGGAAAGCCTGTGGAAAGCTTGATCCGGCCCGAGAATCAGGGGTCAGGGCTCAGGACGCAGGGCTCAGGAATCAGGGCTCCCAGCGCACAAGGGCCGTGCCGGATGTGAACCCGGCGCCGAACCCGCAGAGGATCATCAGATCCCCCGGCTTCAGCAGTTGGTCTCTGCGGCAGAAGTCCAGAAGCACCGGAATGCTGGCGGCGGAAAGGTTTCCTGTTTCCTGAATGCACAGGCGGTAACGATCCCCGGGGATGGGAAGTTTTTTCCGGGCGGCGTCGATGATCCGCAGATTGGCCTGGTGTAGGATTACATGGCGAATTTCCTCCGGGGAAACCCCGGTCTCCTGCAGAATGGTCTCGATGCCGGAGCAAATGGTGCTCACCGCAAATTTATATACTTCCTGCCCGTCCATATGGACAAAATGGTTTTCCGGTTTTACCGAAAGCCAGGGACTGTTTCCTCCCGGAAAACAACCGTGCAGCGGCTCCGGGCAGCCTTTGGTCTCCAGATGCAGGGAAAGCAGGCTTTCCCCTTCTCCCAACACCACCGCGCCGGCGCCGTCTCCAAAAAGAACGCAGGTGGAGCGGTCCTCCCAGTCCATAATGCGGCTCAGGCCTTCCGCGGCGGCGATCAGCACATACCGGGCTTTTTTCCGGGCGAAAATGCCCTCCGCCGCGTCCAGGGCAAAAAGGAAACCGCTGCAGGCGGCGTTGATGTCCATAGCCGGGCAGTGGGCGCCTAAAGCGGCTTGCAGCGTGGCGCTGAGCCCGGGGGTGATATAATCGCCCCCTACAGTGGGGCAGAGGATCCAGCCCAGCTCTTCCGGGACAATCCCCGCCTGCTCCAGCGCCTTTCGGGACGCTTCTGCCGCCAGATCCGTAACGGTTTCCGTGGTCATCACATGCCGGCGGCAGATCCCGGTGCGGGTGCGGATCCATTGATCGCTGGTGTCCAGGATCTGGGCCAAGTCGTCATTGGTTTTTACACATTGCGGCAGAGCACTGCCGGTTCCTAAAATTCGAAAGCTCATATACAGCCCGCCGCTTTCGCCTGGCGAAAGCTTCCTTTCATTGGAATATTCTCCGGAATGTTCAAAGCCGGAAGGGGGAAACCACAGGGCAGGATCTTTGTCAGGAAGGATCCTCCGAGGGTTTCTCCTGTTTGTGAAGATTCCGGTCCAGAAAAGCGTTCAGCTTGCCCATTCCCCGAAGCAGAGCGGCTTTTTCCTCCTCTTCCATGTCTCCGGCGATGGAGGCCGCCATTTTTCGGTGAAAATATTCATGGGCCCGGTTGACTTTATTGCCCAGAGCCGTAAGCCGCACATGGACCATCCGGCCGTCCCGCTGGCTTTTCTGTTTCTCCACAAACCCTTTTTTCACCAGCTTGTTGATGGCCAGGGTAACGGAGGGGAGGCTGATGCCCAGGCAGTCTGAAATTTCGCTGATGGTCTTTCCCTCCGGATATTCCCGGGGAGCGCCCACGGCTTCCAGAAGATGGATCTCGCCGATGGTCAGGTTCATGCGCCGCAGACTGCTGAGCTGCTGCTCCTCGATTTGCTCAATGGACCGATAGGCCCGGACAAGCAGGGAATTCAGTTGGGATTCAAAACTGGCCATGGCGCACCACCTTAAAAAATAATTAGTTAGGCAAACAAATTATATTCTTTGAAAAACCGCTTGTCAAGCCAAAAATTAAAATTATTTGAAAATCAAAATAAAAAGCGGTATACCGAATTTTTTCGGTATACCGCTTGCAGGCATCCGCCGCTTACGGGCATATCAGGCGTACAGCTCCGGATGATACTCTTTGCAGGTGCATTTTTTGAACTTTTTGCCGCTGCCGCAGGGGCAGGGTTCATTGGGGCCCACTTTTTTCTTTTTCCGCACCGGCTGGCGGGTGTCCGTTCCGTCGGCACTGGTGGCGGTGGGTTTGGCCACTTGTTCCCGCTTAGGCTCTTCCTGGGTGCGAACCCGGACGGTCAGCAGCATACGGGCGGTGTTTTCCCGAATGGTGGCGATCATCTGGTCGAACATATCGAAGCCTTCCAGACGGTATTCCACCACAGGGTCGTGCTGGCCGTAAGCCCGCAGACGAATGCCCCGTTTCAGCTCTTCCATAGCGTCGATATGGTCCATCCATTCCCGGTCCACGTTTTTCAGCAGGATTACCCGTTCCAGCTCACGGGCAATGGTATCTCCAAATTCCTGCTCCCGTTTCTCATAGAGGGCATGGGCTTTCTGGGTCAGCTCCAGCAGCACATAATCCCGCTCCAAATGCTCCATTTCATCCTGGGAATAGGTAAGATCCTCCGGCTGCAGAAGCCAGCCCAGGTAATAATCCCGCAAACCGGTGAGATTCCATTCCTCTCTGGGGGTCTCCTTGGAAAGGAACCGATCCACCTGGGTCTCCAGGGACTGATCCACCATCTTCAGCACCTGATCCCGGAGATTTTCTCCGTTCAGAACCTGGTCCCGCTGGCCGTAGATGATCTCTCTCTGGCGGTTCATTACGTCGTCGAACTGCAGAACGTTTTTCCGGATGCCGAAGTTGCGGCCTTCGATCTTCTTCTGGGCCCCTTCGATGGTGTTGGTAAGCATTTTGGTTTCCAGAGGCATATCCTCGTCCACCTTCAGCCGGTCCATCAAAGCGGTGATCCGCTCTCCGCCGAACAGACGCATCAGATCGTCTTCCAGGGAGATGTAGAAGCGGCTCATGCCGGGATCTCCCTGGCGGCCGGAACGGCCCCGCAGCTGGTTGTCGATCCGGCGGGATTCATGGCGTTCCGTACCGATAATGAACAGGCCTCCGGCTTCCCGGACTTCCTTGGCTTCCGCTTCGGTTTCCAGTTTATATTTGGCTTCCAGTTTGGCAAAGGTTTCCCGGGCGGCAAGAATGTCGGGATCCTGGGTCTCAGAGAAAGCGTCCGCCTCGGCGATGAGCTCTTCGCTGAACTGCATCCGGCGCATCTCCGCCTTGGCCATGAATTCCGCGTTGCCTCCCAGCTTGATGTCCGTTCCGCGGCCGGCCATGTTGGTGGCGATGGTCACGGCGCCTTTTTTGCCTGCCTGGGCTACGATCTCCGCTTCCTTATCGTGATATTTGGCGTTGAGCACTTCATGCTTGATGCCCTGCCGTTTCAAAAGGGAGGAAAGCAGCTCGGATTTTTCAATGGAAATGGTGCCCACCAGAACCGGCTGCCCTTTTTCATGGTGCTCCACAATGTCCCGGATCACAGCGGCAAATTTGCCCTTTTCCGTTTTATATACCACGTCCGGCATATCCTGGCGGATCATGGGTCGGTTGGTGGGGATTTCCACCACGTCCAGCTTGTAGATCTCCCGGAATTCGGCTTCTTCCGTCATGGCGGTGCCCGTCATGCCGGAAAGCTTGGTATAAAGCCGGAAGAAATTCTGGAAGGTGATGGTAGCCAGCGTCCGGCTTTCCCGGGCCACGGTGACCCCTTCCTTGGCTTCAATGGCCTGGTGCAGGCCTTCGTTATACCGGCGGCCGTACATTAGACGGCCGGTAAATTCGTCAACGATGATAACTTCCCCGTCTTTTACTACGTAGTCAATGTCCCGGGTCATTACGCCCCGGGCTTTGATAGCCTGGTTGATATGGTGCTGCAGGGTGATATTATCCGGATCCGTCAGGTTTTCCACTCCGAAATGAGCCTCCGCCTTCCGGACACCGCTAGGAGTCAGGGTAGCGGTTTTGGCTTTTTCGTCCACGATGAAATCCGCGTCCCCGTAAAGCTGGTCGTTGTCTTCCTTGGCGTTCAGCTCCGCCACTTTCACCATCCGCAGGGTTTTAGCGAAGCGATCCGCCTTCTCATAAAGGTCCGTGGATTTATCTCCCTGGCCGGAGATGATCAGCGGCGTACGGGCTTCGTCGATCAAAATGGAGTCCACTTCGTCCACGATGGCGAAATTATGCTCCCGCTGCACTTTGTTTTCCTTATAGATCACCATATTGTCCCGAAGATAGTCGAAACCGAACTCGTTATTGGTGCCGTAGGTAATGTCTGCAGCGTAGGCGGCTTTGCGCTGGGCGTTGTCCAGATCATGGACGATCAGGCCCACTGTCAGCCCCATATAGCGGAACACTTTGCCCATCCACTCGCTGTCCCGTCGGGCCAGATAATCGTTGACGGTGACCACATGCACGCCCCGGCCGGTGAGAGCGTTAAGATAGGCGGGAAGAATTACCGTCTGGGTTTTACCTTCACCGGTTTTCATTTCCGCGATGCGCCCCTGATGGAGGACAATGCCGCCCAGGATCTGCACGGGAAAGTGAGGAGTGCCCAGCACCCGGCGGGTGGCTTCCCGGCAGGCGGCAAAGGCTTCGGGCAGGATGTCATCCAGAGTTTCTCCGGCAGCCAGCCGGCCGCGGAGGGCTTCCGTCTGCCCCCGAAGCTCTCCTTCGGACATAGCCTTGAATTTTTCTTCCAGAGCCAGGACTTTATCGCATACGGGCTGGATGCGCTTGAGCTCGCGCTTACTGTAGTTTCCGAACAGGGCGGAAAGAAGGTTGGCCATTGCGTTCACCTCAAAAATTCCGGGGCGCCGTTTGAAAAGGAACCCCTGTAGTTTCTATGTGGATACACCGCGGAAAAAAAGCGGTGAAAAAATCCGTACGATCTTTTGTAGTATAGCATAATCCGGGAAAAAAAGGAAGGGATTTCTGGGAGAGACGGGGGAAGATCCGGAAAAAACTTTGTGAAATTTTTCATGAGCTCCAATTTGAACTATTGCGAAAAAAGTGGAAATAGCCTATAATAGAATCGTTGTGAAATCTATTCCAGAAAGAACTGGAAAATCCGGCACCTGTGGGTGCAAGATGGAGTTCAGTGGCCGAAATGGCCTGGAAGATTAAAACCGAAAGGAGTACTGCATTATGAATTATTCCCACGAAGTGGAAAGAATGTGTACTGTAGCCAAGGGCCCTCATCATGGTCCCGCCCCCATTCCGGAAGAAGGAAAATGGGTCAAAGCGTATGATATTAAGGACATTTCCGGCCTTTCCCACGGTGTGGGCTGGTGTGCTCCCCAGCAGGGCGCCTGCAAGCTTACGCTGAATGTGAAGGACGGCATTGTTCAGGAAGCCCTGGTGGAAACGCTGGGCTGCTCCGGCATGACCCATTCCGCCGCTATGGCTGCGGAGATTCTCCCTGGCAAAACGCTGCTGGAATGCCTGAATACGGACCTGGTGTGTGACGCTATCAACGTTGCCATGCGGGAAATCTTCAAGCAGCTGGCTTACGGCCGCAGCCAGACGGCTTTCTCCGAGGACGGTCTGCCCATTGGCGCCGGATTGGAAGATCTGGGCAAGGGCCTGCGCTCTCAGGTAGGCACCATGTTCAGCACCAAGGCCAAGGGCGTTCGCTACATGGAAATGGCGGAAGGCTATGTCATCAAGATGGCTCTGGATGAAAACGATGAAGTGATCGGATACCAGTTTGTCCGCCTGGGCAAAATGCTGGAAGATATTCGTCACGGCGTAAATCCCGAAGAGGCGTACAAAAAGAACATTGGCCAGTATGGCCGGTTCGACGGCGCCGCCAAGTACATTGACCCCCGTGAAGAATAAGCTGACAAAGCAGAAAAAGGAGGACGAAACTCTATGGCTAACGATGTAAAGTTTGAAGGCAAAGAGAGAAGAATGGCCAAAATAGAAAAATGTCTTGCCGAGTATGGCCTTGCCAGCTTGGAAGACGCCCGGGATCTGTGCCTCTCCAAAGGCATTGATGTGGACAAGATCGTAAAGGGTGTGCAGCCCATCGCGTTTGAGAACGCTTCCTGGGCATATACGCTGGGCTGTGCTGTTGCTCTGAAGAAGGGCGTGGCCACAGCGGCGGAAGCGGCGGAAGCCATCGGCATTGGCCTGCAGGCGTTCTGCATCCCCGGCTCCGTTGCGGAGAACCGCAGGGTAGGCCTGGGCCACGGCAACCTGGGCGCCATGCTGCTCCGGGACGAGACCAAGTGCTTCGCGTTCCTGGCAGGGCATGAGTCCTTTGCCGCGGCGGAAGGCGCCATCGGCATTGCCAAGACGGCTAACCGTGCCCGGAAAGAGCCCCTGCGGATCATCCTCAACGGCCTGGGCAAGGACGCTGCGTATATTATTTCCAGAATCAACGGCTTTACCTATGTAAAGACGGAATATGATTTTTATACCGATGAGCTTTCCATTGTGGAGACCCGTTCCTTCTCCGAAGGCGAGCGGGCAGCCGTAAAGTGCTACGGCGCCAACGATGTTCTGGAAGGCGTAGCGATTATGAAGCATGAGGGCGTGGATGTTTCCATCACCGGCAACTCTACCAACCCCACCCGCTTCCAGCATCTGGTAGCAGGCACCTATAAGAAATGGGCGCTGGAGAACGGCAGAAAGTACTTCTCCGTAGCTTCCGGCGGCGGCACCGGCCGTACCCTGCATCCGGACAACATGGCCGCAGGCCCTGCTTCTTACGGCTTGACGGACTCCATGGGCCGTATGCATGGCGACGCGCAGTTTGCCGGATCTTCCTCCGTGCCGGCGCACGTAGAAATGATGGGCCTGATCGGCATGGGCAACAACCCCATGGTTGGTGCTACCGTGGCCTGCGCTGTGGCGGTATCCGAAGCGAAATAAATTTTCACACCTGCAAAGGTTGAAACTGCCAAATTTGGCAGGCATAAAAGAGATCCAAAGAGGGAACGTTCTCTGTAGAGGGAGCGTTCCCTTTTCTTTATACATGATACATAAAAGGAACCGAAGGGAAAGGGGAAAACTGGACTTTTACGGGAAATCGTGGTATTCTTTTTGTAGAATTTAGGGGAAATAGCGGAATTGGGTTTGAAGGGTTTGAGGAAAATGAAAAAAACTGCCGTGGGAGAACAAAAAAATTTGCATAAAGTTTCACGGCCTGCATGGGGCTCCCGAGCAATTTTAATTACGCTTACGGTGACCATTGTGGGAATTTGCGTGTGGATGCTGTCCAATACCGATGGGCTGCGTCAGGCGGTGGATGAAAAAACTAAGGCGTATGTGGAAGAGGTTTCTGTGCAGTTGGCCAGTGATATTGACTATCGCCTTTCCAAGATCCAGATGGATCTGGAGATGCTGAAAGACAGCATTAAGCAGTTTGACCGTCATTCGCAAAAGGATGCGCTGGAAAACTTTCTCCAACGGAAGGCGGATATCTTGGATTTTACCAATTTGATCCTTCTTTATAAAGATGGAGAAGTGTTCTCCTCCGAAGGTGTTCAGGAGGAAGTTTTGCAGGCCCAGGGAATACAGGATGCGCGTTTGGGAAAATACGGGGTCTCCTTTTTGGGAAATCAGGAAATCCTGTATTCCATTCCTGTTTATGAAAACGGAACGATCACCGGCGTCCTGGCCGGGCTTCGAAGCAAGGAAAATATGCAGGACCTGATCCAGCCTCGGAGTTTTTCCGGGCAGGGTCTCAGCTGCATTGTGGACCAAAAGGGTGAGGTGATTGTTTCGCCTACGGAGTTAGATCCTTTTTTGCATCTGGAAGATATTTTCCGGCAGGGAGATACCGAGGCTGCTTCGGCGATTCTGGAGATGCAAAGCAATATGCAAGAAAACAAGGGAGGAACTTTTTTTCTGACGGCGGCGGACAGCAGCAATTTAGTGCTTTCCTATAATCCGCTGCCCAGTTATGACTGGGTTTTGCTGACTCTGGTCCCTTCCAATCTGATTTCCCACGATACGGATCATTTTGTGGCGCAAATGTATATAATTGTTTTCGGAATCATTTGTCTGTTTGCGCTGATTTTGTGGCTTTCTTTCCATTTGCACAAACGATATTACCGCCGTTTGGAAAAGGTTGCGTTTACGGATCCTGTAACCGGAGGGATGAACAACGCGGCCTTTCAGCTGAAATGCCGGGAGCTGATTTCCCAGGCAAAGCCGGGGTCCTATACCGTGCTTCTTCTGAATCTGCGGAATTTTAAGCTGATCAACGAAACCTTCGGAAGCCGGGAAGGAGACCGAACCCTTCGGCATGTTATGGGAATTTTGAAAGAAGAAGTGGGAGAAAAGGAGGCGGCAGCCCGAGGGGATGCCGATGTGTTTTACCTTTGTCTCCAGGAAAACAGACAGGAAGTTCTTCAAAACCGGTTGGATGCTATTCGGGAGAAAATCAATGCGTTTAATCAAGGAAGAAAAGACCCCTACTATCTTACGGTAAATGCCGGCGCGTATGTTGTGGAGGATCCGGAACTGGAGATCACTCTGGCCCAGGATCGGGCCCAAACCGCCTACCAAAGCCGCACGTCCCGGCAGGAAAATGTCTGTGTATTTTACGATGCGGCCTTTACGCAAAAATTGAAAGAAGAGAGAAACCTTAATAATCTTTTCCGGGAATCCTTGGCCAAGCGTTTCTTCAAAGTGTATCTACAGCCCAAGGTTTATCCGGGAAGCGGAAAAACAGCGGGCGCGGAGGCGTTGATTCGTTGGGAGCACCCGGAACGGGGCACCATCTACCCTTCGGAATTTATTCCTTTATTTGAGCGCAACGGAAAAATCTGCGCGCTGGACCTGTTTGTGTTTGAGGAAGTGTGCCGGATGCTCCACAGACGGAAAGAAAGAGGAATGCCTTGCTGCCCGGTATCGGTGAATCTTTCCAGGGCGCATTTTGCCGCAAAAGATTTTTTGGAGCCCTTTGGAAAGCTGGCCAAAGCCTATGAAATTCCCGAGGGTTGGATCGAGCTGGAGTTTACTGAGTCGGTTTTCTTTGAAGAAGAGGATATTGAACGGGCAAAGGAACAAATTCGGGAAATGCATCGGATGGGATTTCGCTGTTCTTTGGATGATTTCGGAGCGGGATTTTCTTCTTTGGGGCTTTTAATGGAGTTTGATGTGGACGCCATTAAGCTGGACCGCCGGTTTTTCCGGAACATCCAAAGCCGGAAATCCAGGATCGTTGTGGAAAGCGTCGTGGGGTTGGCCAGGAGGATCGGCGCGGACGTTGTGGCGGAAGGTGTTGAAACGGAGGAACAGCTTCAGTTTGCCCGGGATACGGGATGCCCTATGGTTCAGGGCTATGTATACGCCAAGCCCATGCCTATGCAGACCTTTGAAGAGCAATGGCTGGCGGAGAACAAACTGTGATATGGAAACGTTTCCTGAAGGAAGCGGCAAGAATAGAAATTCCCGGCTGCAGCAGCCGGGAATTTTTGTAAAAAAAGAAAGAATAAACGAAAAGAAAGATAAATTTTACATAAAAAATATAGAATCAAGAATAAAAAATTGTCGGTTTCAGCAGAGAGTTTGTATTGCCTTCCTTACGAACTCATGGTATAGTTATACTATACTTTGTGAATAGAGTTTGAATGGAATGTAAAGAAATATGATTGCCCGGCATCGGACCTGGATACAGCCCATGGTTGATTTTCGTTTTTCAAGGTTCGGGCGTCCCTTATAAAAACAATCCCCTGAGGATTGTTTTTCACGTTTAAGGCGTATTCCTTTTTGCAGTCTCTGCAGAAAAAGCAGATGAGAGGGTATAGTACGGAAGGCTTTGCTTTCCGCAGTATAAATTTATTATGAAAAAGGAGATCGGACATGGAAAAGTTTTTCAAACTTAAGGAACATGGCACTACCGTCCGCACTGAAGTTGTAGCCGGTATTACTACGTTCTTGGCAATGGCGTACATCCTGGCCGTGAACCCCCCCATGCTGGCAGCCGCCGGAATGGATTCGGGTGCTGTATTTACGGCTACGGCGGTATCCGCTGCCTTTGCTACCCTGATTATGGGCGTATTCGCCAACTACCCTGTAGCCCTGGCCTCCGGCATGGGTCTCAACGCTTATTTTGCGTACACCGTTTGCCCTGAGCTGGTAAAAATGGGAATCACGGATCCCTGGAAAATCGCTTTGACGGCGATTCTGGTAGAAGGCGTGATCTTCATTCTGCTTTCTCTGGTAAAATTCCGTGAGTCTTTGGTAAATAGTGTTCCGGCCAACGTAAAATACGGCATAACTGCCGGTATCGGCCTGTTCATTACGTTTGTAGGCCTTAAGGGTGCCGGAATGGTAAAAGATGATCCTTCCAATCTGGTAGGCTTGGGCGACGTAGGCAGCCCGCAGGTGGCTCTGGCTTTTGTTGGCCTACTTCTCATCGGCGTTCTGTGGCATTTCCGGGTGAAGGGTGCTATCCTCATTGGCATTCTGGGCACTTGGGTGCTGGGCATAATTGCCCAGGGAATCGGCTGGTATCAGGTAAATCCTGAGGCCGGTGTGTATTCTTTGTTCCCGGATTTCTCCCAGGGAGCAGCCGCGTTCCTGCCTCCCTCTCTTTCTTCCACGTTTTTCCAGTTCGATTTTGGATTTGTAGCCGGTCATGCGCTGCAGTTTGCCATCATTGTGTTTGCGTTCCTGTTTGTGGATCTGTTTGACACGGTAGGAACCCTTATCGGTGTGGCGGATCAGGGCAACCTGCTGGATAAAGACGGAAAGCTGCCCAAAGCCGGAAAGGCTTTGCTTTCAGACGCTATCGGCACAGTTGCCGGTGCTTGCCTGGGTACCTCCACGGTAACCAGCTATATCGAGTCCTGCACAGGTGTTGCGGAAGGCGGCAGAACCGGTCTCACAGCGGTTTCCACGGCTGTGATGTTCCTGCTGGCTCTGTTCCTTTCTCCCATCTTCCTGGCGATTCCGGGCTTTGCCACTACGCCGGCCCTGATTTTTGTAGGCCTGATGATGATGAAGTCCGTTCTGAAGATGTCCTTTGACGGTGATATTGCCGATTCCATCGGCGGCTTTGTAGCCATCATCTTCATGCCCTTCACGGCTTCCATTGCCAACGGCATTATGTTTGCCATGCTGGTTTGGGTTATCCTGAAGATCTTCACCGGAAAGATTCGGGATATTCATCCGGTTATGTGGGTTTCCGCGGCGCTGTTTGTTCTGCGTATCCTCACGCTGGTGGTGCCTCAGCTTTCTATCTGAGACCCTTCCCTTCTATAAGATCTGCGGGCTTCCTGTAAAGGAGGCCCGTTTTTCTTTGGGGGAAAGCTTGAGAGCGCAATTCTTCCCTATCCCTTTGGCCGGTGCGGATTGCGAAGGGGAAAATTTTTTGCTATACTTACAGGCAGAAAGAATCAACAGGGAAGAAAGGAAAAGGTTTACCTCTATGCCCAGATTTTTTATAGATTATGAGCCGGGAAAAATGGCGGAGATCTCCGGAGAAGACGGGCGGCACATTGCCCGCTCTTTGCGGATGCAGCCCGGGGAAGAGCTGACCCTTTGCGACGGCCGGGGAAAGGACTACCAGTGCCGCATCCTTCGGATTCAGGGAGATACGGTTGAGGCTGAGGTGCTCAGCGTACAGCCCACGTTGGCGGAACCTACCGTGCAGGTGACGTTATATCAGGGGCTGCCCAAGTCCGACAAATTTGAATGGGTGGTGCAGAAAGCGGTGGAGCTGGGAGTGACCCGGATCGTCCCTGTGCTTACCGCCCGGTGTGTCTCCCGTCCGGACGATCGCTCCATGGCCAAAAAGCAGGAACGCTGGCAGAAAATTGCCCAGGAAGCCGCCAAGCAAAGCGGACGGGGCATTCTTCCTGTGGTGGGCGAAAAGCAGACGTTTTCCCAGGCGTTGGAAGAAGGGTGCTGCCGGCAAAAGGCGCTTTTGTTTTATGAAGGCGGCGGAGAACGAATCGTCCATCTGGTGGAGGAAGGGATCCAAAGCCTTTCCTTGTTTATTGGCCCGGAGGGAGGGTTTGCGCCGGAAGAAGTGCAGTTGGCCAAAGAGATGGGCGTTTTCATCGCCACGTTAGGGCCTCGGATCCTGCGGACGGAAACGGCCCCCCTGGCGGCCTTGGCCGGGATCATGCAGGCCACAGGGAATCTTTAAAATGGAGGAATGAACATGAAAACCGCCTTAGTCACAGGAGGAAGCCGGGGAATCGGCAGAGCCGTCTGCCGGCAGCTGGCTCAGGACGGATACCGTGTGATCATTGGCTGCTGTTCCCATTTGGAGCAAGGGCTGGAGCTGCAGCGGGAGCTGGAGGAAAAAACCGGGCTGGAGCATCGAGCTATCCAGGCGGATCTTCGCCGGGAGGAAGAAATTGCCCGTTTGTTCCAGGAGGCGGGGCCGGTGGACCTGCTGGTGAATAACGCAGGCATTGCCCGGCAAACGTTGTTTACCGATGTTTCCGCGGAAGAATGGGATGATCTGTTTGCGGTGAACGTTCGAGGGGCTTTTCTGTGCACCCGTTACGCCCTGCCGGAGATGATCCGGAAAAAAGAAGGGTGCGTGATTTTTATTTCCTCCATGTGGGGGCAGGTGGGCGCTTCCTGCGAGGCGGTGTACTCGGCATCCAAGGCGGCGCTGATCGGCCTGACCAAGGCTCTGGCCAAGGAAGAAGGGCCTTCCGGCATTCGGGTCAACTGCATTGCCCCGGGGGTGATCCATACAGAGATGAACGCTGGGCTTTCTTCGGAAGACCTGGAAGCCTTGCGACAGGAAACGCCCCTGGAACGGATCGGGACCCCGGAGGATATTGCCCGGGCGGTGAGTTTCCTGGCCGGGGAAAAGGCCTCTTTTATCACCGGGCAGGTGTTGGGGGTCAATGGGGGCTTTGTGATCTAAAACGGAAACAGCGGAAACGTTCAGAAGCGAGAGCAAAAGAAAAAGGCAGGCTGCGTGCAGCCTGCCTTTTTGGATGAAATTTACTGCCTTTGGTGGGAAAGGGGGAGGAGAAACTGCTGCCGGTATTGAAAAGGGGTCACATGGTAAGCTTCTTTGAATTTACGGATAAAGTAGCTGGTGTTTTCCATGCCTACGGCCAGAGCAATATCCACCACCTTTTCCCGGGTGGTGCGAAGCAGCAGGGCGGCTTTTTCCAGGCGAAGATCGTTTAAATACCGGGTAAAAGGTTTCCCCAGATTCTCCCGGAACCAAAAGCAAAAATATTTGGGGGACATATGAAATTCCCCGGCGATCTGAGAAAGGGAGACTGATGCGCTGTAATGGGTTTCCAGGTAAGAAAGCACCTGGCGGATCAGCCGGCTTTTTTCCTCCGGCGCCTGGGCGGCAGTGCCTCCCGGCAAAAGTTTTTTCTCCAAAAGCAGGGAGGAAAGAATTTCCAAAAGAGAAACCCGAACCGCCAGCTCATACCCGTAGGGCCGCAGGGCGTCCAGACGGCAGATCCGGGAGAAAAGCTCCGGCAGCGGCTGGCGCTGCTCCCCTGCAGGAAGGGATTGGGGAAGAAGCAGCCCGCCTTGCAGCAGCGGCTCCAGGTACTGTTGCCAGGCGGCGTCGTGAAGGGCAAATGCCAGGCTTTCCAAGGGGAAAATCAGGGCGCAGTAATCGGTTTCCTCCCTGGAAACGGACATGGCGTGAAGCTGCTCCGGAGCAATGAAAAAAAGATCTCCGGCAGTGCCGGTGTAAGACTGATCCCCGATGGTAATGGAGAGGCGCCCCTGGCGGACATGGATCCACTCCGCTTCTTCATGCCAATGGTAGGAGACGTAGCTTAATCGGGTGTGGGGAGGGGTCTCGTAAATCTCCAGGGGATATAGCGGGGTTCCGTGCTGTTTTGGCTCCCGAAGGGAAGGCATAGGCGCTCCTTTCTATTTTCGGAAAAAGGTTCCCTTTCCGGAAATCTATGGAAATTGTGTTATTTTTATCTGGATTTTTTGCAAGAAAAGGGAGAAATCCATTGATATACTGTTATTATAGACCACGGAAAAATTTTTTGCAACGGAGGGATTTTTATGCCTGCATGGCTGGACAACGCTATTTTTTATGAAATCTACCCCCAAAGCTTTCTGGACACTAACTCCGACGGGATCGGTGATTTCCAGGGGATCATCCGTAAGCTGGATTACATCCGGGAATTGGGCTGCAATGCCCTTTGGCTGAACCCTTGCTACGAATCCCCGTTTTTTGACGCCGGCTACGACGTTTCCGACTACCGGAAAGCGGCGCCCCGCTACGGAACCAACGACGATCTCCGGCAGCTGTTTGACGAAGCCCATAAACGGGGAATGCACGTGCTTCTGGACTTGGTCCCCGGGCACACTTCCATCCGCCACCCCTGGTTTCTGGAATCCATGAAGAAGGAAAAAAATCCCTATACGGACCGGTATATCTGGACGGACAGCGTGTGGAACCATTTTGAAGGGATCCAAAATATTACCGGAAGCATCGGCGGCTTTTGCGATCGGGACGCCTCCTGCGCCGTGAACTATTACTCCACCCAGCCGGCGCTGAATTACGGCTTTGCGTCCCCCAGCCAGCCCTGGCAAAGCGGACCGGAAGATCCCGGCCCTATGGCCACCCGGGAAGCTATGAAGGACATTATGCGCTTCTGGCTTTCCATGGGCTGCGACGGATTCCGGGTGGATATGGCGGGATCCTTGGTGAAGAACGATGAGGATGGCCGGGAGACGGTGCGCCTCTGGCAGGATTTCCGGGCATTTTTGGACAAAGAGTTCCCGGAAGCGGCGATGATCTCCGAGTGGGGCCAGCCGGATAAATCCCTGGCAGGCGGTTTCCACATGGATTTCCTTCTCCATTTCGGCCCTTCCCATTACATGGATCTGTTCCGGGGAGAGCACCCGTATTTTTCCCGGGAAGGGAAAGGAAACGCCGGGGAATTTGTCCGCCGGTATGTGGAAAACTACGAAAAGACCAACGGCAAAGGGCTGATCTGCATTCCTTCCAGCAACCATGATATGCCTCGCCTTCAGGCAAAGCTGGATGAAGAAGAGCGGAAACTGGCGTTTGCGTTCCTGCTTTCCGTTCCCGGCGCTCCGTTCCTGTATTACGGAGACGAGATCGGCATGCGATATCTGGAAGGGATCCCCTCGGTGGAAGGCGGGCTGGAGAGAACCGGTTCCCGCACGCCCATGCAGTGGGATAGCTCCCTGAACGCCGGGTTCTCCTGCGCCTGCCCGGAGCAGCTGTATATTGGCCTGGATCCGGATCCGGACCGCCCCACGGTAGAAAACCAAATGGCTCGCCCGGATTCCTTGTATCAGGAGATCCGGAAGCTGACGGCCCTTCGGCAAAGCCATGAGGCGCTGCAGAGCAAAGCGCCTATTACGTTCCTGTATGTGCAGGAAAACGCGTATCCTTTGGTGTACCAGCGGCAGGGAAAAGAGGAGACCATCGTAGTGGCTTTGAATCCTTCCGGTGAGGCGGTTTCCTGCCCGGTGAATGCCCCGGACGGAAAACAGATCCTCTATTCCTGCAACGGAGAAGCCACACTGAAAGACGGGCGCCTGGAAATGCCCCCCGCCAGCGTCAGCTTTATTCTGGTGTGATAAACTTTTGCCTTTGCCTTTGCTTTTGGCTGAAATACCTTCGCCTGAAATGGCTTCGACGAAAATCTCTCAGCTCAAAATAATTTCGCCGAAAAGCAAAACCCGCCTGCGTGCTTCGCTCAGGCGGGTTTTTATGTATTATAGGATGTATGAGGCTTATTGGAATTTGTTTTCGTCGCACGCTTCGGCCACTTTCATCATAATGGCGCATTCAATGCGTTTTTTGTGCAGCTGGCAGCCCATTTCATACACGCCGGTGACTTTCCCCGTGGTATGATAGGCGTTGGCGGCGCAGCCGCCGCTGCAATACAGCCGGGCGAAGCAATCCTTGCATTCTTCGTGGGCGTATACATTGCACAGCTTGAATTCGTCGCAGGCGCTTTGGTTGGTGATACCCTGGAACACGTTGCCCAAGAGGAATTCCGGTTCCCCTACAAACTGATGGCAGGGGTAGAGATCTCCGCAGGGGGTCACCGCCATGTATTCCGTGCCTACGCCGCAGCCGGAAATCCGCTTAACGATGCAGGGGCCTCCGGTAAGGTCAATGGAATAGTGGTAGAAATGGAAGCCGTTGCCGTTTCTGCGGCGGCGGATCATTTCCACAGCCAGCTTCTCGTATTCCTCCAGAAGCTTGGGAAGATCTTCCGGTTTCAGCGCATAAGGCGCGTTGGGCTCCGCCACCACCGGCTCCATGGAAAGCTCCTTAAAGCCCAGGTCCGCCAGGTGGAGAATGTCATTGGAAAAGTCCGTATTGTAATGGGTATAGGTGCCCCGGATGTAATAATCCTTCTGCTCCCGGCGTTTGGCCATTTCCAGGAATTTGGGGACGATCAGATCGTAGGAACCTTTTCCGTTGCGGAAGGGGCGCATACGGTCGTTGACCTCTTTTCGCCCGTCGATGCTCAGCACCACGTTGGACATTTCCCGGTTGGCAAAATCCATCACTTCTTCATCCAGCAGCACGCCATTGGTTGTGAGGGTGAAACGGAAATTCTTGCCGTGCTTCTTTTCCAGCTCCCGGCCATAGGCCACAAGATCTTTTACCACCTGGAAATTCAGCAAGGGCTCTCCGCCAAAAAAATCCACTTCCAGATTTTTCCGGGTCCCGGAATTTTCCACCAGGAAATCCAGCGCTCGTTTTCCCACTTCCAGGGACATCAGGGAGCGTTCCCCCTTGTATTCTCCTTCTTCCGCGAAGCAGTATTTGCAGGCCATATTGCAGTCGTGAGCCACATGGAGACACAGCGCCTTAACCACGGACTGCCGCTTTTTGAAATCAAAGGCCATATCCCGGAAGGGATCCTCCGCAAACAGCTTTCCCTGCTCTTTCAGCTCCTGAATATCGCTGAAAATATCCTCCACGTCCTGAACGGTGACATCCGGATAGGTCTCCAGGATCTGAGCTGTAATCGCGTCCTTTTCCATGGTTTCATACAGGCGGATCACGTCAAAGGCCACATCGTCCACGGAATGGATGCTTCCGCTATTTACATCCAGTATAATATTATATCCATTTAACTTATAGGCATGAATCATGGCTTGTTTCCTTTCTGAATCCGGAAGTTTTCAGCAAATCGGCTGCGCAGAAAGAGACTTCCGGAAAATGGCTCCACGCAGAAAAAAGCTGTATGCTGTTCTCCGGCCACGGGCACAGGAGGCACACAGCATACAGCCTACAGCACTTCGTTTCTTACTTCTGCTTCTTGCACTGTTCGCACTGCTGATTGGCTACGCTGCAGGAAGTTTTGCTGGCAGACTGGCAAGAAGTCTGGCATTCGCCGCAGCCGCCTTTCTTCGCGGACTCCACAAGATTTCTGGTTTCCAAAGTTTGGATTCTTTTCATGGGGACACCCTCTTTCCATCGTATTCCATTCTGCCCGCAGGCAGAGATTTCAAGACACACACTTATTTTAGTGTATTTTCTCTTTTCTGTCAACTGTTTGCGGTCATCCGGCGGGAAAAGAAAACAAAGCCGGAGTTAGGAGCAAACCAGAATGCGGCCGTCCCACAGGCCGCCGGGGCTTTGCACTTCCAGCCCCGCTCTTTGGAAGGCGAAAAGAGTTTCCACCGCTTCCCTGGAAACAATCTCTCCGGGCAGCAGAAGAGGAATTCCCGGCGGGTAGGGGCTGATGGCTTCCAAAGAGCGAAGCCCCACCGCCGCTTCCGCCTGCACCCGTTCTCCCGAAACCCGCTCCGGCAGGGAAAAATCACAGGGGGTGCTTCCCAGCCCGCAGGGGAAGGGAGGCAGGCGTTTTTGGCAGGGAGAAAAGGAAGGAGCCTTAGCGTCCATGGACAAAAGGGCCGTTTCCAAACGGGAAAATCCTTCCGGCGTATCGCAGAAGCTGGTCATAGCCAAAGCGTAGATCAGGGAGGCCATCTCCAGCTGAATGGAAAATTCCCGGCGCATTTTCTGGGCGATGTCCTGGCCGGTGAGAGAAGAGCTTCCTGTAAGCATCACGATCTTATCCGGATCCATGGCAAAAAATGAGGGGTGGTTTTCAAGGGAATCCTTCCCCTTGCAGAGAATGGAAAGCCGGGAAAGAGCGTTCATTTTCCGGGAAAACGCCAGCAGACGCTGCCGGTGCTGCAGAAAACGCTCTTTGGATGCTTCCAGATGATGGCAGCAACGGTCAATACTTTCCATCAGCACGTAGGAGGGGCTACTGGTTTGCAGAGAGGCCCAGTATTTTTTCACCCGCTGCCAAGGGATGCGGCTGCCTTGCCCGTGAAGCAGGGTGGTTTGGGTCAGCGCCGGGAGAGTCTTGTGGAGACTTTGCACCACCAGGTCCGCCCCGGCGTCCACAGCGCTGAAGGAGGGTTCCCCAGCCCAAAGGGCAAAGTGCAGATGGGCTCCATGGGCTTCGTCCACCAAAACCGGCACGCCCCGGGCGTGGGCTGTTTTCGCAATAGCCGCCACAGGGCTGATAACGCCTTCATAGGTGGGGGAAGTCAGGATCACCAGCCGGATCTCCGGGTGCAGCTCCAAGGCCTCTTCCACGTCTTTTGGGGAAATGGATCCGGGAATGCCGGTTCCTTCGTCCAGAGGGGGAGAAAGAAGAAAGGCCTTTGCTCCCCGGAGAGAAAGGGCGTTGTATACGGATTTGTGGCAATTTCGGGCCACCAAAGCGGTTTCCCCCGGAGAAAGCGCGGCAAAAACAGCGGTGAAAATTCCGCCAGTGCTTCCATTTACCCCAAAAAGGCAGTGAGAGCTTCCCCAAAGGGCCGCCGCGTGGTCCATGCTTTCTTTCAGTATACCGGAAGCGGTATAAAGATTATCCAGCCCCTCCACTTCGGTGTAATCCTGAAGATAGGGGTTGCAGGGGGCGCCGGTCTCCTGGGAATTCCGCTTATGCCCGGGCATATGAAAAGGGTAGATCCCTTCTTGATTGTATTGGTTAAAAACATCCTGCAGGGTCATAAAAAACTCCTATCGACTGTGGTTTATGGTTTATGGGTTATGGCCATGGGGTTTCGGGAAAAGGGAACCCAAACCAGCATTTTTCTGAGCAGCTGGTGCAGCCATTGGTTTTTGGGAAAGGTTAAAAAGAAACCAGAGGAAGAAATTCTTCCTCTGGTTTGAAACAAAGGGATGAAGGAAGGCTCCGGAAGAGGGAGCCCCGGAAAGACGGAGCCAGAAGAAAAGAAAGGGGAAAGCGCCGCCTTGTACCTGTATCGGTAAAATGCTCTGCCGGATCAGAAGTCCACCTTTTCCCGCAGGAAGGCTTCCAGATCGGAAATCGCCACGCGCTGCTGCTCCATGGTATCCCGATCCCGGATGGTGACACAGCCGTCGTTTTCGCTTTCAAAGTCATAGGTAATGCAGAAAGGCGTGCCGATCTCGTCCTGCCGGCGGTACCGCTTGCCGATGGAACCGGCATCGTCGTAATCCACCATAAAATGCTTGGAAAGAGCAGTATAAATTTCCTGGGCCTTTTCACCCAGCTTTTTGGAAAGAGGCAGGATGGCTGCCTTGAAAGGAGCCAGGAAGGGATGCAGACGCAGCACCACACGGGTGTCGTTCTTGCTTTCGTCCACCACTTCTTCGTCGTAAGCGTCGCAGAGGAAAGCCAGCGCCACGCGGTCCGCGCCCAGAGAAGGCTCTACCACGTACGGCACATAGTGGGTGCCTTCTTCCTGATCAAAGTAAGAAAGATCCTTGCCGGAATGCTCCTGATGACGGGTCAGATCATAGTCGGTACGATCCGCAATGCCCCAAAGCTCACCCCAACCGAAGGGGAAGAGGTATTCGATGTCCGTTGTGGCTTTGGAATAGAAGGAAAGCTCTTCCGGCCGATGATCCCGCAGACGCATATTTTCTTCCTGCATACCCAGCTGCAGCAGCCAGTTTTTGCAGAAATCCTTCCAGTAATAGAACCAGTCCAGGTCCGTATCGGGTTTGCAGAAGAATTCGCATTCCATCTGCTCAAACTCACGGGTGCGGAAGGTGAAGTTTCCGGGGGTGATTTCGTTGCGGAAGCTTTTTCCGATCTGGCAAACGCCGAAGGGAATCTTTTTCCGGGTGGTTCTCTGAATATTGGGGAAGTTTACAAAGATGCCCTGGGCCGTTTCCGGGCGGAGATACAGCTGGTTCTTGGCGTCTTCCGTTACGCCCTGGAATGTTTTAAACATCAGGTTGAACTGGCGGATCTCCGTGAAATTCTTGCTGCCGCAGTTGGGGCAGGCAATGCCATGTTCCTGGATAAAGTCCTGCATTTGCTGGTTGCTCCAGCCGTCTGCGGAGCTGCCGGTGAAGTCTTCGATCAGCTTATCGGCTCTGTGGCGGGTTTTGCAGTCCCGGCAGTCCATCAAGGGATCGGAGAAACCGCCTACATGGCCCGTAGCTACCCAAACCTGGGGATTCATGAGAATGGCGGCGTCCAGCCCAACGTTCCAGGGGCTTTCCTGCACAAATTTCTTCATCCACGCTTTTTTAACGTTGTTTTTGAATTCTACGCCTAAGGGGCCGTAATCCCAAGTATTGGAAAGACCGCCGTAAATTTCGGAGCCCGAATAGACAAAGCCTCGATTTTTGCAGAGCGATACGATTTTTTCCATTGATTTATCCGTTGCCAACATACCAGAACCCTCCAGTTTTTTATGGTTTCCGCAGGAAATCGCTTCCCGCGGGTATCTTTATTGTTTTATGCGGTCTGCATGTATATCTAAAACAGTTTACCATTTTACCGGCACGCTTGCAAGAATTTTGCGGGATTTTCCGTAATTTTATTGACTTTTTTATGGTTTTTCCTCTATAATAGAGTGTGCAGGCGAAAACGCCTGGATTTTCCGCCAGCTTTTGCTGCTGAAAAGCGCCGCTTAGGCGGGCACCGCAAAAGGGCGAGCAAAGCAAGGACAGACAAGTTAGAGAAAAATACAAGTTTATAAAGAAAGAACGAGGTGTAGCGCAGTTGGTAGCGCGCCTGGTTTGGGCAAGGCCTGCAAGCGCCGCCGGTGGCGGAAGAAGCGAAGCAGGGC
>CALWUW010000028.1 GCA_944384815.1 uncultured Clostridia bacterium
TGTGACCGTATAAAGAGATAAGGCGAACACATTGCGATAAATCCTTTATTTTCAAGGCTTTTGGAGGATTTTATTAAAACACTGTAACCTCTGTTGAGAGGTTATAATTTACTGATATTCAAATCCTAATTTTGGGCGTTTGGTGGGAGAAGGTTCTGATTATATCAGCGGAACGGAAACGCTTTCCATGGCTGTAGGTAAGAATGGGGTATGCTTTATTTCCTACCAGTATCCAACAGAGGTTGGAGAAGTGGTGGAAGAACAGGTAGAGCTTCTGCCTTTTGCGGATATTCAGGATATTTTCGAGGAAGTATCCTTGTTGAGCATTCAGAATTTTGAAATGTATGAGGATTTGACAGATATGACCCTGGATGTTCGTGAAATCCGATTTGGATATATGCTGGTGAAGCAGCCGGAGAGTATCGGAGGATACAGATACATTCCTGTTTGGGATTTTTATGGTATTGATTGGCCCATTTACGGAGAAGGCAGCTACTATCCTGAGAATAGGGACGAACCAGTGTTTACTATCAACGCCATAAACGGAACGGTTATCGATCGATGGATGGGGTATTGACGGTGAATGCGCTTTTTCCTGAAAAGCTCTGACTTTTCAGACGCAAATGCTTTTACGAGTTTGGGCGTTTACCGTTTACGCTCCTTTGATTTGATCCAGAACAGACAGGCTGTATCGAAACTATAGTGGCACAGGAAGAAGTCTTGCGAAAGTCTTGTGTGGCGTGCAAAGGAAATCTTTTCTTTGCACGCCACATTGCTGTCTTCGGCAGAAATCTGTAAAAAATGCACCAAGGAGCCGCCTGATTTGCGTTTTGCTCCGGGAAAATAAAGAAACTTGCTCAGAAAATGGTAACCCTTTCTGTGTTTTTGACAATATCTCAATTTTCAGGTGTATTTCCCGTTTTAAGGATTGCGGCGCAAATCTATATGCGTTGTTTTCTTCTCTTAAAGATAAGAGTGCCGTCATTTTATTATGCTCTCCTGATCCCTTGGATATTTCCAGGCTATGTGATACGGTATCCGAAATGGCGGAAGGCAATTGCGCGTTGCCAATCGTTTGAAAGAAGAACTGTTTGAAGAAAACAGAGAACAGGGGATAGAAAGCAAAAAGCAAAAAGCAGAAAGCGGAGAGCGTAAGAAAAGGAAATCCTATCGTCGTAATATTGGTAAACCGCAGAGCATTTCGCCGTGTTTTACAAGCAGAATCGGAATAAAACGGAGAGAAGAAAAATAAATTTACACTGCCGCATATTTTTTATTGACAAAATCTCGCAGAGGAGTATATTATATATAGACGTTTATCTATATGGAAGTGATGAAATGGCAGTGGATGCAAAACGAACGGCGGTTGTGTTCAAAGCATTTTGTGATGAAAACAGAATCCGAATCTTAGAGTTGTTATGTACAGGGGAAAAATGTGCCTGTAAACTTTTGGAAGAAATGTGTATTACACAGCCCACCTTGTCCCATCACATGAAAATTTTATGTGATTCCGGAGTGGTTGTAGGGCGTAAAGAGGGGAAGTGGATGCATTATTCCATTTCGCCGGAAGGAAAGAATTTTGCATTTCAGTGCCTGGAAGCTTTAACAAAGACATCGGAATCGGAAGAAACAGTTTCTCAGCCGCTGTGCTGCGGATCCAAATAAAAAAATTTGGATCCCTGCACAGCTTTATAAACCGGAATCAAATAGATAAATTTAAATATTACGATTTATTGGAGGCTGTAATATGGTAAAGGAAGCTTGGGAGCTTTTTCAAAATAAAATTTTAGGGATGGCATGGCTCAATCGGCTTATAGGCAGTCTTCTGGAATCCCTGGGAGTGGATACCGCCAGCCGGCTGGGCGGGAGCCTTCAGTTTTTTCTGTATGATGTGCTGAAAATTATATGGCTGTTGGGCATCTTGATTTTGCTGATCTCTTACATTCAAAGTTATTTTCCTCCGGAACGAACCAAAAAAATTTTAGGGCGCTTTCGGGGATTGGGAGCCAATATTTTAGCGGCACTTTTAGGAACAGTAACCCCCTTCTGTTCCTGCTCGTCTATTCCCTTGTTCATCGGTTTTACCGGTGCAGGTTTGCCATTGGGAGTGACTTTTTCCTTCCTGATTTCTTCCCCTATGGTGGATCTAGGCTCTCTGGTGCTGTTAATGAGCGTTTTTGGCTGGAAAGTAGCTATGGCGTATGTGGTATTGGGGTTGCTGATCGCAGTGGCCGGAGGAACAATGATTGAAAAGCTTCACCTTGAAGACCAGGTGGAAGATTATATTCGCAGCGCCCGGTCTTTGGATCTTCCCCAGGAAGAACTGCATTTTCGGGATCGGATACGGTACGCGTGGGGGCAGGTATTGTCTACAGCGAAAAAGGTGTTGCCATATGTGTTGGTAGGTGTAGGGATCGGAGCGGTTATTCATAATTGGATCCCGGAAAATTGGATCACTGGAGCTTTAGGCGGTAATAATCCCTTTGGGGTTCTTTTGGCCACCATTTGCGGAGTTCCCATGTATGCCGATATTTTTGGGACGATCCCCATTGCAGAGGCGCTGCTGTCCAAAGGAGCCTTGCTGGGGGTAGTGCTTTCCTTTATGATGGCTGTAACTACATTGTCTTTGCCTTCTATGATTATGCTGCGAAAAGCGGTAAAGCCGAAACTTTTGGCGATTTTTGTAGGAATCTGCACGGTAGGAATCATCATTGTGGGGTATTTCTTCAACGCTGTGCAGTTTATATTGATTTAAAATACAGGAGGTTTTTCTATGACGTTATTTCATTTCAACAAAGAAAAAAAGACAGAAAAAGCACAGGAATGCGCTTGCACCTGCAGCGCCGCAAGCCAACAGCCTTGTGCCTGCGAAAACGGAAAGCAAGGGATTCGCATTAAGGTCCTGGGCTCGGGGTGCAAATCTTGCCACCAGCTGTACGAAAACGCCAAGCAGGCGGTCAGCAATTTAGGGAGCCTGGAGGAAGTGGAATATGTTACGGATATGTCAAAAATCATGCAGTATGGTGTGATGCGCATGCCGGCATTGGTTATCGACGAAAACGTAGCTTCTATGGGCAGAGTTTTGAGCCCGAAAGAAGTGGAAGGACTGCTTCGGAAAGCGGGTATATAAAATGCAGAAGAAAAAAGTAGCGTTTATTTGCGTGCATAATTCTTGCAGAAGCCAGATTGCGGAAGCTTTGGGAAAACATTTTGCAGGCCAGAAATTTGAGTTCTATTCTGCCGGTACGGAAACAAAGCCGCAAATCAACCCGGACGCTGTGCGTTTGGTGAAACAGCGCTATGGAATTGATATGACGGAAAAGCAGTTCAGTAAAACCATGGATCAGATCCCTGTTCCGGATATCGCTATTTCCATGGGATGCGATGTAACGTGCCCTTACATCGGAAAGGCTTTCGATGAAAATTGGCAGCTTCCGGATCCTACCGGAAAAGAAGATGCTTTCTTTCTGCAAGTGATAGATGAAATTGAAAAACGGGTCAAAGCATTGTAATAGCATGGCGGCCCAAGATCCTTTAAAAAAATCACACCCCCGGACAAAAAATTCGTCCGGGGGTGTGATTTTGTATCCGCAGAAATCCGTTACAGTTGCATCCCTACAGCATTTCAGGAATGCAGCCCTTCGAACTGCATATTGTAATATCGGGCATACAGACCGTTTTCTTTCATCAGTTCTCCGTGGCTTCCTCGTTCAATGATACCATCGTCACTGATTACGATAATTTCATCGGCGTTTCGAATGGTAGAGAGACGATGAGCGATCACAATGGTAGTCCGGTCTTTGGCCAGCTCTTCCAGGCTTTGCTGAATATGCCGTTCACTTTCGTTATCCAGCGCGGACGTGGCTTCGTCCAAAATCAGAATGCGAGGATCCTTTAAAAAGACACGGGCAATGGAAATTCGCTGTTTCTGGCCTCCGGAAAGACGAGTGCCTCGTTCTCCCACAAAGGTGTCGTATCCATCCGGAAGAGAGGTGACAAAGTCGTGAATATTGGCCCGTTTGGCGGCCTCAATAATTTCATCCATGGTAGCATCCGGCTTGCCGTAGGCAATATTTTCTTTGATGGATCCGCCGAACATATACACGTCCTGCTGAACAATGCCAATATGGCTGCGAAGGCTTTTCAGTGTAATATCCCGTATGTCTGTTCCGTCTATGGTGATTTGGCCCTCTGTTACATCGTAAAAACGGGGGAGAAGGCTGCAAAGCGTGGTTTTTCCACCGCCGGACGGGCCCACAAGAGCCACTGTTTTTCCTGCGTCAATGTGGATCTGGATTTTGTCCAGGATGGGCTCCCCTTTTTCATAGCTGAAGCTGACATTATGGAAATCAATTACGCCATCCACTTTTTCCATAGGTTTGGCATTGGGGGAGTCTGTAATTTCCGGCTGGGTCTCCACCACTTCCAGGAAACGCTTGAATCCGGAGTATCCTTTTTGGAACATTTCCGTGAATTCTACCAGCACTTCAATGGGATTGATGAAAATTCCGATGTACAGAGCATAGACAGCTAAGTCCGCAGGATTCAGCGTTCCGGAAGCTACAAAATATCCGCCGGAAACCAAAACCGTTAAGTATAGGATTCCCTGGAAAAAATTGTTTCCGGCATGGAAGATTCCCATTCTTTTGTAGTTCCGCTCTTTCGAGCGCAGAAACTGCAGATTGCTCCGGCTGAATTTCTCGTGTTCCAGCTCTTCATTGGCAAAAGATTTTACCACGCGGATCCCCGCCAGGCTATCCTGTAAACTGGCGTTGACAGTGGCGATCTTCTTTCGGTTATCCATAAAGACTTCCCGCATCTTTTGGTTCTGCCAGGCGCTGAACAGCAGCATTCCCAAAGTAACGGCAGCCAAAATCAACGTCATAGGAACATGGATACACAGAAGAAGCACAAAAGAGCCTATGATCTTCAACAGAGAGATAAAGATATTTTCCGGCCCATGATGTGCCAGCTCGCTGATGTCAAACAAATCGGAAACCAGTTTGCTCATCATTTCACCGGTGTTGTTCCGATCATAATACGAGAAAGAAAGCTTCTGGTATTGATCGAACAGATCCTGCCGCATATTGCTTTCCATCCTGGCGCCCATTACATGGCCCTGATAGGTGATATAGAAGCGGCCGGCGTACCGGATCAGATACATAACCAAAAGACCAATGCCGATCCAGGGAAGAGCACGAAAAATAGAATCCGCGCTTTGCAGAAAAAGATCTTTCGTCATCCAACTGAGAATTTGAGGAAAGGCAAGATCAATGGCGCTGACCAAAAGGGCGCAGAACATATCCAGAAAAAATACGCCTTTGTAAGGCTTATAATATTGAATAAACTTCTTGATGGTTGCCATATTGTGGTTCTACATTCCTTTCTAACCCCATGCTTTCGGTAGGCTAAAGGACTCAGATGGTTTCCGGCTCCTCATAGCTTTCTCCGAAGGTTTCCGCTGTAACCCGCAGCATTTTCTGTTCCTCCAAAGGACGGTCATTGTAATTCCGCCGGGCAGAAACGATGCTGTCGCAGGCTTCCATTCCGGAGATTACCTTTCCAAAGGCTGCATACTGACCATCCAGATGGGGAGCGTCTTCCACCATAATAAAGAACTGGCTGCCGGCGCTGTTGGGATTCATAGCCCGTGCCATAGAGAGCACACCCCGTGTATGCTTCAAGTTGTTGGAAAATCCGTTTCCGGAAAATTCGCCGCGGATGGAATAGCCGGGGCCGCCCATGCCGGAACCTTCCGGATCTCCTCCCTGAATCATAAATCCGGGGATCACACGGTGAAAAATGGTTCCGTCATAAAACCCTTTTTGCACCAGGGAAAGAAAATTACGCACGGTGTTGGGAGCAATTTCCGGGAACAGTTCCGCCTGGATCGTCCCCTGGGTAGTTTCAAATGTAACGATTGGATTTTTCATAAACCTTCTCCTTTATAATTTATAATAGGTGTTTTTTAACATAAAATCCAGTATACCACAAATCTTCGAAAGATAGCAGCTTTTTTTGAAAATATGCGGAAAAACAAATTTTTTAAGAAAGTAAAAGCGAAAAGAAAAATCTTTATGTGAATTGGCTTTTTCCATAGATAAGAATGTGGTATACTAAATTTCAAATTACAGGAGTCAGGAGAGGAAGAAGCACATGAAATGTGTATCGTGGAATGTAAACGGGCTGAGAGCTTGCCTCAATAAAGGATTTATGGATTATTTTCAGAATGTGGATGCGGATATTTTCTGCCTGCAGGAAACAAAATTGCAGCCGGATCAGATCCAGCTGGAGCTGCCTGGATACTATCTCTTTTGGAACTCGGCAATTAAAAAAGGGTATTCGGGAACGGCTGTGTTTTCGAAAAAGGAGCCGATGGAAGTCTATTATGATATTGGGGATCCGAAGCATGCAGGGGAAGGGCGATCCATTACATTGGAATTTCCCGATTTTTATTTGGTAACGGCATACACGCCCAATTCCCAAAGAGAGCTGGCTCGGCTTTCTTATCGAATGGAATGGGAAGATGCGTTTAGAGGGTATGTGGGCCGATTGGATCAGAAAAAGCCGGTGATTATCTGCGGAGATCTGAATGTAGCGCACCAGGAGATCGATTTGAAAAATCCTAAAAGCAACCGGGGGAATGCGGGATTCAGTGATGAAGAACGGGGAAAAATGACGGAGCTTCTCCAGTCTGGCTTTACAGATACCTTCCGGTATTTATACCCGGATGCCCAAGGGATTTATAGCTGGTGGAGCTATATGTTCCACGCCAGAGAGAAAAACGCAGGCTGGCGGATCGACTATTTCCTGGTGTCCGACCGGCTGCGTGATTCTATCCGGGAAGCTTCCATTCGTACGGAGATTTTGGGAAGCGACCACTGTCCGGTAGAGCTGGTGCTGGAAGGCGGGCCTTTCTAAAAAAGGATTCAGAGAATTTAAAGAAAAGACGTATGGAAGGATTTCTTCCATACGTCTTTTTTAAAGCTTTCAATTTTTAAAGTTCTACGCCATTTTCCTGAAGGAGCTTCCGGGCGCTTTCCACGGAGTCCACGCCTTCGCGGTTTTTAATAGGCGCAAATTCCCGGCACCGTTCCACTTCGAAGGAAAGGCAATTATCCATTAGATGGATCATATCCAGCACTAAAAGCTCAAATTTAAATCCGTTGGGGGCTTCCGGCTTGATAAGATTTCCCTGCGGATCCATGTAGGGGATTTTCTTTTCCACAACATGAACGGGCATTTTTTCGCCCAAAATTTCTTCCAGTTTGTCCACCCGGAACAGATAATTCAGGATCACTCCGAAATTATACAGCAAGTCCCCATTTTCGTTTTTCAGATGGATCATGTCGTTTGTCATTTCGTAGTACTCCACAATGGAGGGCTTTCCGTCTTCCAGGCAAAGCACGCCCACTCGTTCCGTAGGAGAAGCCTTCCGCACCACCTTGGAACCGCATACATGCCCCGTGGAAAGCGTTGCGCCGATGAAACAAGGATCAGCAATGCGCTGCAAAACATTATCCACTGCAAATACGTTCAGCCATTGAATCCCTTTTTCGTGCAGGAAAGGAAGCAGGCCGGCTTTGGCCATGGAAGAGAACCAACCTCCGTTTCCGTTGGGAGAGAGGGAAAGTTGGCCTTTTCCTTCCAAAAGGATCTTGCCGCCAAAGTCAACGGAAGGCGCCATTTCCTGTTTGAAAAAGTGAACATGTTCCGGAGAATATCCAAAGAAAGAATGTTCCTCAAAGAAAGAAACTGTATCCCGGTGATTCTTAGGGCTGGTCATGATAAACAGGTGGATCCACGCCCCCGCTTGCTGAACCACTTCCATCAGGTTATGGATCAAACACTGGAAAATATACAGCGTTTTTGTCAGGCCGATGTTCACCGTGCCTTTGGGGCCGTCATACCCCAACCGGGTGCCTTGGCCGCCTGCTAAAAGAACGGCGCCAATTTGCCCGGCCTGAATGGCTTCCAACCCCGCTTTTGTAAAAGAGGAGCGCTGCTTCTCGATTTCCGGCAGTTCCAAAGCCCCCAGAGGTTCCAGCTTTCCTTTTCCTACCGGTTTTCCTCGGTGCTGGATCAATTTCAGCATATCCCAATCCACGGATTCAATCTGCTCCCGCAGGGAATCCTGTTCTTCGCTTGAAAGCTGGGAATAAAATTGCAGAAGGCCTTCCTGGCCGTGGGATTGCAGAAGATCTTGTAAGGATTCAAAGGTCATGACAACTATTCCTTTCCCGTACGTTTATTGCTGATTTGAATTATTCCGATTGTGCCAGGTTTTCCCGGGCCACAGCCAGCATCAGCTTAATGCGGTTTTCTTGGTTAACTTTTGTAGCGCTGGGATCATAGTCAATCGGAACAATATTGGATTTGGGATTTACAGCTTTGATTTTATGAACCATCCCTTTTCCGCAGATATGATTGGGAAGGCATCCAAAGGGCTGCGCGCAAACGATATTCTCATATCCGGATTCCGCCAGTTCCAGCATCTCGGCTGTAAGGAGCCATCCTTCGCCCATTTTGTTGCCGTATCCGATTACCCCCCGGACCAATTTTTTAATGTGGGCGTAAGATCCGGGAATCTCAAATTTTCCGTTTCCTTCGGTTTCCAGGATATGACAGAAAAGGTCCTGGATCTTGGTCAGATATGCAAATAGCTTTTGAACAACCGCGAATTTAATACGGCTGCCGCCGTAAAGACGAATATCTTCCAATCGGTTGTCAACTTTAAAAAGCAGAAAATTCATCAGGCCGGGAACATTGACCTCACATCCCTGTTCCGCCAGAAAATCTTCCAGATGGTTGTTGGCGAAAGCGGCGTATTTTACGTAAATCTCTCCCACAATACCCACTTTGACTTTCCGGGTTTTGTGAATGGAAAGTTTGGCAAAGTCGCGGACAATTTCCCGGAGATTCTGCTCTTCTTCCTTCAGCGTCATGCCCTTATTTTCATTGAACTGCTGAGAGAGCCGCTGAGTCCAGGTATCCACCAGCGCCTGGCTGCTGCCGGAGGTGGTTTCATAAGGCTTTGTCTGGTTATGGAGAAGCATCAACATATCGCCGTAGACCATAGCGGCGGCCATTTTCCGGATAATGGAAAGGCTGAGATGAAAGCCAGGGTTGCTTTCCAGCCCGGAAAGATTCAAAGAGATCACAGGAATATGATCCATACCGGCCTTATGAAGAGCTTTGCGCAGAAGATGGATATAGTTGCTGGCGCGGCATCCGCCTCCGGTTTGGGTGATGATCAGAGCGGTACGATCCAGGTCATATTTTCCGCTGTGCAGAGCGTCCATAAATTGCCCGATCACCAGAAGAGCCGGGTAGCAGGTGTCGTTATGTACATATTTCAGCCCTTCCTGCACGATATTGGGGCCGTCATTGGTTAAGAGCTCCACTTTATAACCGCAGTTGCGAAATACATTGACAAACAATTCGAAATGAATGGGGAGCATCATCGGGCAAAGAATGGTATATTCCCGTTTCATTTCTTTTGTAAATAAAAGGCGTCCGTTTTTATTGAATTTCAGCTCAGCCATATAGATTCTCCTTTACTGTTCCAAAGCGGCGAAAAGGCTGCGCAGCCGGATTTTTACGGCGCCCAGATTGGTGATCTCGTCGATTTTGATTTGCGTATAAATTTTTCCGTTTTGTTCCAGAATGCTGCGTACTTCGTCGGTGGTTATGGCGTCTACGCCGCAGCCAAAAGAAACCAGCTGCACTAAGTTCATATCCGGTTGGTTTCCGATGTATTTGGCGGCAGCATACAAACGAGCGTGATAGGTCCACTGATTCAGAACGGTGGTGCGGAAGCGCTGCACTTTATGGCTCAGTACGTCTTCGGAAATTACAGCCGCCCCCAGACTGGTGATCAGTTTATTGATACCATGGTTGATTTCTGGATCCAGATGGTACGGCCGGCCGCTGAGAACGATAATAGGCTTTCCTTCCTGCCGGGCCTGCTGGATCATTTGATCTCCTTTTGCCCGAATACCGGATAGATACGCTTCGTATTCCCCGTAAGCAGCGTCGGACGCGTGCCGAATTTCCGAGAGGGGGATGGTTCCAAAGTATGGTTCCAGAATCGCCTGTATCTTTCCGGGGAAATCCTTTCGGCGGTGAATGCCTACATATTCGTGAATGAAGGTTTTCCCTTTCAGATCCGGCGTGTTAGCAGCGATTACTTCCGGATAATAGGCAACCACAGGGCAATTGTAGTGGTTATCGCCCAGGCCTTCGTCGAAATTATAAGACATGCAGGGGTAGAAAATGGTGTCTACTCCTTTTTGGAGCAAGGCAAGAACATGACCGTGCATCAGTTTTGCGGGGAAGCAAACCGTGTCACTGGGAATGGTGCTTTGCCCCTGAATATACAGTTCCCGGCTGGAAAGGGGAGAGAGGATCACTTCAAATCCCAGTTTTGTGAAGAAAGTATGCCAGAAGGGGAGAAGTTCATAAAAATTCAGCCCCATAGGAAATCCTATCTTGCCTCTGGTTCCCGGTACGGGGGTATAAGAAAGTAGTTTTTCCAGTTTATAGGTATACATATCCAGCTGGCTATCATTGCCGGAACGTCGTGTGACGGGTTTTTCACACCGGTTTCCGCCGATAAAACGGCGATTGCCTCCGAAAATATTGACGGTAAGACGGCAATGGTTGCTGCACAAACCGCAGGAAGTAACCTTTACTTCATGCTTAAAGTTTTTTAACTCGTCCAGAGAAATCAGACTGGAAGAAGCGCCGGCGCGCTCTTTTGCGTAGATGGCCGCTCCATAAGCTCCCATCAATCCGGATATATCCGGGCGGATAACTTCCACACCCATCTCCTGTTCAAACACTCTTAAAACAGCATCGTTGAGGAATGTGCCGCCTTGCACCACGATCCGGCGCCCCAATTCTTCCGGGCTGGCCGCTCGGATCACTTTGTAGATGGCGTTTTTGACCACGCTCACGGAAAGACCGGCAGAGATGTCCTCTGTAGTGGCACCGTCCTTTTGCGCCTGCTTTACGGAAGAGTTCATAAATACCGTGCAGCGGCTGCCCAGGTCCACAGGCCGTTTGGCGAACAGCCCCAGTTTGGCAAACTCTGCGATATCATATCCCAGAGTGTTGGCAAAGGTCTGGAGAAAAGAGCCGCACCCGGAAGAGCAGGCTTCATTCAGAAAAATGTTGTCGATGGCGCCGTTTCGGATCTTAAAGCATTTCATATCCTGCCCGCCAATATCGATAACAAAGTCCACATCCGGCAGGAAGCGTTTGGCAGCCGTGAAATGCGCCATGGTTTCCACAAGGCCGAAATCAATGCCAAAGGCGTTTTTCAGCAGTTCTTCTCCATATCCGGTGACGGCGGAAGAAGCAATGGCAAGATGGGGATATTTTCCCAGCAAATCTAAAAGGTATTCCCGGACAATGGGGACAGGATTGCCGGAATTGCTGCGGTAAACAGAATCCAGAATGCAGCCGTCTTCCCCGATCAGAACCGCTTTGACCGTAGTAGAGCCTGCGTCGATCCCCAAAAAGACCGGTCCCTTATAAGTGGAGAGATCTCCTGTAGGAGCTTTAGAAGCGGCATGCCTTGCCTGGAATTTTTCATATTCTTCCTGGGATTCAAACAAGGGAGGAATATGAAGGAATGCAGCTTTGCTTCCATATCCTGCAATGTTGCGCAGCGCCTCGTCTAAGTCAATGGAAAATTCATTTTCACTGCACAAAGCCGCGCCGATAGCCACAAAATACAAGGATTCATCCGGGCAGAGCCCGGTAGTCTGCAAGGCAATATCAAAGGCTTTTCTAAGTTCGGACAAAAAAGTAAGCGGGCCGCCTAAATACAAGACCTTACCGGAAATTTTCCGGCCTTGAGCCAGCCCGGCAATGGTTTGATTGGCGACCGCCGCAAAAATACTGGCGGAGATATCACTTTTTCGAGCTCCCTGGTTCAGGAGCGGCTGAATATCCGACTTGGCAAAAACACCGCACCGGGAAGCAATGGTATAAATCTTCTCGTATTGCTTCGCCTGCTCGTTCATTTCATCCGGGGAGAAATGCAGCAGGGTGGCCATCTGGTCGATGAAAGCGCCGGTTCCTCCTGCGCAGGAGCCGTTCATACGCACTTCCAGCCCGCCGGAAAGGAAAAGAATTTTGGCATCTTCGCCGCCTAATTCGATGATCACATCCGTGTCGGGGATTCGTTTGGAGGTGGCGATCCGTGTAGCGTAAACCTCCTGCACAAAGGGGAGATTGCAGGTCTGGGCAATCCCCATTCCTGCAGAGCCGGAAACCGTCAGCTGTGCTGTTTCCCCTTTCAAAATATCTTTTTGAATCTTTTGCAAAAATTCTGTGATTTTTTGCGTGATTTGGGAGAAATGCCTTTCATAGGCTTGATAAACAATTTGTCCGTCGTCTCCCAGCACCACGCACTTGATCGTGGTGGAACCTACATCCAACCCAATTCGCATACCGGAAATCCCCCTGTTCCAGGAAAACTGCGTGGGATGCTCTGACAAATTTCAGATTTTTCCCGCGAAATCAGTTTTTTTATACTTCAAAATGTTCGTCAACTTAATAAAATATTATAGAACGATTTTGTGAGAAATGTCAAGCTGAAAGGCAGGAGAGAAAGAAGGAATTTTTTAGAATTTTACGCAATTTTCCGAATTCATTCGACGATGATTGAATTTATGCCTGCGTGATGCTATAATTGAATATCTATAAATAGTGATGATCCTGTGAATGACAAAGAAGAGGAGGAGGGTAGAGAAATGAAAAAATGGAGCATACGGCAGCATGATCTTTCCTCCTCAAAAGAAAAGATATTTTCCGATTTTGAGATCCCTTCAGCGGCTTTGGCTGTATTTAAGGCAAGAGGGATCACTGATATCCGGGCTTTTGCGGAACCGGAGGGGCTGCTATCCGATCCTTTTGCGATGAAGGATATGGAGAAAGCGGCTGCAAGGATCCTTTCCGCGGTAGAGTCATTTGAACGAATAGCGGTTTACGGGGACTATGATGCGGACGGTGTAACGGCTACAGCTATCGTATACGAATATTTACAAGCTTGCGGTGCAGATGTCCTTTCTTATATTCCGGAGCGGGATGGGGAAGGCTATGGGTTAAACAAAGGCGCTGTTGATTTCCTTCATCAGCAGGGTGTAAAGCTGATCATTACTGTGGATAACGGGATTTCCGGGCTTCAGGAAATCGAGTATGCGGCTTCTCTTGGAATGGATGTGGTGGTGACCGACCATCATCAGCCGCTGGAAACTCTGCCGGCGGCTTGCGCCGTGGTAGATCCTCACCGGCAGGATGATGTTTCTTCCTGTAAGGTCCTTTCCGGTGTAGGGGTGGCATTCAAGCTGATTATGGCCCTGGAAGGGGCAGAGTGCGATGAGCAGGCTCTTTTGGATAACTATGCGGATCTGGTGGCGTTGGGAACCGTGGCGGACGTGGTGCCGCTGACCGGTGAAAACCGGGCGCTGGTCCGGGCAGGCTTGGAGCTTTTGCCTCAAACCAATCGGCCGGGGCTGCAGGCGCTGATGGAAGCAGCCGGGATTGCCGGGCGGGAAATTACTTCGGAACGAATGGCCTTTACATTGGTGCCCCGTATCAATGCCATGGGGCGAATGGGATCCCCTTCCCGGGCGCTGCGTTTGCTGCTAACGGAAGAAGAAGAGGAAGCGGAGGCGTTGGCGCAGCTGGTTTGCGAAGAAAATGATCGCCGAAAAGAGACGGAAAATCAAATCGTTCGCCAAGTGTTGGAGCAGCTGCAGAAAACACCGGAACGCATTCTAGATCGGGTGCTGGTGATTGCCGGCGAGAAATGGCATCCGGGAGTAATTGGAATCGTTGCCGCCCGCATGGCGGAACGTTTGGGAAAACCTGTGATGATCCTTTCCTGCCTGGAAGACGAAGTAAGGGGTTCCGGGCGAAGCGTGGGGGCATTTTCCTTGTTTGAAGCGGTGGATGCCTGCAAGGATCTTCTGGATAAATACGGCGGGCACCCTATGGCAGCGGGCGTCACTTTACGAAGAGAGAATATAGAAAAATTCCGGCAGAAAATCAATGCATACGCAGCCCGGTGTCGGGTCCCTCAGCCGGAAATTCTGGCGGACTGCGTTCTTTCACCGCGGCAGGTGGTCCCGGAGCTGCCGGAAGCCCTTTCTCTCCTGGAACCTTTTGGAGCGGAAAATCCGGTGCCTCTGTTCATTTTGCAGAACATGGAAATCCAATCCGTATGTTCCCTGGGAAACGGGAATCATGTCCGGCTGGTTTTGGCAGGGGAAAACACGGCAATCTCCTGCATACGATTCGGAATATCCCCGGAAGGGCTGGGGTATCAGGCAGGCGATGTTGTGGACGCAGTGGTGTCTTTGGAAAACAGAGTTTACCAAGGGAGAACAAACGTATCCGTGCAAATCCGGGAAATGCGTCCTGCTGGAATGGATACAGGCAATCTTTTGCTTCATATGGCGCTCTATGAAAGGGCATTGCGTGAGGAACCTTTATCTTCGGCGCAGTTTAAAATCCTGTCTCCGTCCCGGGATGATTTTGTGTTGTTGTACCGGTATCTGAAGGGGCGGGGAGGCTTTAAAGGAACTTGTGAGCTGCTGTCTTTTCGGCTTCCGCAGATTCCTTTGGCCAGAATCTGTTTTTGCCTGACGGTTTTGCAGGAGGAGAAGCTAGTGGAGTACAAGCGTTTGGGCGATACGGTAGAGATCAAAGTGCTGCCGGTCCAGCATAAGGTGGATCTGTTGGCATCCCCGAAACTGAAAATGCTGCATGCTCTTTGCAGAGAAAAAGAAGGAAAGGAGTGATCGGAATGGAAGAAACCATCAAAACTTTTGACGATCTGGTAAAACTTATTGAAGAAAGCGGCCGGGAATACGATATGGAAATGATCCGGAAGGCGTATGAACTGGCAGAAGTTTCTCATGCCGGACAAAAACGTCTTTCCGGAGCTCCTTATATGTCCCATCCTATAGCTGTTGCCTGCATTTTGGTGGAACTTGGAATGGACAGCGAATCTGTAGCTGCAGGCATCCTCCATGACGTTGTGGAAGATACTTCTGTGGATTTGGAGCAGATCCGTAAACTGTTTGGGCAGGAAATGGCCAATATGATCGACGGCCTAACCAAACTGAAACGGCTTCCCTATTCTTCCCGGGAAGGGCAGCAGGCGGAAAATATCCGAAAAATGCTGATTACCATGGCGGACGATATCCGTGTTATTATCATTAAACTGGCGGATCGTCTCCACAATATGCGTACGGGAAATTATTGGAAACCGCAAAAACAAAGAGATAAAGCACTGGAAAATATGGAAGTCTATGCGCCGATTGCGCACAGACTGGGAATTCGCGCTGTCAAGGAAGAATTGGAAGACCGCTCGCTGCAGTATCTGGACCCCATTGCGTACAAGGAAATCGAGGAAGGACTGAGCCTTCGGGAGACGGAGCGGACCGCTTTTATTGAACACACCAAGGAGCAGCTGCGGGAGCGCATCGCTTCCGTTATTCCCAATGTGTATTTGGAAGGGCGAGTCAAAAGTATCAACGGTATCTATCGGAAAATGTTCATCCAAGGGAAAAATATGGATGAGATCTACGATATTTATGCGGTGCGCGTGATTGTAGATACGGTATACGATTGCTATAACGTTTTGGGCATTGTTCATGATCTGTATCAGCCTTTGCCAAATCGGTTCAAAGACTACATTTCCACGCCGAAGCCCAACGGGTATCAGTCCCTGCATACCACGGTAATCGGTCGGGAAGGGATCCCTTTTGAAATTCAGATCCGCACGTGGGAAATGCACCATACAGCCGAATACGGCATCGCCGCCCACTGGAAATACAAATTGGGCATTTCCAAAGGCGACACGCTGGAAAAACGTTTGGTTTGGATTCGTCATTTGCTGGAGAACCAGCAGGATAACGAAGATGCCACAGATTTGATCCGGGATATTAAATCGGATCTGGCCCCGGAAGAAGTATTTGTGTTCACGCCTAAAGGCGCGGTGATCAGTTTGCCTGCCGGTTCCACGGTGATCGATTTTGCTTACGCCATTCACAGCGCTGTGGGAAACCGGATGGTAGGGGCCCGGGTGGATAAGCGGATCGTTCCCATTGACTATAAAGTTAAAACAGGCGAAATTGTGGAGATCATCACCACAAAAGAAGAAAATAAAGGCCCTAACCGAGACTGGCTGAAGATCGTCAAAACCAGTGAAGCCAGGAACAAAATTCGCCAATGGTTCAAAAAAGAAAAGCGGGAAGAGAATATTCAGGAAGGCCGCGCCGAATTGGAGCGGGAGCTGAAACGCAGCGGTATTGAGTTTACCGAAGAGGAAATGAAGAATTTCCTGGAAAGCATCGGGAAAAAGCAGAACTGCCAAAATGAGGACGATGTGTATGCGGCTATCGGATATGGCGGCATTCAGCTTTGGAAGATCATGCCGAAGATCCGGGAAGATTACCAGCGCGCCCGAAAAGCCGCGCAAACACAGCCTATGCCTCCTGCCTCGGAAGCGCCTTCTTCGGGAAAAGCCGTTAACGGCATTGTGATCGACGGAATGGATAATTGCCTTGTGAAGCTGTCCCGTTGCTGCAATCCTCTTCCGGGAGATGAAATCATTGGGTTTATCACCAGAGGATTCGGCGTCTCCATTCACAAAAGAAGCTGCACCAATGTGCCTAAAGACCTTTCATCGGCCCAGGAGCCGGAACGTTGGATCCAGGCCCATTGGGCGGGAGAAGTGAGGGAAGATTTCAAAACTACGCTGGAGATTGTGGCTTTGGATCGGGGAGGCCTTTTGGCGGATGTAACACAGCAGCTGTTTAATATGCGGCTGTTCATTCATTCCCTGAATTCCAGATCCATAAAAGAAGGTAAGGCTATTATTTCTGCCACCATTACTGTGCATGGGAAGGAACATCTGCAGACGATCATGGACAAACTTTCCAGTGTAAAAGGGACGTTGTCCGTAAATCGAATCTAAACCAAACATTGGGGGAAGCGTATGAAGGTAAAAACGGTTACGGGAGGAATTATTCCCGAGAATTGTTATTTGTTCCTGGATGAAAACAGCGGAAAAGCTGCTGTTGTGGATCCCGGGTTTTCCAGCCAAGCTTTGCAGCAGGCTTTGGATGAAGTGGGCAGGGAAAATATAGTGGCTGTTTTGCTGACGCATGGCCATTTTGATCACATTGCCGAAGCGGCATCCATTCAGAAGGAAACCGGAGCGCCTATCTATTTTCCGGAAAAAGAACTCCCGTTTCTTACAGATCAAAACCTGAGCCTTTCCTATATGGTGCCGGAAGGGATCGTAAAACCCTTTGTGCCGGATGTGCTTGTGAAGGAAGGAACGGAGATATCGGTAGGAACGCTGCGGGTGAAGGTTTTGGAGACGCCCGGGCATACCCAGGGAAGCTGCTGCTACCAGGTGGAGTCGGCTCTTTTTACCGGAGATACCCTGTTTTTCTGCAGTGCCGGAAGAACGGATTTTCCTACAGGCAGCGCCCCTGCTTTATTTTCTTCTCTTCGGCGTTTGAGAGATCTGAAAGAAAACTATACGGTGTACCCCGGTCATGAAGGGGCCACAACGCTGGATTATGAGCGTAGGTATAACCCCTATATGACATCTTTTGCTGAATAGGACGGAAGCGTGAAACTATGAAATTATTGATCTACGGCCATTCTTTCCATTATGAAATGGAAAATCTATGCCGTTTATTTTTCCATCATCAGAAAATTCAGGTTTTTGAGAATTGCCGGGAAGCCCAGGGAGAAATCGTGGCAATTACCGGTTTGGAGCCTTGCACGGAAGGGCAGAAGCTATCTGTCTCGCTTCGGACGCCAAAGGGCTTCGATGAAAAAACGGAGATCCTTCCTTCCGGTACGTCGGAGGGAGAAATTGAAAGAAGAATGGGCATCGCTCTCTTTTCTCTTTTGTCCGCCTTCTGCGGAATTCGCCCCAGGTGGGGAATCCTTACCGGCGTGCGGCCGGTTAAGCTTCTTCGGTCCCTTACCGGGCAGTTTGGCCAGGAAGAGGCAGTTCGTATTTTGTGCGAGAAATATCTGGTGACGCCGGAAAAAGCGGAGCTCAGCCGAAAAACCATGTGGAACGAAGGGAAGATTTTAGAGCGTTCACGGCCGGACTCTTTTAGTCTGTATGTTTCCATTCCGTTTTGCCCCACGCGCTGTTCCTATTGTTCGTTTGTTTCCTCTTCCGTAGAAAAAAGCATGAAGCTGATTCCGGAATATGTGGATCGTCTGGCGGAAGAATTGCGCTTTACCGGAGAAGTGGTGAAACGATGCGGATTAAGGCTGGAATCGGTGTATTTTGGCGGCGGGACTCCCACGACCCTTTCTCCGGAACAAATGCGCCTGCTTCTCCAAACCGTCCGGGATTCTTTTGATCTTACCTACTGCCAGGAATTTACTGTGGAAGCCGGGCGGCCGGATACCATCACCCGGGAAAAACTGGAAGTTTTGCGGGAAGCCGGAGTGAACCGCATCAGCATCAATCCCCAAACTTTGAATGATTCCGTTTTACAGGAAATTGGGCGAAAACATACGGCCCAGGAAACGCTGGATGCGTTTTTCTTGGCCAGAGAGTGTGGGATGGAAAATATCAATATGGATCTGATCGCCGGACTTCCTTCGGATACGCTGGAAAGCTTCCGCAACACCCTGGACACCTTGCTGGAATTGGATCCGGAAAGCATTACCATTCATACCCTTTCCCTGAAAAGATCCGCCCGGATCTATCAGGAAGAAGACGGCACCACTCCGGAAGATGACGGGGCAGAGGCTGCTGAAATGCTGGAATATGCAGGGAAAGTGCTTCCTTCGGCAGGATATGCCCCATATTATCTTTACCGGCAAAGCCGTATGGTGGGAAATTTGGAGAATACAGGCTGGTCCAAGCCGGGATGTGAAAGTCCTTACAATGTATATATTATGGATGAAACCCACACGATTTTAGCTTGTGGGGCCGGAGCAGCCACTAAGGTAAAAGATCCGGGGTCGGATCGCTTGGAGCGAATATTTAATTTTAAATTTCCGTATGAATATATCAGCCGTTTCCATGAAATCCTGGAAAGAAAGGAAAAGGTGGAACAACTTTATGGTGAATTTGCAGACGGAAACGTATCAAAAATATGAGAACCAAATTCAAACGATCAATCGCTTTGCCCAGGAAGAGCCCCAGGCGTTTGTCCGTCGGGTGGAAACGCAGTATGGGGATTCTTTGGCGGAAGCGGCACGGTTTGTAGCGCGAAAGACCGGGGGGATGGAGCTAGTGATGCTGGCCGGTCCTTCTTCCAGCGGAAAGACGACTACAGCCCAGATGCTTATGAAAGAACTGGAAAAACAAGGAGTTTTTTCAGCCAGCATTTCTTTGGATGATTTTTACCGGAGAGAAGAAGATTCTCCCAGGCTGCCCGATGGCCGCCCGGATTTTGAATCGGTCTACGCTTTGGATATACCGGAAATTCAGGCCTGCCTTTTGGAATTGGAGCGGACGCATCGCTGTTATCTGCCTATCTTTGATTTTTCCAGTCATGCGCCGAAGGCAGAGAAAAGGCTTTTGGAAATTCCGGATCATTCGGTTGTGATCGTGGAGGGGCTGCATGCCTTAAATCCGTTAATCGCGGAGGGCTTCCCCAGCGATGAATTGCTTCGCATTTATCTTAGCGTAAAACAGGGAATTTACGATGGGGACGAGGAATTGCTGACCGCCAATGATGTGCGGTTTATCCGGAGAATGGTTCGGGATTTTCATAACCGCGCCTGCTCTCCCCAAAAAACGGTGACTATATGGGGCGATGTGATGCACGGCGAATATACCTATATCAAACCATTCCGCCCCATTGCCAATGTGCATATCAATACTTTTCACAGCTATGAATTGTGTGTATTGAAAGAGGAGGCGGAGCGTCTGCTTGCTTCTGTTTCGGAAGAGGAGCTTTCCCAACAGGAGCAACAGTTGGTTCATAAGGTGAAAAAGGCTCTGGAGAAGGCAATACCTCTTCCCAGAACGTTGGTTCCTGGAAGCTCTGTGCTTCAGGAATTTATCGGAGCAATTTGACTTTTATAACCTTTCCCTTGTTTTCCTTCGTTCATAGTGTTATACTTTAAGCAAAGTAAGGAGCGTGATATCTATGGGACTTTTTGAGGATGTTGTGGTCAATGCCAAATCCGCTGTAACGGTAGTTGGAAAAAAAGCCGGGCAGATTGTGGATATCTCGAAGCTTCGTATCAGTGCGGCAGAGCTTAACGGAGAAATCAATAAGCGGTATGAAGCGCTGGGGCGTGTGGTTTACGATGCACATAAAACAGAGGACTCCGCGGAAGAGCTGATCCAGGAGTGCGTCAGTGCCATTGATGAGCTGTATGAACAGCTGGACGCTGTCAACGAACAGATTTCTGCTCTGCGCAGGAGGACAGTTTGTAAGGTTTGCGGGGAGCAAAACCCCCAGGGCGCCAGCTATTGCTGCAAATGCGGAACAAAGCTGGAACAGTCTGTGCGCGGTGAGTAAACTTTAAAAACACAGTATGCCAGCAAGATGAAAACAGGTAAAAAATCCCCTCCGGCTGCGAAATTGCAGCCGGAGGGGATTTTTGTATATGCTGTCCGTTTCGTTTTTTTTAGGGATGGATTTATGGATGCGCGATGGCAAAGGCTTCCGCAGCCAGCGAACCGATGGCACCAAAATTTCCATCGTTTAGCAGGGATTGGGGAGCGATCCAGGTGCCCCCGCAGCACCATACATTGGATAACTGAAGATACTCGGCGGCGTTTTCCGGACGGATCCCTCCGGTAGGCATAAATTTCATGGAGGGATAAGGTCCCTTCAGCGCGTTCAAAAGCGCGGTTCCTCCCAGAACAGCCGCAGGAAACAGCTTCACAAGGGAAAGCCCCCGGCGCATACAGAATTCTACCTCGGAAGGAGTGGCGCATCCCGGAATGATGGGAACATGATTGCTTAAGCACCAGTCGATGGTTTCTGGATTGATTCCCGGACTAATAACGGCCTGCGCGCCGGAACGAACCGCCAGCTCAGCTTGTTCCGGTGTCAGTACGGTTCCGGCGCAGAGGGTAACCTGGGGTAAAGAATACGCTATCTCAGATATGGCTTTAGCAGCTGCTTCCGTGCGGAAGGTGATCTCAACGGCGTTAAGCCCCTGTTCGGCCAAAGTTGCTGCCAGCGGAACCGCATCGGATGGAGAAGAGATGGTAAGAACCGGGATGATTTTTGTGGAATGTAATTGATGGAAAATAGGGGTATAATCCAATGAAAACATACAATACAGCCTTTCCCGGAATTTTAATTCCGCAGTTTATGGGTTTTCATAAAGGTTTCCAATTGTTCTGGCGTAGGAAGTCCTTCATTGTCTCCGGCGTTTTGAATTTGAAGCGTACCTATGGCATTACCTCGCAAAACAGCCTCCTGCAGTGAAGCTCCTTCATTTAAAGCGCTCAGCACACCAACGGCAAAGCCATCCCCAGCACCTACCGTATCCACCAGACGGTCTTCATAGTATGTGGGGCAGGTAAAACACCGATGAGATGAGGCAGCGTAGGCTCCTTCTTTTCCGATTTTTACCACCACGGCTTTTGCTCCCCGATCCAGGTAAAATCGGGCAATGGCGGCAGGATCCTCGTTTCCGGTAAGGGTTTTTCCTTCGGATACTCCCGGAAGGATCAAATCAGCGTATTCTGCCAAAGCGTTTAAAGTTTCCCGCATTTGATGCTCGCATTCCCAAAGCTGAGGACGCAAATTGGGGTCGAAAGAAATTTTTAATCCCGCTTCTTTAGCTTTTTTTGCCAGGAAAAAGGTTAGTTCCCTGCAGGAATCGGAAAGAGCTGGAAAAATTCCCGTGAGGTGAAGAAAGGAAAAAGCAGAAATATCCAGATCTTTCAAATCGTTCACAGAAAGCCGGGAAGCGGCAGAACCTTTGCGAAAATAGGCGATTCCCGGATCTCCTTTTTTAACTTTTCCCTTCAGCATGAACCCGGTAGGAAATTGGGAGGTGATTTTTACTCCGTCTGTGGAAATTCTATTTTCCTGCAGTGTGTTCAGAATACGTTTTCCAAAGGGATCTTCACCAACTTGCGTTAAGTATTGAACAGGATGCCCCAGCCGGGCAAGACCGATGGCGACATTCAGCTCAGCTCCCGCGACGGCAGCCGAAAATGAGGATACCTTTTCCAAGGACCCTTCTTCCTGTGCGATCATAAGCCCCATGGGTTCTCCGATAAGTAAAATACCTTTCATGTTTTCCTCCTTTTGCAAAGTCTGTTGAATCTGAAATTATTTTCATCATACGACATAATAGAGTTTGAAAATAGGATGAATCTGTGATAAAATATATAAAAATAGCCGTGTTGGAGGTGTCAATGTGGGGGTATTTATTAAGTGCTCCTGTTCGCAAGGGAAAAAATTATATGAACCGCATTGCCATAACGGTGTGGAACTGATTTACATTCAATCCGGTATGGTGGAGTACCAGATCGGAAAGCACAGCTATTTGGCAAAATCCGGGGACATGGTTTGTATTCATCCTCTGGAAGGGCATAAAACCAAAATTCTGGAAGAATCCAAGCGATATTATTTGCAGATTACATCGTTTCAGTTGAATCGGCTTTTGAAGGATCCTTGCCTGAAAAGTTTATTTCTCAGCCGGCCGGAAGGGTATAGGCATTGTTTTTCGTTAGGGGATCGAACAGCTCAAATCGAGGAAGTGTTTTCCAGGCTGATCAAAGAGTATAAAACTCCGGAATTTTTTTCGGAAGATTACCTTGCGTCTTTGTTTCAGCAATTGGTGATTCTTTGTTACCGTGCTTGCCCGGAACAATTTCAGGTGGGTGGTGAACCTTTCGCGTCGGCGGTGTATGAAGCGCAGCAATACCTGGATCAGAATTTTGCGCAGGAAATATCTGTGAAAGCTCTGGCGGATCGCTTCTTCCTCAGCCCCTCGTATTTTTCCCATTCTTTCCGCCGCTGGACAGGATACAGCCCCAAGCAATATGTTATGCTGAACCGAATATCCTGCGGGAAAGAGCTGCTTCTCAGCACGGATCTTCCGGTGGCGAATATTTCCAATCGGTGCGGTTTTGGGGATGTGAATTATTTTATCCGATGCTTTCGCCGGGAAACAGGATGCACCCCCGGTGAATATAGAAAAAAAGAATCCAGACAGAATTCAAATAAAACATAGGAAATCCCGGATGAAATCTGGAAAGCGGATAAACGTTCATAAAACGCTTGTCCGGTACCGCCCCGGAGGGGCTCCCATAAATTTTTTGAACTGACGAATAAAATGCACATCGCTGTTATAGCCGCAAAGCTCTGCGATTTTTGAAATGCTGCAGGAAGGATCGGCGGAAAGAAGATAGGCTGCACGTTCCATGCGGCTTTGAATCACATCTGTAATGGGGGAAACACCGAAAAATTTCTTATAGATACTTTTAAAGTAGGGCTCACTGATATGCAGCTCCCGCGCCATGAGAGGAATGTTCCAAGCTTGCTGGGGATTTGTGTAGATCCGGCTGCGCAGCTGGCTGAGCCTGTGAGCCTGCTCAGGCAGAATAGGCGCCGGAGAATGGGTTTGAAGGGACTCTGCCAGCAAAAGGAAAAAGTATTCTGCCAGATTGTTTAAGATCTCATTTTGAAAACATTGAGAGAAGATTTTTTGCCTGTGTATATTCTTAACAACGCCGGATAAAGCATGAAAAGAGGTTGGATAATATAATTTGTTAAATTCTATGTTTTTGCCCTGGAAAAAGTCCGACGAATCCATGGTGAAATGAAACCAATCGGCGATCATTTCACAACCGTTGGTGGTATAGTTATGCACAGAATGCTTTTTATAAATAATTAAGCAGGGGTGCTGTGTATTTTCGATGGCTTCCTCCTGAATAATGCGGATCGGGGAACGAAAAAGCACCGCCAGATAATCGTCCGTGCCCTGCGGCCGGTAAATCCGGAATCCTTCCGGATGGTGGGAATCATATCCACAGCGAACAATGGTGAACAATTAGGTCCCCTCCTAAAATACAATAAGTTAATTGTATAGTACAATAGGCTCTTGTGGATTGCAAGCATTTTTTATATGCTTGACTTAGCCGATTCGGTAAGGATTTCCGTAAATCTAACAATATGTTCAGGAGGGGCAAAATGAAAGTACAGAAAGATTATTCATGGCTGAAAGGATTCAATTATGTTCCCAGCTATGCGCAGAATTCTTTGGAATTCTGGAACAAGTATGATGGGGAGCAGATCGAAAAAGAATTGGAATACGCAAGACGGTTGGGCTTAAACTGCGCCCGTGTGTTTCTTGCCTATGTTGTTTACAAAAAGGACCCGGAAGCTTTTTGCCGGAATGTGCTGCATTTTGTGAGAAGCGCCTGGGAAAAAGGAATTTGTACGCTGCCTGTCGTTTGGGATTCCTGATTCTCCGAGGAAGAGCCGGATCTGAACAGCACAAAAAATCAATGGTTTCCCAATCCGGGGCCGATGTATTTGGGTGAGCAGTATTGGAATGAGCAGCAGGAGTATTGCGACGCTTTGATCCGCACGCTTTCCAAGGAGCCGGGGTTTATGATGTGGGATATGCATAATGAGCCGCTTTGCACTTCCTATGTGTTTGATTACCAAGACCAGGAGAGAAAAGAGCACATTGAAACCATCTGGAAGTTTGTCCGGCATTACTGTGAATACTTTAAAGAAAAAGATCCCGAAAATCCTATCACCGTAGGCATTCATTGGATCGGCCAGGTGGAAGACATCGGCGCCTGGTGTGATGTGCTGTCTTTCCATGATTACTCTCCCAGCGAAATTGAGATCCAGGCAATTTACGAAAAAGCCAATCAGTATGCCAAAGATTTGAATAAACCGGTGTTTTGTTCGGAAATGTGCTGCACTGCCCGGGCAAACCCCTATGATGTAGCCATCGAGACAGCCATGAAAAACCATACGGGATATGTGCTTTGGGAATTGATGGTGGGCTGCAGCTTCTGGAACGATCGCCACGGAATCGTATATCCTGACGGAACTATACGGGACGCCGCAGCGGTAGCTGCGATTCAGGGCTTCTTCCGGAATCGGGGCGAAAAGAAAGAGGTAAATTTGGAAACAGAGGAAATTCTGACAGACACCGTTAGAAAAGCAGAAGCCTGGCTGGCGGAAGAGAATCCGGACGCTTTGGAAAGCCGGAAGCTTCTGCAGCGTATGGCGAATTTGCTGGAATGCGGAGAGCTGGTTCCCATGGCGGATCTGCCCAGCGCAAAGGTGCGCGCCCTGCGTTTGCCGGAAGAAATGGAGGACGCCAAAGATTTGGTGCTGGAATGGCTGGTGATTTTGAACCGGGAAAGAAGAATTCAGCTGGCCAAGCACGCTCCTGAGAACCCCTGAGGTTTTATAATATTATAACGTTTATAGCAAAAACAGTGCCGCAGAGAAGACGGAAGATCTTTTCACGGCACTGTTTTTTTGAAAGTGTTCCTGCAAGATTACGGGAACCCCAATTATTCAAAGAAAGCAGAGTGTTGGGCTTATAGAATTTGTATTTGGAATTTTCCTCTTTTGCCAGGATATAAAGGGCTTTTGAAAAAGAAAAAGGATTGTTTTTTAAGAGAAAAGCGGTAAAATATAAGATTGTTTGAATGATTTTCAGAAGATAGAAAAGAGGAAATACAGTGAAGCAAAATAATTTGGGGAAGGATCCGGTTTTGTGGTCCCTTCTTCGATTGGCAATACCGTCTATGCTGGCGCAGCTTGTCAGTGTGCTTTATGGCATCGTGGACCGAATGTACATCGGGAATATCCCGGGAGAAGGTAATTTGGCGCTGGCTGGCGTTGGCGTTTGCGCGCCGATGCTTACCCTGATCAGCTCCTGCGCTTTATTGGTGGGAATCGGGGGAGCTCCTTTGGCCGCTATTCGTATGGGAGAAAAAAATCAGGAAGGTGCCGCCGCCATTTTATCCAATTGTTTCTGGATGCTTTTGTTCTTGTCCGGCGGCCTTACCTGCCTGTTTCTGCTTTTCAAAAGAGATTTGCTGCTTTTATTTGGCGCCAGCGCCGCATCGTTGCCCTACGCCCAGGACTATCTGACCATCTGTGTGTGTGGGGCCGCGTTCTCCGTCCTTTCCGTGGGGCTCAATCAGTTCATTATTTGTCAGGGGCGTTCGGCTATGGCCATGAGCTCCGTTTTAATAGGAGCCATTTTAAATATCGCTTTGGACCCGGTGTTTATTTTCGTTTTTGGTATGGGTGTCAGCGGAGCAGCGCTGGCCACAGTGCTGTCCCAGTTAGCCAGTTTTTTGTTTGTATTTTTATTTTTACGCAGCTCCAAGGCGGTTCTGCGCCTTTCCTTCCAGGCTCTTTCGGGGAAAATCGTCCGAAGAGTTCTTACGTTTGGATTTTCTCCTTTTATTATTTGCGCCAGTGACAGTGTTTTGGTTTTAACCATGAACAGCGTATTGCAGCAATACGGAGGCCCTCAGCAAGGGGATATTTTGATCACCACGGCAACGATCGTGCAGAGCTATATGCAGCTGGTAACCATGCCGTTAGCGGGGATCACCGGAGGAACACAGCCGTTTTTAAGTTATAATTACGGCGCCGGCGATACAGGCCGGGTGCGGCAGGGCTTTTTCCGGATTATCGGACTTTGCGTCTGCTTTACTACGGCTATGTTTTTGGTCAGCCAAACCGTTTCCGGCTTGTTTGTACGGCTTTTCACATCGGATCCGACGCTTTCTGCTATGGCGGTAAACGGAATTCGCATTTATACCCTGGCTATTATACCTCTGGGGTTTCAGTATGGAATCGTGGATGGATTTACAGCCATGGGAATTGCCAAAATCGCCGTTACGCTTTCCCTGGGCAGAAAAACCCTATACTTACTATCCATGATTTTATTGCCTGTATGGGCAGGAGCGTTCAGTGTTTTCTATGCGGAACCCATAGCGGACGCAGTTTGCGGTACGATTTCTACCATTGTTTTTGCTTTGCTTTTTCGCCGATGCCTGCGAATTCGGGATGAGATGCCAAAAGATCAGGCCCTTTATGATTAAGCGGCTTATTTCCTGGAAAACCGATGGAAGGGGAATCCTTTTACTTTGATTCGGCGTCCTGCTGTGGAATACAGGCAAAACAGAAGGGCGGATGCAGCCGCTAAAAGAGCCCACGTAAGAGCCATAGGCAGCGTAAACGGCACCAATGAAAACACTCCGGAGAAAAGGAAGATCCCGCCGCAAATTCCGGAAAACATCAGCAAAAGCAATGTTATCCGAAGAGGATTCAGGGGAAGGCAGATCTTGAGTAGGATCAACCAGCCGATAAAGGCAGTCAGCGCCACCGCCAGCGTGGAGGTTTGCAAAGGAGAAAAGGAAAGCCAATGAGAAACGACCATGGTCAAGAGAATCTCGGATACAATGGTTAGAGCTCCCGGGGCGGAAGGAGATAGAACATTACGAATAAAGCTTCCTTTCACTCGATCACGATTGGACTCCAATGCCAGCACAAAAGAGGGGATCCCAATGGTGAAAACGCTGATCAGTGTCATTTGAATGGGCTGAAAAGGATAGGGCATGGTGATAAACAGAAACAGAAATGCAAGCAATGCCGAATAAATGGTTTTTACCAGAAACAGAGATGCGGAACGCTGAATGTTATTGATGGATCGGCGTCCTTCCGCAACGATTTTCGGCATGGAGGCAAAATTGGAGTCCAACAGGATCAGCTGGGAAACCGTTCGGGCTGCTTCGCTTCCGGAGGCCATAGCAATGGAACAGTCCGCTTCCTTTAAGGCCAAAACATCATTTACGCCGTCTCCTGTCATAGCTACGGTATGCCCTTGCTTTTTAAGGGACTGGATCAAAAGGTGTTTTTGCGCAGGGGATACACGTCCGAAAACGCTGTATGTTTTAGCCGCCTGAAAAATTTCCTCCGGAGTGGAAAGGGTAGAAGTGTCCACAGCGCCTCCGGAAATATCCATGCCGGCAGCTTGCGCCACGGCGGCAGCGGTTTCCGGATTGTCTCCTGAGATAACCTTCAGTTCTACCCCTTGCGCACGGAAATATTCAATGGTTGCTGGGGCTTCCTTACGAATCACGTCCCGGATCGCGAGAACAGCCACCGGCTCCAGGTTTTCCGGAAGATTTTTCCCCGAAAAAGGTAGAGGGGAGTATGCCAATGTAAGGATCCGGCGGCCGGCGGGAATTTGCTGAAAAGCGGATGTGAGCTGATTCATCTTTCCCCGCAAAATAAATTCGGCAGCGCCCATTACATAGGTGCCTTGTTCCCCGAAGGAAACACCCGACCATTTCCTCTGGGAGGAAAAGGGGATGATCTGGCTGGGCGACCAGGAGCATTCCGATCCGAAGTAATCCCGGACGGCGGTAAACGTAGGATTTGTATCATTGAGACAATGCACCAGTGCGGCAAATGCCTGAGAAGCGTTAGCGGAAGTATAGGGGGGCAAGGGATATAAGTTTTCGATTTCCATTCTTCCTTCGGTCAGCGTACCGGTTTTATCCAGGCAAAGCACATCCACCCGGGCTAAAGTCTCCATGCAGTACAGCTCTTGGATCAAAACCTTTCGCTTTGACAGACGCACTACGCCCACCGCCATAACCGTGCTGGTCAATAGAACCAGGCCTTCCGGGATCATGCCGATCAAGGCAGCGGCAGTAGAGACCACGGCGGTCTGCAAAGAATTTCCGTCCAGCTGCAATTGCCTGTAAAACAGCAGGGCCCCCAGAGGAAGCAGGATCATGGAAATGACCCGTATGATGCTGTTCAGCGCCTGCATGATTTCGGAACGAACAGCCTTAATGTATTTTGCGTTGTTGGTAATGGAGGAAGCATAGTTATCGTCTCCAATATGCATCACCTGCGCCAGGCAGGTGCCGCTGACAAGGAAACTTCCGGACAGAAGGGAGTCTCCTTCTTTTTTTGCCACCGCGTCCGATTCGCCGGTAAGCAGAGATTCATTCACTTCGCATTCTCCGGATCGAATCACACAGTCCGCCGGTATTTGCGAACCGCTGGAAAGCTGAAGAAGATCATCTAAAACCAGATCTTCCGGATCCAGCAGTTGTATACTTCCGTTTCGGATGGCGGAAACTTTGGCGGCGGATAAGATAGAAAGCCGTTCCATTGCTTTTTTAGCGCGGATCTCCTGAATAATACCGATGGCTGTGTTGCATAGGATTACGCCCATAAATAAAAGGTTCTTATAAGATCCCACCAAAAGAATACAAAGGGCCAGGAAAACATTAACAAAGTTGAAGAGGGTGAAAAGGTTTTGGCGGATAATTTGCCCGGAAGTTTTGGTGTTTGATTTGCTTTCCCGGTTGCAAAGATTTTCCTCTATCCTTTTTTGGACTTGTTCCGATGTTAGCCCGGAAGAAATGTCCGGTGTATACCGGGCGGATGATTCTAGCATGGAATTTCCTCCTTTTAGAAAGGGATAAAACTTCAGCAAAAGAGCAGCCAGAGAATGCTTGTACTCCTGTGATATACATAGGAAAATTTCAAGAGCTTTTAAATAAAGAATACTCCGGATTCATGAACGCGTTATGAATCCGGAGCAGTGTTTAAAGAAAATAGCAAATGAAAGATGGGAGAAAATGCCTCTTACTCCGAAGAGGACTTTTTCCCTTGGAAAATCCGTCGGGAAGATTGCTGTAAAATCTCCTGTAAATGTTCCTGTATCAGATTTTGCGCATTGGGCGTAAAGAGGTTCAGGTGATACAAACGCCCGTCTCTCCGCCGCCGTTCCGCGCGATAGATACCGCAGGCTTTTCCGGAGTCGGTTGGAATGATCCGATGGGCGCCGTCTTCTCTAACGATCCGCTTTAAGTAACCGGAGAGCAGGAGCCATTCTGTTAATTCAGAGGTTTCCAGCGGAGGGGTAAGATCTTCTGTGCAACTGCGCAGTTTTTGCGTGATCTGGCTTAAAGGAAGATCTTTGATTCCCGGAGAACGAACGTCCAAAGGAACAGATTGTGCGCTTCCTTCTTTTTCGTTGATGGTTTGCTGGAGAATTTGGGATACAAAACGAAAGCAGCGCAGCAGACGTTCATTGGTGAGGACGGTATCCCCTTCCAATTCTTTTCCGGAAAAAGGATCCTTTTGTTGGGATAAGAGATCCATATAAAGCTGGGCCCGTTTCATCATGGCAAGTTCATTCATCGTATCACATCCATTTTATACTGCCGTTGAATTTTCAGGAACGCTTTTAAAACGCCTCTGCTGTAGATCTTTCAGGAGAAGATGAAGACTCCTTTTCGGAATTCACAACACTTTTTTTCTTCCATTTTCCGCGTTTATAGCTGAGGAATGCCATCAAAAGACCGATAGTCCACCCAATGGCGTAAGAATAATATATGGCATTTTTTCCGTAAAAATGCGCCAGCAGATAAGCGGTAGGCACTCGTGCGATCCAGAGAGAGATAAAGGAAGAGATCATAGGAATGATCATTTCTCCGGCGCCTCTGAGAACCGAGTTAAAAATAAACATCAGTGCCAGCAAAGCGTAGAAGGGAAGGACGGAGTTCAGATACGTTTGTCCGGCGTCGATCACAGCTTCTTTTTGGTTGAACATTTGCATAAGAAATCTGCCAAAGGGATATAAAGAGAATCCGATCCCAATGCTGAAAGATACGGCCAGCACCACACCGGCTTTCGTGCCTGCCTTCACTCGATCCAATCGCTTTGCGCCAACATTTTGCCCCACATAAGTGGTAACAGCCGTGGCAAAACTCTGGATGGGCATGAAAGCAAACGAGTCAATTTTGTTGGCGCCGCTGAATCCCGCCATAAAATCCGATCCGTAACTGTTTACCAGGGCCTGCATGGTCATGATGCCAACAGAAAACAAAACCTGCTGCAATCCAGAGGGGATTCCTAATTTCATGGCTTTGGCAAAGATCTTTTTATGAAATTGAAGCGGAAAAAGGCGAATATTCAAAAAAGCGTAGTGTTTGGATATGTACCAGATTCCGAAGAGCCATGAGACAATCTGTGCCAGAATGGTGGCCAAGGCAACACCGAAAACGCCCATATAGAATACCAGAGTGAAAACCAGGTCCAAAACGGTGTTGATAATGGAAGCAATCAACAGGAAAATGAGGGAGGTCCGGCTGTCTCCAAATCCTTGCAGGATCCCGGCGTTCAGATTATACCCCAGCATGCCTATGATCCCGAGAAAAATCACCACCATATAGGTTCGGGCCATTTCCAGTGTCCCGTCGTCAGGCACTTGCATCAGCCGGAGAAGGGGATCGCTGCAAAGAACACCAAGCAGCGCCAAAGGTATATAGCCGATGAGAAGGGTGGTATAAATGGTGCCAATGGTGTGACGAATACTTTCAAAATCTTTGGCACCGTAAAATTGTGAGATCATAATGGTAGCACCCATTCCAATTCCCATAAAAAGAGAGCTGAGACCGAAAATAACAGGGAATCCGGTGCTGACAGCGGCCAGGGCTTTTTCATTAATAAAATTGCCTACTACTACACTGTCTACCATATTGTATAATTGCTGAAAAATATTTCCGATAAGAAGAGGGATGGAAAAAAGCAGGATCAGTCTGTAGGGGTTTCCGTTGGTCATGTCCATAACGCCGGAACGAGTAAGTTTCACAATAATGCTCCTTTTCTTAAATCACAAATGATTTTTATGATTAGAGAGAAATCATAAAACAGAGAGGTTCTTTGCATAAAATTGCCGCAGAGAAGCTGAAAAAGTCCCCTGCGGCAGGCATATAAACGATGCAGGAATCTGTAATTATTTGACTTTCATCCGCTGTGCAGCCTGGCAGATCAGATCCGCAGTCCCTTCCAACCCGTATGTGCTGGAATTGATGCAGAGGTGATAATTGTTAATATCTCCCCATTTTTTGTTGCTGTAGAAGTTATAGTAGTTGGCGCGTTGCTTGTCTTTTTTAGCCAGAATGTCCTCCGCACGGGCTGCAGGTTCACCATATTCCTCTACAATGCGCTTTAAGCGATCTTCCTGAGAAGCATAAATGAAAACATGGAAGCAATGCGCAACGTCCCGGAGAATATAATCCCCGCACCGGCCCACAACAACGCAAGGTCCTTGCAAAGCGGCTTTCTTAATAATGTCGGACTGCAGCATAAAAAGACGATCGTTGATGGGCATATCTGTCATAGGAGAAAGGCGGCTGCCGAAGCTGTAGCTTCCCATAATCAAGGAGTATAACAAACTGCTGGTGGCTTTTTCGTCCGCTTTTTCAAAAATCTCTGCGCTTAGTCCACTTTCCTTTGCAGCCAGAGCGATCAGCTCTTTGTCGAAAAAAGGAACTCCCAATTTATCTGCCAGCATTTTCCCAATGGTGCGTCCTCCGCTGCCATATTGCCGGGCGATTGTAATTACAGGCCATCCCATATTTTTCCCTCCTTTTTCAGACAGGAAACCTTTTATATTACAGTTTTACCATACCCCTTTTTTAGGATAAAGTCAAGAGAAAAGTGGACGATTCTCCCATTGATCGCATAAATAAAAGATTTTTTTTATCTATTTTCAACATTTTTAAAAGGGAGAGATTAAAATACAGAAAACAGGTAGGTTTGATTTACTTGTCGCCGTAACACATTCGAAAGGTTGGCTCTCGTTGCGGTGAAAAAAGAAGTGTGCTATGATAGAGAAAAATTTATACGAAAAGGGAAAGCAACCTTACAGGTGAGATTCCTTTTTCTGCAGGATCAAAGGAGATGCAGCTCATGAAAGCAGCCAAACAGCTAACGGATCTGGTAGGGCATACGCCGCTTTTGGAATTACAGCGGTACAGCAAGCGGGAACAGATTGAAAATGCGTGCCTTTTCGGTAAATTGGAATGCTTCAACCCTCTTTCCTCTGCTAAAGATCGTGTAGGTTTGGCGTTAATTGAAGACGCGGAACAAAGGGGAATTTTGAAAGCAGGAGCCACGATTATCGAGCCTACTAGCGGGAATACGGGAGTAGGCCTTGCGTTTGTGGCGTCCATTCGGGGGTATCATTTGATCCTTACTATGCCGGATACCATGAGCCTGGAACGCCGCCGGCTGCTTTCTGCTCTGGGAGCCCAGCTAGTGCTTACGGAAGGCTCCGCAGGGATGCAGGGGGCCGTAGAGAAAGCAGAGGAGCTGCACAGGGAGATCCCTGGTTCTTTTATTCCCGGGCAATTTACAAACCCCGCAAATCCCGCCGTTCACGAAAAGTATACCGCAGAGGAAATCTGGGAGGATACCGAGGGAAAGGTGGACATTTTTGTGGCAGGCATCGGTACAGGCGGAACCATTACCGGTGTGGCCCGGGGGCTGAAAGCCAAGAATCCTAAGGTGAAAATTGTTGGTGTGGAGCCGGCTTCTTCGCCGCTTTTGACCCAGGGAAGGGCAGGCGCTCACAAAATTCAGGGAATCGGCGCGAACTTTGTTCCGGAGATCCTGGATCGTTCTTTGATTGATGCCGTTGTTCCTGTGGAAGACCAGGACGCTATTGATACCACCAGGCTCCTTTCTCGGACGGAAGGGCTTTTAGTGGGGATTTCCTCGGGAGCGGCTGTTTGGGCTGCGGCGCAGGAAGCACGGAAACCGGAAAACGCAGGGAAAGTCATTGTGGCCTTTTTGCCGGACACCGGAGAGCGCTACCTTTCCACTGGGATTTACGACTAATATTTTGTCCGCAAGAAATCAGAAAAGCATCACATTTTCGTCACAAAAAAGCGGTATCCTGAAAAAGAGGGGGGAGTGAAAATGTATCATATTCTGATTGTAGACGATGAGGAACAGATTCGGACATTGATTCGGAAATACGCGGAATTTGAAGGAAATACAGTTTCAGAGGCTGGGGACGGTATGGAAGCGGTCCGTTTGTGCCGGGATCATCCCGGCGAGTATGATATTTTGATTATGGACGTAATGATGCCGGAGCTGGATGGCTTTTCTGCTGTGCGGGAAATTCGGAAGTTTGATGAAAAAACGCCGGTTCTGATGCTTTCTGCCCGGGGAGAAGAGTATGACAAAATTCATGGCTTTGAATTGGGAATCGATGACTATGTAGTAAAACCGTTTTCTCCCAAGGAACTGATGATGCGGATCGGAGCCATTCTGAAACGAAGCCGTCCGGAAGATTTGGAAAAAGGCAAAGATGTGGTCCATCTGGAAGGATTAACGGTGGATTTTACAGGGCGCATGGTTTCCGTGGACGGAGAAAAAGTGGAGCTTTCCCCCAAAGAATATGACCTTTTGTTTTATATGGTAAATAACCGGAATATCGCGCTGACCAGAGAACAGTTGATCACCAATGTATGGGGATATGATTTTTACGGGGATGATCGGACTTTGGATACCCATATCAAATTGCTTCGGCGCAGTTTGGGGCCGTACAGCCGCTTTATCGTTACCCTGAGAGGGGTTGGCTATCGGTTTGAAGCGTAACAGCAGTATTAAATGGAAAATTTTTGCAGCGTTTGCCGTTTTCACCGCTACGATGCTTGGTGTTTTGTGGCTGTTTCAGGTGGTTTTTCTGGAATCATTTTATAAAGCTACAAAAGTCAATGAAATCCGCTCCGCTTCCGATCAGGTATGCACATCTTTGCCGGATCAGACATTGTCTTCCATTCTCCGTACCATTGCCAGAGAACAACAGATTTGCATTGTGATATGCGACGCGGCGGGAAATCGTTTATACTCGGAAAACGCCATGCCGGATTGTGTGATTCATCGGTTGGACCCATGGTCTCTTTCCATGCTGTATATGGTAACGGAAAGCAACGGAGGAGCCTATATGGAGAGACTGTATCTGGAAGGGCAGCGAACACCGGAAAGAAGCGGTTCTTCTGGTTCTGTGGAAAGCCTTGTCTACGCAAGAAATGTAGAGGTTTCCGGCCGAAAAGTTATGGTTTTGATGAACTCGGTGCTGACTCCCGTAGGCAGTACTGTTCGCACCCTGCAAGTGCAGCTTCTGAGCCTTTCCGGCGTGATGCTGCTTCTGGCATTGGGGATCGCATGGCTGCTTTCCCGGAAAATCAGCCGCCCGATTATTCGGATCAACAGCACTGCCAGGGAGATCGCCGCCGGAAATTACAACGTGGAGTGCGATGAGGGCGGATACCGGGAAGCGGCGGAGCTGGGAGAAACCATGAATTACATGGTTGGGGAACTTTCCAAGGTGGACCGGCTTCAAAAAGAATTGATTGCCAACGTTTCTCATGATCTTCGCACCCCGCTGACGCTGATGTCCGGATACGCGGAGATCATGCGGGATATTCCCGGAGAAAATACGCCGGAAAACGTTCAGATCATTTTGGATGAGACCCGAAGGCTTTCGTCTTTGGTCAGCGATCTTTTGGATATTTCCAAGCTGCAGGCCGGAGCGGTGAAACTGGAGAAAAAAGTTTTCGATTTGACCAGCTCTATACAGGATATTTTGAAGCGATATACAAAGCTTACAGACTATCATATTGAGTTTTTCTATGAAAGGCATGTATTCGTTTATGCGGATCCGCTGAAAATTTCTCAGGTGGTATACAACCTGGTGAACAATGCTCTGACGTATACCGGGGAAAACAAGCAAGTTTTGCTGGAACAGGAGGAAGAAGAGGGGAAAGTCCGGATCTCCGTTACAGATACCGGCGAAGGAATCCCACAGGAAAAGCTTCAGGATATTTGGGAACGGTATTATAAAGTGGATAAGGCGCATAGACGGGCGCAAGTAGGAAGCGGTTTAGGTCTTTCCATAGTAAAAACCATACTGGATCTTCATCAGGGCAGTTATGGCGTGGAAAGCCAGGAAAATGTGGGCTCTACCTTTTGGTTTGAACTGGATCTGGCACAGACCGGAGCGGAAGAAACAGAACAGAAATTATAAAATGGCATATTGAAAGGAAAAGTCGGTGCATTCAGGAAAGAAATTCCGGAGCACCGGCTTTTTTGCAGGTATTTACGGGTAAATAATTGAAATCCCATAGAAAAAATTTCATCAGGAAAAGTATGTTTTATTTGCTGGAAATCTGCTTTACTTTTTTGTAAAAAGGCTCTGCTGACGCCTTTTTGAAAATATGAATATCCAATTCATTCGTTTCGTACAATGATTTAAAGTGAAATCGTTTTATTAACCATGATTAGAGAAAACAGGCTTTAAATGGGGGATAGCGAATGAAAAGCAGACAAAATTCCGCACCGCAGGAATTTTTGAAAGGGGCGGCTGTTTTATTGGCGGCGCTGGCGTTGGTAAAAATTATGGGAGCCCTTTTCAAAATTCCCCTTAATGCGGTGATCGGTGACGTGGGAATGGGGTATTTTGGTACAGCTTATATGTTGTATAATCCCATATTCTGTCTGGCTACAGCCGGATTGCCCGTTGCGATTTCCCGTATGGTCTCCCAGAGAGTCACACAGGATCGGATGGGTGAAGCGGTGCGGATACGGAAAACAGCGTTTCCTGTTTTTTTAGCTTTTGGCATTGCCGGTTTTTTGCTGATGTTTTTCGGCGCGGAGCCGATCCTTTCTATTGTTAATCCCAGTGATTTAAGCGGAGTAAGAACAGTTCAGGTCTTAGCTCCCGCTGTTTTTTTCAGTGTGCTTTCCGCTGTATACAGAGGATATTACGAAGGCATGAGAAATATGAAGCCCACAGCCGTTTCACAAATTGTAGAAGCGTTTGTGAAACTTTTTGTTGGGCTGTTCTGTGCCTGGTATATTTTGCATTGGACGGAACAGGAATATATAAAAACAGGTGCTGTTTTGGGAAATAAATACAACACACTGGAAGAGGCTCTGCAATCGATGATCCCCTACGCGTCGGCAGGAGCTGTTTTAGGGGTAACTTTAGGGGCTATGTTAAGCCTAGTATTTTTGATTGTTTATACAATTGTGAAGGATAAAAAATCTCTCCAATTTTTGCAGGTTTCCGGACGTTTCCAAAAGCCTGTTCAGAGTAAAAAAAGCTTGCTTGGGGAAATGGTTCGAACGGCGATCCCTATTGCTTTGGGTGCGTTGGCTGTGAACGCTTCCGGATTGATTGATACCGTTTTTTTGCAGAATGCATTGGGCAGTTTGATGGAACATCACCCTGAGGATCTCCTTTCTCAGTATGGTTCTTTCTTTTCTGCGGAAGAGATCCGCGGGAACCGACTTTCCACCGCTCTTTTTGGGTGCTATACCAACGCTATGACTTTGTTTATGCTGGTGCCTGCTGTGACCCAAACTTTTGGTGTTTCCGCGCTGCCTAACGTCACCGCTGTGTGGGTATCCGGAAACAGAGAGGAACTGGAGAAAACGGTAGAAAAAATTTTGCGTGCCTCTGTTCTTTTTACATTGCCTGCGGGAATATTTCTTTCCGTTTTTTCCGAGTCTATCTGTACTATTTTAGGCTTTAACCCCGTTTCTGGAAAAATATTGATTATTTTAGGGCTGGCTTCTATTTTTGCAGCGGTGTCGACTCCGGTGTGCAGTATTTTACAGGCATTGGGAAGAGGGGATATTCCGTTAAAGCTTTTGTCCATAGGGCTGGGCATCAAAATCCTATTGAATCTGAAATTAACCGGATTGCCACAAGTGAATCTTTTGGGGGCGGGAATCGCTTCGCTGGTATGCTATTTCTTTGTGACATTCGGAGGAATTTATGAAATTTTAAAGCTTTCTTCTTTACGGCTTCACCTGGGAAAAGTAGTAGGCCGTCCCTTTTTCGCTGCAGCTTTTGGCGCAGCGCTGGGACATTTTGCAGAGCCCGCCATAAAAACCTTCCTTCCTGCTTTTCCTGCACATTTGCTGATTTTAAGCATAGGAGCTTTAGGATGGGCAGCGGCGTGTCTATTTTTCGGAATTTTTCCTGTGCGGATTTTCTTTAAGCGCCGAAGAGTACAAAAAGTTACGAAAATACTTGAAAAAAGGCCGCAGATACGGTAAAATATAGGACGTACTGTTCAGGGGAAGGAGATAAATCCATGAATGAATGGCAGCGGGAATCCGGGAAAAAATACACGTTAGAGGATCTGCTGGAGATCATGCGAAAACTCCGTGCCCCGGATGGATGTCCCTGGGATCGGGAACAAACTCACGAAACCCTTCGCAAGTGCTTTATCGAAGAAACGTATGAAGCTTTGGAAGCCATTGATACGGCTGATCTTCCTCTTTTGAAGGAAGAATTGGGCGACGTGCTGCTTCAAGTAATTTTTCACGCGCAGTTGGAGGAAGAAGCCGGTACCTTTGATTTTTCCGATGTGGTGGATGGTGTGGCCCATAAAATGGTGCAGAGGCATCCTCATGTTTTCGGAGAGGTGCAGGTGAATTCCACAGAGGATGTTCTTCGCAATTGGGACGCCATTAAGAAGAAAAGCAAAGAACAAACTACGCAGAAAGAAGTTCTGGAAAGTGTTTCCAAAGCCCTTCCGGCTTTGATGAGAAGCGAAAAGGTGCAGCAAAAAGCGGCCAAAACAGGTTTTGACTGGCCGGATGTGTCCGGTGCTTTTCAGAAAGCAGAGGAAGAACTGCAGGAGCTGCGGGAAGCGACTTCGGAAGGAGATCGGCTGCATATCCAGGAAGAATTGGGAGATCTCTTGTTTTCCGTGGTTAATGTATCCCGTTTTTTGAAAGTAGACCCGGAAGAAGCGTTGAGTCGTTCCTGCGATAAGTTTATTCGTCGATTTGGCCAGGTGGAAGAATTGGCGACGCACCGCGGCGTAAACTTGGAGGCTTCTTCTTTGGATGAATTGGATGCCCTTTGGGAAGAAGTGAAAAAAAGCGGTTGTTAATTCTCAGCTCTTTATTGAGCTGATGATTTATAAAATGAAATGCAAAATGGAGGAATTTTTATTATGAACAAGACGGAACTGATTGCCGCTGTTGCGGAAAAGGCCGGTATTTCCAAGAAGGATGCCGATACGGCTGTCAATGCTGTTATTGATACCATCGTTGCCGAGGTTGCCAAGGAAGAGAAAGTTCAGATCGTTGGATTTGGTACGTTTGAAGTTCGCAGCCGCAGCGAAAGACAGGGCCGCGATCCCAGAACCAATTCTCCTATCACCATCCCTGCTTCCAAAGTTCCCGCTTTCAAGGCTGGCAAGGCTTTCAAAGACGCTATGACAAAATAATTCGGGAAGATCCGGAGAATACGGCTGAAGAAAGGGTATCCTTTTTTCAGCCGATTTTTTATCAGAAAGAGGAGGGTGTTCCATGAGGCTGGACAAATATTTGAAGGTTTCCAGAATCATCAAACGAAGAACCGTTGCCAATGAAGCCTGCGACGCAGGAAGAGTGTTGGTCAATGGCAAAGTAGCCCGCGCTTCCTATGATGTGAAAATCGGGGATGTTTTGGAATTGCAGCTGGGTGCCAAGGCTGTAAAAGCGCGTGTGTTGGCTGTTTCTGAAGTGGTTCGAAAAGAAAATGCCGGGGAAATGTATGAGATTTTAGAGTAAAATTCCCCAGCATACCCGTCTTGATTTCTTCATACATATGAACGAGTATTTTGTATTACAAGACGGGAGGAACCGGAATGACAGAGGAAAAAAAATCGGTTAAAAAACCCCATAGCCTGATTCTGGAAAACAGAACTTCCTTCACAGCGACAGGCGTTTCCAATGTGGACAGTTTTGATGAGCAGACTATTGTGGCTTACACGGATCTTGGTGAACTGGTAATTTGCGGGAAAGAGCTTCGAATCAGCCGTTTGAATATTGAAACCGGTGAATTGATCTTGACCGGAGAAGTTTCCTCACTTACCTATCAAGCTTCTCGAAAAAACGGAAGTTTTCTCTCTAAAATGTTTCGCTAAGGGGGAAGTCCCGTGAACATGACGTTGGAGGAACAATTCCGGGGATTTTGCCTTTCCGTAGGGATGGGAGGCTTGCTGGGGATACTTCTTGATCTGTTTCGTTTGGTTCGGATTTTTGCGGCTCCTTCCCGCAGGAGCCAATTTGTTCTGGATGTTTTATACATGCTTTTGTGCAGCGGACTGACGTTTGTACTGTCCTTGGCGATCCATTATGGGCAGCTTCGGTTCTATATGTTTTTGGGGGAAGGGATAGGTTTTGCCGCCTATATGCTTTCTTTCGGGCGAATTGTTCCGGCAGTGGGGCCGCAGATTCAAAGGGCGGGAATCCACTATATTTGGCAGCCGTGGAAAAAATATTGCGGTTTTCTCAGGAAAAAGATGGAAAAATGCTGGGAACAGGCGAAGGAATCTGTAAAGAAGCTTCAAAAAAGTTTAAAAAGACCTTGAAAGGGCTCCTTCACCTGTTGTATAATAATTAAGCGTAAAGCTGTAATTTGGGGATATGAATTGGCTTTATCAGACTTTCGGAGGGAGTGCGGTGTGTTGAAGATTATAAAGGCCAAAAAACAGCGACCCAGCTTGCTCTTGAAAGTAGCCATTTTTGCCTTTTCTGTGTATGTGCTTGCGGCGCTTATCAATCAGCAAGTACAGATTTCCCAAAAGTCTCAAGAATTGGATGATATTTCTCAGCAGATCCAGGAACAGCAGGTAGAGAATGAGAAGATCCGCCATATTTTGGAGGACAGCGCAGAGCAGACGGATGAGTACGTAGAACAGTATGTTCGGGAAAATCTTGATTTTGCAAAGCCTGGAGAACAGGTTTTTGAAAACATCGCCGGAAAATAGTTTTAAGGAGGACAAAGCTTACATATGCAGCTTGAGGTAGGAGCAATTCTGGAGGGTAAAGTTACTGGAATTACAAAGTTTGGCGCATTCGTGGAATTACCTGGAGGAAAAGTAGGCATGGTGCACATTTCTGAAGTGGCACCTACATTTGTAAAGGAAATTCGGGACTTTGTAAAAGAAGATCAGGTCGTTAAGGTGAAGATCCTGAATATTGGAGAGGACGGAAAAGTAAGCCTCTCTATGAAAAAGGCTATGGATCCGCCTCCTCGTTCCTCAGCCCCCGCTCCTCGTCCGAATCGGCCGGGGAACTATGAGTGGCAGAGCCGTAAAAACGAAGGCGGAAGTTTTGAAGATATGTTGTCTCGCTTTAAACAAGCCAGCGATGAAAAGATGTCGGATCTGAAGCGTTGTATGGAATCGAAACGAGGCGGATTTTCCAGACACGGACAGCAGAAATAACCAGAAATAACAAAGAAGGAAAGCGGAGTGGAAATGGTCACTCCGCTTTTTTGCAGAAGGAGAGTAAAAAATGCGAGAAATTGACGCCAGTGTTCTTACAGAGGTCATTGAAAAATTATGTATAGAAGCCAACAAGCGTTTGCCGGAGGATTTGGAGCTTTGTATGAAGAGCGCTTGTGACGCGGAGAAGGAAATGCTTCCCAAGTCGGTCATGCAGGATCTTTGTGAAAACTTACAGGCAGCCCGGGAACTGGATATTCCTGTTTGTCAGGATACGGGAATGGCGATTGTTTTTGCGGAAGTGGGGCAGGATGTGCATATCAACGGCTGCTTTGAAGAAGCTGTTCAGGAAGGCGTCCGGAGAGGATACCTAAATGGCCTTCTGCGTTGTTCCGTGGTAAAGGACCCTATTCGCCGGGGGAATACCGGGGATAATACCCCTGCGATCCTTCATACACGATTGATTCCGGGAGATCAGATCCATTTAACGATAGCACCCAAAGGTTTTGGAAGCGAAAATATGAGTCGTCTAAAAATGTTTACTCCTGCGGCTTCGGAAAAGGATATTATTGATTTCGTAGTGGAAACGGCAAAATTGGCAGGAGGAAATGCCTGCCCGCCCATGGTGTTGGGTGTGGGTATTGGCGGAGATTTCGAAAAATGTGCCCTTTTGGCAAAGACAGCCTTATGCCGTTCCATATCCCAAAGAAACCAGGACCCTTATTATAAGGAACTGGAAGAAAAAATGTTGGAGGTAGTCAATCAATTAAATGTAGGGCCCCAAGGATTTGGGGGAAGGACAACGGCTTTACAGGTAAATATTGAGCAGTTTCCCACGCATATAGCCGGATTGCCTGTTGCTGTAAATGTAGGGTGCCATGTAACACGACATAAAAATATTACAATTTAGTCTTGTTTTGGATTTACTTTTTTAGATAATATGCTATAATATAGATAGCAGGGAACGGATTTAAAACGAATCTTTTCTTGCAGGGAATTTCTCCCGCACGTTATTGAAAAAGGAGATGTGGCATATGAAAGTTACGATCTTAGGAAGAAAAGTAAATCTTAGGGAGAATTTTAAAGAGCTGGCTCAGAGAAAGCTGTCCCGTTTTGAACGTATCTTTGATGAGGACGCGGAAGCTACCGTTGTGGCGACGGTAGAGAAAAATGTGCAGACGGTAGAAATCACCATCCGTCAAAAAGGCATGATTTATCGTGCGGAAGCCGCAGAAGCAGAAATGAATGATGCCTTGGATCAGGTTATTAGCGCATTGGGAAGGCAAATTCGCAAAAATAAAGCTCGTTTAGATAAGAAGATCCATTCCGCAGCGCTGGATCAGTATGTCAATGAATGGGATACGCCCATTGCCGCGGAAGAAGAGGACGAGTATAAAATCGTAAGGACAAAGCATTTTTCCGTAAAACCCATGGCTGTGGAGGAAGCTATTCTCCAAATGAATCTATTGGGGCATTCTTTCTATATGTTCCGAAACTATGAAACCAATGAGATTTGTGTGGTGTACAAAAGGAAAAACGGAGATTACGGTTTGCTGGAGCCGGATGAAGAATAAAAGGAACCATTTTGCGCCCCTTGCCGCGGCAAGGGGCATTTCTATTTTATAAAGGAAATTTTATGCCTTTAAAGAGAGGAGAAATGGTCACAAAAATGTTAAAATTGCAGGAAATAAGAGGCCTATCTGTACATTTTATACAGTTTTGTAAAAAAACTTCCTTTTCTATTGCATCCCCATAAAATCTGTCATATAATACAATTATGTAAACTGTGTTTGTATGCCTATGCGGAAAATAGGCTGTCGGAGTATTTGTAGAAGGCTGGGAAAATGCCGCCTTCAAATCAAGCGTATAGAAAGAAAAGATTAAGATAGATGCAATGGAGGAGACTATGAGAATGAAGCAGACGGAAAAATTCAGAAAGCGGGCAGTCAAGGCGGTTCTTTCTGTTGTGTGTTCATCTGTTTTGCTGTTTGCTGCTGTTCCGTTAGCGCAGCAGACGGTTTCGGCGGCAACTACGGCTGTTACTACGGGGTATCTGAACCTTCGTTCTGGTCCGGGTACCAATTATAGCATTGTACTTACTTTGACAAAGGGAGCTTCCCTGACGGTTATCGGTTCTCCAGATTCCTCATGGGTGAAGGTACAGACTTCCGCGGGAACACAGGGCTACTGCAGCCGTGCTTATCTGACGATCACCCAGGATTCTTCTTCACAGTCTACCACCGGAAAAGCGTTGGATAACGTAAATCTTCGCTCCGGCCCAGGAACCGGGTATTCAATATTGCTGACGATTCCCAAGGGAACCTCCGTCCCGGTAGTGGACGCTTCCAATACCAGTTGGGTGAAGGTTACGTATAACGGAAAAACCGGCTACTGCAGCCGACAGTATATGTCTGTTAGCGGATCTCAGACAGGCGGATCTTCCGGGGAAGTCTCTTCCGATAAAACCGGAAAAGCGTTGGATAACGTGAATCTTCGTTCGGGAGCTGGATTGTCTTATCGTATTTTGACCACGGTTCCTAAAGGGACCTCCGTCAAAGTGGTGGATGATTCGAATTCACAGTGGGTAAAGGTTACATATAATGGGCTTACAGGATATTGCAGCCGGGAATATATGTCGGTAAGTGAAGGCACATCTTCCGGAGGCTCTACTGGCTCCTCTGGTGGTTCTACTGGCTCGTCCGGCGGATCCTCCGGTTCTTCCGGATCCTCCTCGCAGGAAAAAACAGGAGTGACCACCGGGTATTTGAACCTTCGCTCCGGCCCGGGAACCGGGTATTCGATTCTGCTCACCTTGTCAAAGGGCCAGCAGGTTACCGTTTTGGATGATTCCTCTGCGTGGGCGAAGGTGAGAACTTCCTCCGGCAAGGTTGGATACTGCGACAAGTCGTATTTAAAGATAACTGGCGGCTCTTCCGGTGGTTCTCAGACAGTGTCTGAGACAGCTGTAACAAAAGACAATTTGCGTCTCCGTCAGGGACCGGGTACTTCTTATGCGACGCTGATGGTTCTGGTTCGCGGAACACAGGTTACTGTGGTGGAGCACACCAACGCTTCTTGGGTAAAGGTAAAGACAGCCAGCGGAACGGTTGGGTATTGCAGCTTAGAATACCTTACCATCACTTCTACGGGAGGGAACAGCGGTGGCAGCTCTTCTTCCACGCCTTCTTCTGAGGCGTCGTCTTCTTCTGTGCCTTCCTCTTCCGCGGTTTCCGTACCATCTTCCTCCTCTTTGTCCTCCTCTTCTTCCTCTTCCGGGGGAGAGAGTGGCACGCCGGATCCCGTAGTGCTGAAAGGCACAGCCACGGACAACGTAAACCTTCGTCAGGGTCCGGGGACGTCCTATGCAATTTTGGCCACGGTTCCCAGAGGAACTACGCTGACGATTCTGGATAACTCGAATACCGGTTGGGTAAAAGTAACTTATAATGGAAAGACAGGATATTGCAGCCGGCAGTATATGGAAGTAACGTCTTCTGAATCTCCTGCGGACCCGGAGGATCCGGAGCAGATCCTGGGAGCGAAAGTAACGGCGGATTCTCTGCGCGTTCGCTCCGGTCCGGGAACTAACTACTCTATTTTGACCTCTGTGACCAATGGCACCATGCTCACCGTGCTGGATACTTCTACCCCGGGCTGGGTAAAAGTACAGATCGCCGGTGGAAAGATCGGATATGTAAGTGCGGAGTATGTTGAGTTTGTGTATGCCGGTGATGATTTGACCGGTACGCTTTCTCTTTCTCAAAGTACGGGAAGCATTCCTTTAGGGAAGACTTTATACATTAAGGCCAATACTTCTTCCTCCGTGATCTGGACCAGCAGCAATTCCTCTGTAGCTGTAGTAGAGAACGGATATATTCGGTCGGTAGGAAAGGGTACGGCTGTTATTACCGCTATCAGCGGAAACGCAAAAGGAACCTGCACAGTTTCCGTAACGGATGGCGAACCGGTAAGAACCGCCTATACATCGCCTAACATTGTTGGCATAGGGGGCACGGTGAACCTGATTGCTGTAACGGATACTTCCAGAGATGCAGTGAAATTCCAAGTCACCATGCAGGATGGCTCTGTAGTTACAGTGCAGGCTTCCGGATATGTGGACGAAAGCGTTACCGATAAAAACGGAAATGTGTTCCGCACCCGGAAGTGGACTGGATCCATGGTTCTGCCCTCTACCGGCAAATATACGGTAAAGGCTTTGTCCGCCCAGAATGGAGTTTATGCTTCCGCCGGATTTACTACGGATGCCTATGCGGTGCAGTCCCAGGATTATACAGTATCTACCAGCGAGCAGCGCCGGGCCAGTGATAAGATCATTCAGCTGATCGCCAACTGGGAAGGTTACAGCTCTACAGTATATGCAGATATGCTGACATATTCCCAGATCCCCACCATTGGCTATGGATATACCTTTGGGGTGGGAACAGTGTTCTACAATAATATTTCCAAGACGGAAGCGTGGTCTTTGCTGGTCAATTCCATTAACCGGGCTTCTTACACAACGGAAGTAAATCGTTTCATGCAGCGGAACAACTTGCTGATGAATCAGAACCAGGCGGATTGCCTTATCAGCTTTGGTTATAATGTAGGTGCCGGATACTGGAACGGAACGGCGCAAATGGACGCCAGAACGATTATGCTGAATGCGGTGGTTCCGCCGGAGACCATTCCTGCTGGTGGATTAGCTGCTACTGTGACCAAGAATACTTCCTTGTATGCAGAACCTTCCAGAAGTTCCGGAAAGGTGACTTCCGTATCCAATGGAAGCAGCGCCACCGTTTTGGATTTGGATTTTACGGATACCCGTGATGGTTGGTATAAGGTAAAAACCAGTGCCGGAACCGGCTGGATCAATTCCGGTTACCTGCAGCTTTCCAATTCGGCATCCTTGCAGCATGATCTGAACTATACCAACGCCTATGCGTTTGGAACAGATTTGTGCCGTTGGTGCATGGCAGGCGGAAAGGCTTATTCGGGACTTTTGTATCGTCGTGTAGGGGAAGCCAACGTGTATAACTATAATGATTACAGCGCTGTGCGTTATAATAAGTATGGATACACGTATCCGGCTTCTATGGAACATCTGTCTTGATTTTCTGGTGAAAACGCGGTATACTGTGTGTGCAGACCGGCGCGGCTGGAGCAGCCGTGCCGGTCTTTTTGCCGAACAAAGGATATGTAATCCTTTTCCCTAAAAAATGAAGAAAGCTTCTGATAGATAAATATAAGTTTACCAGGAGCAGAAAGAGGAAACGATATGAAATATTTCGGAACAGACGGATTTCGAGGTGTAGCCAATGAAGGGCTTACCGTAGATCACGCTTTTAAAATCGGAAAATTTTTAGGTTGGTATTTTACCCAGGGCGCCGAGAAAAAAGCGCGGTGCGTGATTGGTAAGGATACAAGAAAATCCAGCTATATGTTTGAGTATGCTCTGGCTTCCGGATTAAGCGCTACCGGCGTGGATGTCTATCTTTTGCATGTAACTACCACCCCCAGCGTGTCCTATATCACAAAGTCGGAAGATTTTGATTTTGGTATTATGATTACAGCCAGCCATAATCCGTATTACGACAATGGTATTAAAGTGATTGATCGTGACGGTTACAAGATGGAAGAAGCGGTTTTGGAGAAAATCGAGGAATACTTGGACGGCGAAACGGAAATTACCTACGCAAAAGGCGGCGCCATCGGAAAAATTACCGACTATATCCAGGGCCGGAATCAGTATATCAGTTATTTGACTTCCGCCACCATGCATTCCTTCCGTGGATATAAAGTAGCGTTGGATTGCGCTAACGGTGCGGCCAGCAGCATTGCGAAAACGGTTTTTGAAATGCTGGGGGCCAAAACCTACGTGATTCACAACGAGCCCAACGGCTTAAATATCAATGTGGATTGTGGATCCACGCATGTGGAGTCCCTGCAGGAATATGTTCGGGAAAACCATTTGGACATTGGATTTGCGTTTGACGGAGACGCGGATCGCTGCTTCGCGGTAGATGAACAAGGCAATGTGGTGGATGGCGACCATATTATGTATATTTGCGCCCGGCAAATGAAGGAAGCGGGTGCTTTGGTAGAAAATACGGTTGTTGCCACGGTTATGAGCAATATGGGAACGGAGAAGTCTTTGGCTAAAGAAGGGATCCGTATGCTGCGCACGGACGTAGGCGATAAATACGTTTCCATGGAAATTATGAAAAACGGATACAGTATTGGCGGCGAGCAATCCGGGCATATTATCTTTAATAAATACAGCACAACCGGAGACGGCATTCTTACGGCCATTAAGTTGATGGAAGTGGTGGTGCAGAAAAAGACTATGCTTTCTTTCCTTACTTCCGGCATTCTGCAATTTCCGCAGGTTCTAAAAAACAGAAGAGTGGAAAATGCGGAAGATTTGCTGGAGCGGCCGGGGATCCGGGACTATATCCAGAAAAAAGAGGAAGAGCTGGGAGACCGCGGAAGAATTCTGATCCGGAAAAGCGGCACAGAACCTTTGCTGCGGGTAATGGTGGAAGCGGAAACCCAGGAGCTTTGCGATGTGGTTTTGCAAGACCTTTTGCAGAAGATCGATCAGGCGGCTCAATAAATTTGCATTCGTTAGTGTAAGGGCGCTTTTTCTCATTACAAGAGAAGTTATCATATAAAAGAATGGAGGTCGTTTTATGGCGACGATTACAAAGGATACCCTTATTGGCGATATTCTCATCATTGATAAGACTACGGCACCTTTTTTCCTGGAAATGGGAATGCATTGTCTTGGATGTCCCGCTTCCAGAGGAGAAACCTTGGAGCAGGCCTGCCTGGTGCATGGGGTCAATGTAGAGGATCTTCTGAAAAAGCTCAACGATCACATCGCCGGTAAATAAGTAGCCCAAACAAGAAACCGTCCGGCTTTTGCCGGGCGGTTTTTCAAAGGAAACAAACAAGGAGAGTTATAATGGAACAGGTTCAAAACCCAGGGTTTTCATTGGGAGCCCGCCTTTCTTTATGCGCGGAAATGGTTCGGTCCGGGGCTCGTTTGGCGGATATCGGTACCGATCATGGATACTTGCCCATATGGCTTTTCCTTCAGGGGCGGATCACAAAGGCGATTGCGGCGGATGTAAGGGAAGGACCTTTACAGGCAGCTAAACAAAACATAGAACGCTGGAAGGCGGAAAATGGGGTTTCCACTCGCCTTTCCGATGGGTTAAAATCCATTTTGCCTCAGGAAGCAGAGGATATTGTGATTGCAGGCATGGGAGGAGAACTGATCGCACGGATCATTCAAGAAGCTTCTTGGCTGAAACAGGGAGAAAAGAGGCTGATTCTCCAGCCTATGACTTGTCAAACACAGCTAAGGAAATTTTTGGCGGAGGAAGGCTTTGCCATTCTGAAAGAAAAAGCTGTGCAGGAGCCTCCCCGGGTTTATACTGTGATTTTGGCGGCGTATGATCCTCAGAATGTGCTGCAATTCCCGGGATGGGAAGAGATCGGAGGCTTAACGGGGGAAACACCGGCAGAACGGTGCTATTTGCTGAAGAGGGCGGCCAGTTTGCGAAAACAGGCAAATGGCCTTCGCTTGGCAGGAAAGGAACAAGAGGCAAAAGATCTGGAAGAAACCATTCAGATTCTTTGCGCCAAAGCGGAAAATTCGGGAAAGGATGAAGACAGATGACGCTTGTGCGGGATATTTTAAAGAAAATAGATCAGATGGCTCCGTTTTCATCGGCTATGTCCTTTGATAATTCCGGATTATTGGTTGGAAATGCCCTGCAGGAAGTGAAAAAAGTATTGCTGGCCTTGGATATCACCAGTGAAGCCGTTAAAAAGGCAAAAGAAATAGAAGCGCAGCTGATTTTGAGCCATCATCCTGTCATTTTTGATCCTTTGAAGTCTTTATCTTCGGATCATCCGGTGTACCATATGGCTAAATGGGATATTGCTGCTATTTGCGCGCATACCAATCTGGATGTGGCTGAAAAAGGGGTAAACGCTTGCTTGGCGCAACGATTGGAACTTAAAAATGTGCATTCTGTTTTGGAAGAAAACGGATTTCCTATTGTTTTGCAGGGGGATTTGGAAACTGCGTTGACCTCGGAAGAATTGGCTTTTTACATAAAAAGGAAGTTAGGCTGCCAGGCAGTAGCGTATACAGAGGGAAAGGATAAAATTTCTTCCCTGGCGCTGTGCAGCGGAGCGGGAGCGGATTATGTTTTGGAAGCGCATTGCGGAGCCCAGGGCTATCTTACCGGGGAAGTGAAGCATCATCAATGGATCCAGGCGCAGGAGCGGGGGATCACACTGCTTTCAGCCGGCCATTACGCTACGGAAGTGGTGGTTTTGCAGCCGCTGGCGAATGAACTGGAAAAAAACTTTCCGGATGTAGAATGGGTCCTTTTGGAGGACAGCGCGCCTGAGCAGTATGTTTGATACGGAAAGAACCTGAACAGGAGGGAAAACAATGGCTTTAGACGGAGGGTTTCTCCGACATATCAAAATAGAGCTGGAGGAAAAGGCCCTGGGAGCTCGGCTAGAAAAAATTTATCAGCCGAACCGGGAAGAGATCGTTTTGCTGCTGCGGACACGGACAGATCATTACAAATTGCTGCTTTCCGCGCGAGCAAACAGCGCTCGTATTCATTTTACACGCTTTGTTCCTGAAAATCCCAAGCAGCCGCCCATGCTGTGTATGCTGATGCGAAAGAGGCTTGCCGGCGCAAAATTGTGCCGCCTGGAGCAGCCGGAACTGGAGCGAGTGCTTTGTTTGTGTTTTTCCGCAGTCAATGAATTGGGGGATCCCGTGGAGCTTCGTTTGTACGCGGAAATTATGGGGCGATACAGCAACGTGATTTTCGTGGACGAGAAAGGAAAAATCATTGACGCTTTAAAACGGGTGGATGCGGAGATGACTTCCGAACGATTGGTGCTTCCGGGCTTTGGGTACCAACTGCCGCCTCCTCAAAATAAGCTTTGCATGCTGACTGCTTCTGCGGAGGAGATTGAAAGCCGTCTCCGTACGTTCCCGGAAGGAACGGAGCTGTCCAAGGCCATTTTAAATACGCTGCAGGGAGTATCACCCATTGTATGCCGGGAGTTGGAATTTTTAACGGGAAGGGGCGTTTCTCTTCGCGTGGGGAGTATAGCTCCGGAACAATGGCAGCGATTTCGTTTTTTCCTTGGAAGGATCCGGGAATGGGTGGAATCCGGTTCCGGAACACCGCACATTGTGGAAGGGCTGGACGGCCGGCCCATGGATCTGACCTACTTTCATCCGGAACAATACGGAACGGCGGCGGTGGTTTCCCCAAAAGAGAATTTTTCGGAAGCCTTGGATTCTTTCTATCAGGAAAGAGACCGGCAGGAACGTATGCGAGTGCGTTCCCAGGACCTTTTAAAGCTTCTTTCCAACGCGGCGGAGCGGTTAAGCAATAAAATCCATAAGCAAAAACTGGAATTGGAGCAGTGTGCGGAACGTGAGCATTTGAAGCTTTGCGGAGAGCTGATCAGTGCCAATTTATACCGGCTTGAAAAAGGTCAGACTTGTGCGGAATTGGAAAACTATTGGGAAGAAGGGATGCCGGTGGTGCAGGTGCCTATGGATCCTCTGCTGACCCCTTCCCAAAATGCGCAGAAGTATTTTAAGGAATACAGAAAAGCCAAAACAGCCCAGGAAAAATTAACGGAGCAAATTACCCAGGCCTCCCGGGAGCTGGAATATGTGGATACTGTGTTTGAAGAACTGAGCCGGGCGGAAAACGAACGGGACTTATGGGAAATTCGCCAGGAGCTGACGGAGCAGGGATATGTTCGGCCTTCTAAAACCAAGCAGCGTCCGCCGGCGGGGGCGGAACCTCATCGCTTCCGCTCCAGTGAGGGATTCCTGATTTTAGTGGGCAGAAACAACCGGCAAAATGACCGCCTGACATTAAAAGAAGCCCGCCAAAGGGATATTTGGTTCCATACGAAAAATATTCCTGGATCCCACACCATTCTGGTGACGGATGGTAAAGAGCCGGGAGAAGCATCCCTTCGGGAAGCTGCCTGCCTGGCAGCGCTGCACAGCCGCGCTAAAGATTCCGCTCAGGTCCCGGTGGATTACACACAAGTTCGGAATGTAAGCAAACCTTCCGGCGCGAAACCCGGAATGGTGATTTATGTGAGCAACCATACGGTTTACGTTACACCGGATGAAAGTTTGGCGCAAAAGCTGAAGGAAGAATAAATTCAGTAAAGAATTTTAATACGGATTTTATGAAACGATTCTCCTGTTTTTATAAACAGGAGAATTTTTTGTGTACAGGATGATGCGGGAATCGGATTGGCCGCGAGGGGATACGCAGGGGGAAGCAGAATGGAAAAATCGCAGAAAATTGCTGAAAATCCTTTCTTTTACGCTTTTTTTGACGATTGTATTTCAAAGGGTTTCATGCTACTATAAAGCCATACTTCCGATCCGGATTTGATTAAGAAGTATCAGGGTAAAAACTGCAGCATAAGTATGGTTTTTGCAGGAAACATTTGAAAGGGGGAGACTACAATGCCATACATTTGGTTGATCGTTATCATCGCTGCCGTATGCGTGGAAGCTGCAACATCTCAGCTGGTGTCCATCTGGTTTGCCTTGGGAGGAATTGCCGCGCTGATTGCTTCTCTTTTTTCCGGAGAAGTATGGCTGCAATGCGTGCTGTTTGTGGGGATTACTGCCGTAGCTTTGCTAATAACAAGGCCGCTGGCCCGAAAGAAGTTGTCCTTTCCCAAAAGCAGGACCAATGCTGACCGCTATGTGGGAGAAACAGCTGTTGTGTTGGAGACGATTGATAACGTAGCCGGCAAAGGAGAAGTGAAGGTAATGGGATCTGTTTGGACGGCACGTTCCGCCAATGGGGAGAAAATCTCTCAGGGGGCTTCCGTTCGAATTTGTTCCATTGAAGGCGTGCGGGCAATTGTGGAAGAAATTACGCAAAAATAATTTTAAATGGGAGGGACTTATATGGAATGGTTATTTGTTTTGTTGGCGTTAGTGGTCGTTGTTTTGTTGGTTCTTATCGTAAATATCAAAGTGGTTCCCCAGGCGCATGCTTATGTTTTGGAGAGGCTGGGAGCGTATCATTCCACTTGGGGAACGGGTCTGCACTTTAAAATTCCTTTTGTGGATAAAATTGCAAAGAAAGTTTCCATGAAGGAGCAGGTCATTGATTTTCCGCCTCAGCCGGTTATCACGAAAGATAACGTAACCATGCAGATCGACACGGTGGTGTATTTTCAGATTACCGATCCTAAGCTGTATGCTTACGGCGTAGAGCGCCCGATTTCAGCCATTGAGAATCTTTCCGCTACCACGCTTCGTAATATTATCGGCGAGCTGGAGCTGGACAATACGCTGACTTCCCGGGATGTGATCAATACCAAGATCCGCACGATTTTAGACGAGGCTACCGATGCCTGGGGAATCAAAGTGAACCGGGTGGAGCTGAAAAACATTCTTCCGCCTCCGGCTATTCAGGATTCTATGGAAAAGCAAATGAAAGCCGAACGGGAACGGCGTGCTATTATTTTGGACGCCGAGGGGCAGAAGCGCAGCGCTATTTTGATTGCGGAAGGTAAAAAAGAATCGGCGATCCTGGCGGCTGAAGCCGAAAAGGAAGCCCGTATCCGGAGAGCGGAAGGTGAAGCGCAGGCGATTCGTACCGTTCAGCAGGCTACGGCAGATGGTATTCGTATGCTGAACGAATCCAATCCCGGCAATCCTGTATTGACCCTGAAAAGCCTGGAAGCCTTGGCGAAAGTGGCAGACGGAAAAGCGACAAAGCTGATTATTCCTTCCAATCTGCAGTCTGTAGCCGGATTGGTTACTTCCATTCAAGAGATGGTAACGGAGCAAAAAGCAGAGTAAGGTCTTCTACAAAAAAGCGGAGAAATTTTAATTTTCTCCGCTTTTTTCCATGAATCTGACGATTTCTTGAAAATCGCTTGCAATTGCTTTCGGTTTATTCTAAAATATTATGTATCATATGAGGGCGAATAGGAGGACTTGTTGCAGTGAATTTTTTCTGTTTTAGAAAGAATCCTAATTTTCATGGTTCTGCATATGGTCTGTATTTTCCGAAACGCCGGTAAAGGCTGCGCAAATATTGCTCAGCCTCTTTTGTTTTGTAAAGGAGAGATTGTAAAATGAGAAAAGTTGCAGTCATTATGGGAAGCGATAGCGATTTCCCGGCAGTGTCCCCTGCGATTAAGCGCTTAAAAGGTTTTGGAATCCCTGTGGAAGTCCATGTAATGTCGGCTCACAGAACGCCCCAGGCTGCGGCTTCTTTTTCTGAAAAGGCGGCGGAGAACGGCTTTGGCGTCATTATTGCAGCGGCAGGAAAAGCTGCTCATTTGGCAGGTGTTTTGGCAGCACACACTACGCTGCCCGTGATCGGTATTCCCATTAAATCCTCTACATTGGATGGTTTGGATGCTTTGCTGGCTACTGTGCAGATGCCTTCCGGCATTCCCGTGGCCACTGTGGCTATTGACGGCGCGGATAATGCGGCGATTCTGGCAGCTCAGATGCTGGCGCTTTCCGATGATACCATTGCCGGTCAGCTGCAGGATATGAAGAAAAGCATGGCGGAAGGCGTCCGGCAAAAGGATGCTGCACTGCAGGAAAAAGTAAAGGAACTTTAAAAATCGATTGGGAGGGCGACCTGAATGAATAAGAACAGCTATAGCGATAGCTATAAGGCTGCCGGTGTGGACGTAACCGCCGGTTATGAAGCCGTTGAACTGATGAAAAAACATGTGGCAAGAACTAATACAGCCGGCGTGGTTTCTGGATTGGGCGGTTTCGGAGGATTGTTTCAGCCGGATCTGACCGGAATGAAAGAGCCGGTTTTGGTCAGCGGAACAGACGGTGTAGGCACGAAGCTGAAGATTGCCTTTTTGATGGATAAGCACGACACAGTGGGAATCGACTGCGTAGCGATGTGCGTAAACGATGTAATCTGCTGCGGCGCAAAACCTTTGTTTTTCCTGGACTACGTAGCAGTCGGCAAGAATGTTCCCCAGCGAGTAGAGCAGATCGTGGCGGGCGTAGCGGAAGGCTGCGTGCAGTCCGGAAGCGCGCTGATCGGCGGGGAAACGGCGGAAATGCCCGGTTTTTATCCCGAGGATGAATATGATCTGGCCGGCTTCAGCGTGGGAATCGTAGATAAAGCTAAGATACTGGATCCCTCTTCCATGCAGCCCGGAGACGCTTTGGTAGGGCTTGCTTCTTCCGGTGTACACTCCAACGGATTTAGCCTGGTACGGAAAATTTTTGATGTGAATAAGGAAAACATCAGCCGTCATGTGGATGAGCTTGGAGCCACCTTGGGTGAGACCCTGCTTACCCCCACCAAAATTTATGTAAAACCGGTGCTTGAAATTCTGAAACGCTATCCGGTTCGGGCCATTTCCCACATTACCGGCGGCGGCTTCTTTGAAAATATTCCCCGCATGCTGAAAGAAAACTGCACAGCTAAAATTGAGCTGAATTCCTTCCCCAAATTGCCGATTTTTGATCTTTTGCAGAAAACGGGAAATATTCCGCAAAGAGAAATGTACAATACTTTCAATATGGGAATCGGTATGTGTATGGCAGTTCCTAAGGAAGTTGCCAACCAGGTGGCTGAAGACTTGTGTGCCATGGGTACACCGGCTTACGTGATCGGTGAAATCACAGAAGGAGAAGAAGGAGTCACGTTATGCTGAACATAGCCGTTTTGGTTTCCGGCGGAGGGACAAATCTGCAGGCTTTGATCGATGCCCAGCAGCAGGAAAAAATTCCCGGAGGAAAGCTGGCTTTAGTGCTTTCCAGCAAGCCGGATGCGTACGCCTTGAAACGTGCGGAGCAGGCTGGGATCCCCACGTTGGTGCTTTCCCGGAAAAGCTTCCATGAGCAGAAGGCCTATGATGAAGCGTTGGTAGAAGCTTTGGAGCAGGCAAAAATTGACCTGGTGGTTTTGGCAGGTTTTATGACCATTATCGGCGATTCGGTAATTGACCGGTTCCGGAATCGGATTTTAAATGTGCACCCTTCCTTGATTCCTTCTTTTTGCGGGGAGGGATTCTACGGGCTTCGGGTGCATGAAGCGGCTTTGGCAAGAGGCGTGAAAGTAACCGGTGCTACAGTTCATTTTGTAAATGAGATTTGCGATGGCGGTCCCATTGTTCTGCAGAAGCCTGTGGCTGTGCAGGAAGGGGACACACCGGAGATCTTGCAGCACCGGGTTATGGAGGAAGCGGAATGGGAGATTCTTCCCAAAGCGGTTGCTCTTTTTTGCCAGGGACGGTTGGAAGTAATCAATGGGATCGTGCATTGCAGGGAGGAATAAGTATGGTAAGAAAATCTTTGCAGGAAGAATTAAGCGCAACAGCATATCCGGGCCGGGGCATTCTTTTGGGCCGGAGCGCGGATGGAAAAAAAGCTGTTATCGGGTATTTTATTATGGGCCGCAGTGAAAACAGCCGGAACCGTATTTTTGAAGCAGACGGAAAGGGTCTGAAGACCAAAGCTTTTGATGAGAGCAAAATGGTGGATCCTTCGTTGATTATTTACAATCCGGTGCTGGTTTTGGGAGATACGCAGATCGTAACCAATGGCGACCAGACAGATACCATTTATACCTTTATGCAGCAGGGAAAAACCTTTGAGGACGCCTTGCGTACCAGAACCTTCGAGCCGGATGCCCCCAACTTTACCCCCAGAATTTCCGGAATCCTGGATTCCAAGACCGGCGCGTATAAATTGTCGGTTTTGAAGAGTGACGCAGGGGATGAGACCAGCGCTCAGCGGTTTTTCTATGAATATGCTCAGCCTAAAGCCGGGGAAGGACATTTCATCCATACGTATATGGGGGACGGATCTCCTCTGCCGTCTTTTGAAGGGGAACCCCAGGCGGTGTGCATTCCCGATGATATTGATGAATTTACCCGCGTTGTATGGGAAAGTCTGAATGAGGAAAATAAGGTTTCTTTGTTCACTCGCTTTATTGATCTGGAAACGGGCGAGGAAGAGAGCCGGATCTGCAATAAAAATCAGTAAGGAGGATCTTTTATGTCCAATGAACTTTTGTTGAAATACGGATGTAACCCCAACCAGAAGCCTTCTAAAATTTTTATGGGAGACGGCTCTGATTTGCCCATTGAAGTTTTGAACGGCAAGCCCGGTTACATCAATTTTCTGGATGCTTTTAACAGCTGGCAGTTGGTAAAAGAACTGAAAGAGGCTACCGGCCTTCCGGCAGCTGCTTCCTTTAAGCATGTAAGCCCGGCCGGTGCGGCTGTAGCTATTCCTATGAGCGAGACCTTGAAGAAAATTTACTTTGTGGATGATTTGGAGCTGTCTCCCATTGCCACAGCTTATGCTCGTGCCCGGGGAGCGGACCGGATGTCTTCTTATGGAGACTGGGTAGCGTTGTCCGATCCTTGCGATAAGGAAACGGCTACACTGCTGGCCCGTGAAGTTTCCGACGGTATTATCGCTCCCGATTATACGCCGGAAGCCTTGGAGATCCTCAAGACAAAGCGCAAGGGAAGCTATAATGTGGTGAAGATCGACGCTTCCTATGTTCCCGCGCCCATCGAGCATAAAGACGTGTTTGGCATTACATTTGAGCAGGGGCGTAATGAAGTAAAAATCACAGAAGAAATGCTCCAGAATGTGGTTACGGATAATAAGGTTTTCCCGGAAGACGCCAAGCGGGATCTTTTGATTTCTCTTATTACGCTGAAATATACACAGTCCAATTCCGTATGCTATGCCAAGGATGGACAGGCAATCGGTATCGGAGCGGGGCAGCAAAGCCGAATTCACTGCACGCGTTTAGCAGGAAACAAGGCAGACATTTGGTACCTCCGGCAGCATCCGAAGGTGTTGTCTTTACCCTTTAAAGAGGGAATCCGTCGGCCGGATCGTGACAATACCATCGATGTTTATATTTCGGATGAGTATATGGATGTGCTGCAGGATGGCGCATGGGAGGCTTTCTTTACTGAAAAGCCGGAACCCTTTACAGAGCAGGAAAAGAAGGAATGGCTTGCCGGATTTACAGGTGTTTCCGTGGGGTCCGACGCTTTCTTCCCCTTTGGCGATAATATCGAAAGAGCCCGGAAATCCGGAGTGCAGTACATTGCGGAACCTGGCGGCTCCATCCGCGATGACCATGTAATTTCTACTTGCAATAAGTATGGCATGGTTATGGCCTTTACAGCACAGAGATTGTTCCATCACTAAAGGTTTCCGATACGGAGGGAATGAAGAATGGATATTTTGGTGGTTGGCAGCGGTGGACGGGAGCATGCCATCGTTCGTAAACTGAAAGAAAGCCCCAAAGTGGGGAAAATTTATTGCGCGCCGGGAAACGGAGGCATTTCCAGGGACGCAGAGTGTATACCTGTGGCGGCAATGGATGTCCCCGGTATGGTCGCTCTGGCCAAGGAGAAAAAGGTTGGTTTGGTGTTTGTGGCTCCGGATGATCCTCTAGCTGCCGGTATGGTAGATGCCTTGGAGCAGGAAGGGATCCCTGCATTTGGACCCCGGGCCAATGCTGCCGTCATTGAAGCCAGCAAAGTTTTCTCCAAGAACCTGATGAAGAAATACGGAATTCCCACGGCGGGATACGAAGTGTTTGAAAACCCCCAGGAAGCTGCGGACTATATCGAAAAGAACGACACGTATCCTGTTGTCATTAAAGCAGATGGCTTGGCATTGGGAAAAGGCGTTCTGATTTGCGGCGATCTTCAGGAAGCGAAAGACGCCTTGAAAGAGATCATGGAAGATAAGGTTTTTGGCGCCTCCGGCAACCGTGTGGTTGTGGAAGAGTTTCTGACCGGGCCGGAAGTTTCCGTTTTGGCCTTCACAGACGGAAAATGCGTGAAGCCCATGGTTTCCAGTAAGGATCACAAAAGAGCTCTGGATGGGGATCAGGGCCTGAATACAGGCGGCATGGGAACCATCAGCCCCAATCCTTATTACACAAAGGAAATGGCCGATTTGTGCATGGAAACCATTTTCCTTCCTACGATTCAGGCGATGCAGCAGGAGGGGAGACCCTTCAAAGGATGTTTGTATTTCGGCTTGATGCTCACTCCCAACGGGCCGAAAGTCATTGAGTATAATTCCCGTTTTGGAGATCCGGAAACACAGGTGGTTTTACCCAGGCTGAAAACCGATTTTGTGGATGTCCTGATGGCTGTGGTGGAGGAACGCTTGGAAGAGCAGCCGGTGGAATGGTCGGACGAAGCCTGCGCCTGCGTAGTGATGGCCTCCGGCGGCTATCCCGGAAAATATGAAAAGCATATTCCCATAGAAGGCCTGGATGAAAACGGACAAGTTCCGGGTGCCACGGTTTATCATGCGGGAACGGTTTTGGAAAACGGAACGTTTTTCACAAATGGCGGGCGCGTATTGGGCGTTACGGCTCTTGGGGAAAGCGTTTCTCGAGCGCTGGAAGCTGCTTATTGCGCGGTGAACAAAATTCATTGGAAGGATGTCCATTATCGCAAAGATATTGGCCGCTGAATAACTTTAGCAAAACAGGAGGCTTATTGCTTGCTTGAGCAATAGGTCTCTTGTCTTTTTGTGTATGGCAAAATGTGAAAATAGGACGAAGGCTCCGGAATTCCGTTCCAACGGGCTTTCCGAAAGCAGATATAGGACCGGTTTTTGCTGTACTTCCGGGCGGCACGGCTGACGTCTTTTTTTCTGCATATCTCATCAAGGATTGCCTGTATGGCCTGTATACCATGTCTTATGCCATGCTCTTTTGCTGGTGAGGGATATGGTTCTTTTCTCGGTAAGGTTAGTGTCACAATTTAACTATATCCGATGTAGCCTTATCTTTCATTTTTTATTCAACTGTCCAAGATGTATTGTACTCCTACACACAACCGTTCTGCTCCTATTTCCACGGCACTTGCCATTTTTTTTGATTTGTGATAAGATAAAGAACAATGTGTATGGTCTTATTTAAGAAACGTGCGGTGTCGTGAAATGGCGATGTGCAGGTTTAATCTATTTATCCAGGAGGATTTTATATGTCCGGACATTCGAAATGGAACAACATTAAAAGAAAAAAGGAAAAAACAGATGGTGCGAAGGCCAAGATTTTTACCAAAATCGGTCGCGAATTGGCAGTAGCGGTAAAGGAAGGCGGCGGGCCGGATCCTGCTTCCAACTCGAAACTGAAGGACTGCATCGCCAAGGCGAAGGCTGCTAATGTACCGAACGATAATATTGAAAGAATTATCCGTAAGGCGGCCGGAGATAACGATGGTGCGAAATATGAGAATATTACCTACGAGGGATATGGTCCCAGCGGTGTGGCCGTTATCGTGGAGACATTGACGGATAACCGAAATCGTACGGCGGCGGATGTGCGTCACTATTTTGATAAATTCGGCGGCAATTTGGGAACGACGGGATGTGTTTCCTTCCTTTTTGAAGAAAAAGGCGTCATTGTTATTGAAAAAGAAGGCTTGGATGAGGATAAGGTAATGGAGGATGCGCTGGAAGCAGGAGCCTCCGATTTCCAGGCGGATGAAGACGTATTTGAAATCTCAACTTTGGCGGATGATTTCAGTGGTGTTCGGGAAGACTTGGAAGCAAAAGGATATACCTTCGTTTCCGCAGAAGTAGAGATGGTTCCTACCACATATACGGCGCTGGCAGATGAAGAAACACAGACAAAGATGCAGAAACTTCTGGACGCTTTGGAAGATAACGACGACGTTCAGAATGTCTGGCACAACTGGGATGCGCCGGAAAGCGATGATGAAGAAGACTGAATCCTGCTGCTTTGCAGCAATCGGGAGGGAAAACCATGGCTGAATTTGATCAACTGTGTATGAACTGTATGGCTCCTATGAATGGAAAATCGGTGTGTCCGGTGTGCGGCCATTCGGCGGAAGAGCCCCAGTCCGTCAATGCTTTGCCCTACCGTACTTTGCTGCAGAATCGTTACATGGTAGGTAAGGTAAAATCTTGCAACAGCGAAGGAATCACGTACATTGGATATGATACGATCCTTCGCACTCCTATTGAACTGCGAGAGTTTTTTCCTGCCACACTTTGCAGCCGGGTTTCGCCCGTGGAACTGAGGGCAAACAACGGCAGCGAGGTGACATACGATGAATGTCTTTCCAGCTTTTTGAGCTTTTCCAGAGAAATTGCTCATTTTCGGCAGCTTCCTGCCGTTCCCCAACTGTATGACATTTTTGAAGAAAATAACACAGCTTATACCGTGGCGGAACGGGTGGAATCTATTACCCTGCGCTATTTTGTGGAAAGAAGCGGGGGAACTGTGGCGTGGAATGCCGCCCGGCAGCTTTTTATGCCGGTGCTTTCTGCTTTGAGCACACTGCATTCTGCGGGAATCAATCATCTGGGGATTTCTCCGGAAACATTGATCATCGGAAAAGATGGAAGAATGAAGTTGAGCGGTTTTTCGATTCCGGCGGCCCGTGTTGCCGGCAGAGAGATTCCGGCCGACCTTTATCCCGGATGTGCAGCTCCGGAGCAGTATGATGGGAATCAGAGCGTAGGGGAAGCAGCAGATGTGTATGCGTTTACGGCCTGTCTGTTTTTTGCCCTTACCGGTATTTTGCCTCAGGCGGCTCCAAAACGTCTGGAGGATCCGCGGCTTCTGCTTCCCAGCACTTTGCTGAGAAGCATTCCGCCCCATGTGGTAGGAGCAATGGCTAACGGGCTGCAGGTCTCTGCGCAGCGGCGTACAGGAACGTTTGAAAAACTTCGCGCGGAGCTTTCCGCTTCTCCTACCGTTACGATAGAGACAGCCAGCCTGCATGCGGTGCCGCCTACTTATCCGGCTCAGAGTTCACCTCAAGATGACAAAAAGGGAAGCATGCCGCCTTTTATGTGGGGGCTGATTTCCTGTGTCTGTTGTCTGATTGTTTTAGCTGTGGTAGGAGTGATTTGGCTTTCTGCCTCTAATGGAACACAGGTCGTTTCTTCAGAACCTGAGGATGTTTCCTCCTTGTCTTCTCAGGAGGAAAGCAGCCAACTATCCAGCGTGCTTTCAGAAGATCCTAATATGATTGACGTTCCCAATTTGGTAGGGAGCAAATATGAGGAAGTGGCTTCTCAGATAGAATCCAATGAAAACTACCAAATCCTTTCTGCTGCCAACAAACAGTTTAGTGATACGGTTCCGGAGGGATATATTATTTCGCAGACGCCGGAAGCCGGAGAAGGGGCAAAGATGAAAAAAGGGACTGCCATTGTGGTAGTGGTCAGTCAAGGTCCGGCCATCCGCGCCTTGCCGGAAGTGGCCGGATTGGATTTAGTAGCGGCTTCTACCGCTGTGACGGATGCCGGTTTTATTCCCACTAAGATCGAGGAATACAGTGATACTGTGCCTAAAGGTCTGGTAATTGGATATCAAAATGTAAAACCGGGGGATACGATGGCGTATGGTTCTCAGGTGGTTTTGATCGTCAGCAAAGGGAAGGAGCTTCCCTATATGGCTTCCGCAGGGGAATGAACATTTAAAAGCAGGAGACAGAAAAATGTTCTCCTGCTTTTTATTAAATCTTTTTTCTTTCGGGTGTTTTCTCTTGAAGCGGCATGGATTTCTTATGAACAGAATGGTTCATAATGAAAGCTTTCATATAGAAAAACTTTCATAGTTGCACAATCTTTATTTTTTTGCTACAATGTAAGCTATTCAAAATGATAATTAAAAGGAGTTGTATGTAAGTCTTATGGACGGTGACTCAACAGGGTATTTGATTGGAATTGTTATTTGCATTGTGTTTTCAGCCTTTTTCTCGGCTTCGGAGACAGCTTTTACAACGCTGAATCGAATCCGAATGAAAACAGAAGCAGAAGCGGGGGACGGAAGATCCGCTCTGGCCCTTAAAGTATCTGAAAATTATGATACGCTTCTTTCCACGGCTTTGGTAGGAAACAATTTAGTGAACATTGCATCTTCTACGTTGGCTACCGTATTGTTTACGCTTTGGTTCTCTTCCAACGGGCCTTCCATATCCACAGCCGTAATGACGGTGACGATTTTGATTTTTGGAGAAATTACGCCCAAAAGTCTTGCCAAGGAGCACCCGGAGGCGTTTGCCAAATTCAGTGCCCCGGTTTTTCGTTTCTTAATGTGGATCCTCACTCCCGTAAACTTTTTAATGACCCAATGGAAAAAGCTTCTGAATCGCATTTTCAAACAAAAAAGCGATAACAAGATGACGCCTGAAGAGCTGCGGAATATTGTGGACGAAGCCCATAACGAGGGGGGCATTGACGAAGATAATGTAGAGCTTCTGAAATCGGCTATTGATTTTGACGATCAGGAAGCCAAGGATATTTTGACCCCTCGGGTAGATTTGGTAGGTGTGGACAGCGACACTCCTTTTGAGGAGATTGCGGATATCTTTTTGCAGAATACATATTCGAGGTTGGTCGTATACCGGGAAAGCATTGATAATATCATTGGCATGATTCATGAGAAAGATTATTTTTGTGCGCTGCACCAGGGAAATCTTTCTTTGGATGCGGTAATCAAAAAAGTTTTGTATATCAGTCCTTCTATGCAGATCTTTGACCTTTTGCGGTTGCTGCAGCAGCGAAAGGTTCATATGGCGGTGGTCGTGGATGAGTTCGGAGGTACGGAAGGCATCGTTACCATGGAGGATATTATCGAAGAGTTGGTAGGCGATATCTGGGACGAACACGATGAGGAACGCAAGTACATCCAAAAAGTGGATGCTTCTCATTACAAGGTCAATTGCAGTGCCAATCTGGAAGAAACATTTGAATTTTTCCATTTGGAGACTTATGAGGATGAGTTTGACTCGGTAACCGTCAATGGCTGGGTTCTGGAACAGCTGGAAAAAGTTCCGGTTGTTGGTGACGCGTTTGAATACAGAGATCTGCACGTGACCGTTATCAGTGCCACAGCACACCACGCGGTGGAGATCCTTGTGCAAGTACCGGAGACATTTACAGAAAAATCCGGTGACGTACAGAATGAGAAGACTGAAAAGGCAGTGTAGGCAAAGTTTTAAGGAAAGTGAAATGAGACAGGAGAAAAAGAATGGCCAGTAAAAAGAATGATACCGAACAGAAAACCCTTTCTATCTTTCATCAGGTGAAGGGACGGAAATGGAAGGAAGAAGAGATTCTCTTTTTAAATCGATGCCGCCACACGGAAAGGATGGATTGTCAGATCCATCAAGCTCTCTTTTTGGAAGGAAGACGGGAGATTTGTGAGTTTGGAACAGCGATGTGGGTCCTTTTAGCCTTTTTCTTGTTGGTGAACCAGGTTTGGGTTTTTGGAGCGCTGTCCGCTGTTTTGGCTGTTATATATCCTATGGGGGTTTACTATTGGCTCCCTAAGATGATGTCAAAAAAATATTTTAGCTGGCTTTGCAGGGAATTGGATACCAATTGTCCTACAACGAAGCTGTATGTAGGGGAAGAATATCTGGAGTATGAATTCTTAGAGACCGGCGGAAAGATGCTGATCAAATACAGCCAGGTTGAGGAATGGGTAGAATATGAAGAGGCAATGGTAATAACAGTTTCCTTGCCGGAGTCTCAGGAATATTTTTCCATGTTGGTAGAAAAAGAAGGGTTTGTAAAGGGAAGCTATGCCAAGTTCGTCCAATTTCTTGAGCAGAAATGTACAAGAGTACGGGATGAGCAGAGAAGAATGGTAAAACGGGAGCGCACTTGCAAAATTTGTGTTCGTTTGGCCATCGCAACATTGGTGCTGACACTGCTCCTTTCTATGTTGGTGGTTATTTGGGCAGTGGCGATCGGAATCCCGGTTATGGCTTTGCTGATCGCTTACGGATATGGAGCCAAAAAAGACAAACGGCTGCAGTACATGATAGGCGCCTTGTTCTTTATTCTGTTGGCTGTGGGTGTGATAGGCTTTTTCCTGACAAGTCAGGCTTGATAAATACGCCGGGATATGTCTCCCGGCGTATTTTTGTATAAGCAGTTGCGCTTCTTGATTTATTGGGCTTAACTTGCTTTTTCATTGCGGAGTGTATTATAATAGAGCGGAAAAAGGGAAAAATGATTTGTGATTTTTCCTTGTAAGATGCATTTTAGAATTTCGGAGGAAGTTTGTTTATGCTTATCAATGCCTTCAGAACCGTCCTTTCCGGAGGAGAATTAAGCTGGCTTTATGTGTTTTCACAGATTCTGGCTTGCCTTTTTGTTATACTCCTGGTGCTTCCCGTGCATGAATTCGCACATGGGTGGGTGGCTGTTAAGCTGGGAGATCCTACGCCGCGTTATCAAAAACGTTTGACCCTTAATCCTATAGCCAGTTTGGATCCTGTGGGTTCATTGGGAATTTTGCTTTTTGGGATCGGTTGGGCAAAGCCGGTGCAGGTGAATGCGTCCAATTTTAAAAATCCTAAAAAGGGAATGGCCATTACCGCTTTGGCGGGCCCTTTGAGCAACCTTATAGCAGCCTTATTGGGGCTGATTGTCTTTAATATTGTGTATGTTTTTTCGTACTCTATCCCAATTCGAGTTCTTGTATTTTTGCAGATTTTTTTCAGCTATTATGTTTCTATCAATATCATGCTGGCTGTTTTTAATCTGCTGCCCATTCCGCCTCTGGATGGATCCCGGATTTTAGGCGCATTTCTTTCGGATCGCGCACTGTATCGGTATTACCAGTATCAACAATATACCAGTATGCTTTTGCTTCTTCTGCTGTTTACCGGGGTATTGGACGTGCCCCTAGAGTATTTGAGAAGTTTGGTAGGGGCAGGGCTGCAATTTCTGGCCAATCTTCCATTTCAGGCATTTGGAGTTTTTTAAAAATGGAAAAATTATCGTATAAGTTGGAGGTTTTTGAAGGACCTCTGGATATGCTGCTGTATCTATTGGCAAAACATAAATTGGATATTCAGGATATTCCCATTGCCCAACTGGTGGATCAATATTTGGAACAAATGAGAGCCATGGAAGAAGAAAACATGGATATTTCCAGTGAGTTTTTGGAAATGGCAGCTCGATTGGTTTATATTAAAACGGTGTCCCTGCTGCCGAAACACCAGGAAGCTCAGGAACTTCAGCAGGAACTGGCCGGGCAGCTTTTGGAGTATCAGATCTGCAAACAGGCGGCTGCCCGTTTGTCACAGCAATTTACGCAGGATATTTTTGTCCGCTCCCCTGCAGCAATAGAACCGGATCGAACATACCGCCGTCAGCACGCTGTATGGGAGATTCTGCAGGCACATCAAGCCGCTTTAGGAAAAGGAAAACCTCTTCCGCCGACGCCGGAAAGCTTTTCTCCCATTGTTTCCCATAAGATCGTTTCCGTGGCCTCCCAGATCATTTCTGTACTTCGCCGCCTTTGGAAACAGAAAACGATTCCATACAAGAAGTTGTTTATGGAAAAAAGGGAGCGTTCGGAGCTTGTGGCTACTTTTTTGGCCGTTTTGGAATTAGTGAAAGGGCGGCGGATCCGGGTAGAAGGCGAAAGCGGAAACGAGACCATTCGTATGCTGGAAAGGAAACGGTGAGGATGTGGAGATTAGGGAGCTATATGGAAAAATAGAGGCCATTCTGTTTTCTTCCGGGGACCCTGTCTCCGGGGAACGGCTGGCACAAGTTTTAAATATGGATGAAAAAACGCTGCATAAACTTATGGCAGCGCACATGGAAACTTTTAATCGGGAGGAGAGTGGGATTTGGATCCTTCGATTGGAAGGCGGATACCAAATGTGCAGCAATCCTGCGTATGCCGCAGAAGTTCGGGAAGCTATGGATCTGCGGAGAAACACCCCTCTTTCTCAAGCTGCTATGGAAGTTTTAGCTGTTATTGCGTATAATCAACCGGTTACAAAGGCTTTTGTGGAACAGATTCGGGGTGTGGATTGTTCCGGGGTCATTGGCAGCCTTTCCTCCAAAGGTTTGATCGAAGAAAAAGGACGCTTGGAATTGCCTGGCCGGCCTTTGCTGTATGGAACCACGCAGGACTTTTTACGCTGCTTTGGGATTTCTTCTTTGGACGAGCTTCCTCCTTTGCCGGAACGGGAGCAAAAAGAGGTTCCTTCCCAAGCGGATGAGGAGGAAGCCCAGAAGACGGATGATGAAAAGGGAGAGTTCCCAAACGAAGGATAATCCAAGGAAAATACACGCAGAAAGGGAAGCACCATGTGGATACTTTGGACGATTTTAGGAATTTTAGCGTTCTTGCTTCTTCTTACAGCTTTTCCCCTGGTGCTATCCGTTCGCTATGAGCAGGAACCTTATGTGTTTTTGCAATATTTGTTTTTTAAATTTCATGTTGCTCCTGTTTCGGAAGAAGCGAAAGAAAACGGAGAAGATTCTGAAAAAGAGTCCAAGAAAAAGCTGAAAAAACAAGGAAAAGTTTGGTTTTCTTTTTTTCACTCTCTCTGGAAGAAAAAAGGGCTGAACGGACTATTTTTCCTGCTGCAGGAAGCAGTTTCTTTATTTACAGGAGCTCTTAAAAAGCTTGCTCCCCATATTCATGTTTCCCGATTGCTCCTGCAAGTGGAGGTAGGGGAAGCAAATGCAGCGGATACCGCTCTTGCATACGGAAAGGCCTGCTCAATTGTATATCCATCCGTTGGTGCGCTTGCGGGAATGACAAAATGCAAGAAGTATGCGGTGGAGGTGAGCCCTGATTTTGAATCCGGCAGCACTGTTATTCAGGGAGAACTGAAAGCGTCCGTTCCCGTATTTTTTTTACTGGCAGTGGGAATTTCAGCGATACTTCGGGGCATTCTTTTACTGAAGAAAGAAGGAATTTTAGACCTGCTGCAAAAGCGGAAATCTGCCGATGCAGACACATCCCATGAAAAGGGTCAATCGACTGAAAATAAAAAAGAAAACTAGATTTATAATATAATTTGATAAAGAATAGGACGGTGTGCAAAATGAGTGATCATCCCATCGAAGGAATGATGAATGCAACCTTGGAAAAAATACGCCAGATGGTGGATGCCAATGCCGTGGTAGGCGATCCTGTAGTGGCGCCGGATGGAAGCGTTGTTATCCCTGTAAGCAAAATCAATTATGGTTTTGCTTCCGGCGGTTCTGATCTGCCTGTAAAAAATACAGGAGATAAAAATTTTTTCGGAGGCGGCGCGGGAGCCGGGGTGACCATTTCTCCTATGGCTTTTATTACCATTTGCAACGGCAACGTCAAGCTTTTGCAAATCGACCCCTGTTCTTCTTCCTTAGACCGGGCTATATCTATGATCCCGGATATGGTAGATACCGTCAGCAGTTGGTTCAAAAAGTCTGATAAAGAAAAAAATTCACAAGAAGAAGCTGTAAACACGGCAGATACCTCCCGTTCGGAGGATGCTTTATAAGGCAATCGGATTTCTGAAATCCTTCCCGGGCGCATATACATCGTTAAGTATCTGTGATATGCGGGGGTTGGTATAGGATGAAAAGATGGATTTGCTGTTTTTTGGCAGGGTGCTGGCTTTTGGCAGCATCCGCTCCTGTTTCGGCTGCGAAGGAACCGCACGTTTCCGCCAGATCTGCCATCCTGATAGAGGCAGATACGGGTCGTGTGGTTTTTTCTGTCAACCCGGATGAACCCTTGGCCATGGCCAGTACAACAAAAATCATGACCGCTCTTCTGACTTTGGAGGAAGCCGAAAAGGAAAACCGGGAAGTAGAAATCACAAAAGAAATGATCCTGGTAGAAGGATCTTCCATGGGACTGAAAGAAGGAAATAAGCTGACGTTGAAGGACTTGGCGGCAGGAATGTTGGTGGTTTCCGGAAATGATGCAGCCAATGCGGCGGCCATTGCTGTATCCGGTTCCTTGGATGCTTTTGTGGAGCGAATGAACGCCAAAGCCCGGGAGTTGGGTCTGACACACACAAGCTTCGAAACGCCTTCCGGTTTGGACGGTGAGGCGCACTTTTCCACGGCAAGGGATATGGCCTCTCTGGCAGCCTATGCGCTGCAGAATCCGGATTTTGCTTCCATCGTTTCACAGCCTACTTACCGGGTTACATATTCTGTTCCGGAGCAGTCCTATGTGCTTACAAACCATAACAAGCTTCTGAAATTGTATGAGGGCTGTATCGGCGTAAAGACAGGTTTTACAAAAAAGGCCGGACGCTGTTTGGTTTCGGCGGCAGAAAAGAATGGTGTACGGCTTATTGCTGTAACGCTGAACGCGCCGGACGACTGGAACGACCATATTGCCATGTATGAGTATGGTTTTTCTCAAATCTCTATGTTTCAGCCCAAGGAAACGAAGTATTGCACAGAAGTTTCCGTGGTAGGAGGAGAAAGGAATACAGTACGGGTAAACGGTGGAACAGGGGAAGCTTTCTCTCTGCTTTCCGGAGAAGAGGATGCCCTTGAAAGAAGGGTAGAGCTTCCTCGGTTTCTGTATGCTCCTTTACAAACCGGAGATGTGGCAGGAGAAATTATCTATTCCCTTCAAGGAAAAGAAATGGCTCGAATCCCGATTTTAGTGCAGGAAAATGTGAGCTTTCAAAAGGTTTCAAAAACCTTTTGGGAGAAAGTATGGGAAACCATTTGGAAATGATAAGGAACAAGGTGAAAAAGTACGATGGGAAAATTGGAAAGACTTCAAAAAATCATGTCGGAAAGCGGTTTTGCTTCCCGGCGTAAGTCGGAAGAATGGATCGCATCCGGGAAAGTAACGATAAACGGACGCGTGGCAGCTGTGGGAGACAAAGCTGACCCGGACCGGGATACCATCCTGGTGTGCGGGAAGCCTCTGGAAGCGAAACCTAAGCATTTTTATGTGATGCTTCATAAACCCAGAGGGTTTATTACTACCATGGAAGATGAAAAAAGCCGGAAATGCGTAGCGGAGCTGGTGCAGGATGTTCCCGCCCGGGTATATCCGGTAGGCCGGTTGGATAGGGACTCCGAAGGGTTGCTTCTGATGACCAATAACGGAAATTTTGCCAACGCTATGATGCATCCGTCTACCCATGTTTCCAAGACCTATCGTGTAACGGTGCGGCCGTCTGTAACAGAAGATCAGCTGGTGCAAATGTCCGTGGGCATGGAGATCGACGGCCGGAAAACCGCTCCGGCAAAAGTGAAGGTTTTATCCCAGCAGCCGGGACGAGTCATTCTGGAAATGGTATTGTACGAGGGGCGGAATCGGGAAATCCGCAAAATGTGCGAGCAGGTAGGGCTGGAAGTGGCCCGCTTGAAGCGTATCGCCGTAGGTCCTGTGAAACTGGGAATGCTTCAGCCAGGAAAATGGCGGGAATTGACGGCGGAAGAAGTTCGCGTCCTAATGGCGGAAGCCTCGAAAACAAAGGGGAGAGGGAAGAAATGATTACGATTTTGCCCTGTGAGGGAGCGGAAAAAGAAGAGATCCTTCGTTCTTTGGAAATAAAGGAAAAGGAAGGCTTGGAAGTACTGCAGATGAAAGATTCCTCCTGTCGCCTAGGGGCGGCCGTAGTGGAAGAAGACGGAACGCAGCTGAATATTTACGCCATACAGATCGGGAAGGAAAGAGATGCCTGTCTGGATCCTCAGCAGCGTTTTATTGCCGACAGTCTTCTCCGGGCCTGTGCGTCTTTTGCGGCCAATCGAAGCCTTCCCCGGCTGGTAGCTACAGAGGGAGAGACCCCTTTTTTTATGGAGGAAGGGTTTCAGTGGGAAGAAAATAAATACAGTTTACCTACGGATCGGATTGTAAAAATTTGTAAAGATTCGTAAGCTTTTTACGAATAAGCCTTGCGAACCTTCAAAGAATATATTATAATCAGCTTAATTGTTGTATTTTATTCCATGTGCCCATAGAAGGAGGAATTTTCATGAGTCACACGAATGCGGAGCTCCTGCAGAAGGCTCGGGAGGAAGCCGGGCGTACAGCAGGGTACAAACGCATGATCGCGTTGTTTGATGAAGGAACGTTCAATGAGATCGATGCTTTGGCAAAATCCGGCGAAGGTTTGGCAGAAGTGGTTGCGGGGTTTGGATTGGTGGATGAGTGCCCTGTATACGCGTTTGCCCAGAATAAGGACTGCTGCGGCGGTGCAATGAGCAAAGCGCAGGCAGCCAAGATCCGGAAAGTTTATGAATTGGCTGTAAAAACAGGGGCACCGGTAGTGGGGATGTATGACTCTATTGGAGGCCGCCTGAGTGAAGGCGCGGATATGTTGGCGGCATACGGAGAGATTCTGAAGAGCAGCGCTAACCTTTCCGGTGTTGTTCCCCAGATCTCCTTGGTTTTGGGGCCTTGTGTGGGCACTTCTGCCATGATCGCCGCCAATGCGGATATTTTGGTGATGAGTGAAGCCGGGGAATTGACGGTTTCCACCAGCGGTGAAAAGGCATCTGCTGCTGACGCTGTGGCGTCCGGCGTATGCAGTTTGGTCAAGGAAACCGAGGAAGAGGCTATCGCGGCCGTACGAGAGCTGCTGACTTTGCTTCCTTCCAATAACCTGAGCGGTGTACCTACAGCTGAACTGGAGGCTGCTGTTTCCTGTGAGATCGCTCCCAACGCTTCCGCATTTGAAGTGGCTTGCCAGATTTCGGATCCGCAGTGCTTTGTGGAGCTTGGAAAGACTTTTGGAGATGCCGTGCAGACGGGCATTTCCCAGATTTCCGGAGCCACAGTCGGCATGATCTCTTATGAGGGAGTTTTGGATGGAGATTCCTGCTCCAAGGCGGCACGGTTTGTTCGTTTCTGCGATGCGTTCTCCATTCCTGTGGTTTCTTTTGTGGACGCTTCTGAGTTCTCTTCTCTTCGTGAGGCTGTGAAACTGAGCAATGCTTATGCAGAGGCAACCACAGCAAAGGTTACCGTTGTTGTAGGGAATGCGTACGGGCCGGTTTATATCGCGTTGTCCGGCCGTGGAGCCAATGCGGATTGCACCCTGGCTTGGGCGGATGCTGTTGTTTCTCCTATGGCTCCGGCAGCAGCTGCACTTTTCCTGCATGGCGAAAAGCTGAAAGGTTCTTCCAATCCTGTAGAGGATCGGAAAAAACTGATTCAGGAATATGCTTCCACAGAGGCTTCTCCGCTTTCTGCGGCAGCCCAGGGCTTCATTGAGGATGTGATCCTTCCTCAGGAAACCAGAGCAAAGGTAATTGCCAATCTGGCTATGCTTTCCGGAAAACGGGTTTCCAATCTGCCCAAGAAGCACAGCAATATTCAGTTGTGATGGAAATTTTAGGAGGAATACAGATATGAAAAATCTTAAGATTACGGTAAATGGTGTTGCATATGACGTTCAGGTAGAAGAAGTAGGAGCTTCTTCCGTTTCTGCTCCGGTGGCTGCTCCCGCTCCTGTAGCCGCAGCTCCGGCGGCCCCTGCTCCTGCAGCTCCCGCTCCGGCGGCTGCTCCGGAAGCTCCCAAGGCAGCGGCTCCTTCTGGTGATGCGGAAGTTGTGGCTTCTCCCATGCCCGGAAGCATTGTAAATGTTTTGGTTTCTGCCGGCGCTTCTGTGAAGAAGGGTGATGTTTTGGTGATTCTGGAAGCCATGAAAATGGAAAATGAGATCATGGCTCCTCATGACGCTACGGTGGCAGCGGTGCATGTGAATAAGGGAGACAGCGTAGAGTCCGGCACGCCTCTGGTATCTCTCCAGTAAAGCATACTGTCGATGAATCAAAATAGTACAACAGAAGGAGAGAGATAGAATGGCTAAGAAAATTGCTGTTACAGAGACTGTTCTGCGAGACGCGCACCAGTCTTTGATCGCTACCAGAATGCCCATCGGGGACATGCTCCCCATTTTGGAAAAGCTGGATCAAGTGGGATTTCACTCCCTGGAATGCTGGGGCGGCGCCACCTTTGACGCTTGCCTGCGCTTCTTGAATGAAGATCCTTGGGACAGACTGCGTACCATTCGCAAAAATTGCCCCAATACCAAGCTGCAGATGTTGTTCCGTGGGCAGAATATGCTGGGATACCGTCATTATGCGGACGATGTGCTGGAATATTTTGTGCAGAGATCCGTGGCCAACGGTATCGACATTATCCGTATTTTCGATGCTCTGAACGATATTAAGAACCTGGAAGTGGCCATTCGCGCAGCGAAGAAGGAAGGCGCTCATGCGCAGGTAGCGATCTCCTATACCACCGGCCCTGTGTTCACAAAAGAGTATTATGTGGATTATGCAAAGACCATCGTCAATGCCGGTGCGGATTCCATCTGCATTAAGGATATGGCTGCGCTACTGACTCCTTATGAGACATACGATTTGGTGAAGGCTCTGAAAGAAGCGGTGGATATTCCGATCCAGCTTCATACCCACTACACTTCCGGCCTTGCTTCCATGTGCCTGATGAAAGGCATCGAAGCCGGGGTGGATATGGTGGATACCGCTATGTCTCCCTTGGCGCTGGGAACTTCTCATGCGCCCACAGAATCTCTGGTGGCGGCTTTGCGGGGCACCGAGTACGATACGGGTCTGGATCTGGTGCTGCTCAATGAGATCCGGGAATACTTTATGGGCTTGCGCAAAAAGTATATGGAAGAAGGTCTTTTGGACCAGAGCATGCTGGCCACCAATACCAAGGCTTTGATTTATCAGGTTCCCGGCGGTATGCTCAGCAACTTGCTTTCTCAGCTGAAGCAGGCGGGAAAAGCTGATCAGCTGGAAGAAGTTCTGCAGGAAGTGCCGCGTGTGCGTAAGGATGCCGGTTATCCGCCTCTGGTAACGCCTACTTCTCAGATCGTGGGAACCCAGGCGGTATTCAATGTAATCAGCGGCGAACGGTATAAAATGTGCACCAACGAATTTAAAGGTTTGGTTTCCGGAAAATACGGAACCACTCCGGTGCCGGTGGATCCTGAGTTTGCCAAGAAGATCAACGGCGGTGAAGAGATCATCACCTGCCGTCCTGCCGATTTGCTCCAGCCTGAGTTGGAGACTCTGCGTAAAGAGTGCGCAGAATGGATCGAACAGGAAGAGGATGTTCTTTCCTATGCGCAGTTCCCCAAAGTGGCTTTGGACTTTTTCAAAAAACGTCGGGATGCGAAATACGGCATTGACGGAAAGCACGGCAATGCTGAACAGGAGATCCATCCGGTTTGATTTGAAGGTTCTCATCAAGAAGGCGGCTATGCCGCCTTCTTTTTTGGGAAAGGCTTGCCAAAAAGCTCTTATTAGTTAAACCAAATTTATACGGAAACCAGGCAGAAAAGTCTTGCTTTTTCAAAAAATGTATGGTAAACTATACAGGTATTTGGAATCCGCCGATCTGTCCGGTGGGGTTCAAGGCCCGCTGTTTGCGGGAAACATTGAAGCGGGCAGTCCTCTGCTTGCATTGCAGGCACGAATGTCTGAAAATTAGGAGGAACAGAAAATGGACGCATTGAAGCTGATTGCGGAAGAATCCGTAAAGAAGGAGATCCCTCAGTTTGAGATCGGTGATACCGTTCGCGTGGACGTAAACATCCGTGAAGGTGAGAGAGAGAGAATCCAGGTGTTCGAAGGCACTGTAATTGCTCGGAAGGGCAGCGGTATTTCTGAGACGTTTACGGTTCGTCGTGTTTCCTATGGCGTAGGAGTGGAGAGAGTATTCCCTCTGCATTCTCCCAACGTAAAGGCTGTGGCCGTTGTTCGTAAGGGCCGTGTACGCAGAGCGAAGCTGTATTATCTGCGGGATAGAGTGGGTAAAGCCGCTAAAGTTAAGGAACAGCTTAAATAAGTTTCTTAGGGAGAGGGGACACGTAAGTGTCCCCTTTTGCGTCGTATGCGTATAGAAGTCCTTCAGAGCGGAAAGGAAGATTGTGTGTGTTACATATTCAGAAGTTATCGCCGGGAAAATACTTTTGCAAAAAGAAAAGCCCTTTTGTCAGCGGATGCTATGAATGGATGGAGGCACTGATCACCTCTTTGATTGTTGTGGTGATGGTTTTTACCTTTTTGTTTCGAGTGGTGAATGTAAGCGGAAGTTCTATGCTGCCGACTTTGGAAAGCAGTGACCGTGTTCTGCTTTCCAGCCTTTTTTACACTCCTCGTCAAGGAGATGTGGTAGTAATTTCCAGAACAGTTGGGCTGGATAAGCCCATCATTAAGCGTGTGATCGCTACAGAGGGACAAACGGTGGATATTGATTTCGAAACCGGAATGGTGATAGTTGACGGGGAAATTTTGGATGAAAGCGCCTATATTGAAAATGGGATCACCACACAAGCTTCCGATATGGAATTTCCCGCGCAGGTTCCTCCCGGGCACATTTTTGTTTTGGGAGACAATCGTTCCGTGTCAAAAGACAGCCGAAGCAGAGATGTAGGTATGGTGGATGTTCGGTATGTACTGGGAAAAGCGCAGTGGATCGTTTTTCCTTTGGATCGGTTTGGAAGTATTGAATGACAGATCCCCGAATGCAGGAGATGAAAAATAATGGAAGATTTTAAAGAGAAGGAAAAAAATGTTTCTTCGGTACAGTGGTTTCCCGGTCATATGACCCGAACCCGCAGGCAAATGGAAAAAAGCCTGAAATTAGTAGACGCCGTAGCGGAAATTGTGGATGCCAGAATTCCGATTTCCAGCCGAAATCCTGTACTGGATAAAATCATTCAGGGAAAACCTCGTGTGGTTCTTCTGAATAAAAGCGATATGGCTGATCCGGCGCAGACCACTGCTTGGATCTCTTACTTTCGCGCAGCGGGGATTTCTGCAATTGCCGTAGATTGCCGGAGTGGAAAGGGGCTTAACGGGTTCATTCCTTTGGTAAGGGAAGTGCTGAAAGATCGAATTGCCGCATGGACGGCCAAAGGAATGGTGGGACGTCCTATCCGTGTGATGGTGGTGGGGGTTCCCAACGTAGGAAAGTCCTCTCTGATTAACCGTTTGTGCAGGGGAGGAAAAGCGGAAGTAGCGGATCGCCCCGGCGTGACCCGTCAAAACCGCTGGTTTACCATCGGCAAAGGATTTGAGCTTTTGGATACGCCCGGCGTGCTTTGGCCTAAGTTTGAGGACCCTATCGTAGGGGAGCGCTTGGCCTTTACAGGTGCTGTAAAAGATGAAGTGGTGGATACGGAGCATTTGGCTGCCAGGCTTCTGGAAGAGCTGGTTCGTCGTTATCCGGCGGAAGTAAAGAACCGATATAAACTCTCCGATCAGGATATTTTCCAGCAGCCGGGGTATGTGATCCTGGAAACTATCGGAAAAAAACGCGGGATGCTTATGGCAGGGGGCGTGGTAGATACACTCCGGGCCTCTGTAATGCTTTTGGATGAATTTCGCAGTGCGGTGATCGGAAGGATCACGTTGGAAATTCCGGAGGAATAAAAATGGATTGGTTTGCGTATGAACAAGCAGCGGCTTCCAAAGGATATAGGGCTGTGTGCGGCATCGACGAAGCGGGGAGAGGCCCGCTGGCTGCTCCTGTTTTTGCCGCTGCGGTGATTTTGCCCCTTGGTTTGGAGATCCCGGGCCTGAATGATTCCAAGAAACTTTCCGAAAAAAAGAGGGAAGTTCTGTTTGATGTGATTTGCGAAAAGGCCATTTCTTTTTCCATTGCTTTTGCAGATGAAAAAGAAATCGACCAACTGAATATTCTGCAAGCTACTTTTTTGGCAATGAAACGTGCTTGTGAAGGGCTGAAAGTCCCGGCGGATTATGCGTTGATAGACGGAAATCGTATGCCGCCCCTGCTGATCCCGGGAGAAACCATCGTAAAAGGTGATTCTCTTTCTGCCAGCATTGCCGCAGCTTCTATTTTGGCAAAAGTCAGCCGGGACCGATTGATGAAGGAGCTGGACGCAATCTATCCGGAATATCAGTTTTCCAAGCACAAAGGGTACGGAACCGCTTTACATGTGCAGAAGATCCGGGAATACGGCCCTTGCCCTATACATCGCAGATCTTTCCTGAAAAAAATCCTGGGAGAATCTTCCCATGAATGAAAAAGGGAAACGGGGAGAGCAGTTGGCTGCGACATATTTGCGTCAAAAAGGCTATACGATTCTGGAGAGAAATTATTCTGGCCCTTATGGAGAGATCGACCTGATAGCGCAAAAAGATTCTTTTCTGGTTTTTGTAGAGGTAAAAGAGAGAAAATCCGGCAGCCTGGTGGATCCTCTGGAAGCTGTAACAAAAAGCAAACAGAAAAAGCTTTGGCTGACCGCACAGCAATATTTGCAGGAGTGCTCTCCGGAATCCCTTCAACCTCGTTTTGATGTGATTGCTGTTTATAAACAATCGGCGGAAAATACATTGGTTCATATTGAAAACGCATTTCAAGGGGATGAATGAATTGCAGCTTTCAGATTTGCATTGTGATACATTGTGGCGCTGCGTCCAGACGCCGGGGGCTTGTTTGCATACAAACGCGTTTCATTTAGACATCTCCCGAGGAATGAAATATTCTCCCTGGCTGCAATGCTTTGCGGCTTGGATCCCGGATGAGTTTCGGGGAGAAAGTGCCTTTGAAATGTTCGGGAAGATGCGGGATTTTCTATATGATTCTCTGGAGAAAAACCCAGATTCCATGGCTTTGATCCGCACAGGAAAAGACCTGGAAAAAGCAAAAAAAGACGGAAAATGCGCCGTTTTGTTTACCGTAGAAGGTGGGGCAGCCATAGGGGATGATTTGAATCGTATACGCGTTCTGTATGATGCCGGAGTGCGAATGATGACATTGACCTGGAACGGTGCCAATGCGTTTGGCGGGGGAGCGGATGCTCCCGGAAAACTGACTCCTTTCGGGAAATCTGCGATTTCTCTCATGGAAAAATTAGGCATGGTGGTGGATCTTTCCCACGCCAGCGACCCGCTGTTTTGGTCGGTGGCGGAAATCGCCCGGAAACCTATGATGGCGTCTCATTCCAACTCCAGGGAAGTTTGTCCTCATAGACGGAATTTAACGGATGAGCAGTTTTGTGTATTGCGGGATCGGAAAGGACTTGTAGGGTTAAACTTTACAAAGTCCTTTTTAAACAAAAAAGAGGAATGTGCATCGGAAGAAGATATTCTTCGCCACGCGGAACATTTTCTTGCTTTAGGGGGAGAAGATGTGTTGGCGTTGGGAAGCGATTTTGACGGAACAACAGTTCCGGACGGCATCCAGGGCATTCAATCCATGGACGCACTTGCAAATCTTTTCCTCCGCCACGGATATTCAGAAACATTGGTGGAAAAGATTTTCTTTCGGAATGTATGGAATTTTTTTTCTTTTCTTTGACAGATTCTGCATCTTATTATACAATAGAATTTAAATCCGGAGGTTTAACCTCAAGACTGTAAGCTTCATAAGAAAGGAGCGATTTCCTTGAAGTATATTTCCACTCGCAACCATGCCAAAGTGGTTTCCGGTGCGCAGGCCATTGCACAGGGGATCAGTGAAGATGGAGGCTTGTTTGTTCCATCTCAGCTGCCGCATTACGCATATTCGGATCTGCAGGCTTTGGCCGGCTCTTCTTATCAAGAGCGTGCCGTGAAAATTCTGAAGGACTTTCTTCCTGAATTTTCTTTGGACGAATTGCGCCAAGCCGTCGAACTGGCTTATGGAAATCACAAATTTTCCGGTGAACACCCGGCTCCTTTAAGTCTGCAGCAAAAAAAGCACTTGAATATGTATATGCTGGAGCTGTGGCATGGCCCCACCTGTGCCTTTAAAGATATGGCTCTTCAGCTTTTGCCGCATCTTTTGACGTCTTCTCTGCGGAAAACCGGATGTGATAAAACAGCGGTCATCCTTACGGCAACATCCGGCGATACGGGAAAAGCGGCGTTGGAAGGGTTCAAAGATGTTCCCGGAACCAAGGTCATGGTGTTCTATCCTCAGGAAGGTGTCAGCCCTATGCAGAAGCTGCAGATGGTGACGCAGGAAGGGGAAAATGTCGCTGTTTGTGCGGTGCAGGGAAATTTTGATGATGCCCAGACCGGCGTAAAATCTATTTTTACCAATGATGCCATGCGGAAACAATTGGAAGCGAGAAATGCAGTGTTTACCAGTGCAAACTCCATTAACTGGGGGCGCCTGCTTCCGCAGATCGTGTACTATTTTTCCGCCTATTGCGATTTGATGGCAACCGGAGAAATGGACTATGAGGGTGAAACCATCAATATTGTAGTGCCTACAGGAAATTTCGGAAATATCCTGGCTGCTTTTTATGCAAAAGAAATGGGGCTTCCTGTGGGAAAACTGATCTGTGCTTCCAACAGCAATGATGTGCTCACAGAATTCATACGAACCGGTGTGTATAATCGAAATCGTCCTTTCCACACCACCATCTCTCCTTCTATGGATATTTTGGTATCCAGCAATTTGGAGCGTCTGCTGTATCACCTCACCGGCGGAAAGGCTGACCAAGTGCGGCAATGGATGCAGCAGTTGGCGCAGCAGGGGTATTATCGGGTGGATCCGGAGACCATGCAGAAAATCACAGATCTCTTTTGGGCAGGCAGCTGCGGAGACGAAGATACCCTTAAAAGTATTCGGGAAATGTATCAGGTGGAAAATTACCTTTGCGATTCTCATACGGCTGTGGCTGTTCATGTCTATGAAGAGTATGTAAAAGCAACCGGCGATTCCCAAACGCCTACGGTGGTGGTTTCCACTGCCAGCCCGTACAAATTCCCCGAAAGTGTGCTTTGTGCTATAACCGGAAAACAATCCGAAGGAGAGGCGATTCCGCTGCTGGATGCCCTTTCCGCATTAACAGGAACAGCTGTTCCGGAGCCTTTGCACAGAGTCCGGGAAAAGGCGGTTCGTTTTTCGGCTTCCTGTGCTCCTGAAAGTATGGCGGAAGTCGTTCTGGCCACGTTGGGTTAAGCCTATGGCGTTGTATGCGATCGCGGATCTTCATTTATCTTTAGGGACAGCAGATAAGCCCATGAATATTTTTCCCGGATGGGCAAACCATGTGGAGCGTTTGGAAAAAAACTGGCGTCAGTTGGTACGGGAAACCGATACCGTGGTAATTGCCGGAGATATTTCTTGGGCTATGAAATTGGAAGAAGCCGCCGCGGACTTTGCTTTCATCCATAGTTTGCCGGGAACCAAGCTGATCCTGAAGGGAAATCATGACTACTGGTGGAGCACCCGGAAGAAGCTGGAGAACTTTTTAGAGGAAAACAACTTCTATTCCATTCGTTTTGTTCATAACAATGCTGTGGCGGTGGATGACTGGGCAGTCTGCGGCACCAGGGGCTGGATCTATAATGCGGAGACAGATGAGGATTTGAAAATTGTTAACCGGGAAGTAGGAAGGCTGAATCTCTCTTTGGGAGAAGCTTTGAAGATGGGGAAAGAACCCATTGCTTTTCTCCATTATCCCCCTATTTTTGATGGGCAAAAATGCCAGGAAATTTTGGACGCATTGCTGAACGCCAATGTAAAGGCTTGTTACTTTGGCCATATTCATGGTTCGGCAGTGGCTCGCAGAAAAATAGAAGGGGAATATGCGGGAATTCATATGCATTTAGTCTCAGCCGATTACGTAAACTTTACCCCGGTTTTGGTAAGATGAACAAATTATAAATATTTTTCTCTAAAACTGGCACTTCTTGAAAGACTGTGCTATAATTAACAAGATAATTTGCAATTTCGCAGGAGGAAGTAAAATGAGTCTGAAATCATGTAATAAGGTCGATACCAACCGCAGCCAGCTGGAGGTAGCGATCAGCGGCGAAGAATTCGAAAAAGCGCTGGAAGCAGCTTATCGCAGAGAAAACAAAAAAATCATGATTCCCGGTTTCCGTAAAGGTAAAGCTCCCCGGGCTTTTGTTGAAAAATATTATGGCGAAAATGTTTTTTATGAGGATGCCATCAATGATCTGTATCCCGCAGCTCTGGAAAGCGCTGTAGAGGAGGCCGGCATTGAATTTGTAGAGGATAAGATCGATTTCGAGCTGGTTTCTGCTGGTAAAGACGGCCTGGTGTTCAAGGCAACCGTTACCACCAAGCCGGAAGTTTCCATTGAAAACTATAAAGGCATTGCGGTGACCCAGAAGCCCATTACAGTAACGGATGAAGATGTGGAAGCAGAGATCAAGAAGGTTCAGGAGCGCAATTCCCGTATGGTAACTGTAGAAGGCCGCGCTGCTGAAAACGGCGATATTGCTGTGATCGATTTTGAAGGCTTTGTGGACGGCGTAGCGTTCGAAGGCGGAAAAGGCGAAAACCACAATCTGACTTTGGGCTCCGGCCAGTTTATCCCCGGCTTTGAGGATCAGATCGTAGGCCATTCTTCCGGCGAAGAATTCGATGTAAACGTAACGTTCCCGGAAGAGTACCATGCCAGTGAACTGGCAGGAAAGCCTGCAGTTTTCAAAGTAAAGCTGCATGAGCTGAAAGTTAAAGAGCTGCCCCAGGTGGACGATGAGTTCGTAAAGGATGTCAGCGAGTTTGACACTCTGGACGCCTACAAGGAAGATATCCGCAAGCATCTGACAGAGGCTGCCGAGAGACGGAACAAGGATGAGATCGAAAACCAGATGGTAGATAAGCTGGTGGAGCTGGTGCAGGCTGAAATTCCGGAAGCTATGTATCAGAACAAGATCAACGACGATATCCGTGATTTTGACTATCGCCTCCAGGCGCAGGGATTGAATTTCGAAACATACATGAAGTATACAGGCATGAATGCAGAAGCTCTGCGCGCTTCCTTCCGTCCCCAGGCAGAACGCCAGGTAAAGGTTCGTCTGGCCCTGGAGAAGATTGCTGCTTTGGAAGAAATTAAGCCCACAGAGGAAGAAATTCAGGCTGAGTATGAGAAGATCGCTAATGCGTACAGCGTAGAGCTGGAGAACGTAAAGAAGATGATCGCAGAAGCGGATCTTGTCAAAGACATCGCAGTGGAAAAAGCTGCCGGTGTTGTTCGGGACGCTTTGGTGATTTCTGAGGCTGCTGCTTCCGAAGAAACCGAGAAAGCGGCTGAATAAACCGTAAACATTTTGTCAATCCTTACAGATGCCGGCCTCCCGCGCGGGCCGGCGTCCCTTTTATACGGTGCGGAGATAGGGCGGTTTATAGTATGAGTTTAGTCCCTTATGTAATTGAACAGACCAATCGCGGCGAGCGTTCGTATGACATTTTTTCCCGCTTGTTGAATGATCGGATCGTCCTGCTTACTGAAGAAGTGAATGACACCACTTCCAGCTTGATTGTGGCGCAGCTTTTATACCTGGAGGGACAGGATCCTTCCAAGGATATCAGCTTGTATATCAACAGCCCCGGCGGGTCAGTTACGGCCGGCATGGCTATTTATGATACAATGCAGTACATTAAATGCGATGTGGCCACGATCTGCATGGGAATGGCTGCCAGCATGGGAGCATTCCTCCTGGCTGCCGGTGCCAAAGGCAAGCGGATGGCGCTGCCCAACAGTGATATTATGATCCATCAGCCCAGCGGTGGTGCACAAGGGCAGGCAACGGATATCCGCATCCACGCCGATCACATTATCGCTACCAAGAATAAACTCAACCGGATCCTGTCTGAAAATACAGGAAAACCCCTGGATGTAATTGCCAGGGATACGGAGCGGGATAATTTTATGACAGCCCAGCAGGCTCTGGAATATGGGTTGATCGATAAGGTGCTGGAGCGGCACTGAATGATTTCAAAAGCGATGCCTTTTGAACAGGAATTTCTGGAAAGTTGGTGAATCCATGTCCGGTATGGATGATACGAAGGAGAGGGGCGTATGCTGTTCTTTCTGCGGAAAACCGCAGGGAGACGCCCGGCGTTTGATCGCAGGCCCCGGAGTTTATATTTGCGATGAATGTATCGAGTTGTGTATGTCTATCCTGGAAGACGAAGAAAACCTCTCCGGGAGAAGAGCGCAAAAGTATTCATCGGATTCTGTCTCTGTTTTGCCCAAACCCCAGGAGATCAAAGATCAGCTGGATGAATATGTCATCGGGCAGGAAGAAGCGAAGATCGCCCTTTCCGTTGCCGTTTATAACCACTATAAACGGATTTATTTTGGAAAGTCAGACGAAGTAGAGCTGACAAAAAGCAATGTTTTGCTTTTGGGGCCCACGGGTGTGGGAAAAACATTTTTGGTGCAGACACTGGCCCGGATTCTGGATGTTCCTTTTGCCATTGCAGACGCTACAACATTGACGGAAGCCGGCTATGTGGGCGAGGACGTGGAAAATATTCTTCTTCGCTTGATTCAGGCTGCCAATTACGATATCGAACGGGCGGAGCGGGGCATCATTTATATTGATGAAATTGATAAGATTTCCAGAAAATCCGAGAACCCTTCCATTACCCGAGATGTCAGCGGCGAGGGTGTACAGCAGGCTCTTCTGAAGATTTTGGAAGGAACCGTTTCCAATGTGCCTCCCCAGGGAGGAAGAAAGCATCCCCAGCAGGAATTTATCCAGGTGGATACTTCCAATATTCTCTTTATTTGCGGCGGAGCTTTTGATGGGTTGGAGAAGATCGTGGAAAAGCGAAACGCGTCCTCCGGTATGGGCTTTGGCGCGGAAGTAAAGAGCAAAAAGGAATTGGATACCACCGGATGGATGAAGAGCGTAACACCCCATGACTTGGTGAAGTTCGGGCTGATCCCGGAGTTGGTGGGACGTTTGCCGGTGATAGCCGCTTTGAATGGGCTGGATCAGGAAGCTTTGGTTCGTATTTTGACAGAGCCGAAAAACAGTCTGATCAGTCAATACAAGAAACTTTTCCAATTGGATAAGGTAGAGCTGGAATTTACACCGGAAGCTCTGAATGCTGTTGCCGAAAAGACGATTTCTCTTCGAACCGGAGCGAGAGGGCTCCGAAGTGTTTTGGAGGAGTTTTTAACTCCTTTGATGTACAGTGTGCCTTCTGACTATACGGTGGAGAAAATCATTATCACAGCAGAAACCGTGAATGGCGGTGCGCCGGAATTGGTGCATAACGCGGAACGGAAGCCTGTGAAAATCAAGATTACGGCGCCCAAAAAGCGCGGCAGACGGGATACAGCATAAGGAAACAACGATTGCAGGCGGCTGCTGAGAGGGGCGGGATTGCGTTCTTCTCAGCAGTTTTTTCAAATTAGGAGGATTGCATATGGGCAATGTTGCGTTAACTGAACATATCACACTTCCTGCTCTTGCGTTGCGTGGGTTGGTTATTTTCCCGGAAATGATGATCCAATTTGATGTGGGCCGGAAAAAATCCGTGTTGGCTTTGGCTCATGCCATGGAAAAAGAGCAGCGAGTTTTTTTGATTACGCAAAAGGATTTGGGAGATAACGAACCCAAGCAAAACCAGCTGTATAAGACAGGTGTGGTGGCGAAAATCAAGCAGGTTGTGCGCCATTCAGAAGATGGGATCCGCCTGTTTGCGGAAGGACTATACCGCGCAACTCTGATTTCTTTGCCACAGGAAGCGCCTTTCCTTATGGCAGAAGTGGAGCCGGAAGAGACGCTGCCGTACCGGGAGACCCATAAAACGGAAGCCTTGATCCGTCATACACAAAATGTATTTGAAGAATATGTGCACCATTATGCCAAAGTTCCTCCGGATATTATTTTGGGTGTGGTTCGGCAGAAGGATTGCGGACGTCTGGCAGATTATATCGCTACCAATACGTTGCTGGATTATAATAAAAAGCAGCAGATTTTGGATGAACTGCATCCGGTGCGCCGTCTTCAGAAACTCATCTCCATTTTGGAGAATGAGATCAATGTATTGGCCATTGAAAATGAGATCAGCGAAAAAGCAAAAGAGCAGATCGATCAAAATCAAAGGGAATATTTTCTGCGGGAGCAGATGAAGGCTATTGCTTACGAATTGGGAGAAGACGATTCTCCGGTGGAGGAAGCAGAGGAATTCCGGCAGAAAATTCTGCAGGCGGGTATGCCCAAGGAGCAGCAGGAAAAGCTTTTGAAGGAATGCGATCGCCTGGCGAAGATGCCGGTAGGCTCCCACGAAGGCAGTGTAATTCTCACATACCTGCAGACTTGCCTGGAGCTTCCCTGGAACAAAGAAACTCCGGAGCATATTGACCTGCAAAAGGCGCAGAAAATCTTGGACCGGGATCATTATGGCCTGAAAAAGGTAAAAGAACGGATTTTGGAAGCGCTGGCTGTGAAGAAGCTGGCGCCGGAAGCTAAAGGCCAAATCCTTTGTTTGGTAGGACCTCCCGGCGTCGGCAAAACATCCATTGCCCGGTCCATTGCGGAAGCCGTGCAGCGGAAGTATGTAAGAGTTTCCTTAGGCGGTGTACGGGATGAATCGGATATTATGGGACATCGAAAGACCTATATTGGATCCATGCCCGGGCGGATTATCACCGCTTTGAAGCAGGCAGGAACAAAAAACCCCGTATTACTGCTGGATGAGATCGATAAGCTTGGAAGCAGCTATCGGGGAGACCCGGCTTCAGCTCTTTTGGAAGTGTTGGATCCGGATCAGAATATGGCGTTCTATGATCATTATGTGGATATGCCCTTTGATTTGAGCCATGTTCTCTTTATTACCACCGCCAACGATCAGAGTCAGATTCCGGCGCCTCTTTTGGATCGTATGGATGTAATCACTCTGGGGAGTTATACCCAAGAAGAGAAATATCAAATCGCTGTTAAGCACTTGATTCCAAAACAGAGAAAAAAGAACGGAATTGAGGCAAAAACGCTGCAATTCACGCCGGCGGCGGTTCATCTTTTGATTGAAGGCTATACAGCTGAAGCCGGTGTGCGTACGTTGGAGCGGCAGATCGCTTCTGTTTGCCGTAAATGCGCTAAGCAGATCGTGGAAAATCCGGAAATTCGTTTGCGGATCACGCCTGCTCTTTTGGAAGAATTGTTGGGTCCCAAGCGCTACAAGAAGGAAAAGCTTCACGGAAAGGATCAAGTGGGGCTGGTAAATGGTCTGGCATGGACCAGTATCGGCGGTGAGATTCTGCCTTTGGAAGTGGCTGCTATGGAGGGAACGGGGAAGATCGAGCTGACCGGTTCCTTGGGAGACGTGATGCAGGAATCTGCAAGAACGGCTATCAGCTGTATCCGGAGCAGAGCGTCCCAGCTGGGAATTCCCCATGATTTTTACACAAAATATGATATTCACATTCATGCTCCTGAGGGAGCCGTGCCCAAGGATGGCCCTTCCGCAGGAACCGCAATGGCTACAGCCATCACTTCTGCGCTTACAGGGATCGCAGTTAGACGGGATGTGGCAATGACAGGAGAGATCACGCTTCTGGGAAGAGTCCTTCCTATTGGCGGACTGAAAGAGAAAACAATGGCTGCTTATCGTGCAGGGATAAAGACTGTATTGATCCCGGCGGAAAATGAGGCGGATCTTTATGAAGTGGATCCTGTTGTCAAAGAACATGTTCGGTTTGTTCCGGTTGAAAGAATCGAGCAGGTTTTGGAGATCGCATTGGTGCGCAAGCCGATGCCTTCCCATACACAGGAAAGCAAAGAAACCTCCGTTTTAACGGAAGCGATGCCTCATTCTTCTGCGATTCATGCTTCCATGCAGCAATAAGGGAGAGATTTCATGAATTTTCAGGTGGTACAGTTTGAAGCTGCGGCAGGCCTTTTGAATCAGCTTCCGCCCTCTACGATTCCGGAAATTGTTTTTTCCGGGCGTTCCAATGTGGGAAAAAGCTCATTGATCAATAAGCTGGTCAATCGAAAATCTTTAGCCAGAGTAAGCGCTAAACCCGGAAAAACAGCAACCATCAATTTTTATAAATTGCAGGAGTGCAGATTGGTGGATCTTCCGGGGTACGGATATGCGAAAGTTTCCGCCAAGGAAAAAGAGCGCTGGGCGGAGCTGGTGGAAGGCTTTTTTGCCCAGGAGCGGAAGGTGGCCTGTGTTGTTCAGATCATCGATATGCGTCATATGCCTACAGAGGATGATCTGCATATGATCGAATTTCTTTTGACTTCACAAAGACCTTTTATCTTGGTCGCCACGAAAAGCGATAAGCTGAATAAAACCGAGTACGCCCAACGGGAGTCGCAGCTGCGATCTTTTTTCCAGACGGTGGAGGATCTAAAAATCATTCCATTTTCTGCTGTAACAGGTGATGGCCTGTCGGAGTTAAAAATGCTTTTGGAAGAATTTTGTCATTTCTAAAATTAAGCCTGCGTGATTGAAATATATCACGCAGGCTGATTCGTTGTTCGGCTTTCCGGAACGGGTGTCTTGTTTGGCTCACAGTTGACAAAGGTAAGCCAAAACTGATAGAATAATAAGGATGTAATTGCGAAATACAAATCAACCCTATAAGCTTTTAATTTTGAGTCTGGCGGACTTATTTCATTTGAATTGAGATGATAAAATGATTCGGAGTATGACGGGCTTCGGAAGGCACGCAGCCATAGTGGATGGAAGAAATATCGTGGCGGAAATCAAATCGGTAAACCATCGCTATTTTGAATTTTCATCCCGTACCAGCAGAGGGTATGGATTTTTGGATGAGAAACTGAAAACATACCTGCAGTCTAAAATCGCACGGGGAAAAGTAGACGTTTATGTTTCTGTAGAAACCCTGGAAGATGGAGAAGCGCAGGTTCTTGTGAATCATGATCTGGCAGCAGGATATGTGCAGGCTTTCCGGGAACTTGCCCAAAGGTATGGGTTGAAGGAAGATGTGTCCGTGAGCCTTTTGGCTCGTTGCCCGGATGTGTTTTCCATTCATCGCGCTCCTGAAAATGAGGAAGAAGTGTGGAATGCCGTGCGTCAGGTTTTGGATCAGGCGCTTTCCTCCTTTGTGTCCATGCGGGAAGTGGAAGGAAGCCGGCTGAAAGACGATGTTTTATCTCGGGCAGAAACCATACTGAAGATCGTTGAAAAAATTGAAGAACGTTCTCCCCAGACGTTGGAAGAGTACCGGCAGAAGCTGCTGCTCCGATTGCGGGAAATGCTGGGAGATGTACAGATCGATGAGCAAAGGATCCTCACGGAAGCTGCCATCTTTGCAGATAAGATTGCGATTGCAGAAGAGACAGTGCGTTTGCGCAGTCATTTCCACCAGCTTACGTCCATGCTGAATTCGGACGAAGCCGTAGGCAGAAAATTGGACTTTATCGTGCAGGAAATGAACCGGGAAACCAACACCATAGGCTCCAAGGCTTCCGATTCCCAGATAGCCCATATGGTTGTGGATATCAAGGCGGAAATTGAGAAGATCCGGGAGCAGATTCAGAATATTGAATAAATTGGCTTTAGCAGGGGGATGTAAAATGAAACTGATCAATATCGGGTTTGGTAATATGGTTTCGGCGAACCGATTGGTGGCAATTGTAAGCCCTGAGTCTGCACCGATTAAACGAATCATTCAAGACGCTAAGGAACACGGTACGTTGATCGACGCCACTTATGGCCGCCGTACACGGGCTGTGATTATTACAGACAGTGACCATGTGATTCTTTCCGCTGTGCAGCCGGAGACAGTGGCGAACCGCCTTAATGATCGGGACGAAGATCTGGAAGATGAGGAGCTGGAAGAGGATGAATAACACAGGATTGTTAGTGGTTTTTTCTGGGCCCTCCGGTGTGGGAAAAGATACGGTGCTCCAGCGCCTTTTGCAGCGCTGTCCGCAGGTACGTTTATCTGTTTCCGCCACCACACGTTCCCCTCGGGCGGGAGAAGAAGATGGAAAAGATTATTTTTTCCTGGATCACGAAGTTTTTGAAGAGCAGATCCGGCAAGGTAAAATGCTGGAGTACGCGGAGTACTGCGGAAATTACTACGGAACCCCCAGCGTGCCGGTGGAAACCTGGATGTCCCAGGGGAATGATGTGATTTTGGAGATCGAAGTGCAGGGCGGTGCGCAGGTGCAGCAAAAGCGAAAGGATTGCGTCAGCATCTTCCTGCTTCCTCCTTCTATGAAAGTTTTGGAGAACCGCTTGCGGGGAAGAGGTACGGAGGCAGAGGAGACCATTCAAAAGCGCATGAAAGCAGCCAGGGAAGAGGTTGGAAAAGCCTTCCAGTATGATTATGCGGTTGTAAACGATGATTTGGAAGAAACGGTAACCACGATTATTCAAATTTTGGAATCGGAGAAGTTTCGTGTTTCCAGAAATAAAGATTTTCTTGAAAGGATGCTTGAAATATGTTAAAACCTTCTGCAGATTTGATTATTGATCCGAAACAAAGCCGCTATGCTTTGGTGGTAGCTGTGGCCAAGAGAGCCAGAGAAATTGCGGAGGAAGCTGAGAAAAACGGTCAGATCTTGGTGGATAAGCCTGTCGATCTGGCGGTGCATGAGTTTATGACCCATGATTATAAGATCATAGAACATTTTGAGGAAAATGACGACGTGACGGAGTAAAGCCCATGAATCGTATAAGGGTAGCGAAAGTGGCTGTAGAAAAGGCCTTATACCATTTTGATAAGGTGTTTGATTATCGGATCCCCGAAACAATGTACACTTCCGCTGTGCCCGGATGCCGTGTTTTGGTGCCTTTTGGAATGTCCAATGTGAAGCGTCTGGGAATGATTCTGGAAATATGCGAATTGGATTCGCAGGAGCCTTTGAAGGAATTAAAAGCGGTGCTGGATCCAGCGCCGCTTTTGACTAAGGAAATGCTGGAAAATATTCCCTGGATCAAAAGCCGTTGCTTTTGTACATTGTTTGATGCGGTAAAGCTTTGGCTTCCTCTGGGAATGCAGTTCGAGCTTCATACGCTGTATCAGGCGGCGGAGCTTTCAGAGCAGCAAATTTCGTCCCTTTCTCCTCAGGAGAAGGATATTGTAGAATATATAGCGCACCGGAAAAAGCCTGCCCGGGAGCGGTTCCTTTTGCAGCGATTTAATATGGAGGATCCTTCTGTATTAAAAAATTTAGCCAAAAAAGGAATTCTTTCCGCATCCAACGAAACTTTTCGCAAAATTGGGGATGCACAGCAAAAAATGCTGCGGTTGAAAGACAACTCCCTTCCTCGGAAGCTTACAGAGAAGCAGAAACAGGTGGTAGCCTTGCTGGAAGAGATAGGCGAGATTTCTGCCCGGGAGGCTTGTTATTATACAGGGGTCACCCCTGCGGTGATCCAAACGCTGATCCGGAACGAAGTGATAGAATCCTATGAGGTGGAAATTTATCGTAGTCCTTATGAGGATACTTCCGTGGAGGAAAAGGAAGAGCCGGATCTGCAGCTTTCTCCGGAGCAGCAGCAGGCATACGAGGCTCTTTTAGCGCAGTATATGCAGCACAAGGCCGGTGTTTCTCTTCTGTATGGAGTTACAGGAAGCGGGAAAACATCGGTGTTTATGAAGCTGATTGATTACGTTGCTTCTCAGAAAAGAGGGGTGATTGTAATGGTCCCGGAAATTTCCCTGACACCGCAGGTCGTTGGGATTTTTCGGAAAAGATATGGAAATCAAGTTGCGGTTTTTCACAGCGGCCTTTCACTGGGAGAGCGTTTGGACGAGTGGAAACGGGTTCGGAATGGCCAGGCGCAGATCGCTGTGGGTACACGTTCGGCGGTTTTTGCTCCCTTTCAGGATGTTGGCCTGATCGTTATGGATGAAGAACAGGAGCATACGTATAAATCGGAATTGTCGCCCCGCTATCACGCCAGGGACGTGGCCAAATTTCGCTGTGCGTATCATAAAACGCTTCTTTTGCTTTCTTCCGCCACCCCTTCCGTGGAATCCTATTACTATGCGTTGGAAGGACGGTATCAACTGAATGTTTTGCCCTCCCGTTATGGTGCGGCGCAGTTGCCGGAAGTGTCTGTGGCGGATATGAACCAGGAGATGGAAACCGGAAACACTTCTATCCTGAGCCGAAGCTTGTACCGAGAGCTGCAGAACAATCTTCTTAACGGAAAACAATCTATCTTGCTTTTAAATCGAAGAGGGTACCATACTTTTGTTTCCTGCCGTTCCTGCGGCCATGTGGTGACCTGCCCCAATTGCAGCATCTCTTTGACCTTCCATGCCGCTAATCAAAGGCTTATGTGCCATTACTGTGGATATTCCGTTCCTTTTTCCGAAGAATGCCCCCAATGTCATGAAAAAAAGCTTCGGTATTCCGGTTCCGGCACACAGAAGGCAGAGGAAGAATTAAGAGCGCTGCTCCCTCAAGCTCGTATTTTGCGAATGGATACCGATTCCAATATGGCAAAGTTTTCGTATGAAAGAAAATTGTCCGATTTTGCCGCCGGGAAATACGACATCATTATCGGTACACAAATGGTGGCCAAAGGGCTGGATTTTGAAAATGTTACTTTGGTAGGTGTACTGTGTGCGGATCAGTCTCTGTATAGCGATGACTTTAGGAGCTATGAACGGAGTTTCGATTTATTGACCCAAGTGGTGGGACGATCCGGACGGGGAAAGTATAAAGGGAAGGCCTGGATCCAAACGTATACGCCGGAAAACGAGATTTTTCAGTTGGCAGCAACGCAAGATTATTCCAAGTTTTACGAAGGTGAAATCCAGCTGCGAAAGGCGATGCTGTATCCGCCGTTTTCCGATATTTGTGTGATTTCGTTTTCGGGAGAATCCGAAGGAAAAACCGCACAAGCTGCACGGGAATTTTCTCTTGCCGTGCAGGAAGCTGCCCAGAAAGAAGGTTCTTTTCCTTTGCGGATGCTGCATCCTATTCCCGCCGCAGTTGCCAAAATCAGTGGGAAATACCGCTATAAATTGATTTTGAAATGCAGAAATACGTTAGCATTTCGGACGGTGATGGAGAAGCTTTTAAAAGAGTTTTCTAAAAATAAGATTTTTTCTGCGGTTTCTATATCTGCTGATATGAATCCGGATACTATTGCATAAATTTTATTGAGTCAGAAGGGACGTGTTTGTTTATGGCGATTCGCAATATTGTAAAAGACGGAGACGAAATTTTAAGACAGGTGTGCCGGCCAGTGACGGTGTTTGATGAAAAACTGGCGCAGCTTCTGGAGGATATGGCTGAAACCATGCATCAGGCCAATGGGGTAGGATTGGCAGGACCTCAGGTGGGAATTCGCCGGCGTGTGGTTGTTATTGATATTGGGGATGGGGTTATGGAATTGGTTAACCCGGAGTTTTTGTCCCAAAAAGGAACGCAGGAATGCGTGGAAGGATGCCTTTCTTTCCCGGGAGAGTTCGGGCTTACCAAACGGCCTAAGCATGTAAAAGTTCGCGCCCAGGATCGGCATGGAAAAACATTTGAGTTTGATGCGGATGACTTCTTGGCTAACGTATGCTGTCATGAATTTGATCACCTGGATGGAATTGTATTCAAAATGCGTGTTACCCGGATGCTTCGGGACGATGAATTGGAGAAGGTGCGCTAATGCGGATTGTATTTATGGGAACGCCGGATTTTGCCGTTCCATCGTTGCAGAAACTTTTGGAAACACACCAGGTTTGCGGTGTATATACCCAGCCGGATAAACCCAAAGGAAGAAAGCAAATTCTCACCCCACCTCCTGTAAAGGAAATAGCCTTGCAGGCTGGAATCCCGGTTTTTCAGCCGGCTTCTCTGCGGAATGAGGCTGTAGTTGAGGAAATACGGAATTTGCGGCCGGATTGCATTGTGGTGGTAGCTTACGGAAAGCTTCTCCCCAAAGCTGTTTTGGATATTCCTCCCAAAGGATGCATCAACGTTCATGGGTCTTTGCTTCCTCAGTACAGAGGAGCGGCTCCCATACAGTGGGCGGTTATTAACGGGGACACTGTTTCCGGTGTTACGACCATGTTTATGGGCGAAGGATTGGATACAGGGGATATACTGCTGAAAAGCGAAACCGAAATCCTTCCCGGTGAGACGGCGGGTGAATTGTTTGACCGCCTGGCTCCTATGGGAGCCGAGCTTTTGCTGCGGACTTTGGAAGAGCTGGAAAAAGGAACTCTGCAGCCCATCCCTCAAAAGGAAGAAGAGGCAACGTATGCGCCCATGCTGACGAAAGAGTCCGCAAAAATTTCCTGGGAAAACACAGCCGTAAAGCTCTATCATCAAATTTTAGGTTTGAATCCTTGGCCAATTGCTTATACTATATACCAGGGACAAATGTTTAAGATCTACTCCGCCGCTGTGTCGGATCGTAAGGAGTCCGCAGCTCCCGGTTCTTTGCGGCAAGTGGGAAAGAAGATGTTTGTCTGCTGTAAAGAAAATACTTGGCTGGAGCTTCTGGAGGTACAGAGCCAAGGAGGGAAACGGATGTCTGCAGAGGCATTCCTTCAGGGACATGCCATAGCTCCGGATGCCATGTTTGAAACCAGTCATTAAACAAGAAAGGATACCGGTATATGGGCTTTTATTATTACGATTATACGTATTTTCTCTTTATGCTGCCTGCTTTGCTTCTTTCCGTGTTCGCGCAGTTTAAAGTCAGTTCCACCTTTCGTAAATACTCCCAAGTCTCCACACGCCGAGGGATCACAGGAAGAGAAGCTGCTTTTCAGGTTTTGCGCTTTGGAGGTGTTCCGGATGTACAAGTGCAGCGTATTTCCGGAAATCTGACGGACCATTTTAATCCCAAAACCAAAATTATTGCCCTTTCCGATCCGGTTTGTGACGTAAATAGCGTAGCGGCTGTGGGCGTTGCGGCCCATGAAGCCGGCCATGCCATTCAGCATCAGGAGGGCTATATGCCTATTCGGCTCCGCAGTGCGTTGGTTCCTATTACCAATATTGGGTCGCAGCTTGCGGTTCCTATTATTTTGATTGGCCTTCTTCTTCCGGTGCAGTATGATTTTGTTGTGCTGATCGGAATTCTCTTGTATAGCCTTATGGTTATCTTTCAGCTGGTTACGCTGCCTGTGGAATTTAACGCCAGCGCCAGAGCCCTTAGAGCGCTGAAAGAAGGGGAACTTTTGCAGCCGGAGGAATTGCAGGGTGCTAAAAAGGTCCTGCAGGCTGCAGCCATGACGTATTTGGCGGCTACGTTTTCCGCCATTCTTTCATTGCTTCGCCTTCTGTTGATTGTAAGCAGCAGAAGAGGAAATAGTAGGGACTGATAATCATGGATAAAGCTCGGACGGCCGCTTGGTGTGCTTTGCGAAAAGTGCAGGCGGATGAAGGATATTCCAATATTGTATTGGACAAGACAATAAAAAATTCTCAGTTAGATGCAAGAGATGCCGCCTTTGCCTCCACTTTGTTTTATGGGGTTTTAGAGAAAAAAATCCCGCTGGATCATTGCCTGAAGCAGTTTTCCAAGATTCCGCTTCAAAAAATCGATCCGGGTACGCTGGAGATCCTCCGAATGGCTGTGTACCAGATTTTGTATATGGATAAAGTCCCGGATTCGGCTGCTGTAAATGAAGCTGTACAGTTGGCAAAAGAGCAAAAGCTTGTAAAGGCTGCGGGCTTTATCAACGGAGTTTTGCGCAATGTGATCCGGAAAAAACAGCAAATCCGCTGGCCGGATGCCGATGATGGTTCATTGGAAGCGCTTAGCGTTCGTTTTTCCTGCCCGAAAGAACTGATCTCCTTTTGGCAGAAAGCATACGGAGCGGAGACGGCTGAGAAAATACTGTCCAGCTTGCAGGAACATCCGCCGATTTACATTCGGATCAATCCACTGCGTTGCTCCTTAGAAGAAATGAAACGGTTTCTGGAAGAGAAAAAGGTAAACTATACCGAAGATTTACCTGTATCCAATTGCCTTGCTCTTTGGAATCCGGGGTCCTTTACGGAATGGGAACCTTTTCGGAAGGGATGGTTTCACGTACAGGATCTTTCTTCCCAGATTTGCTGTGCGTTCTTGTCACCTGAGCCAGGGGAGAGAGTGATAGATGTTTGCGCCGCACCGGGAGGAAAATCCTTTACTTTAGCCGAATATATGGAAAACCGCGGGGAACTTCTTTCCTTTGACAAGTATAAAGGAAAGGTGAATTTGATTCGCTCCGGAGCGGAACGACTGGAGCTTTCCTGTATACGTGCCGGTGTACGGGACGCTGTACTGGATGAGAAAAATTTGCAGTTAGCCGATAAAGTGCTTTGCGACGTGCCTTGTTCCGGCTTTGGAATTCTTCGCAGGAAACCGGAGATTCGTTATAAATCTCTGAAAGAGCTTGACAGTTTACCAAATTTGCAGTACCTTATTCTGTGTAAAACTTCCAATCTGGTCCGGCCAGGCGGTAGGTTGCTGTATTCCACTTGTACGCTGGCTCCCAAAGAAAACGGACAAATAGCGGATCGTTTTCTTAAAGAGCACCCAGAATTTGAGCCGTATCCCTTGCCATTGCCTTCAGGGGTGTCCCATGAGATCATGGAAGCGGATAATCAGCTGACGATCTTTCCTCATACCTGTGGTTCAGATGGATTTTTTGTGGCAGCGTTTCAAAGAAAGCAGGAGAAAATGTGAGTTTACAGGATATAAAATCCATGACCCTTGCTCAGATGAAGGATGTCTTTTCGCAAATGGGGCAGCCGGGATTTCGGGCGCTTCAAGTGTATAGATGGCTGCATCGGGGTGTTACGTCTTTCGATGAAATGTCCGACCTTTCTAAGCCGCTGCGGCAGGCGTTATTGGAACGCTTTTACATAGCTTCTGCCCGCGTTGTCCGCAAACAGGTTTCCCAGTTGGATGAAACGGCAAAGTATTTGCTTGCGCTGCGGGACGGAGAATGTGTGGAATGCGTTTTGATGAAATATCATCATGGGTATTCTATTTGTATCTCTTCACAAGTTGGCTGCAAAATGGGATGTACCTTTTGTGCCACGGGGAAGAGTGGATTTTCCAGAAACCTTACCGCATCGGAGATCCTCTCTCAGGTGCAGACTGTTCAGATGGAGCAGGGAGTTCGTATTTCCAACATAGTGCTGATGGGAATGGGAGAACCCTTGGACAATTATTCCAATGTGCTTCGCTTTTTGGAACTGGTATCTTCACCGGAAGGCCTTAACATAGGCATGCGCCATATTTCGCTTTCTACCTGCGGGATCGTGGATAAAATATATGATTTGGCAGATCGTAAATTGCAGCTTACACTGTCGGTGTCTTTACATGCCCCTAACGATGAAATCCGTGGAAGGACTATGCCGATCAATAAAAAGTGGAATGTGGAGCAGCTTTTGGAGGCCTGTCATTACTATGCAAAAGTTACCAATCGCAGAATTTCATTCGAGTATGCCATGATAAGTGGAATTAACGATACGGATGCTTGTGCTTATGAATTGGCTTCCCGGCTTCATGGAATATTAAGCCATGTCAATTTGATTCCAGTCAATGATGTGACAGGGAATAACTATAGGCGCAGTTCTGGGGATCGATTAAAAAGGTTTGTTCGCATATTGGAATCGAAGGGAATAACAGCAACCGTCAGGAGAACGTTAGGTTCAGACATAGATGCCTCCTGCGGGCAGCTTCGCCGCAGAATGCAAGAGGAGGAAGTACAGGTTTGAAAATTTACGGAAACAGCGACATAGGTTTGGTTCGACATACCAATGAAGACACATTCCGTTATGAAATCCTTCCCAACGGATTTGCCCTTTTGGTAATATGTGACGGGATGGGCGGCGCCAATGGCGGCGGCGTGGCCAGCGCTATGACTTTGGAGACGGTGTTTTCCGCTGTAAAGGAAGGGCTGGACCAAAGTATGGAAGATGGTTCCATAGAGGGCTTGTTCCAAAAGGCGATTGAGGGCGCCAACGAAAAGGTATTCCGTTCTTCGATTTCCGATGTTGCTTTAAGCGGAATGGGAACCACCGTTGTTTTGGCGGCAGTTCGGAACGGAAAAGTATATCTCGCTCATGTTGGAGACAGCCGTGCGTATTATGTAGGAAGCTCCGGCCTGCGGCAATTGACTACGGATCATTCTATGGTTCAGGAGCTGGTAAAAAGCGGTGATTTGACCCAGCAGCAGGCAAAGGTTCATCCCCAGAAGAATATTATTACCCGAGCGGTGGGAGTGGATAAATCCATACAGGTGGATTTTCATGTTGAACCTATTGAAGAAGGGGACCGTATTTTGCTTTGTACAGACGGGCTTTCGGATTACGTTGAAGATGAAACCATATTTAAATTGGCAAAAGAGGATTCTCTGGAGGATTGCTGTAATCAGTTGATAACCACAGCAAAAGAAAACGGTGGCGGAGATAATATTACAGTGGTTGCGGCAGAGTATGAAGGAAGGGGCTGATTGTTGTGGATAAGTACACCGGTAAGCGGCTGGATGGCCGATATGAGATTTACGAATTGATCGGCGTCGGAGGAATGGCTTTAGTTTATAGGGCGTATGACACCATCGACGATCGAACAGTAGCGATAAAGATTTTAAAAGATGAATTCTTAGGAAATGCGGAATTTATCCGGCGCTTTAAGAATGAATCCAAAGCCATTGCGGTGCTTTCTCATCCCAACATTGTAAAGGTATTTGACGTAAGCTTCGGAGATCGTATTCAGTATATCGTGGAAGAGTATATTGATGGCATCACACTGAAAGATTATCTTTCTCAGCAGAAAGAGATCAAGTGGAAAGAGGCCATTCATTTTACCATCCAAATTTTGAAAGCGCTGCAGCATGCGCATGAGAAGGGGATTGTCCACCGGGATATTAAGCCCCAGAATATTATGCTTTTACAGGATGGGACCATTAAAGTAACAGATTTTGGGATCGCGCGTTTTTCCCGGAGCGAAACCAGAACCATTACGGATAAAGCCATTGGATCTGTGCATTATATTGCGCCGGAGCAGGCCAGAGGGGATCTGACGGATGAAAAAGCGGACATCTATTCGGTAGGTGTTATGCTTTACGAGATGCTCACAGGGCAGCTTCCCTTTGAGGCAGATAATGCTGTGTCCGTGGCTATTATGCAGCTACAGGCGGATCCCAGACCGCCTAAGGATATCAATCCGGCCATTCCGGATGGGTTGGAAGAAATTACAATGCGTGCTATGCAGAAAAATCCTGCACAGCGGTATCAGTCTGCTCTGGAAATGCTTACCGATATTGAGAAATTTAAGAAAAATCCCAGTATTGTTTTTCAATATAAGTATTTTTCCGATGAGAACCCTACCAAGTATGTGGATGCAATCAATACGGTAAAAGGCGCGGACGTTCCGGTTTATAACGATAATTACGAATATGAAGAAGTCTTGGACCGGCCCCATACACGGCGGAAAAACCGGGCTATGATTATTGGAATCGGAATTTTAGCAGCGTTTTTGATTGTGGGAATTGCTTTGGGTGTGGCGGCCATTGTCCGGAATTTCAGCCAGCCAGAAGAAGAGAAATATGTTGAGCTTCCCAGCTTTGTAGGCAAAAGCTATGCGGAAGTCGTAGAAGATGAGCGCTATAAAGATCTGTTTGAATTTGAAAAAGTGGATCAGGTAGATCTGGAGGCAGAGCCTGGGGTTATTTTGGATCAGAAGCCTGCAGGCGGTATTTCCGTGTATCCCCATAGCAAGGTTACCCTGTATGTAAATAGTGGCGGAAAGATGGTAGAATTGGATGATTTGTCCGGTTATACCCAGGAAGAAGCCATTCAGTATCTGACGGAAAAAAATCTTCTCAACAAAGTGGTAGAAGTAGAAGATGATTCTGTGGAAGAGGGGAAGGTTGTATATACAGAGCCTTCCGCGCATTCTTCTGTAGCCGAAGGAAGCCTGGTTACTCTTTATGTAAGCGGATCCAGCTCCAATGACCAGGTGGCAATTCCTTCCCAGCTGATTGGAATGGATATTGATGACGCGCGGTCCTTCCTCACGCAGATGGGCCTGGAAATTGGAGATGTCCGTGAGGTTGACGATACCGGAAAACCGGAGGGAACTATTATTGAATGTACGCCCTTGCCTGGAGTAAAAGTGGAGAAGGGAACAAAAGTCAATGTGGTTTGCAGCTCCGGAAAAACGACACCCAAGAAATTAACAGTAAATGTTCCTCTGCCTACAAATGCTGTGGGAGACATTACCGTTAAGGCTTACCTGGATGGAGAAATGAAGAATCAAGCCATTGTGAACCCGCAATACAATAACACCTGGAGCTTGAATTTTGAGGGAACAGGTATCAAGAAATTGATCATTACCATCGACGGGCAGCCTCTGGACTATATTATTTATGAGCTGAATTTCGATACGGCTGAAGTAAAGATACAGACCCAGAATCCCTATGAACCGCCGCAGGAATCTTCTTCGGAACCGGAGCCTCCTTCCAGTGAGTCCGGGATAGGACCTGCCCCGGATCCGGAGGAATGAGAAAAAGCTGTATGGAAAAAATTCAAGGATATGTACTAAAGGCGATCGGCGGTTTCTACTATGTAGAAGCCGCTGGTTCCGTATATGAATGCAGGGCACGGGGCTCTTTTCGAAAAAAAGAGATTTCGCCATTAGTGGGAGATTTTGTAAGTATTTCTATCTCTTCCTCTAAGGAAGGAGTTTTGGAAGAGATTTTTCCCAGAAAAAATGCGTTGATCCGTCCTCCTGTGGCTAATATCGACCAGCTAATCCTGGTGGTCTCTGTTTGCGATCCGTCTCCAAGCACATTGGTGATCGATCGTATGATCGCTGCGGCGGAAGCGCAAAAGATACAACCTGTGTTGGTTGTGTCAAAAACAGATCTGCAGGATTTTCGTTGGCTGCAGGAGATTTATCAACCCATTGGGATTCCTTTTTTTGCTGTCTCTACGGTAACGGGAGAAGGAATCGAAGGGTTACGAAATCAAATTGCGGGAAAAGTCAATGTATTTACGGGAAATTCGGGTGTTGGAAAGTCTTCACTGCTGAATGAAATTCACTCCGGGTTAGCACTGGCCACCGGCGAAATCAGCCAAAAATTAGGCCGCGGCCGCCATACAACCCGGCATGTGGAATTATTTTCTCTTCCTCAGGGAGGATATATAGCCGACACTCCCGGTTTTTCCTCCATCCAAATTGAGAAGTATCATTTGGTTCGGAAAGAGGAACTGCAATTCTGTTTTAGGGAATTTGCCCCTTATCTGGATAGGTGTAAATTTGTTTCCTGCTCACATACCTGCGAAAAGGGATGCGCTGTATTGGAAGCGGTAAAAGACGGCAGTATAGCTCCTTCCAGACATGAAAGCTATGTGTCAATGTATAACGAAGTAAAGGATATTAAGGAATGGCAACTGAAATAAAAAATTGTTTGATCTTAGGTTCGGCTCCTTTTAAAGATACCCAGTATTTGGAAGAATTTTTGCAGGAAAACCCCTTTGTGATTTGTGCAGACGGAGGAATTCGGTTGGCACAGGCCTGTGGAATTCAACCGGATCTGATAATTGGAGACTTTGATTCGTATCGGGAAGACCTCCCCGATAACGTGGAGACGATCCGCCTGCCGGAAATGAAGGACGATACAGACACCATGGCGGCGGTAAAGCTTGCTCTTTCCAGAGGGTATAACCGTTTTATGATGGCGGGGGTTTTAGGCGGACGCCCGGATCATACCTTTGCTAACTACTGTGTCCTTCAGTATATCCATTCACAGGGAGCTGCAGGGCAATTAGCGGATGAAAACAATCGAATTTTTTTCCTTTCCGGAGGAGCTTTACGCTTGCGTGAATTAGAGGGGCATACCGTATCTGTATTTCCTTTTGCTTGTCATAGCTGTGTGGTAACATACGAGGGATTGTTGTATCCATTGGTAAAAGCCAAGTTATATACGGACGTATCTCCCATGGGTGTAAGCAATGAAATTGTGGAAAAAGAGGCTTCAGTTAGTGTGACGGAAGGAAACGCACTGATTATGGTTTCCATGGGATGCGGGAAAGAGCAATAAAAAATAAAGATGGTCCAGGGACGCGAAAGGTAAAAGCTTTCGTGTCCTTTTTTTGAAATCATTGCCGAACCTTTTTGAGGTGAAATGTATATACTGAAACTATAACAGCGAAGGCGGCGGTGATAGAAATGAAGCGTCTAAAATGTTTTCGGCCACAATATGCGGTTTGTTTTGGACTGGGTTTGATTTTATCCTGCTTCTGCCCCACTGGTTTTATTTTATTCCTGGCGGCTGTTATTATTGTAGCCCTGGGATTGGCTTTGCTTCGAGCCTGAAACGAAGCAGAAAGGGGAGTTACATATGAAAGTTGTTGTAGTGGAATGTAAAGGTTTTACGGGGTTTGTTCTGCGAAAAGTATTTAAAATTAAAAAAGAACAGTGAAAAACATAAAGAAGGCAGTTCCTTTGCAGAAGGAACTGCCTTCCATTTTACTTTCAAGACTTTGGTGTTCACGCAGCAAAAAAAATTCCACATGGACATATAGAAGTTCTGATTTTTATAATTTGAGAGAAATATGATTTTTTTCATAAGAAAGAATGCCTTCCTTTTGCATTTTGGAAAGCTCATTGCATAAAGCGCTTCGATCAACGCTGAGATAATCAGCCAACTGTTGACGGTTATAGGGAATAAGAAAGGAACTGCTTCCCATTTGTTTTGCACATTCAGAGAAATAAGAGAGAAGTCGTCCTCGAATGGATTTTGAGCTTGTATGAATAATCCTTTGTGAGAGCTGTATGGTTTTATGTGCACACACCGTAATCAGATTTGCGGTAAGTTTTGCATGAAAAGAACAGGCCTTGGGGCATGTGGCTGCTATACGGCTTGCGTTTATAAACAGTACGGATGTATCTTCAGCGGCAGAAACCGTAATCAGCAGTGGCTGACCTGGAATGCAGGCGTATACTTCGCCAAATACAGCTCCCGGTGATACATTTCCCAAAATGCTGGTGTTTCCCCAAATATCATTATAGGATAACAGGACCCTTCCGGACAAAACAAGGCCAATGTATTCGGTAACTGTTCCTTCCGTAAAAATAATTTCTCCTTTTTTATACTGGCGCTGTTTGGTGTTCAGGCAGCGTAAAAGCAGCGCAATGTCATCTTCCTGGATACCGCGAAAAAGCTGAGTAGTAGACAAAAGCATACGTTTCTCCTTTTGTTGTTATAACAACATACTTTCATTTTTAATTATAGTATACTCAATATGAAAATTCAAGAAAGGGGATTTTAAAGGATGTATCGAAAAATTATCCAGATAAATAAAGAAAAATGTAATGGATGCGGAGCCTGTGCCGCTGCCTGTCATGAGGGAGCTATTGGAATGATAGAAGGGAAGGCAACATTGCTTCGGGATGATTATTGCGATGGATTAGGGGATTGCCTTCCTGCCTGCCCTACCGGAGCAATCACTTTTATAGAGCGGGAAGCTGCTCCATATGACGAAAAAGCCGTTCAGGAAAATATGCGCGAGAAAATCAAACAGGGAAAATTTGCGGCACCTCATACAGGCTGCCCCGGCCATCAGCTTCGGCAGTTCCATCGGCAGGAAGAAAAGGCAGAAAATATGGGTGCTGTGCATACAACGTCTCAGCTGCGTCAATGGCCTTGTCAAATTCAGTTGGTTCCGGTGAATGCTCCTTATTTTAATGAAGCCAAATTGCTGATTGCTGCGGATTGTACCGCTTTTGCTTATGCCAATCTGCATCAGGAATTTATGAAAGGAAAAATCACATTAGTAGGTTGTCCTAAATTGGACCATGTAGATTACAGCGAAAAATTAACTCAAATCCTTCAAAACAACACCATAAAAAGTTTGACAATTGTGAGAATGGAAGTTCCCTGCTGCGGCGGTTTGGAAACGGCAGCAAAAACCGCGCTGAAGAACAGCGGGAAATTTATTCCCTGGCAGGTTGTTACAATTTCAGTAGATGGAAAAATTCTCGACTCCTGAAAACGGTGATAATATAAACCGTCTTTGAATAGGAGAAACGAATAGTCAGGGCTCTTGCTTCTCCAGTTTGAATTGCGGGAAGAAGCATTTTACCGGGAAAACCGAAACCACTTTTTGGATTTATCAAAATCGAAAATAAAGTTTTAACACAACCAATCTTGCGATTGGTTGTGTTTTTTATAAGTTCTTATATTTTCTAAATGGATTGTTGTTTTAATATTTTTATCTCAGAACATAAAAGCTGAAAACCAATTTATAAAATTGCTTTACAGGGAAGAAGCATTGGAATACAATAATGATGGCTTTTAAAGGGCTTTTATATTTTATAAGCATATATTGCTTGAAAGTGATTTATACAAACTTACAAGGATCATGGTGAAGAACATGAAAAATCTTCTTTTAATTGGTGGCACAATGGGAGTGGGGAAAACCACAGTTTGCCAATCTTTAAAAAAGGAGCTCCCCAACAGTGTGTTTCTGGATGGAGACTGGTGCTGGGATGCGGATCCTTTTCGGGTAACAGAAGAAACTAAAAAAATGGTAATAGATAACATTTGCCACTTGCTTAACAATTTCATTCATTGTTCCGCCTATAATACCATTCTTTTTTGTTGGGTGATGCACCAGCAGGGGATTATTGATTCGATTCTTCAAAAGCTGGATACATCCGGCTGTGCTGTGAAATGTATTTCTTTGATGGTGAACAAAGAAAACTTACGCAAACGAATCGAAACAGACATACGGAAAGGGATTCGAAATAAAGAGGTTTTGGAACGAAGCATCCAAAGAGTTCCCTTATATAGGGACCTTAATACAATCAAAATCGATACAAATCAAAAAACAGTTCAGGAAATTTCAAGTGAGATCAAGTGTTTACTTTGATTGTATGGTTTATTAAGGAGGAAAGCAGGAAAGCATGGGGACGAAAGTTAAAAAGGCAGTGGACATTACTGTAGAATCCATTAACTTTATTATTATCTCGTACGCTCTTTCAAGTGCCGCTATGTCGTTTCGTGAGAGCTGGATCTATATTTTGTTTTTTGCATCTAACGTGTGGTTGATCGGCCGATATTATGATACGGTAAATAAAGTTACGAAAAGCAAAATTATCACGGGTATTTTGTGTGCCGTTTGCCTTTTGATCTTTTGCCTGATGGTATATTTTGTAGGTTATATAGACGGAGAAATCACACAATTCCAGGGATAAAGAGGAATACTATGAAAAATTTTGTACGAAATGAACCTTTGTTTTCTCTTTGCGGATTAAATTGCGGACTATGTGTTATGCATATGGGCGGATACTGCCCGGGCTGTGGAGGCGGGGAGGGGAATCAATCTTGTTCCATTGCCAAGTGCAGCATAGCGCATGGCAATCTTCAATATTGCTTCCAGTGTAAGGAATATCCCTGCGTAAAATATGTGGGCATGGATGAATACGATTCTTTTGTCCCCCATCGTAACCGACAAAAGGACTTTGAAAAAGTACAGCAAATCGGCATAGAGTGTTATTTGCAGGAGCTGCAGCGAAAAATCAATATCCTGGAACAACTCCTGGAGAAATATAATGACGGGCGCCATAAAACCTTCTTTGCTGCAGCGGTATATCTATTGGAATTACCGGATTTACAAACTGTGATGCAGTCTTTGGAGAATCAGGAAAACATTTGGGATCTGTCGCCCAAAGAAAGGACCTCCATTGCCGTCAACTCACTAGAGAATCTGGCGAACCAACGAAAAATCCAGTTAAAACTGATAAAAAAGCCAAAAAACACAAAATAAGAAAGAAGAAAAAGCATGTATCGAGTTTTAATCATAGAAGACGATCCTGGAATAGCATCAGCCATAGAAGAGCAGACCAAAAAGTGGAATTTGGATGCACGGGCGGTCAGGAACTTCCAAAATGTTATGGCGGATTTTGCAGAGTATGACCCGCATTTAGTATTATTAGATATTACATTGCCATTTTTTAATGGCTATCATTGGTGTAGCGAGATCCGAAAAGTATCCAAGGTTCCTATAATTTTTATTTCTTCCGCATCGGATAACATGAATATCGTTATGGCAATGAATATGGGGGCGGACGATTTTATAGCAAAGCCCTTTGATCAAAGTGTGCTGATAGCAAAACTGCAGGCCATGCTGAGGAGAAGCTATGATTTTGCAGCGACTGCCCCTGTTCTGGAACATAGAAATGCGAGGCTAAACACAGGCGATCATACGCTTTGCTACCAAGATCAGGTGATTTCTCTGACTAAAAATGAGTATCGGATCCTTCTTGCTTTGATGGAGAATAAGGGGAAAGTCGTCAGCCGGGAAAAGCTTATGGAACGGCTTTGGGAAACGGACAGTTTTATTGATGAGAACACATTAACAGTAAACGTTAATCGCTTACGAAAAAAATTGGATGCCGCAGGGCTTGTGGATTTTATCACCACGAAATTCGGTGTAGGCTATTTGATCGGCTGAAGGAGAGATACGGTTGGGAATATTTAAAATGTATTTAAAACAGCGAAAACGAGGAATCCTATTTTTCTTTCTGTTTTCTTTTATTTTTTTGATCACATTTTTTCTCTACAAACTTCCTTTGGCTGCGGTTCTCTATCCTGTAGTGATATGCTGTGTGATTTCTATATTGTTTTTTCTCTGGGATATTAAAAATGTAAAGAAAAAACATACGAAGCTTATGAAGATTCGGAAAGGATCTGCCCAGCTTATGCAAAATCTGCCAGCGATCCAAACACAGGAGGATGAAGATTATCAGTCGATTATAGAGGCACTGCGCCAGGAGCAAGGTCGATTGCAAACAGATATGTCCGTCCGTTATGAGGATATGGTGAATTATTACACCATTTGGGCCCATCAAATCAAAACCCCTATATCTTCTATGCGACTAACCCTGCAGAATCAGGATACCGCCCTTTCCAGGCAGTTATCAGAGGAACTTCAGAGAATCGAGCAATATGTAGAAATGGTGTTGGCATTTCTTCGCCTAGATTCAAGCTCTAAGGACTATGTATTTCGAGAGCAGGAATTGGATCCTATTGTCCGGGAGGCTGTCAAAAAATTTGCCGGTCAATTTATTCGTAAAAAGATCCGTCTTCATTATGAACCATTGAATGAAACAGTGCTGACCGATGAAAAATGGCTTTCCTTTGTGATTGAACAAATTCTCTCTAACGCTTTGAAGTATACAAATGAGGGATGTATCACCATCACCATGGAAGAACCCAAAACACTTTGCATACGAGATACCGGCATAGGTATCTCGCCGGAAGATCTGCCCCGTGTATTTGAAAAAAGTTATACCGGCTACAACGGCAGAAGCGATAAAAAAGCCAGCGGGATCGGGCTCTATTTATGTAAACAAATTTGCGGAAATCTAGGGCATCGAATCACGATACAATCTTCTTTAAACAGCGGGACAGCTGTGCGGATTCATTTGGAACACATAGATTTAAAGTTTGAATAAGTTCTTACCAAAATGTAAGGACTCTTTGGGGAAATGTAAGCCGAATCGATGGCGATCCGTTTCCCTTTTTTGTTACAATGAGTCTGCAAAAAGAGAAGGAGGAAAGATTCAATGAGTATTTTGCAAGTTAATGCCGTGAAAAAAATATATACCACCCGTTTTGGAGGTAATCAGGTACAAGCGTTAACCAATGTTTCCTTTGAAGTGGAGGAAGGCGAATATGTAGCTATTATGGGAGAATCCGGATCGGGAAAGACAACGCTGTTAAATATTCTTGCGGCTCTTGATAAGCCCACGTCCGGAACGGTTCGTTTGGACGAAAAAGATCTTTCAAAAATCAAGGAATCCGATATAGCCGCTTTTCGCCGGGATCATTTGGGATTTGTATTTCAGGAGTTCAATCTCTTGGATACGTTTTCTTTGGAAGACAATATCTATTTACCGTTAGTTCTTTCGGGAAAAACTCCCGCAGAGATGAAGCAAAAAATCGTGCCTATTGCAGAGCAGTTGGGGATCGCTTCTCTTCTGAAAAAATATCCCTATGAGGTGTCGGGAGGACAAAAGCAGCGTGCGGCTGTGGCGCGGGCGCTGATTACAGACCCCAGATTGATTTTGGCGGATGAGCCCACTGGTGCTTTGGATTCCAGATCGACGGATGAACTATTGCGATTGTTTGGCAAGATCAATCAAAACGGGCAAACGATCTTGATGGTTACCCATTCCGTGAAAGCTGCCAGCCATGCCAGCAGAGTGTTGTTTATTAAAGACGGGGAAGTATACCACCAAATTTACCGTGGAGCCAGTACGGAAAATGAATTTTACCAGAAAATTTCCGATACTCTGACCATGTTAGCGACAGGCGGTGAGCACAGATGAAAAAAGGAATCTACCGTACATTGGCGTGGACAGGAATCAAGAAAAACAGGAAGTTGTATTTGCCGTATATCCTCACTTGCATGGGGACAGTCATGATGTGTTATATCATTTCTTTTTTAAGCACATCTCCCACATTCGCTAAAATCAAAGGCGGAGAGACTGCGCAAAGCTTTCTTGGAATGGGCTTTGGCGTAATGGTCGTATTTTCCTTGATTTTTTTGTTTTACACCAATTCCTTTTTACTTCGACGCCGAAAGAAAGAGTTTGGACTATACAACATTCTTGGCCTAGGAAAGAAACATTTAGCCAAGGTGATGCTGATTGAAACATTCCTTCTTGTGGGTATTACCCTTTTAGGCGGATTGTTTTTCGGCATTCTGTTTTCAAAACTTGCGGAACTTTTGATGGTGAAAATTCTGGGAGGGACCGTAACCTATGATTTTTCCATAGGTATTCCTTCCATTACGCAAACGGTTATTCTTTTTCTAGGAATTTTTCTCCTGATTTTCTTAAATACACTGCGTCAGATCCATTTAACCAATCCTATTCAGCTTCTGCGCAGTGAGCAGACAGGTGAAAAGCCTCCTAAAGCAAACTGGATCGTAGCAATTTTAGGAGCTGTTATTTTGGGGATTGCCTATTATCTGGCTGTAACCATTCAGGATCCGGTAACGGCTTTACTTACTTTTTTCCTGGCAGTGGTTATGGTTGTGGTGGCGACGTATTTTTTGTTTGTGTCCGGTTCCGTAACAATTTGCCGTATTTTGCAGAAAAATAAGCGCTATTACTATAAAACAAATCATTTTGTTTCGGTTTCCTCCATGGTTTACCGTATGAAACGAAACGGCGCGGGCCTTGCATCCATTTGTATTCTCTGCACAATGGTGCTGGTTATGGTTTCTTCTACCGTATGCCTGTATATTGGCGCGGAGGACAGTTTACGAAACCGGTATCCTCGCAATATCAATCTGGACGTCCTCATGAACGAGACGGAATTTTCTGAGAACACTTACACGGAACAATTAAAGAACTTGACGAAAACGGTTGTGGAAGAGAACGGCACAGAGCAAACAGGTGTTTTGGAATACCGAACAGCGGCTTTGGGCGGAATAATCCAGGGAAATCAAATTCAGTTGGATCCTGAAAAGTATAGCACAACTGCTAATATTTCGGATATCTGGCAAATCTTCATTGTTTCGATTTCGGATTATAACCGTTTGATGGGCAAGGAGGAAACCCTTTCCCCGGGAGAAGCAATTATCTATACCACAAAGGAAGTAAAATACGAAGAAAGCACCATTCAAATCGGAGAAAATGTTGCTTTAAAGGTGGTAAAGCAGGCGGATGGATTTGTAGACAACAGCGTGGATTCCATGCAGATTTTTCCTACCATGTACTTGTTTGTGCCAGACATCGAAACGGTTATCCAGCCGCTGAAAGAATACACTTGGGAGGGCAGCGACGAAAGCATTGTTTCTCTGCATTGGTACTATGGTTTCGATCTTCCCTGTGAGGATGCGATGCAGATTGATATACAGAATCAGATTTCCCAAGGGATTGATGAAATGAAAAGCAGTATGGGAGAGAACGCCTTTTTTCATGTTTCTCTGGAAGGGGTGGCAAACCAGCGTGCGGATTTTTACGGAATCTACGCAGGACTATTTTTCCTGGGAATTTTGTTAGGGTTTGTTTTTATCCTTGCTGCCGTCCTGATTATTTACTATAAACAGATATCCGAAGGTTACGAAGACCAATCCCGGTTTGAGATCATGCAAAAAGTGGGGATGACGAAAAAAGAGATTAAAAAGAGTATCAATTCTCAAATTCTTACCGTGTTCTTCCTTCCGCTGTTGACTGCCGGCGTGCATCTTGCTTTTGCATTTCCGTTGATTCGGAAACTGCTGCTGCTTTTTGGACTTGCCAATACGCCGCTATCCATCACCACAACGGTATGCTGCTATTTGGTTTTCGCTTTGTTTTATATGCTTGTATATCGTGCTACATCCAAGTCTTATTTTTCCATTGTAAGCGGAATGCGAAACGAGGAATGATCTGTTCATCCACTTTTTTGTTGCTGTATCTTCGATCTTAAGAAACGCGGATTTTTAAATTCTATACCGTTAAAAGCCAATATCTCATAAAAAGAGCGAATGGACGCTGGTAAGCCCATTCGCTCTTTTTTATTCCGGCAAACTGCCGGTGTTCCTTTTTTGCGTATACTTTTCTTGAACGATCGCCAATAAAGCCTCTTTTTGATTAGGATACAGGCCTTCAATTACGCCGGAAAGCAATTCCTGAAGACATTTCCCGATTTCAGGTCCTTCCGGAAGAAAGGGCAAAAGATCCCGTCCGGAGACGGCTAAATCTTTTATCGAAAAACAATGTTCTTCTTGTAAAATATCACGCAGCATTTCTTCTGCTTGTTTTAATGGAATCAGTTTTTCTTCCCATAGAGCAAGGGCGGAAGAATCCGCTTTTTGTATTTCAAAAAGGCACTGAAGTTTATCGGGCCCAAAAGCACGGAGACGTTTTTTCAACAGGACAGGATCCGGAAAAAGAGGAATTCCATGTTTCTCCACTAAAAAGGAGACCAAATTCTCTGTTTTCTTATCCGATCGAAAACGGGAAAGGACTGCCCGCACTTTTCGCAAACTCACTTTCTCATGGCCGTAAAAGTGCCCAACGCCCAAGGAATCCCGGGTGAATACTTCCGGTTTTCCGGAATCGTGAAACAGAAGGGCACAGCGAAGGGGAAAGTCGGCGGGGGAATGCTCCAAAGCGTGAAGTGTATGTTCCCAAATATCATAACAGTGATAAGGGTTGTGTTGCGGGAAATCTTTTAACTCCTTGATCTCCGGAAAAATTACGGAGAAAATGGAATGGTATTTTCGCAGAACCGTTACAGCGGCGTCACCACAAAGAAGCTTTTGAAATTCACTCCAAATCCGTTCCGGGGAAATTGTAAGAAGCAATTCTTTCTTTTCGTACAAACTTCTTTCCGTTTCCTTTTCAATGGAAAAATTCAGCACGGAGGCGAAGCGCAGGGCTCTGAGAATTCTTAAACCGTCCTCTTCGAAGCGAGCGTCAGGAGATCCCACACAACGGATCTGCCTTTTTTTCAGGTCATCCGCTCCTTGAAAAAAATCAATGATTTGGGAGGATTCCCCCAAGGCCATTGCGTTGATGGTAAAATCCCGGCGGGCCAGATCTTTTCCGAGCTCCTGTGTAAAAATCACCTTATCCGGATGCCGATGGTCTTTATATTCTCCGTCTTCCCGGTAAGTGGTAATTTCCAGGGGCATTTCCGGAAAGCAGACAGTGACCGTGCCGTGAGAAATACCAGTTTCTACAACAGGGTATTGGGAAAAAGCTTGTTTGATCTGATCCGGGGAAGCAGAAGTAGTGAGATCCCAGTCGTGAATCTCTCGATTTAAAAGCAGGTCACGAACGCACCCTCCTACGGGATATGCCTGAAAACCAGCGGATCGAAGTGTGTTTAAAGCAGAGGAAACCGAAAAGGGAATTGAATACGGCTTCTTTTCCATGGGTGTCATCTTCTTTCATTATGTCTCCGTGTTTTCCATCAAAAAATCAGCCGCCGCAGAAAAGAGTTGTTCCCTTTCGGATCCCAATGTACATACATGAGGACTATTCGGCAGTAAAAGTTCTTTTACAGGGTAGGGACTCTTTTTTGCAAGCTGAGCCATCTTTTCCGGACGAACCGTTTCGTCTTTGCCGGCCCTAATCAGCAAAATAGGGCATTGTGTTTGTGATAACCCTTTTCTGGCTTTTCGCATCAGAATGGAAAGGTCCCCGGCGCAGCGGACCGGAATTTTTCTATAGGAAATATTGTATTCATTGAGAAAATCGGGAATGGGTTTGTATTCGGTTTCTTTTGTAAAGGGGCAGAAAGGCCAGAGAAATCTGGCAAGAAAGCTTTTTCGATCATAGACAGAAAGAGCCGGAGCGATGGCAACAGCGGAATGCAGGGCATATTTCTGGCTTAAAAGCAGCGTTATCGTCCCTCCCATAGAAAGCCCAACAACACTTACCTTCCGGCATTCTTTTCTAAGCTTTTCCAGTTCGTCCACAGCAGCATTCAGCCAGTGATACCAGCGGGTTTTCGACATTTCCTCCGGCGTAGATCCATGCCCGGGCAAAAGAATGCCGCGAATGGTATATCCGGTTTTTTGTGAGAGAAATTTTCCCATGGGAAACAATGTGCCCGGTGTTGCGGTAAATCCATGAATCATCAGAATACCGTGAGACTTGCTTCCTGAAAATTCAAAAGGCTTTCCATAAACATTTCCTTTTAAGGAATCCATACGCGCATCCTCCTGTCTTTTAAGAAATATCGGTTAATTAAAGTATACCATGAAATTCAGATAGGAAGCAATAATATGCCTTTACGTATGTTCATACACTAAGCGGGAATAAATTTACTTTCTTTGCAGAGAGAGTTGTGATATAATGGTAGAAACTTTGATTGTATTTCGTTACGGAGATGAAGTCGATGGAAAAAATTATACGCCGTTCCATTGCTGACGGCGTTCACTTTCTTAGTATACCGGACCCTAAATTTAAAACTCTTCGGATCACCATGCATTTTTTAATGCCTATGCAGCCGGAGCTCCTTTCCGATCGGGCTCTGCTTCCGTTTCTGATGGGAAGGGCCAGCCAGGCGTATCCTGATTTTACCGTCCTTAGCCAGCGGCTGGATGATTTATATGGCGCCGGGCTGAATTCTGACGCCGGAAAAATGGGGGATGCTCAGGTTCTCTCGTATTCTATTACGGGGATTTCCGGAAAATATGCTTTTGACGGAGAAAACATGTCGGAAGCTTTAGGGCATCTTCTGGAGAACATTGTATTTTCTCCTGCTTTTGAAAACGGAGTCTTTCGCGCAGAAGATTTACGCCAGGAAAAAAGGCAGCTTTGCGAAATGATCGATTCCGAGTTTAATGACAAAAGAGTGTATGCCAAGCGTCGCTGTGAAGAATTGCTGCATAGAGGTTCTCCTTGCGGATACAGTGCATACGGGACAAAGGAATCTATTTTACGTGCAGATCCGACACAGCTGAAAAAATGCTGGGAACAGATGCTGCGTTCTGCCCAGGTAGAAATTCTTGCGTTTGGGGACTGCGATGTTCAGGCGATTTGTTCGCTGTTTGCGCAGGCTTTTTCCAAAGTGGACCGGTCAGGTTTTTCTCCTTTAAAAACAGAGCGGATCCCTCTTTCTCCTATTCAGCGAATGGAAGAACAGCAGGATGTTTCCCAATGCAAATTGGTTATGGCATTCCGCTCCGGTATTGCGCAACCGGATGATTTGCTGCCTGCCGCTAAAGTGATGTCAGCTGTTTTTGGGGGAACACCCTCTTCTAAATTGTTTTTGAATGTTCGGGAAAAAATGAGTCTCTGTTATTATTGCAGTGCTCAGTTTAACAGCCTGAAGGGAATTTTGTACGTGCAAAGCGGTGTAAATACCGAGAATATTTCCAAAGCTGAAAATGAGATTTTGCACCAGCTTAAAGAAATGCAGCAGGGAAATATCACAGAGGAGGAGATCCAGGCAGCTAAGCTCAGTATGTGCAACAGTCTGAATACGGTTTCCGATTCTCTGAACGCTTTGGAAGGATGGTATTTCTCTCAGGTCTATGCTTCGGAAATTATTACACCGGAACAAGCGGCTGCGGAAATTCAGAGCGTAACAAAGGAGCAGATCCAGTTTGCTGCATCTCAAGTTACCTTAGATACGGTGTATTGCCTGAAGGAAAGAGAGGGGGAAGACAAGTGAGTTTTACGGAAAAAGTTGTCAGCCCTCTGGCAGGGGACTACTATTATAAAATCCATCACGATTCCGGGCTTGTAATTTATGTGTATCCCAAAGAACACAACAATTCCACATTTGCAGTATTTGGTACACGGTTTGGTTCCATCAATACAAAATTCCGCATACAGGGTGAAACGGAAATTTACCGTGTTCCGGATGGGATCGCCCATTATTTGGAGCATAAATTGTTTGAAAGCGAAGAAGGAGACGCATTTTCCAAATTTTCAAAAACAGGCGCTTCCGCAAATGCTTATACTTCTTTTGATACCACTTGTTATCTTTTTTCCAGTGCGCAAAATCTATATGAGTCCCTGCAGATCCTTCTGGAATTTGTTCAGGATCCGTATTTTACGGAAGAAAACGTAAAGAAAGAGCAGGGAATCATTGGGCAGGAAATCCGAATGTATGAGGATGACCCTCAGTGGCGTGTAACATTCAATATGCTGAAAGGAATGTACCATACGCACCCTGTGCGGGAGGACATTGCAGGAACGGTAGACAGTATTCGTGCCATCACGCCGGAAAATCTCTATTTGTGTTACCATACTTTTTATAACCTGAAGAATATGGTGCTTTCCATTGCAGGAAAAGTAGATCCGGAAAAAGTTTTGGAGATTTGTGATAAGGCATTTCATCAGCAGGAGACACCTGAAGTGGAACGTATTTTTGACCGGGAGCCGGAAACGGTGTGCACTCATTATGTGGAGCAGAACCTTTCCGTATCCATGCCTTTGTTTCAGCTGGGGTTTAAAGAAAAAGCGGGTGAGCAGCTGATTCCGGTAAAGCAGTTGGCAGCCCGGGAAATTTTACTGGAGATTCTGGCTTCGGATTCTTCTCCACTGTTTCGGTGTCTTTTGGATAGCGATTTAATTAACGAAAATTCGTTTGATTCGGAATTTTTTGAAGGGCCTGGATATGGAGCATACCTATTTTCCGGAGAATCCAAAAATCCCCGAGCAGTTGAGAAAGAAATCTTAAAGGAACTGGAAACGGTTCGAAAAGAAGGATTTTCTTCTGAAACCTTTTTGCGAGCCAAAAAATCTGTCTATGGCCGGAATATTTCCGCTTTAAACAGTGCAGATTCCGTAGCCAATTCTATGGCTTCTTTGGCTTTTTCCGGCAGGGAGCTTTTTGCCTATCTGCAAGCGCTACGGGATGTGGAGCTGGAAGCGGTATTGGAGCAGCTTCAGCAAGGTTTTGATCCTGAAAAACGCGTGTTGTCCGTTATTTATCCTGAATAAAACCAAGCGGATTTCCTGCCGCGCGGGAAAATACAAGCCGCTTAACAGCGCGGAGAATGATGGGGGTTGTTTATGTATACTGTAGAATTTCCAAAATTAGGCTGGGAGTTTCAAATGAACCCGGTTGCGTTTACGATCGGAAACTTAGAGATCCGTTGGTATGGCATTTTGATCGCGTTAGGTTTCTTATTGGCTTTCGGTTACGCTCTGAAAAGCTGCAAAGCTATGAAAATTGATGAGGATAAGCTGATCAACTGTGTGATCGTCGGCATGATTACCGGCATTATTGGAGCCAGGCTCTATTATGTGCTGTTTTATCCTGGCAGCACGTATATCGACAACCCTTGGCTGATTTTCGATCTTCGCCAGGGCGGATTGGGGATTTACGGAGGAATTATCGGCGGGCTACTGGGCGGAGCCATTGCTGCACGTATTTGCAAGCTGAGAATAGCTCCTGTTTTGGATTTGGCATCCCTTGGTTTTCTCATCGGACAAGGCATTGGCCGTTGGGGCAATTTTGTGAATCAGGAAGCATTCGGAGGTGCAACCGATCTGCCCTGGGGAATGCAGAGCTCTGCTACAGAAGCTGTTATTGCCGGAAGCCCGGTGCATCCCTGCTTCTTGTATGAATCTTTGTGGTGCCTTCTTGGATTCCTCCTGCTGCATATTTTTACCAGAAAGTTCAGAAGATACGATGGACAGACTTTCCTGCTGTACCTTGTTTGGTATGGTATTGGCCGCTTTGTAATTGAAGGCTTGCGGCAGGATAGCTTGCTGACTCCGTTTTTGGGGCTCCGAGTCTCTCAGGTAGTAGCGGCAGCCACGGCTTTGTTTGGAGTAGTGCTGCTGATTGTCTTTATGAAGAGAACTTCTCTTACCGGGTGCGGATCCAAAAAAGTTATGGCGTTGTATACCGTTAAAGATGAGGTTCCCGGTGAGGAAGAAAGCATTATTTTCGCAGGAGTGGATCCTTCTGAGCTCAACTGGGTGGACGGTGACGCTCTGACAAGTGAAGATCCGGAAGAGAAAGATCTTCAGAATGAAAATACGGAAAACGGTTCCGAGAATGAAGAAACAGCGGATCACTTACCGGAAGAACCCGGGGAACAGGAACCGGAGCTTGCTTCGGAAGAAAATGAAAGCGATACAAAGAATATCGGGGAATAAGAGCTAAAAAGTCTCTTTGAAGACCTCGTTTCAGAATGGAGAGAAACAAATGGCAGAGCGAATTGATGGTAAATCGGTTTCCGCAAAAGTTAAAGAAGAAGTTCGTTTGGAGACAGAAAAGCTGAAAGAGCAAGGGATCGTGCCGGGGCTGGCGGTTGTTCTTGTAGGAGACGATCCGGCATCCAGAACCTATGTGAACAACAAGAAAAAAGCCTGCGCACAAGTTGGCTTTTATTCGGAAGAATATGCCCTTCCGGCCACAACTTCTCAGGAAGAGCTGATGGATCTGGTGGATCGTTTGAATCACGATCCGAAAATCAATGGAATCTTGGTGCAGTCTCCCTTGCCGAAAGGTTTGGATGAAGAGGCTGTGGTGGAAGCAATCTCTCCGGAAAAAGATGTGGATGCATTTCATCCGTCCAATGTGGGCAGAATTATGATTGGAAATTTCCACTTTTTGCCCTGCACACCCGCAGGAGTGATCGAACTGCTGAAAACAGCGGGAGTAACTATAGCCGGAAAAAATTGCGTGGTAATCGGGCGAAGCAATATTGTGGGAAAGCCTATGGCTATGCTTTTGCTCCATGAAAACGGCACCGTTACGATTTGCCACAGCAAAACTCAGAATCTAAAGGAAATTTGCCGTCAGGCTGATATCTTGATCGCAGCTGTAGGCAGAAAACATTTCGTTACAGCGGACATGGTCAAACCGGGGGCAGCTGTTATCGATGTGGGTATCAATCGGGATGAGAATGGTAAGCTTTGCGGAGATGTGGACTTTGAAGCTGTGGAAAAAATTGCATCCTGCATCACGCCAGTTCCTGGTGGGGTTGGGCCCATGACTATTGCGATGCTGATGAAGAACACGTTGTCTGCTGCAAAAATACAGCATGGACTTCCTTTATAAAAAGCTTATAAAAACACAGAGAGGTCCCTTTCATGAGTATTTTGGAGAAGGTTCAGTATCCGCAGGATCTTCAAGATCTGTCTCTTGCTCAACTGCAGAGTTTATGTGAAGAGATCCGCACGTTGATTACGGATACTGTTGCGCAAAACGGTGGACATTTGGCCTCCAATTTAGGAACGGTGGAGCTTACAGTTGCTCTTCGCAAAGTGTTTCCTGATTTGGAAGATAAAATTGTCTGGGACGTAGGGCACCAGTCCTATACCCATAAGATCCTTACGGGCCGTAAAGATAAAATTTCCACGATCCGAAAGCAGGGAGGGCTTTCCGGGTATCCTACGTTAAAAGAAAGCCCTTACGACGCTTTCGGAGCCGGCCATGCCAGCACTTCTATTTCGGCTGCTTTGGGAATTGCACAAGCAAAAAAATTAACAGGTTCCCCGGGGCACGTGATCGCCGTTATCGGTGACGGCGCCCTTACGGGGGGAATGGCTTATGAGGGATTGAACAACGCCGGTCGTTTCGATGGAAATCTAATTGTGATCCTGAACGACAATACCATGTCTATTTCCCGCAATGTAGGATCTGTTGCCAAATATCTTACACATATCCGGACAAGCTTGGGATACCTGAAACTGAAAAGTCATTTGGAATCCACGGTTGACAGAGTGCCGTTGGTAGGAAAATCTCTTCATAAAGGCATTTCGCACATGAAAAGCTCTCTGAAGAAAATGATCTATAACACCACCATTTTTGAGGATTTTGGGTTCGCCTATTATGGTCCGTATGATGGTCATGATTTGAAAAATCTTATAGAAGTCTTAGAAGGCGCAAAAACTATTCCGTATCCGGTATTGCTCCATGTAATTACAAAAAAGGGAAAAGGGTATTCCCCGGCAGAAAAACATCCAGGAGTCTACCATGGTGTTTCGCATTTTGATCCACAATATGGAGTAACCCCCACGGAGGAAGAAAATTTTTCCTCTGTTTTCGGAAGATGTTTATGTGAGTTTGCGGAATCAGACTCTAAAATATGCGCCATTACGGCAGCCATGGCTGCTGGGACGGGGCTGATTGATTTTTCTCAGCGGTATCCCAAACGATTTTTTGATGTCGGAATCGCTGAGGAACACGCGGTCACTTTTTCCGCAGGATTAGCCGCCGGAGGGATGCTTCCGGTTTGCGTATTGTATTCTACATTTTTACAGCGTGGGTTTGACCAAGTGATTCATGATGCGGCTTTGCAGAAAATTCGAATGGTTTTTGCCGTGGATCGCGCGGGGGTTGTAGGGGAAGACGGAGAGACACACCAAGGAATTTTTGATGTTGCGTTCCTTCAGTCCATTCCGAATCTCACGATCTATTCTCCATATTGTTTCTCAGAGCTGCGGGATTGTCTGGAAACGGTTTTGTATGACTGTAAGGGAACAGCAGTTATCCGGTATCCACGGGGAAAGGAACCGGAAAAACCAATTGTATGCCGAAAGCCGTGTAAAGAGTATTGGCTTTACGGGGAAGGAAAGGCGGAAATCCTTGTTGTGACCTATGGCAGATTATTCAGTAATGTTTGTAAAGCTGTGGATGCTTTAGTAGAGAGAGGATTTTCGGCAAAAGTCTTAAAGCTAAACTGTATAAAGCCCATTCATTCCGGTGCTGTGCGGCAGGCTGATTTCTGCTCCCATGTTTTCTTTTTTGAAGAAGGGATGGAACCGGGCGGCGTGGGAGAACATTTCGCTTCTCTTTTATGGAAGGAAGAACATTTCCATGGGAAATTTCATCTAAAGGGAATATCGGAATTCGTTCCTCACGCCTCTATGGAGGAAAGTCTTTCAGCTTTACAGCTTGATATGGAAGGAATTATAACGACAATTGTAACGGAGTGCGAATCGTGAGCGAAAAAAAGCGTTTGGATCAGCTGATTTTTGATTTAGGGTTGGCTTCCAGCCGGGAGCGAGCCAAAAGTATGATTATGGAAGGCAGAGTATTCCTTCACAATCAGAAATACGATAAGCCTGGCACCATGGTCCCTTCGGATGAAGTACCGGAAATTCGGGGAAAAGAGATGCCGTATGTTAGCAGAGGCGGGCTGAAATTGGAGAAAGCCATGCAAACATTCCCTATTTCTCTGGCTGGAGCAGTGGCAATGGATATTGGAGCTTCTACCGGTGGATTTACCGATTGTATGCTGCAGAACGGTACGAAAAAAGTGTATGCTATCGACGTTGGGTATGGACAGCTGGCTTGGAAGCTTCGAACAGACGATAGAGTTGTAAATCTGGAACGAACGAACGTGCGCTATCTGACACAAGAGCAAGTTCCGGAATTGGTAGATTTCTTTAGCGTGGACGTATCTTTCATTTCATTGCAGTTGGTGCTGCCTGTTGCCCGAAAATTTATCAAAGATGGCGGGGAAGCCGTGTGCTTGATCAAGCCACAGTTTGAAGCGGGAAGAGAAAAAGTAGGGAAAAAAGGTGTTGTGCGGGATAAATCCGTACATGAGGAAGTCATTCTGAAAATACTTAATTTTGTTTTGCAGAACGGCTATACGGTAAGGGGAGTGACATTTTCTCCTGTTAAGGGGCCGGAAGGAAACATAGAGTACCTGTTGTATCTAAGAAAAACGGAAGAGCCCTGTATGGAAGTGGAGATCGATGTTTCTGCGCTGGTAAAACAGTCTCATGATGTTTTAAATGGCGGTGAGGTAACTTGAACATAGCTGTATTTCCCAACCTTCTAAAAAAAGATGCCGCTTTTTATGCAGAACGTGTGGTGGAAGTATTATCTTCTCTGATGGCTGAGACAGTCTTGCCGATAGAAACAAAGAAATTTTTCCCCCAGCTGTCCGCTTTATTTAAACCGGAAGAACAAATGCTCCCTAAATGTGATATAGCTATTGCAATCGGAGGAGACGGCACCATTATCCGCTGTGCAAAAGAAGCTGCGCGGTTCGGAAAGCCGGTTCTGGGGATCAATGTAGGGCGGCTGGGATTTGTTGCGGGATTGGAGACCGATGAGCTGGATCATCTCCCGGATTTGATCTCCGGCAATTATACCATTGAAGAACGGATGATGCTGGAAGTTACTCTGAGCGGCCCGCAGAAAGAAGAAACATATTTCGCATTAAACGATGCGGTAGTAGCAAGAGGGACTCTTTCCAGAATTCTGGACCTTCAAGTTCTCTTGAACGATACTATTCTCTGCGGATATAGGGCAGATGGGTTGATTCTTTCCACCCCCACGGGTTCTACCGCTTATTCCTTATCTGCCGGCGGCCCGGTGATCGACCCCGGTATGCGCTGCATTTTGCTTTCTCCGATTTGCCCGCATTCTCTGCTTACAAGGCCTGTGGTTTTCGGAGAAGATTCTTGTTTACGCGTTCAGATCCTTTCTGATTCTGCATCGCAGGAGAGTTATTTGACTGTTGATGGAAGTGTTTCTATTCCTTTGTCTCCAAATGTTTCCAGCGTAACTTTTCGGAAAGCCGAAACGCCGGCTCGATTGATAAAAATTAAAAATCTTAATTTTTATGAAGTTGTAAACAGCAAATTGGCAGAAAGGAGATTGTAAATGAAAAAAAGACGGCATGCTAAAATTCTGGAATTGATTCACCGTTATGACATTGATACCCAGGAAGAACTTCTTCGCCGCCTGAGGGAAGATGGGTTTGACGTGACGCAGGCAACGGTTTCCAGAGATATTAAAGAATTACGGCTGGTAAAGGCGCTTACTTCAGCCGGAAAGTATAAGTATTCCACCGGAAAAGACGGGGGAAAGAATGTTTCTGCTAAATTTTATAGTTTATTGTCGGAGAATGGAATCTCCAGTGTCAGTGCGCAGAATATGGTAGTAATCAAGTGCCTCACCGGTATGGCGCAAGCGGTATGCGCGGCCATGGATTCTTTGCAATGGGACGGTATTGTGGGCACTTTAGCCGGAGATGATACAATTTTCATTGTAACCAAGGATGCTGTCTATGCCCATAAACTGGCGGAAGATTTCCAAAAAACGATTGGGTGATTGCTATGCTTGCTCAGCTTTATATCGAAAATGTAGCTGTTATTGAAAAGACGTTAGTTGCTTTTGGTAAAAATTTAAATGTGTTGACGGGAGAAACAGGAGCGGGAAAATCTATTTTGATCGACTCTGTGAATGCCGTTTTAGGGGAAAGGGTCTCCAGAGATTTGGTGCGTACAGGAGTAAAAAGTGCTCGTGTCAGTGCGGTTTTTGAGGATCTTTCCCCGGAGTGCGTCCAAAAGGCCCAGGAATTGGGATTTGAGCCCGAGGAAGGTTCCCTGATTTTTCAAAGGGATATTACCGCAGAAGGAAAAAGTACTTGCAGGATCAATGGCTGCCCTGCCACGGTTTCTTCCCTTCGGGAGTTGGGGAGATGTTTGCTGAGCATTCACGGACAGCATGAGAATTATGAGCTGCTGTCTTCTGAGCTGCACCGCTCATACGTGGATCGCATGGGAGTCGATCCTGCTGCACTTTCTCAATATCAGACTGTTTTTTACCAGTTGGAAACCGTGCGAAAAAAGCTGAATGGCTTGGTAACCGATACGTCTCAGAAAGCCAGACGAATGGATTTGCTGCAGTACCAGATTCAGGAGCTGGAAGACGCCGGGATCCGCCCGGGAGAAAGAGAAGAGCTGGGAGAGCAAAGAAGGATCTACCAGAACAGTGAGAAAATTTCAGAGTCATTAGGAAAAGCTCTGCAAATACTTTCCGGGGAAGAGGATGGAATAGGAGTCGTTTCCGCTTTACGGGAAGCAACGGATTTTATCTCGGTTTCTGCGCAGTATATTCCGGAAGCGCAGAATATATCGGAGCGAGTGCAGTCTTGTATGTATGACCTGGAGGATTGCTTGGAAGAGATCCGTATCTTGGCGGATAAAACAGAATACGATCCGCAAGAATTGGAAGCTATCGAAGATCGCTTGGATCTTTTATATCGTCTCAGCATGAAATACGGAAGCACGGAAGAAGAAATGCTGGAATTTCTGTCGGCTTGTCAGGAAGAGATGAAAACGATAGAGTTTTCAGATGAATTATACGCGCAGCTTTCTGCCCAGGAAGAACAACTCTTAAACCAGGCAAAAACTCTGGCGGATACACTTTCCGTGCAGCGCAGAAAAGCCGGGGAACTTCTTTCTCGGCGCGTACAGGAAGAGTTGCGCTTTTTAAATATGCCGTCGGTGGAATTTATTTCCAATCAAACGCAATGTGAACTTTCCGAAACCGGCTGCGATAAGATTGAGTTTCTCATCTCTACAAACCCCGGTGAGTCCCCTAAACCTTTGTCAAAAATTGCCTCCGGCGGTGAGCTTTCACGTATTATGTTAGCTATCAAAACCGTCTTGGCAGAGTTTGACAGCATTGGCAGCATGGTGTTTGATGAAATTGATACGGGAATAAGCGGAAATGCGGCTTACAAGGTTGGGCTAAAACTGCGGGAAGTAGGAAAACATCGCCAGGTTATTTGTGTTACGCATTCTGCGCAGATCGCCGCGTTGGCAAATTCCCATTACAAGATTGAGAAACATGTAGAGAACGGAAGAACGTTTACTTGTGTTTCTCAGTTGGATGAGGAGCAGCGTGTGGAAGAATTGGCCCGTATAATGGGAGGAAATGAGATCACGCCCCTTTTGCGTCAAAACTGCGCGGAAATGCTGAAACAGGCAAAAAACGCTTGACAAGGCGTCGGCAAGAAGCTTATAATGTACCCAATGGCGAAGAAGGGAAGAAGTACGCTTTCTTGTGCTTTACAGAAAGTCTGCGGTAGATGCGAGCAGGCAAGCGCGGTTTGCGGAAGTACATCCCGGAGCTGCAAGGCTGAACTCGTCGGAAAGTAGGCTTTGTCGTGTGCGCACGTTACAGCGCTAGGGTATTTTTTGTACCCGTGAGGCCTCAATTGTGAGATTGAGGTGAATTGAGGTGGTACCGCGGTTTATTCCGCCCTCTGCAAAAAAACGCAGAGGGCGTTTTTTGTATCAATGCCCTCTGAACAACAAACTGGAGGTATAAAAATGGGAGTATTTGATGAACTGAAAGCCAGAGGGTTGATCGCCCAAATGACAAACGAGGAAAAAATCCGGGAATTGCTGAACCATGGAAAAATTAAGTTTTATATCGGGTTTGATCCTACGGCGGACAGTTTGCACGTTGGTCATTTTGTGCAGATTATGGTTATGACCCACATGCAGAAAGCAGGGCATGTTCCCATCGCATTGTTCGGCGGCGGAACAGGAATGGTAGGAGATCCCTCCGGAAAGACGGACATGCGCAAAATGCTCACAAAGGAGACGATCGATCATAATATTTCCTGCTTCCAAAAGCAGATGTCCCGGCTGATTGATTTCTCTCAGGGAAAGGCCATTATGGCCAACAATGGGGATTGGCTTCTGAATCTGAATTATATCGATTTTATCCGGGAAGTGGGCGTTCATTTCTCTGTGAATCGAATGCTGGCTGCCGAGTGTTATAAACAAAGATTGGAAAGAGGACTTTCTTTCTTTGAACTGAATTATATGCTCATGCAGAGCTACGATTTCCTGGAACTGAATAAACGCTATGATTGTGTTATGGAACTGGGCGGCGACGACCAGTGGAGCAATATTATTGGCGGCGTGGAACTTCTGCGCAGAAAAGAAGGAAAAGAAGTCTACGGCATGACGTTTACCCTGCTTACCACCAGTGAAGGAAAGAAAATGGGTAAAACGGAAAAGGGCGCTGTTTGGCTGGATCCGGAAAAAACATCTCCTTTTGATTTTTATCAGTACTGGAGAAATGTGGACGACGCGGATGTAATTCGCTGCATGAAGATCCTTACGTTCCTTCCTCTGGAAGAAATTGAGGAGTTGGCTAAGCTGGAAGGCAGTGAATTAAACCGGGCCAAAGAAATTTTGGCGTTTGAGGTTACGAAACTGATCCACGGAGAACAGGAAGCGCAGAAGGCGCAGGATGCGGCTCGTGCGTTGTTTTCCGGTGGGGTAGACAATGAAAATATGCCCACGGTTGAAATCTCAGGTGCACTTTTCGCGGATGGAGAAGCGGGTGTTCTGGATGTTTTGCAGGCAGCAAAGCTGATTCCGTCTAAGCGAGAGGGAAGAGGCTTGGTGCAGCAGGGCGGTATTTCCATTGATGACCGGAAAGTAGAGGATCCTTCCGAAAGAATTTCCATAGCCGCGTTTGAAAAAGGATATATTATGGCCAAAAAAGGGAAAAAGGTTCATCTGAAAATTAAATTGAATTAAATTGAGTAACACAAGCCCGGTATATTTATTGCCGGGCTTGTGTTATAATGTTCAACATTAGTAATGTTTAAACGGGGGGAGTCCTTTGTTGGAAAATCAAACCAGATGGGAAAATCGTTCTTTGGGGCAAAGAATTTTCATATATGCAGCAGCACCTCTATGTGTTTTGTTGTTGGCGTTCCTTTTGTTTTCCTGGTTCAAACTATATCCTTTTGGAGATAATACGGTTTCTTGGTGTGACATGAACCAGCAAGTGATCCCTCTTCTGTTGGATTTTAAGGATATTCTGGAAGAAAATGGCTCTTTGTTCTTAAATATGCAAAACGCAGGAGGAATGAATTTCTGGGGAGTATTTTTGTTTTTTCTGTCCAGTCCCTTTTCCTTTTTGATGCTTTGGATCCCAAAAACAGAAATTTATCATGCGGTAAATTTAATGGTCGTTGGGAAAATGATGGTTTGTGCTTTTACGGCTTCTGTGTTTTTTCACAAACGATTTCGGAAACTCAATGAAGCACAGACGGTATGCTTAAGCCTCTTATATGCTTTTTGCGGATATTCGCTTTTTTATTACCAAAATATTGTATGGCTGGATATGATGTATCTGCTTCCTCTCTTGCTATTATCTCTTTTGTGGATTTCAGAAAAGTATCGGATTTTGCCTTACGTTTTAGCACTCTCTGCCATGATGGCTGTAAATTTTTATTTAAGCTATATGGTCCTTCTTTTTGTTCTTATTGGTTCTGTTTTGTATATTCATTTTTGTGTGCAGCCGGCAGAACGTGGAAAAAATACGGTTTTGCTGGGAATTGGTACATTTATTTCGGGTTTTATTACCGCACCGGTTTGGCTTCCATCACTATTGCAATATCTCGCCTCCGCCCGCACAGGAGACCTGTACTTCAATTTGATCAGCGGCAAATTTTTAACTACGCTGCACACTACACTCCCGCAAATTCTATGCACAAGCGTTATTTTAATTGCTATTTTAGCTTGTTTCTTTAAAGGCCGGAGATGGGAAAAGAAAAGAATTTACATTTTGATTCTTTTTTTGCTGATGCTGATTCCGGTGCTGATTGAGCCAATTAACAAAATGTGGCATACAGGAAGTTATCAAGCCTTTCCTGTTCGATACGGCTATATGACCGTGTTCATTGGGCTGATCCTGTTTGCTTCTCTTTTAGAAGAAGAGGGGCAGCGCCCTGCAGCAACGACCTCCAGAGGGATTTGCGTATTTTTGGCGGTGGCCTGCTTGCTTGTACCTTGTACAGCCATTTTGTTGCTGCGGGACTTTTTCAAAGAAATTACCGTTTATACCCGAACCCTTTGGGGAACGGACCAATCTCTTTCCTTGTTGTTGGTGTTCTTTGTGGTAACGGGAGCGTCTTATTTTCTGCTGCTTCTATTTCTTCGTTATCGCCAGATCACAACAAAGGTTTTCACCTTTTTTCTTGCTCTGTTGGTCTGTACCGAATGTGTGTTTAACGGAGCAGTGTATATTGGTTCAGCCGGGAATTCTCCGGAACGATACCGTAACGTGTTGGATCTTGCAGATCAGATCGATTCGGACAGCTTTTATCGGGTTAAAACAGAAAAGAAATATTTTGACGTAAATTTGATTGGAGCACTGGGATATCCTTCTTTGAGTCATTATACTTCGCTGACACAAAAGGATTACATGTACACAATGAAAAAATTAGGATATTCCTCCTACTGGATGGAGGTAAACTCCAACGGAGGCACCTTATTTTCCGACTGGTTAATGGGGAACCAATATGTTATTAAGTCTGTGGGGGATTGTGACCCAGAAGACGTTGTGGTATATCAAAATTCATCCTATGTGCTGACAAAGGCGTATGAAACGGTTCCGTTTGGAGTGGTATTTTCTTCAAAAAATATTGATGAGTTAGAAAAAATACAGGCTGTTACCCGTGTAGGTGTACAAGAGAAAATTTATCACACTCTTTTTTCAGAACAAAAATCCCCCTTTGTTCATTATTTGCCAAGTTCTATGAACAACATCCTTTCCGGGGAAACAGAAGCAGGAAAAGTGTATTATATACAGAAAGCAGACCAGGGGGCCGCTTTGTCTTATTCGGTTACGGTTTCCGGTACACAGCAGCTTTACTTTGATTGCTTTGATGAAACACACAATTACCTTCGGGAGGCAGTAAACGGCAGTTTCAACATTTATGTAAATGGACAACAAATTCAAAGTGATTATCCTTCTCAGTCTTCCAACGGTCTTTTGGATCTAGGAACATATACAGACACCACGGTTTCTATTTATGCAGAATTAAATAAAGACGTGGAAGCCTATTCCATAGGTGTTTTTGGGCTGGACATCCAAGCTTTGAAAGAAACTATGGATGCTGCGGAATTGCCCACAGTCTATTGTTCCAACGACCGCTTTTCCTTTACGGTGGAAGATGGAGCGTCCGGTGAATATCTTTTTGTTCCCATCGCAAACGACGGTGGGTATACAGCTTTGGTAAATGGCCAGAAAACAGATATTTATACAGTTTTTGATACTTTTTTGGCGATACCCCTGCAGGAAGGGAAAAATATTGTAGAGCTTTCCTACTCGGTTCCTGGGCTTCGTTTGGGTTGGATCTTTACAGCACTTGGTCTGCTGCTTTTGGGCATTTATGTATGGATTCGGAAACAGCATCCTCGTTGGTTGGAAAAATTGGAAAATCCGGCATATTTTCTCTGTGTAGCAGCTGCGTGCATAGCTTGGAGCGCTGTTTATGTGTTCCCCGTATGTGTTTTCTTAAGTCGGTGAATGCCCGCTACTGACAGGAACACCCTTATCTTTTCCTTTCAAGAATTGGTGAAAAATGGTGGTTTACTTTTTCTCTCTTTTCAGATAGAATAAAAAAGGTGTGTTTCAAACGGGTCAAAATATGTGATCTATAGTGGGAAAGAAAGGAAAAATGAAAATGTCTTGGAATTGGAAAAATGTGTGGGGATTCGTCAAACGAACCCAAAGAGCACAGCGAGCGATTGCTGGTTGTTTAGCTGGTGCTGTCATTGCATTGGCAGCAGGCGCCAGCCCTACAGAGATTGCTGCGGATATTTCCGTGTCTTCTCAGTCTTCGGAGGTTTTTTCGGTATCCAGCCAAGAATCTTCCGAAACTTCCTCGGCAGTATCTTCTGAAGTTTCATCCGAAATTTCTTCTCAGGAGCCCAGTTCTTCAGACACGTCTTCAAGCGAAGAATTGGACTACACGGAAATAGAGATCAAATCAGAAACAGAAGTTGTTTCCAAAGACAGTGAAACAGCCAAAACGGAAGATGCTTTATACCCGAATAACGGAAAAAAGCCAGGTGGTGAAGAAGAAGTTCCTGTAAAAGATCCCGTTCCTCCGCCGTCCTCTGTTGTTCCGGATTCTCCCTCCAGCAATGTGTCTTCGTCCGGATCCTCCGGATCAACATCTTCGCCTGGGTCTTCTGCTGGCTCTTCCTCCGGATCTTCTTCCTCCGGCTCGACTGTAATCGTCCCCAAGGCTGTGTATGGAATTGATGTTTCTTATTACCAAGGAAATATCAATTGGCAGCTGGTAAAGGATTCCGGAATTGAGTTTGTGATCATCCGTGTAGGTTATCGCGGCTATGGCACAGGAAAGCTTTGCTTGGATAATAAATTTTCGGAATACATACAAGGTGCTAAAGCCAGCGGGCTAAAAGTGGGAGCTTACTTCTTTTCTCAAGCTTTGAACGAAGAAGAAGCCAGAGAAGAGGCTGCTTTTATGCTGCAATATTTGCAAGGATACTCCCTGGATTTTCCTGTTGCGTATGATATGGAAAATTGGGATCCGGAGTATCGTACATATGGGTTAAGTCAACAGCAGATCACGAAGAATTCCGTTGTTTTTTGCGAAGTAGTAAAAGCTGCAGGGTATACCCCCATGGTGTATTACGGGCGTGGAAATTATCAGAATTTTGATACTGCGCTCTTAAGCAGCCGGTATAAGATTTGGTTTGCTCATTATACTTCTCAAACGGATTACACCGGCCATTATGATATTTGGCAGTTTACTTCTCAGGCGAAGTGCCCCGGTATCAGCGGTAACGTAGATAAAAATGTTATGTATGTAAACGTAGAGGAACAAGCGTATACGGTTACTTACAACGCAAATGAGGGGTCTTCGCCGCCCAGTGATTCCCAGAAGTACACGTTAGGCAGCAATGTAACACTGGCACAGCCGGGAAATATGACACGAGAAGGATATACTTTCTCCGGATGGAATACCCGCGCAGATGGATCCGGAACTTCATATGCTCCCGGAAGCGTTTATAAAAATATTTCCGCAAATTTGACTCTGTATGCTATGTGGACGCCGATTACATATCAGGTCACCTATAATGCCAATGGGGGAGAGACTCCTCCTGTGGATGCTGGAAAATATACAACTGGGCAAACAGCAACCGTCCTTGCAGCAGGAAACATGAAAAATAACGGGAAACAGTTTTTACATTGGAATACGCAAGCCAATGGAAAAGGGGCTTCCTATCTACCCGGCGATCAGATCCTTAACATACAGAGTAACATTACCCTATATGCACAATGGAGCGATTCTGTATCTTCTGACGCCATCGTGCCGCAAGAAGAATCTGGATCAAACTGATTTATACTCCGTTCTCAAAATTTGAGAACGGAGTATTTTTTACTTTTTTAAAGCTTCCCTTCGTCTTTTTTTGTTTTGTTTTGCATAAGTATAAATGAATTTCTAAAGAAAAGCTGGAGGGAAAAATGCAAAGAAGAAATGACGTATCGTTTGAGGAGGATTTTAACAAGTTACGAGAAGAAAAGAAAAATTTCCCGGATAAAACTAAAAAATCCGCTCCAAAAAGAAAAAAAGATCCGCAACACTGGCTTTTATTACTGCAGATCTTTGTGTGCAGTATGGTATTGCTTGCTTGCCTAATTTTACGATTTTCTGCAAATGCTTTGTTTCAGAGCGTGCAGGAGTGGTATTCTACCTACGTGAATCAAAGCATTTTATTGGAAGAAGATTGGGACAACATGAGACAGCATTTTTTTGACCTCTTTCCTTCGGAAGGGGAAATGGTTGGCGACGAGGATGTAACATCCTCATCTGATGGAGCAGGCACATGATACAGCTAAGATTGGCATCTAAACGAATCCAGGTGGATTTTTTACTTTTTGCGGCGATAACGTTTTGGATACTAATGGATCCAAACGGATTGGCCTTCTGGGGAATCTGTGCCGCGGTAATCCATGAAACAGGGCATATTTTAGGAATTACAGGCTGCAAGCGAAAAATCACATTAGTTCGTTTCTCTATACTGGGGGCAGAAATATGCCAGGAACATTATGCTGGATTTAACGCAAAACAGGAAATTTTCATATCTGCTTGCGGGCCCTTTTTTAATTTAATTTTTTTCGCTATTTTTTATTTTTTTCAGGGAGAATGCACGCCTTTTGGGTGGTCAAACTTAGCCTTAGGTTTTGTAAATTTATTGCCTATAGAGCCTTTGGATGGAGGAAATATCCTATATTTGATTTTATGTTCCTTTATACCGGAAAGGGTAGCGATCATCAGTATAGAAATTCTATCGTTTCTCTTCCTTCTCCCGCTAGGAATCTTGGGATTTGTTATTCTCTTTCGTTCTACTTATAATTTTTCTTTATTGTTTTTTTGCATTTACAGTGTAATTTTTTTAGTGTTAAAAAATCATAAAGAAAATCAGTATGCTAAATAAGCATTTATATAGCTTTATTTTGCTTTTTGACTATATATATGGTATGCTAAAAACGAAGGAGGGAAAAACATGGAAATACGGGTTTTGCGATATTTTATAACAGTAGTGCAAGAAGGGAATATAACCCGAGCTGCAGAAAGGCTAAAAATTACTCAGCCTACATTAAGCCGCCAGTTGATAGATCTGGAAAAAGAATTACACACCCATCTTTTTATCCGCAATAAGCGCAAAACAACTCTTACTTCAGAAGGAGAAATCTTATATGAGAGAGCAAAAAAGATAGTGGAGCTGGCGGAAAAAACGCTTCAAGATTTCTATCCTGAAAATGAGAATACAGAGGGCACGCTTTCTGTTGGAATTTCAGATTTGGCGGTTGGATCCCTTTTGGAAGGATGGATGCACTCTTTTTCTGAACAATACCCTAAAATTCAATGGGACTTTTATTTTGGAAATTCTCAGGATATTCTAGATAAAATTGATACGGAAGAAATCGATGTCGGTTTTGTACATCCTTTTGAAGAAAATAAAAAATACGCTACCATTTTATTACCTCGGAAGCTTCGTTGGGGGTTATTCATGAAACCGGAAGATCCCTTAGCTTCCAAGGTTAAAATCACCGCAAAAGATCTCGCTCATTTACCACTTATTCTTCCTAAAGATTTCTTTCTACAGAAAGAAATGGAAACCAGAAAACTTATTGTATTGGAAGAAACAGTTGTACAGGCTACTTACAATTTTTTGGTAGACTTTTTAATGCTGGCACAAATTAACAAAGGATATATTGTAGCCCCGGAACGTATCAATGGAAACTACAGGGGAGAAGCAATCTGTTTCCGCCCGTTTTCTCCGGAATGGACAAGCGATGTAATGTTAGTTTGGAAGGGCGGGAACGTTACTTCCGGAAAACTGCGTGCTTTTTTACAGCACATTACATTCAATAAAGATATGAAAAATGATTTATAATACTTTTTAAGCATGAATATGAGGATGGCTAGCAGTTAAAACTCACAGCATTTAAAGTTTATTCCATTCTCTGTTGCAATAAAGGGACTTTTTCCAGTATAATAACAAAAGAAATGCCGAATACCAGTGCATTCGGTTAAGAACAAATGGGACAAGGATGGAATGCAGCGTATGAATCCTAATATGGAAAAAATTTGGATGAAAGTGCAAAAACCCAGCCGATATACAGGCGGGGAATTAAATAGTGTGATAAAAAACAAAGAGGACGTGGACGTCCGCTTTGCTTTCTGTTTTCCGGATGTTTATGAAGTGGGTATGTCTCACCTGGGAATGAAAATCTTATATGGTATACTCAATGAAATGGACGGCGTGTGGTGTGAACGTGTTTTTGCTCCCTGGATCGATATGGAGGAGCAGCTGCGTGATGCTCATTTAGATCTGTACGCCTTGGAAAGCGGAGACAGCCTACGGGAATTTGATATTTTGGGATTTACTTTGCAGTATGAACTCAGCTACAGCAATATCCTGAATATGTTGGATATGTCGGGAATTCCTCTGTTAGCCAGCCAGAGAGAAGGGCTGAAAAATCTTGTGGTAGCCGGGGGGCCGTGCGCTTGCAATCCGGAACCCCTTGCGGATTTTGTGGATTTGTTTTTTCTGGGGGAAGGGGAAGAGATTGATAAGGAATTGATTTTGCTGTACCGCAAATGTAAGCAGGAAAATGTCGGTAAGCAAGAATTCCTTATTCAGGCTGCGCAGATTCCCGGCGTATACGTTCCTTCTTTGTATGATGTAAAGTATAAGGAGAATGGGACGATTTCTTCCGTTACTCCTCTTTGCGGTGCTCCTGCTAAGATTACAAAGCGGGTTATGAACGATTTGGACTCTATGTATTTTCCAGATCGGTTCGTAGTTCCCTACTTGGATATAGTCCATAATCGGGCTGTTTCCGAAGTATTGCGGGGATGTATCCGCGGCTGCCGTTTCTGCCAGGCCGGATTTATCTATCGGCCGTTTCGGGAAAAGTCCGTGGAGACCATCAATCGCCAGTGCAAGAGCCTTTGTGAGAACACGGGGTATGATGAAATTTCCCTTTCTTCTCTTAGCACCAGCGACTATCGGCAGCTGAATCCGCTACTGGACAAGCTTCTTACCTGGACAGAGGATGCCCGTGTAGGAATTTCTTTGCCATCTTTGCGGGTGGATAATTTTTCTACAGAGGTTATGGATAAAATCAAAACTGTTCGCCGCAGCGGTCTTACCTTCGCGCCGGAAGCCGGAACCCAACGCTTGCGGGATGTGATCAACAAAAATGTCACTGAGGAAGAATTGATGAAGACAGTTTCCACAGCCTTCAAAGGCGGTTGGAATTCAATTAAATTATACTTTATGATTGGATTGCCTACGGAAACCTTGGAAGATATTGAAGGAATCGTAAACCTGGGGCAAAAAGTAGTGGATGCTTTTTATGCAAACCCGGACCGGCCAAAAGGAAGAGGCGTATCGGTTTCCGTCAGCGCATCCGGTTTTGTACCAAAACCCTTTACACCCTTCCAATGGGAACCACAGGATACGGTAAAAGAATTAAGGGAGAAGCAAAAACATCTGGTAAACTGTGTGCATAGCCGCAAATTGGAATGCAACTACCATGAAGCGGTGGTTAGTTTCTTGGAGGGAGTTTTTGCAAGAGGAGACCGGCGTCTAGGACCGGTGCTCTTGGAAGCACACCGCCAGGGATGTAAGTTTGACGGCTGGAACGATTGTTTTTCCTATGAAAAATGGATGCGCGCCTTCCAGATTTGTAAGGTTGATCCCGCGTTTTATGCCAATCGCCGCAGAAGCTTTGATGAAATCCTGCCTTGGGATCATTTGGATTACGGAATTACCAAAGAGTTTTTGATTCGCGAATGCAAAAAAGCATATCAGGCTGAGATAACACCCAATTGCATGCAGAAATGTTCCGCCTGCGGAGCTTCCTGCTTTAAAGGAGGGATCTGCGTTGAAGACCGTACGGATTTGGTTTAAAAAATTAGGCGCAGCCCGATTCATTTCTCACTTGGATCTCAATCGGTGTATGGCCCGGGCGGTACACATGGCTAAAATTCCCCTTTGGTATACGCAAGGGTTTAATCCGCATGCTTTTATCACCTTTGCATTGCCTCTTTCACTGGGCGTTCGAGGAGAAAGAGAATGCATGGATATGAAAATCGACGAAACAAAAATAACGGATGAAGAGCTGCTTCTTCGCCTCCAAAAAACGCTTCCTGCGGATTTACCGGTATTTGCAGTTACCGATCCTAAAGAGAAACCCGGAAAGATTGCTTATGCTTTGTATGAGCTGAAAATGTGTTCTGAAACACCTGAAAACGCAGAAACCGATCTTTTTCAAAAGTGGGAGAGCTTTTTAAATCAGGAAAAAATTCCTGCAGAAAAACGTTCGAAAAGCGGACCTCTGGTTGTGGATCTGAAGCCGGATTTACAAATCCGGAAAATTTTTCAGGATGGAGAAACAATTTATACAGAGGTGCTCCTGCCGGCTGGCAGTGAGTATAATCTAAATCCCTCCTTGTTGGTAGAAACATTTCGCAGCCAATCCGGCGCTTCCTTCTTTTGTGAGTATACCAGACATTGTCTGTATAATAAGCAAATGGAGCCGTTTCAGTAAGGTTTAGTTTTACGGAACAAAGATTAAAGGGTAAAGAGGAAATTTATGTATCAGTTAAAAAAGACTTTCGGTAAAGCCCGCAGAGGAGAATTTCAAACCCCTCATGGAACCATACAGCTTCCGGGATTCATGAATGTTGCTACGGCCGCCGCCATTAAAGGCGGTGTGTCCGCCCTGGATTTAAAGGAATTAAAATGCCAGGTACAGCTTTGCAATACGTACCACCTTCATCTGCGTCCGGGAGATGAAACTGTGTTTAAATTGGGCGGCCTGCACCGGTTTACCCGTTGGGATGGTCCGATCTTGACGGATAGCGGCGGATTTCAGGTGTTTAGCTTGGCGAAACTTCGCAATATTCAGGAAGAGGGGGTTACCTTTGCTTCCCATATTGACGGCCGCAGAATCTTTATGGGGCCGGAGGAAAGCATTCGTATTCAATCACATTTGGGTTCTACAATCGCAATGGCGTTTGATGAATGTATTGAAAACCCTGCAGAATATGAATATACAAAACGATCCTGCCAACGAACAGTTCGTTGGCTTCATCGCTGCAAAGCGGAAATGGATCGTCTGAATCAGCTTGAAGAAACCATCAATCCTCATCAAATGCTGTTTGGAATCAACCAGGGAAGCACCTATAAAGATATCCGGATCGAGCATATGAAGCAAATCCGAGAGCTGGATTTGAACGGGTATGCTATAGGAGGCTTGGCTGTAGGAGAAACTGCAGAAGAAATGTATGAAATTCTGGAAGCGGTGGAACCTGAGATGCCTGCGGAAAAACCTCGGTACCTAATGGGTGTAGGTACTCCTGTTAATATTCTGGAGGCTGTCCGGCGGGGAGTAGATCTCTTTGACTGTGTAATGCCTTCCAGAAATGCCAGACATGGGCATGCATTTACTTGGAGTGGATGCCGAAATCTTTTAAATGCCAAATATACGTTGGACGAATCTCCTATTGATGAAACCTGCGACTGCCCGGTTTGCAGAAATTTCAGTCGGGCCTATATTCATCATTTATTTAAAAGCGGAGAGATGCTGGCTTTGCGCCTGACGGTAATGCATAATATTTACTTTTTCAACACATTGCTGGAACGTATTCGTGACGCATTAGATAAGGATACTTTTGAAGCATTTTATAAAGACAATATTGAAGTTTTGGGAATTCGTATTTGATGTGTCGGAAAAAATTGTATAAATCGCTTGCATCGAGAAAAGAGGTTTGCTATAATAAACGGGAATACTATGGAGGTGCTAACAAATGTTTCAATTTCTTCCCCTGACAAGCGGTGAAGCTGCTTCTGGAAACAACGCAGGTAGCTGGATTATGATGATAGGCATGTATGTGGTTATCATCGGAGTTTTTTATTTTCTGTTGATTCGGCCTCAATCCAAGAAAAAGAAGAAGGAAGAGGCTATGCGTAAAAGCGTGCGGATTGGTGACGAAATTACCACTATCGGCGGCATTTGCGGACGGGTATTAAGCATCAAAGATGAAACGGAAACTTTGGTGATCGAAACAGGTATTGATCGGGATAAGATTCGTATCAAGCGCTGGGCAATCGGAAGCGTAGATACGATTCATGAGGATGGAGAATAAAATCTCTATCCACTGGGTATAAATAGATTTCCCTCCGAATATCTATTGGATAAATAGATATTCGGAGGGATTTTTGTGAGAAAAATCAGAAAAAAAGAGGGAAGTGCTGTTTATCAAATTTTGAGAGCTTTAGGGATTTCTACCCTTATTGGGGCTTCTCTTTGCGCGGTTTTACTTTTGCTGATGGCATGGGTCATTACTTCATCCGGATTTCTCCCTGTATCTTTTGTAACCATACTTATTCTTGCGATTCTTGCTCTTTCCTCCTTCGTAGCTGGGATCAGTTCTGCGAAATTAACGGGGAAAAGGGGGTTGTGGATGGGGGGCGCCACAGGAGCCTTTCTTTTTGTAATTTTGCTTCTTTCCGCACTGTTGTTTTCCTCTGATATAAATATGGCAGATTGGGGAACCCGATTTCCCGTTGTATTTTTCGCAGGCGCATTAGGAGGATATATTGGCATCACAAAGTTCGGAAACGGTCGTTGATTGAATTTTTATGCGCAAATATACATAAGTTAACATAATATGTTAGTCAGGGATTCAGATCTGCATATTTGTATATTTTTGTTGCACTTCGGACGTTTTTGTATTATGATAAATAAAGCGTATAGGCTTAGATAAAGCCGCCCTTTGGTTCTGATTTTAAAATGAGCGCATATACTCTCTATAGAGTTTAAATAATAGGGAGTTTGCGTTATGATCTGTTTCTGGAGTTCTAAAAAAGCACGTCGTTCGTCTCGGATACCCATAAAAAAAGCATTCTCGCCATCTTCTGCAAAAGAAGGGTCTGATTTGCATGGTTGTGCCACTTTGATTCAGTGGATGCGGACACATCTTTTGATCGTTACCCTTGCTTTTTTGCTGCTTGTTGGTGTGGCTTTAGGGGCTTTGGCTGCTGGAGGCGCTTCCTCCGTGTTTTTGGAGAAGTTAAGTTTTTTGTTTCATGCCAGCGTTGTAAAAAGATCAGATAACGCTTTAGGCGCTGTTTTTATCGGTTCTTTTGCATCTTCATTTTTGTTTGCCTTATCATTCCTTGTTTGTGGTATGTCTGTTTTAGGAATGGTATTCATTCCTTGCTTAGTGCTTTTTCGTGGTTTTGGAATGGGGATGGTTGCAGGCTATCTGTACTTTTTTTACGGATGGCAGGGCTTTTTTTATTATTTTCTCACCATTCTTCCGGGGTCTTTTTTATGTGCAGCCGCCCTCCTATTTGCAGCACAAGAAGCAGCCAAGCTGTCTCGTACCATCAGCCAACGAAAAAAACCGGCATACCGTTTGTTCTTTGTTCGCTTTGGATTTGTTTTATGCCTGTTGTTTTTTTCATCGGCTTGTGACGCAATCGCCAGTTTTTGTTTTTCTGATTTTTTTCTTTTTTAACTTCCTTTTTCTGCGATTAAAAAGACTTTCTTCATTGAGGGGATAAAGAAAGGGACTGAACAATGGTAGCTCTTTTGGCTGAGTTTAGGCAGTATTTGCAATGTGAAAAAAGAGTTTCCCAAAACACGGTGGATTCTTATTGCAGAGATGTGTCTTATTTTCTAAGTTATTTAAGAGGAATAGGAATAGAGGATCCTGCCGAAGCATCTGCGGGAGATGTGCGTAATTATCTTTCTTCTCTGGAAGCCGAGAAGAAAAGCAGTTCCACGATTGTGCGCATCATTGCCTCTGTTCGCTGCTTTTATGGATATCTTGGAAAATTAGGCTATATCGTGCAAAACCCTACAGAGACTATACGTCCCAAAAAGGATTCAAAAAAGCTTCCTCAGATCCTCAACAACCGGGAGATAGAGGCTCTGTTAAGTCAGCCGAATCCACAGGATCCGAAAGGATGTCGGGATAAAGCGATCCTTGAATTGCTTTATGCTACAGGAATACGAGCTTCTGAATTGGTGAATTTGAACGTAGAGGATATTAATCTTACGAACGGAACTTTGATTTGCGCACGAGGAAAAAGCGGTGAACGCATGATACCTGTTTACCCAACGGCTATTGCGGCAGCTTCCTCTTATATTTGCAATGTTCGAACTTCTCTTATAACCACCGATGGAGGACAAGCTCTTTTTGTGAATCTGAACGGTAATCGTTTAACCCGGCAGGGATTCTGGAAAATCGTAAAAAGCTATGCAGAACAGGCCGGGATCAAAAAAGATTTGACAACCCACACTTTAAGGCATTCGTTTGCACTGCACCTACTTGAAAACGGCGCGGATCTAAAAGATATTCAAGTGATGTTGGGGCATTCAGACATTTCTTCAACACAAATCTATGTTCGCCTCTTGAATGACCACTTCAAAGAGGTGTATAATCAGTGTCATCCACGGGCAAAGTTGGGATAATTATTTTTAGGAGTTGATTTCATTGGGTCTTTTCAGCATGAATTATAACAGGCCGGGTCCTGGAGTTTCTAAAGATGAACCGGAAAAAAATGCGTTTATTAAATTCTGGGAACTTTATTTTCGTAAGTTTTTCAATCTTGTCAAACTAAATTTGATGTTTGCAGTGCCGGTGATCATTTGTTTTTTCCTGGTCTTTTTTGCACGTATTCCCTTGCAGCAAAGCATTCTTTCTATTTTCACCAGCTATATATGGGTGCTGGTCTTTCCGTTTTTGGCAGGTCTTACATATGTGTGCCGAAACTACGCAAGAGAAGAGCATGCCTTTTTATTTTCAGATTTTGTAGACGCCATAAAAGAGAATTGGAAGGCCTTTCTGCTTAACGGAGTGATTAGTATCACCTTGTATTTGCTTCTGTCGGTGGCTATCACTTATTATCAGGCACAGGCTGCTTCCAATCCGATTTTTTATATTCCTTTGGTTTTTTCGGCAGTCGTCTCGTGCTTGTTTATTTGGGCTGAGTTTTATATTCCTGTAATGATTATTACTTTTGATTTGAAACTTCGTCAGATTTATAAAAACGCTTTGATTTTCTCCATATTGGGAATTTGGAGAAATTTGATTCTCACTGTTATCGGCGTGGCTTTCTGGCTGGTTACTGAATTTTTGGGATACAACTGGCCGCTGATTTATTTAATCGGATTTATTTTTGTTGCTTTGTTTTTCCTCTTTTCTTTTACCGGTTTCCTGGTTAATTTTACTGTATATCCCGTTATTAAGCGTTATATGATTTCTTCCGGTGAAAAACAGGAGGAACCGGCAAAAAATAGGGAAGATGAGGCAGACTTTAAAGATTCATTATATTGATACAAAAAAGATAGCCTGCAGATACAAACTGCAGGCTATCCTTTTTTCATTTTTTCATTGCATGGAATCCAAAAACATTTTCACATGGGAATCGTCGATTGTTTCAAGGCGTGTGGACGAAGAGAACAAAGAAAAATTTTCCACATGCCGTATAGTCTCGCCAGGTTCAATCCAATAGAGCGGACTATAAGATCCCATCTCTAAAAATTCATCAGAAACCGTCGTTCGAAATGAACAGTTATGATTGGGGTAGCACCCTTGTGCATTATGAACATACCTTTTTACAAAAATATGATTTTCACGCACATAAGCAGCCCAACCACTTGTGTTGTTGATGCCAAAAGTCAGATCCTTTTTTTCGGACTTTTCGGCAGATACAAAAATATACATATCTTGCTCCCCAAAAGAAAGCCTGGGATCTTTCATGCGGCTTCCGGGCCAAAAAGCAAGTACCTGATCGGGAAGCTCTGCTAAATCACCGGATTCTTTATTTTGGGGCAAAATTTCGATTCCTCCGGTATTTAGCATGGTAGCACTCCAAACTGCCGTACAGATTCGCTCCTTAGATGTGTTAGTAACGCTATGAATTACCATCATATCCGCCATAACTTCATCCATTTGAATCTCCATCGCGATTTGCAGACCATTTTCGCGGCAGGGAGGAATGAAGGAAGCACCGGAAGGTGAAACTTTATAAATCACAGGATCATTATCCGGATAAAAAATCTGGTTTTCACCTAGTGCAAGAGAGACCCGATGTCCCCCATAGTAATGAAATTCCTCTTTTTTTGAAGTATCCCCTTGTACAGAGCAAAAGAGGTTTTCTCCGTTTTCCTCGCCAAAAGAAAAAATACGGGGCCCCTTATCTACCGCAATTTCTGCCGCGATTTTTCCATTGGAGATCCTAATGCACTGTCCATAAAAAGGAACTATCATCTCTTTTACTTCCAAAGGCATTTTATCTTTACACCTCTTTCTGATTTAATCAGTGTGCCCGACAGAAGGAATTTTTATAAGTGAATACGTGTATTCTGTTCCACAAGGGGTGGGGTTCGGCAATGTCATCCCGTACAAATCGCTGCTGTGGTTTTCCAACTCAAAGATTTTCTTCCCCGTTTCGGTTAACCGAGATATATCTTTGGAAGACAGCAGGAAAGGCAAGGAAACCGGATCGCTTTTTTCTTTCAAAAATTGCTCACCGGCAGGCGTCATTCCCAACACCCTTAAATACGGAGGAAATCCATCTCCATGCTGCTTTTGTACTCCCAAAAATGCACTCATAACGATACGTCTGATCCTGGCATGAGCATATCGTTTGGTTTTTACGGTATCCATCAGCTGTTCCAGGGAAGAAGCTTCCTGAATGGCTTTATACAATCGATTTTCCAGCCCCTCTGCAATATCCGGAAGCTGGGCCAGATCCGAAAGCGGCATGCTTCGCAATGCCGATAAGACCGCCCGTTCAATATACGAAATCTTGCCCGGAGCGTGCCCGTTTTGAATAGCTTCTTTTAGGAGTTGGAAAGACGCAAGAGGCATGTATTGTGCCCAAAAAGGCTGATGGGTAATATCTCCGGATTGTGTTACCCATTTTCGCAAAGAACCAGCGCTGGCGACTCCTTCTGAAGGAGCCCAATCGTGATGACCCGCCCCGCTTCTGGAAATTGTTACGGCCTGCATTTTACTTTTAAAAAAACGAATCGCCCGGCAATACTCAATTCCCAAAATATTGTTGGGCTGCTGCAAAAGGGAAGAGAAAGCTTGCCCGTGCAAAGAACGCAAAGCATCTTCTCTGGCTTTTGCAAACGGGACGCCTGCCTTTATGTTCTCTCGAAGGGAAAGTATAACCTCTTCTGAGTCCAGCTGCTGAGATGCCTCAGAAAGCAAATCAATAGATCCACATTCGCTTCCAAACCAAAGAGAACTGCACCCGATTTCATTTAACAAAAACACACCGCCGCGGGCAAAATGTTCCGCGGAAGACATTGCCCAAGGCAAAGGAAGCTCCAAAACCAAATCCGCTCCGCACATAAGGGCAGCTTTTGCACGATATGCCTTAGGAAGGAAAGCGGGTTCTCCTCTTTGTACAAAGTTTCCGCTCATGGCTACAACAATGCAATCTGCGCCGTTGTTTCGAATTTGTTGCAGTAAAATTTTGTGGCCCCTGTGGAAAGGATTAAACTCTGCGATAACTCCAGACGCATTCATTGCACACATGGACATTTAACCCCTTTTATTCTTTCTGAGAATACACGATGCAAGAATATTCTTGCATTCCTTAAATATTTGTACTATTATATTATATATTACAAGATTGCCGCAGGGTATGCAATACCCAGCTTTAAGGGACAATTCTCTTGAGGGTCGACGACGGTCTAAAATGAAGTATGTGCAGGAGGATATTATGAAAGTACTGGTAATTAACGCCGGCAGTTCTTCTCTGAAGTATCAGTTGATTGATATGGATACGGAATCTGTTCTGGCCAAGGGAAATTGCGAACGAATTGGGATGGAAGAAGGAATTTTCAGCCATAAAACCTTTGACGGACGTGAGGTAAAGACCACATGTAAAATGGCAGACCACACTGATGCGTTTCGTTTGGTTACAGAGGCGCTGGCAGACAAAAAACACGGCGTTATTTCTGATTTGAGCGAAATTTCCGCCATTGGTCACAGAGTGGCACAGGGCGGTGCTATTTTCAATAAGTCTCTTTTGGTCAACGAAGATGTAATTAAAGGCATTGAGAGCCTGATTCCTCTTGCGCCTCTGCACAATGGACCGGAATTGGATGGCATTCGTGCTTGCCAGAAGGTTTTTGGCCCGACTGTTCCGCAGTGCGTTGTATTTGATACTTCTTTCCATTCTACAATGCCCAGAAAAGCATATATGTTTGCAATTCCCTATGAATATTATGAGAAATACAATATTCGCAGATATGGGTTCCACGGCACTTCTCATCGGTATGTCAGCCGTCACTGTGCTCATTTGATGCACCAGCCTCTGGAAGACATCAATATGATCACCTGCCACTTGGGCAACGGGTCCTCTATCACCGCCATTAAAGATGGACAGGTTTTGGATACGTCTATGGGTCTTACTCCTTTGGATGGGTTTATGATGGGAACACGCTGCGGCTCCCTGGATCCTTCTGTGGTTACATTTATTATGGAGAAAGAGGGCTTAACGCCGGCGCAGATGGATGAAATTCTCAATAAAAAATCCGGGCTTTTGGGAATTTCCGGAATTTCCAGTGATGATAGAGATATCACAAAAGCAGAGATCGAAGGAAATGACAGAGCCATTTTGGCACATGAAATGCTGGCCTATCAGATCATCAAGCAGATCGGAGCTTACGCTGCGGCAATGAACGGCGTAGACTGCATTGTCTTTACTGCCGGTTTGGGTGAAAACCAGGCACATCTCCGTTACTCGGTCTGCCGTGGGCTGAAATATCTGGGAGTTAAGATCAACCCGGAGATCAACGATCAGATGCGCAGCGGAAAAGAAGGAAAGATTTCCGCTTTCGATTCCAAGATCCCTGTATATGTAATTACAACCAATGAAGAACTCGTTATTGCAAGAGATACAAAGGAAATCGTAGAGAAATTGGTTTATGCCTCTGCCAGTGATGCTACCGTAGTGGATCTGGAAGATATCTGATTCTTTTGTTCTTTGACAAATCCTGTGATTTTGTTTTCATAAGATTTCAGTGATAATGAAACGACAGTGATTGTTTCGTGGCGATGCTGTGGCTCTGCCCGGAAAAATCACTGTCGTTTTTTTGATGTGGATCGCTGGGATGAAAGATCCTTTTTCCTCATATACATGATAGAACGGGAGGGATCTATATGCTGGCGATTCGCAATAAAATTCCGACTTTTGCATTGTTGATAAGTTGTTTTGTTTTTGTGTTTTTATCCATTTTTTCCTATAAAAAGCTGGACCGTTTCGCTATGGCAATGGCACAAGATGATTTTCCGGTTATTATCATTGATGCAGGGCATGGGGGAGAAGACGGTGGAACACAAAGCTCTTCCGGCATTTTGGAAAAGGATATTAACCTTTCCATTGCCAATGATTTGCGTTCTTTATTCGTATCTGCCGGTTACTCTGTTATCATGACCAGAGAAGAAGACTGCTCCATCGGAGATCCAACATTAGAAACCGTTCGGCAAAGAAAAGTCAGCGATTTACAGAATCGGCTTAAGATAATCGAAAAGCAGGAAAACTGTGTTTTTATCAGTATACATCAGAATTTTTTTGATCAGCAGCAATATAGCGGTACTCAAGTGTTTTATGGGAAACAGAATCAGGACAGCGCGAAAATTGCAGAATATATCCAAAGCACAACGGTGGAATTTTTACAGCCTCAAAACAAACGGGAATGCAAACCATGTACTGAATCCATTTTTTTGCTTTGGAACGCAACTTGTCCGGCTGTATTGGTGGAATGCGGTTTTTTGTCAAACCCGGAAGAAGCAAGCCTTTTATCCCAGGATCCTTATCAAAAGCAACTTGCTTTTTGCATTTACCAAGGTATTTGCAGTTACTTGTGGGAGGAAAGAAAGTAGGTTATAATAGGACAAAAGCAAGAATTAAAAAATCCTGAGGGGGAAAAATAAAACGTGGCTGGGAAAATTAAAAGTAATTTTGTTTGCTCGCAATGTGGGATGGTATCCCCTAAATGGTATGGAAAATGCCCCGGGTGCGGAGCATGGAATTCTATGGAAGAAGAGATTCAAGAAACAACTTCACTGGGAAGCATAGGGAAGAAAGCCGCCTCTCATCCTAAGACCCTGCAGGAAATCTCCCTGGATGAAGAGCTGCGTTATCATACAGGCTTGGGAGAATTGGATCGTGTTTTAGGCGGAGGGATCGTCAAAGGTTCCCTGATTTTGATTGGCGGAGATCCGGGAATCGGAAAGTCCACTATTTTGCTTCAAATTTGCAATGATCTTGGAAAATCTTTGCAAATTCTATATGTATCCGGTGAAGAATCCGCCCGGCAGATCAAACTCAGAGCTTCCCGCTTAGGGGTCACTACAGAAAATTTAATGATTTTAACGGAAACCGACATACAGGTGATTACGGAACAAATTCGCCAGCAAAAACCAGATCTGGTGATGATCGATTCTATTCAAACCATGAATCATTCCCAAATTTCTTCTTCTCCCGGAAGCATTACGCAGGTTCGGGAATGCACCAATGTCATTATGTCCGTGGTCAAGGATTTGGAAATACCAGCTTTCATTGTTAGCCATGTAAACAAAGACGGTGCTATTGCCGGACCTAAAGTTCTGGAACATATTGTAGATGCGGTTTTGTATTTTGAGGGCGACCGCCGGTTATCTTACCGAATTCTCCGGGCAGTAAAAAATAGATATGGGTCTACCAATGAAATCGGTGTTTTTGATATGAATGAAGAGGGGCTGCAGCAAGTGGATAATCCTTCTCAGATGATGTTGGAGGGAAGGCCTCTAAATGTGTCCGGTACATGTGTGACCTGTGTTATGGAAGGTTCTCGGCCAATTCTGGCGGAAATCCAAGGTTTAGCTACCACTTCCGGGTACGGAACCCCCAGGAGAATGTCCACAGGATTTGATTACAACCGTATGTCTGTTTTGCTGGCTGTTTTAGAAAAACGAGCAGGATACTATTTTTCAAACCTGGATGCTTATATAAACGTAGTGGGAGGACTGCGCTTAGATGAACCTGCTGCAGATCTTGCTGTTGCAATGGCATTGATTTCCAGCTTAAAAGATGTAGTTTTGCGGGAAGATACAGTCGTATTCGGAGAAATCGGATTGGCCGGAGAGCTTCGATCAATTTCCCATGGAGAAAAAAGAATACTGGAAGCCGCCCGAATGGGGTTCCAGCGCTGCGTTCTTCCGTACCACTCTTTGCGTATATTTAAAGACAGACAAATGCCAATTCAGCTTATTGGCGTGAAAACGGTAAGAGAGGCGTTTGAGGCTCTGTCGGAGTAATCGTTCCCAGCCCCTTTTGTTCATACTCCCGTTTTGGGATAACCCGAATACAATGCACGCAACCATTACCGGTGTAATTGGTAATGGCGGAGGGAATTTCCAAGCTGCAGTAACCATCTTTTTGGTAAATACAATCTTCTGCACATTGAATAATACTGAACTGTGCCATAGGATCACCTCTGGATGTAGTTTGTTTATCCTCCGCAATCTTTATTCACTTTTTTCCAGATTCTTTTTTCTGCTTCCATTCATATTTGTGCTGTTTATGGTGCATGACTATCCTGTACTACACAGAATAAGCAGGGAGCGGGGAAAATGAAAAAATATGGAATTTTATTTAGTGTTACGGTGCTGCTTTTAGCGGCCATTTGGCAGATAGGAAAAGTATATGCACGGGAGGAAAAGGTCGTTTCTGTGTATGAAGTATGTACAGTTTCTTCAGACCAGAAAATTGTATCCAGCGGAACGGTAGAGAGAACTTCCGTGAAGTCTGTTTTCCCCGGTATGGGAGGGATCGTAAAAGATCTTACTGTTCAGGTCGGCTCCGTAGTGAAAAAGGGACAGCCTTTACTTACGATCCAGCCCTATGAAATTCCCACTGCCTCTTCCTTGGAAACTTTGGAAGACTATTATGAAAAGTATTATTCATCATCTTCCATCTTGTCGGGATTAGCTTTGCAAAACGCCAAAGCATCTGACTCTCAAACCGACGACGATACCTCTTCAAAGGTTTTGACAGCTCCTGTGGATGGTGTTGTACTCTCCCTGGCGGTTTCTGAAAATGAATACGTAGATCCTTCTAAGGCGGTTCTCGTAATCGCAGAAGAAGAAGGATTTCAAGTCCGTCTGCGCGTAAGCGAAAACCATATAGCGGATCTTCAGGTTGGGCAGTCCGCAGTAATAACCGGTGAAGGATTTAAGGGAAGTGTGTATACCGGGACGGTTTCATCCATTGATTCAGAAGCACAGAAAACCATTTCTCCTTCTTCGCCTACAATTCAGGACGTTACCGTAGAGGTGCTTGTCCAAGTTCATGAGCAGGAAGGTCCCATCAAAGCTGGGTTTACAGCACAATGTGAGATCATAACCCAAACCGCTCTGGCTTTGGTAGTTCCTTATGAAGCTATTTTGGCGGATGATCAGGGAAACGAATATGTTTTTGTTATAGATTCCCAGGGGATCCTCCATCAGCGTTTTGTTCGAAGCGGCAAGGAATACACAAATGGGATCGAGATTCTGGAAGGTGTCTCAGAGGGGGAACTTTTGGCCGTTTCTTCATCTTCTCTGTCTTCAGGAGATCACGTTACAGAAGGGGAGAGGATGGTGATGGAAGATGCTTGATATGTTTCGCTCTGTTTTGAAAGGGTTATTTTTCAGAAAACTCCGTACACTCCTTACAATGTTAGGCGTTTGTGTAGGGGTCTTTTCCGTTGTGGTGGTTTCCTCCGTAGGGCAGTATGGCAGTTATGCCGTAGTGGAAGAATTGGAAAAAATGGGGCTAAGCGCCGTAACTGTTACGGTTTCCCAAGAAGCTTCTTCTTTTGTGCCTCTAGGGGAAAACGAATTGGAGTGGATTCGTGAAAATGCAGAAATTCAGTCTGCTACACCGGTTTTAATGCAAGCCAGCAAAGTATCGAACCCCAGATTTGAAAGCGACGCCTTCTTATTGGGAGTGGATACAAATGCGGAAGATATTATTTCTATACAGGTGCAATATGGCAGAATGTTTCGGAATTCAGATATCTCCTCTAAATCGAACGTTTGTCTTGTAGATGAGAATTTTGCAGAAAACGCATATGGCCGCGCCAATATTGTTGGAAAAAGTATTTCTGTTTTGTGTGGTGCTTCTACAAGATACTTTACGGTAATCGGTGTTGTAAAAACAGGAGGAAATCTGCTGCAAAACATTGCCGGCGATTATATTCCCACATTTGTTTATTTACCATACACCACCATGCAGGAATCTTGCGGCAGATCGGAGTTTGATCAGATTGCCGTGCGTGTGCGGGAGAATGAGTATCTAGACAGCATAGGAGAAGATCTTTTGCAAGTATTGAATAGCAAAAACGGTTTCTCAAATTCATACACGGTAAATAATTTGGCCAAACAAAGGGACGGTTTATTTTCTATGCTGAATCTGGTTGTTTTGATTTTAACGGCAGTAGGAGGGATTTCTCTTTTTGTTGCCAGCCTCAGTATTATGACAATTATGCTAGTATCCGTTAGTGAGCGGACAAAAGAAATCGGGATCAAAAAAGCCATAGGAGCCAGTCGGTCTGCAATTTTGTTTGAATTTCTTTTGGAAGCAGCTGTTATTTCCGGATTGGGCTGTTTATTAGGATTTGGCAGCGGTTACCTGGTGATTTATATTGCCGCTATGATTTTACAGATCCCAATAACTATACAGTGGACATTTTTGGTAGGAACTTTCTTGTTTTCTTTATTATCCGGTGTTATTTTTGGAATCTATCCTGCAATAAAAGCTTCTGCTTTAAATCCGGTGGATGCACTGCGGGCAGAATAAGAAGAATAAAAGGTTGACAAAAACGACCTTACTGTGCTATCCTAAAAAATAAAGAAGTAATTATACAAAATGAATATTTTGTATAATTAAGGGGAGGCCTTGCATTGAAAACCGCTGAATTTGCATCGGCGCCGGAAATCCTTCAAGAATTCCTGGGATACCTGCAAACCGTAAAAGGAAAATCTCCGAACACCGTTCAGGAATACTATACGGACCTGAGAACCTTTTTCCGCTATTTAAAGCAAAAACGAAATTTGGTTTCTCCGGAGGTTCCTTTTACGGAAATTCCTATTTCTGACATCACTTTGGATTTCCTTCGGAAAGTAACCCTTACGGAAGTTTATGAATATATGAATTATCTGACAGTGGTCCGTAAAAACAAGCCTGCTTCACGTTCCAGAAAAGTTTCCAGCCTTCGGACGTATTTCAAATATCTCACCAATAAAGTAAACAAATTAGAAAGCAACCCTGTGGAAGAACTGGAAACCCCTAAGACCAGAAAAAGCCTGCCCAAGTATTTAACTTTGGAACAAGCTTTGGAGTTGTTGGCAAAAGTGGATGGGCCTTATGCCAAAAGAGACTATTGTATTCTGACACTGTTTTTAAACTGCGGAATGCGTCTTTCCGAATTGGTGGGATTGAATGTAACGGATGTTCGAGGAAATTCCCAAACCCTCCGAATCCTCGGTAAAGGCAATAAAGAACGGATCGTATACCTGAACGAAGCCTGCCGGGATGCTATAAAGAATTATCTGGAAGTTCGTCCCAGAGACGGCTTAGTGGACCGAAATGCTCTGTTTATCAGCAAGCAAAACAAACGGATCAGCCCCAAAACCGTTCAATATCTTGTCAAAAAGTATTTAGCGCAGATTGATCTTGACGGAGCCGGCTATTCCGTACATAAACTTCGGCATACGGCTGCTACACTGATGTATCAGCACGGTCACGTAGATATTCGAGTGTTAAAGGAAATTCTAGGGCATGAAAACTTAGGAACCACAGAGATTTACACCCATCTTTCCAATCAGCAAATGGAAAACGCCATTCAGTCCAACCCTTTGGCAAAGGTGAAAAAACGGGACTAAACAACACAAAACTAACGCAAACTACCGCTCTATGAACAAATGTTCTTGCGGGTAGGACCTCTTTCCTTGTCTCAAACTATACTATTTTAATTTTTTGAACTTTCCATATATTTCATATTTCCGGCAGCCAAAACCTCCCGCGAATCAAAAAGTTATCACAAAGCATCTAAAAAGTAAAAAGGGCAACAGACGAAGTTTTCCGTCCGTTGCCCTTTTCTCTTTTATAAAAGTCAAAGAATCAGCATGGCATCCCCAAAGCTGAAAAACCTGTATTCTTTTTCTACAGCAACTTTATAGGCTTCCATGGTATGTTCGTAGCCCGCAAAAGCAGAGACCAACATAATCAGAGTGCTTTCAGGAAGGTGAAAATTGGTGATCAGTCCATCCAGGACTTTAAACGTATATCCGGGATGGATAAAGATATCCGTCCAGCCACTGCTTTCGGAAATATTTCCTTGGGGGTCACTTGCCGATTCCAAAGTTCTGCAGCTGGTTGTGCCTACGGCTATAACGCGCTTTCCGGCAGATTTGGTTTCACGAATCTTTTGTGCGGTTTCGGCACTGATGGAATAGTGCTCCGAATGCATCTTGTGATCCTGAATATTCTGAACTTTAACTGGCCGGAATGTTCCCAAACCTACATGCAGCGTTACAAAAGCAATTTGAACCCCTTTTTGACGAATCCGTTCCAGAAGCTCGGGCGTAAAGTGCAGGCCCGCAGTAGGTGCAGCGGCAGACCCCACTTCACGGGAATACACATTCTGATACCGTTCTTTATTTTCCAAATCAGCGGTAATATAATGTGGCAAAGGCATGGAACCGATTTCATCCAAAATTTCGTAAAAATTCCCGGTGTATTCAAAGCGAATCAACCGGTTTCCGCCTTCCAAAACTTCCAGGACTTCTCCCCTCATTTTTCCGCTGAAATCAAATCGATTTCCCGGTTTGGCCCGTTTTCCCGGTCCGGCTAAAGCCTCCCATATATCCCCTTCCCTATGATTCAATAATAAGAATTCTACTTTGGCTCCGGTACCTTCCCGAATTCCATAAATTCTGGCAGGCAAAACTCTGGAATCATTCAAAACCAGACAGTCACCGGGTTCCAGAAAGTCCAAAACATCCCGAAAGATCTTATGCTCCATTTTCCTTGTATTCCGATCCAGAACCAAAAGGCGGGAACTGTCCCGAGGCTCTAAAGGCGTTTGTGCGATCAATTTTTCCGGAAGCTCATAATAATAATCACTGGTTTTCATATGCAGCATTTTTCAACATCCTTATCCTTTTTAATTGACACATTCCTATATACCGTGCTATAATATCAAAAAATGCGATAGAGGCGCAGTTTTGATGAGTAAAGCAGCCCTAGTCCCGCCAAGGACGGTATGGGTGCAGGAAAGGCAAAATTGCCGAAGGAGCCATTTGGCAGATGGACTTCTGGGGGTCGTTGCGAAAAGCACGGCAACTGTCATCATTTCTTATTATGATGGAGTGCTATCGGAATATAGATCTTTTAAAATCTCTTTAAGAGGGTGTATTCCGAACATTTCTATTATATTGAATTGGTGGCCGGTTTTCAACCGGTTTTTTTATTGTTCCCCCTCCCCTTTGCGCATATTTTTAAAGAAAAAGACATAAATAATACGGAGAAATACGGAGGATATGTGCATGAAAAAGTATAAAGTTGGGATTATCGGAGCTACGGGAATGGTTGGGCAGCGTTTTGCTACTTTGCTGGAAAACCATCCGTGGTTTGAAGTTGTGGCTTTGGCTGCCAGCGAGCGTTCTGCAGGAAAAACCTATAAAGAAGCCGTAGGAAACCGTTGGCTGATGCATACCCCTATGCCGGCTTCCATGGAGAATATGGTGATTTTCAATGCGGAGCAGGACGTTAAAACCGTTGCTTCTCTGTGTGATTTTGTGTTTTGCGCTGTTAATATGAAAAAAGAGGAAATCAAAGCTTTGGAAGAAGCGTATGCTAAGGCTGAGTGCCCTGTTATGAGTAACAACAGCGCCCATCGAGGAACTCCGGATGTGCCTATGATTATCCCGGAGATCAACCCGGAGCACGCTCAGGTGATCGAAAGCCAAAAAAAGAGACTGGGTACAAAACGTGGATTTATTGCTGTAAAATCCAATTGTTCCCTTCAGAGTTATGTACCTGCCCTCCATCCGTTAAAAGATCTGGGCATCACCAATGTGCTGGCATGTACGTATCAGGCGATTTCCGGCGCGGGAAAAACGTTTGAAACCTTCCCGGATATTCTGGACAATGTGATTCCTTATATCGGCGGAGAGGAAGAAAAATCAGAACAGGAACCTTTGAAAATCTGGGGGCATGTGGAAAACGGAACGATCGTTAATGCCGCTACTCCTAACATCACCGCCCAGTGTCTGCGGGTACCGGTTTCGGACGGACACACTGCTGCTGTGTTTGCTTCCTTTGAAAAGAAGGTTTCTCTGGATGAGATCATTTCCAGATGGGAGTCTTTCCGGGGAGCTCCGCAAGAGTTGAATCTTCCCAGTGCACCGAAGCAATTCCTTCACTACTTTACGGAAAATGATCGTCCCCAGTCTAAGCTGGATCGTAATTTGGAAAACGGTATGGCTGTGTCTATTGGCCGCCTCCGCCCCGACACCCAGTATGATATTAAATTTGTCTGTCTTTCCCACAATACATTGCGCGGAGCTGCAGGAGGCGCCGTACTAATGGCTGAGCTTCTTTGCGCCAAAGGATATTTGGACTAAAATTTCTTTCCGGGAGATAGGTACGATGAAAAATACAATTTTTACAGGAGCCGCAACTGCCATCGTTACCCCTATGCAAGAAGACGGTTCTGTGAATTACCAAGCTTTTTCAGATTTGCTGGAAATGCAAATTGAAAACCATATTGACGCGATTGTTGTTTGTGGCACCACAGGAGAAAGCTCCACTTTAAGCCAGAAGGAATATACTCAGGTGGTTCAATTTGCCGCCCAGCAGATCCGTCATCGTGTTCCTGTAATTATCGGTGCCGGCAGCAATAATACGGCGCATTCCCTGGAATTGTGCGCTATTGCTGAGGACGCAGGAGCAGACGCTTTGCTTTTAGTGACTCCATATTATAACAAAACATCCCAGGATGGCTTGGTTGCCCACTATACGCACATTGCAGACCGTGTTCACACTCCGATCATCATCTATAATGTACCTTCCAGAACAGGCTGCGGTGTGAAGCCTTCTACTTATTATAAATTATCCAAACATCCTAATATTGCGGCTATTAAAGAAGCCAATGGAGATATTTCCGCCATTGCGGAAACCGCGGCCCTTTGCGGAGAGAACTTGGACATTTATTCAGGAAATGATGATCAGGTTCTGCCGATCCTTTCCCTGGGCGGTAAAGGCGTAATCAGCGTATTTTCCAATTTGCTTCCTTATGAGATGCACAAAATTTGCGAAGATTATTTTGCGGGAGATCTTCCGCAGGCTAGAAAAACTTTTCTGGAATATCTGGAGCTCATGAAAGCTTTGTTTTCGGATGTGAACCCTATTCCTGTAAAAGAAGCTATGAATCAAATGGGATTGTCTGTAGGGCCATGCCGCCTACCGTTAGTTCCTATGAAGGAAGAAGGGAAATCCCAGATAACGGCTGTTTTAAAGAAGTATGGTTTGATCTAAAAAAGGGTCTGCCATTGGAGTTTTAGTCCTGACACAGAGGCAAGGAGGATGTAGAAAATGATTCGAATCGTTATCAGTGGATGCTGCGGTAAAATGGGAAAAGAAGTGGCTTCTCTTGTGCAGCAACGAGAGGATTGTCAGGTAGTCGGCGGCATTGATCGTGTTGCTTCCGATGCTTTCCCATTTCCCGTTTTTTCGTCACCGGAAGAAATCGGCAATATGGAAGTTGATGTCTTGATTGATTTTTCCCATCCTTCTCTGCTGACTCCTTTGTTGGATCTCGCCCGAGATAAGAAAATCCCTCTGGTTCTTTGTACAACAGGATACAGCCAATCACAAGTAAAAGAATTGGAAGAAGCGTCTGCCTCTATTCCTATCTTTTATTCCAGAAATATGTCTCTTGGAATCAATCTTCTCATTGAGCTTTCCAAGAAAGCGGCGCAAGTTCTGGGGGCCGATTTCGATATTGAGATCATTGAAAAACATCATAACCAAAAAATTGATGCCCCCAGTGGAACAGCGCTGATGATCGCGGATGAAATTTCTAAAATTCTTCCGGCATCACCTAAATATGTGTATGACCGTCATTCCCGCCGGGCTGCCAGAGAGAAAAATGAGATCGGCCTTCACTCCGTGCGCGGCGGAACAATTGTGGGAGAACATGACGTTTTGTTTGCCGGGCATCATGAAACTATTACATTGTCTCATTCAGCGCAATCAAAAGAAGTCTTTGCGGCCGGAGCGGTTAATGCTGCCGTATTTTTGTCCGGGAAAAAGGCTGGGCTTTACGATATGTCCCATCTTTTGAAAGAAGAAGCTTAAAGAAACCGATATACTTGTAACTTATATATCTATATCACAAATTATTTTCCAGGGAGGTTTAATATCATGGTCGTTTCTTCTATTTTGGATATAACTTTGGTGACCTTGCAGAATTGCCCCTCTTCCCCCTCTTTTACTTCCGATGTCTTTTCCAGAATCGCGGAAGCCGGTGTGAACATTGATATGATTTCACAGGCTCCTGCACATGGGGATCTTACTTCTTTGTCCTTTACGATCATGGATGACGATTTGGGAAGGATTTTGTCCTTTATTTCCGAACTTAAAATTTCCTCTCCCGTAAAAACCATTATCAGCAGCGGAAATTGCAAAATCAACATTCACGATATCGCTATGAAAAATACTCCCGGCGTTGCTTCTAAGGTATTTACGGCTGTGGCCGAGGCGAAAACAGACCTTCGGTTAATCACTACGTCCGATGTGGATATTTCTATTTTGGTAACACCGGCAGATTTTCAGGAGACTTTGGAGCTGATCGAAAAGGCTGTAGGATAAGGTTTCTTGAAATGTACAATAGTATAAAGCTATGTTACCCTATAAAAAACGCACACGAAGAACATCTTCGTGTGCGTTTTCTCATATAGCCTTATCAGCAGAAATTATTTTTTATTCTGGATATACTCATGGATGGATTTCGCTGCCTTTTTACCGCCGCCCATGGCCAGAATAACCGTTGCAGCACCGCTTACCGCATCTCCTGCAGCAAACACTCCCGGACGAGTAGTAGCCATAGAATCCTCATCCACCAGGATACATCCCTTGCGATTGGTATCCAAACCGGGTGTATTGGAATGAATCAACGGATTGGGGCTGTTCCCGATAGCAATAATCACGCAGTCCACCGGCAAAGAAAAGTTGGAGCCAGCTTTTTCCACAGGACGACGGCGCCCGGAGGCATCCGGTTCACCCAGTTCCATTTCCATGCATTCAATAGAAGTTACTTTTCCGTTTTCATCCCCGTGAATAGCCACAGGATTATTCAACAGCTTGAAAATAATCCCTTCTTCTTTTGCGTGATGGATTTCTTCATTTCGGGCCGGCATTTCTTCTTCGCTACGGCGATATACGATGTATACATTCTCCGCTCCCAAACGTTTCGCCGTACGGGCAGCATCCATAGCTACGTTTCCGCCACCTACAACGGCTACGTTTTTAGGATGGATGATAGGAGTGTCATATTCCGGCTTATATGCCTTCATCAAATTGACCCGCGTCAAAAATTCATTGGCAGAGTACGTTCCCACCAAGCCTTCTCCCGGAATATTCATGAAATTCGGCAGGCCGGCTCCGCTTCCGATGAAGATGGCCTCAAATCCCATATCAAACAGCTCATCCACGGTAAGTACTTTTCCGATCACCATATCCGTCAGAATCGTTACGCCTTTATCTTTCAATCCCTGGATCTCTTTTTGAACGATCTCCTTGGGAAGGCGGAATTGCGGAATACCATACATCAGCACGCCGCCGGCGGTATGAAGAGCCTCATACATGGTAACATCATATCCCAGATTGGCAAGATCACCGGCGCAAGTCAGGCTAGCCGGCCCTGCCCCAATCACTGCTACTTTGTGCCCGTTGGGCGCTGCTTTTGTGGGCTTCGCTGTGCTGTGCTTCATATGCCAATCGGCCACAAAGCGCTCCAAGCGGCCGATACCCACAGGTTCTCCTTTGATTCCTCGGACGCATTTGCTTTCACACTGCGTTTCCTGGGGGCAGACTCGCCCACAAACAGCAGGAAGAGAAGATGCCTGGGAAATCACCTGGTAAGCTTCCTCAAACTCTCCTTTTGCCACATGCGCTATAAAATCCGGAATAGGGATCATAACAGGGCATCCGGCAACACAGGGGCGTGTTTTGCAATTCAGGCAGCGCTCCGCCTCCCCGATGGCCATAACTTCATCATAACCCAGTGCCACTTCTTCAAAATTTTTATTGCGTACGTTAGGATCCTGCTCCGGAATGGGAGTCTTTTTTAGTGTCATATTAGGCATTCTTTGCACCCTCCATCAGATGGCAATTGTATTCTCTGGCAGATTCTCTTTCCTGTTCCATATACGTTCTGGAACGACGAATCGCTTCATCAAAATCCACTTCGTGTCCGTCAAAGTCAGGCCCATCCACGCAGGCGAATTTGGTTTTTCCGCCTACAGTCAGCCGACATCCGCCGCACATACCGGTTCCGTCGATCATAATGGAGTTCATGCTGATGATCGTTTTGATTCCGTATTCCTTGGTCAGAGCGCATACAGCCTTCATCATCGGCAGCGGCCCAATGGCCACTACCAAATCATATCCGGCTCCATTTTCAATATTTTTACGCAAGGCATCTGTTACGAAGCCTTTGTTGCCGTTGGATCCATCATCCGTCATAACAAACAACTGATTACTGGCATCTTTCATTTCATCTTCCAAAATAATCAGGTCCGTATTCCGAAAGCCGGCAATCATATCCACCTGAGCTCCCAATGCTTTCAAGGCTTTGGCCTGAGGATATGCGATAGCACAGCCTGCGCCGCCACCGATCACAGCTGCCTTTTTGTATCCTTCCAATTCGGAAGCTTTCCCCAAAGGCCCAATAAAATCCAGAATTTCATCGCCTTCATTTAACGTATCCAAAAGCATAGTGGTTTTCCCTACTTTTTGGAAAATAATCGTTACTGTTCCGTTTTCACGGTCATAATCCGCAATTGTCAAAGGAATTCTTTCCCCGAATTCATTTACTCTTAGGATAATAAATTGCCCAGCCTGCGCTTTTTTGGCAATAAACGGAGCCTGAACAACCATAAGGGTCATAGAATCATTTAAAGCCCTTTTTTTAACAATTGGAAACATAGTTCCACTTCCTTTGTTACAGTATCAGTGTATATTATACGTTCTTAAAGCTATTTTTTCAAGGAAAAATGGAAAAAGAAGTTTTTCCCTGTGAAAGATTTTCCCGGCATTCAATATAGAAAAAATGCAAAGAGGTGCTTCAGAAAAAAGCACCTCTTTACGTAAAATAAAAGTTATTGATTGTATTAAAGAATAATACAAATCAAACCATTGCAGCCTTCGTTGATAATCCTTTCTATGGTTTCCCGGACTTTATCACGAGCATCTGTGGGCATATGGTATAGTTTTGTGTGCAAACCCTCATTCACAAGCTCATGCAGACTCTTTCCAAAGATATTGGAATCCCATATTTTTCCGGGGTTTTCTTCAAATTCCTTAAGTAAGTACATGACAAGATCCTGAGACTGCGCTTCGGATCCCACAATCGGTGTAACTTCTGTGGTGATGCGCGTTTTCAGCATATGGATCGCCGGTGCAGCCGCCTTTAACCGAATTCCATATTTTCCTCCCTGGCGAATAATTTCCGGCTCTTCCAAGGTTAGCTCCTCAATTTCCGGCATTACAATTCCGTATCCGGTATTTTTAACTTCGTTATAAGCTCCCTGGATTTTATCATATTCTTTCTTAATGCGAGTAAACTCTGAAAGCAGAGAAAGCAGTTCTCCTTCCCCATGAATCTCCATCCCGGTTTGCTCACCTAAAATTTTATAGAACAAATCTTTTTTCAAATCAATCTGAAGCCGAGCTTTACCTTCTCCCAAAAGAACGGTATGCACTTTGGCTTTCTCAACGGACTCACATTCTTGGATTTCTTCTGCAGCTGTTTCCAAGTCCCGAATACGCAGGACGTGCTGTGCAGATTTACGGATAGAATCATATACAGAAGAACGAAGCCAGTGATCCTGCCGGAGTCCACAGAGCCAATTGGGCATATCTACCCGAATTTCCTTTACAGGGAACTCAAACAATATAGTCTCCAGTATGTCTCGAATTTCATTCTCCTGGAGCTCCAGGCAATTTACCGGGATAACCGGTACGCCGTATTTTTGAGAAAGCTCCTTTCCCAATCGAATCACCGATTCGGAATGAGGATGTGTGCTGTTTAGAAGAACCACAAATGGCTTATGGATCTCCTGAAGCTCCGCGACAACACGTTCTTCCGCTTCTTCGTACTCTTCTCTGGGAATATCACTGATGGAACCATCGGTGGTTACCACAAGGCCAATAATGGAGTGCTCTGTAATTACTTTTTTGGTACCGATTTCCGCTGCCATATTGAAAGGTATCGGTTCTTCATACCAGGGGGTCATTACCATTCTGGGAAGATCATTCTCCACATACCCCAACGAACTGGGGACGATGTATCCCACACAATCGATAAGACGAACAGAAAACTCCGCGCTTTTTCCTACACGGATCTTAACCGCTTGCTCAGGAACAAATTTAGGTTCCGTTGTCATAATAGTTCTGCCGGCGGCAGACTGCGGCATTTCGTCCACAGCGCGATCTCTGCGGTGTTCTTCCGCTATATTAGGCAGAACAACCGTATCCATGAATCTTTGTATAAATGTGGATTTTCCAGTTCGTACAGGGCCGATTACACCGATAAAAATGCTTCCCCCTGTTCGTTTGGAAATATCATTATAAATTGACCGTTCCTCCATGTTCCTTCCTCCTTATTCCGCATGTACAGGAATCAAAATCATGCCAGGCTCTTCCAAAGAAGTTTCTGACAGATTGTTTTCCTGGCAAATTTCCCTCAAGGAAGACCGATACTGTTTTGCAATCTCCCAAAGCGTCTCTCCTTTTTGGGCGTAATAGATACAGATTGCCGCAGGGTCCTCAGGGAGTAGATCATTTTCATCGGCTGTCATTTTTTTAACGGCGCAAACAGAATTACAAATAAAGACAGAAGAAGTAAGCTGAATTTCGGTTTTGATCTCAATTTCGCCGGAAGAAAGCCGGTAGCTCATATCCGATATGCAGCATTCGGGATCCAACCGAATAGGAGAATCCGTTTCAACGGAAGACTCGTAGAGAAAATCAGCCACCCGTTCCATGTAGTTGATTTCTCCATCTTCCGTCAACATCAAAACACATACATTATATTTTCCAATAAATCGGATATTTTTTCCGTTGATTTCTGTCTCGACTCCGCACATCTCATTCCAAACATCTATAATCTTGGAGACATTGGCAGCTAACGGGAAATTAACCTTTTCCAATAAGGTTTCCTGTAAAATGTTTTCCAACTGCTCCGTTTCTACCTGCACCTTTTCTACTGCCTCTGCATATTTTCTGGAATATGCATCAGATACAATTTCCACATGCTCTGGCAAATAAACAAAAACAGAAGCATTGAATCGAATCTGTACCTGAAAGTAGATCTTATCGTCCGTGTACTCGTTACGAATTTGCACATCGCAGGAAGAAGATTGCAGGCGTAAATCACACTGGCAGTCTTCTGTAATGCCAGGACAATCCAATACTTGCGTAAAAGGAATATCATATTCCATACACTCCGGGATATCTTCTTCGGGACCGGGAGTATATAAAATTTTTATTGTCATATCTCCTTTCAGCATCACTTTTCCTGGGATAATTTTATATTCTGTGGAACGGATAAAAGCTTTCGCGTACAGAACGGAGTCTGGCTCTGGTTTGCTTTCTGAAAGTTCCAAAATTTCCTCAATAGTGAAAGGACGGGTTTCAAATGCAGCTAGTTTTGTAAAGTCCACAGGTGACAAAAGCTGCTGGGCATCCTCTTCCAAAATGTTTCCTGTTACTTCATACGGATTTTGGCAAATCACTTTGGAATGTATGGAAAATGCTCCATGTACATCAATTTTTCTGGAATTGGCCGCTCTGCAGTTAATATATTCCACCTGGCAATATACCCACATACAGTTCAGATCTGCTTCTTTCTTTAATGAAACGGACGTCGAAAAGTTTTCTGCGTGTTCACAGCAGTGAATACTTTTCCCATCACGATCCAAATAAAAAATTCGTATGGTATAGCTGCCGTCGATGTCTAAGCGATTTCCTGTTATCCCTTTATTTAGAATAGAGGGATAGAGCTGGCATTTCAGTATTTTATGAACGTCCGGACAGTAATCCGGTAAGTTAACCGATACATCGACAGATCGTTCCTGGTTGGAATCACATATGACCTCGCTGCTGCACAGAATTGATTGTTCCATCTTATACTCCATAAAGGCTTTTCCTCCCCACTTTTCAGTACTGCTACATGGTATTCATGGAAGTTGTCAAATATGATACCGTCCGAAAAAAGGTATAAAAAAAGAGAGGGAAAAATCCCTCTCTTCTGACTTGCAAATTTATTTCTTATAGTTCTCGGCAGCTTCTACTACCCAGCGCAGGTGCTCCAAAGGAATATCGGCAGGAATGGTGCAATCCGCACCGAGAATGGTGCCGGTGGTTCCTGCATCATCCAGAAGACGGACAGCTTCTGCCTGAATTTGCTCTTTGGTTCCGTTATACAGGAGCCCTGTGCGACGGTTATCAAATCCGCCTAAAATACAAGTGGCTTTAGGCGATAAATATTTTCTGCCTTGGGATAGAGTAATATTTTCAATATAAACAGCCCAGTTATAAATATGAGCCGGATAACGCTTCCAAACCTCTAAATGGTTCCGTACGCCATCGTAACCGCACATATGGAAAATGTTATACTTTGAAACTTCATTGGCACTGGCCAAAGCAGGAAGATCGCTGGGAGTCACAATCTCTTCGTATTCCTCTGCTGAAAAACGATTGATCTCTCCTCCCTGTACAGAGGCATAGATTCCATCACAACCGCCTTCGGTAATCAGCAGCCGGGCAAGAATGGCGCTGTCCTCCGCAACAGCAGCCATGGCAGACATAAGTCCTTCTTTATTTTCCCGAATGTGCTGCATGACGCATTCTTCACCTGCAAAAAAGCGAACAAGTGAAAAAGGAGCAAACATATTATAAAATGTGCAGCATTCGCCTTTTAAGGCTTCGTTAACGCGTTTTGCTCTTTCCACGCTTAATTGCACAAATGGACTATTTTTCCCTTGCGGACGAATCCGGTTCCAATCGGAAGCTCTTGTAATTTTTTCACCAAAGTCAAAGGTAATACCATCGCTCATCATCTTAACAAAGTCCAGCCCGGAATTTCTGTAGTACTGCAAGTGTGCCTGGACAGCTGTCTCCCCTACTGTATCCTCTCCAAAAAAGTGATGCCAAAATCCCACCGGGACCCGATCCACAGGTTTGCCATCCAACGCGTTCAAAACTCTGGTCCGCTTATCCATACTTTCCATCTCCCTTTTTTAATCCCCTCCTAAGGGTTTCAACTGCATTATATGACATAACAGAAAACAAATCAACAATTTATAATAAATATATATAATTCATACAATTTTTATATTTTGTCTTTTTAGCTCATAGCAGGTGAATTGATAGGTAAATAGGAAAATCAAGTCGATCAATATAGGACATTTTTCTAACGCATTTGGTATTTCATTTCTAATCCATGGGGTTACAGCATTACCGTGTATAGGCTCTTTCCCATGTGCCTCCCAAGCTGTGGCATGGGAATTATTGACGAAACCTATCCAATATGCTATGCTCGCCGTGAAAGAAACCATAAAACGATGGGGATTTGCGAAAGGAATAAATCCAAATTCATACCATCCATCTTTTGTTTTCTTTGTGGCACAATGTCGAATTCCCAGACACGTCGAGGGATTCGGTCAAATCAAGGAGGATATTATGTCATTTCATCGATTTACAGACTTGGGATCGCAAAGAATTTTACGAACATTTTAGCAAAGAGGTCGTTTGTACGTATTCCGCAACGGTTAACCTTGACATAACACCATTGAAAGGCATCAGGCTTTACCCTGCCATGATTTGGCTTTTGACACGAACCGTCAATCAAATGCCTGAATTTCGCACAGCCCTTACCAATGAAGGTCTTGGTATATACGATGACATGCACCCTGCCTATACTATTTTCAATAAGGGAAAGAAAAACCTTTCAGGAATTTGGACAGCGTTTAACCCTGATTTTAATGTCTTTCTGCAGGCATACCAGTCAAACACGAAGAAATATTCGTCCTCTGTCAAATATTCCCCCAAGCCTGGCCAACCTTCAAATTCCTTTGATATTTCCATGGTACCTTGGCTTTCCTTCACTTCGTTCAATATTAACGTGTATGGTGATGGAAAATATCTTCTTCCGATTTTTACACTGGGAAAGTATTTTGAAGAGAACGGAAAAAGGCTGATTCCTCTTTCTATTCAAGTACATCATGCTGTATGCGATGGGTATCATGTTGGAGTATTTGTAGAAACTTTGCAAACGTTAATTAACCAGTTCTCCGCTTTCAGTTCTCCTAGCGTTGAATCTTTGCACTAAAGTACGTTTTTTGCGTACCTTTGGCTTCTTTCCTTTTCTTTATTGAAAATCGCCTCAAAACGCAGCCGAAAACGCAAAACACACTGAAAAATTATGGTTTATTCTTGACCTTTTAACTTTCTCAGCAGCACCTCGTCTGCCGGGCAAAACTCATATTGATCGATCTCATCCGCAGTGATCCAGCGGATATCGTTATGTTCCAGTCTTTGGGGCACACCTTCCCGAATACTGGCATTGAACAAAGTCAAATGAACGGTGAGATCCGGGTACTTATGGATCACATCCATGAATATTTCACCAACATCCAATGTAACAGCCAATTCTTCCCGGCATTCACGAATCAGCGCCTGTTCTTTGGTTTCGCCGGGTTCTACTTTACCGCCCACAAACTCCCATAAAAGGCCTCTGGCTTTTTGAACAGGGCGCTGACAGATCATAAATTTATCTTTCTCCCAGATCAAAGCTGCTACAACTTCTGTCATTTTTCAAGCCTCCTGATAATTTCGCTTCCATTTCTCTTTAGCCACAGATATGGCTCTTTGTAATTTGGCATTACCTTTTCCACCTGTTCCCAAAAAGCTTTTGAGTGATTGAATTCTCTGCGATGGCACAATTCATGCACCACCACATAATCCCGCACTTCCTCCGGGCAAAGCATTAAGAGGCAGTTAAAGTTAAGGTTGCCTTTAGAGGAACAGGAGCCCCACCGACTTTTTTGATTTCGGATGGTAATTTTTCCCACTGTTACACCAATGACAGAGGCATATTTTTTTACGCGCTGAGGAATATCTTTTAAGGCTTTGTCTGCTAATTTCTGTATTTCCTCTTTAGTAAAAACAGGTAGTTTATCCCTTTCGCAGGTGCTTATTATTGCTAAGTGTTTTTTGATCCAACTTTGTTTTTCAATAATGAAACGCTGGATATCTTTTTCCGACATTCTCATAGGTGCGCGGACAACGATTTTCCGATCGGATTTGATTTCAATTGCGATTGTCTTTCTGTTAGAACGAATTATTTCTATCTTACTCATTTTTGTCAGTCCCTACCATATTGTAAATCGTTAGGCAATTCCCGCCAGCACATCTGAGAGATGGGTACTGTTACTTTTTCTATCTTACAGCAGTTATGCGGTTTACTTTTTTCAGGTAAGCAGCGGCAAAACTGCTCCGTCTTCGTTTTGGTCCCTTGCAGATGAAAAGATATATAAAACGGATATCTACTAAAAAACATTAACATTATTAGGCGAAATAATCAATATGATTGTGATTATAAAGTACAAGAATAAAAATTAAATTCTCTGAAAAATCCGCTGATGTCTATATGCTCAATATCCAATGCAGCAAGTGCTGACAGAGAAGCTTCCTTTGTAAGAAGATTGACTAAATCTGATTTTTATTTTCTTTTATGAAATGTAATTTTATTCTGTCAGAGATTTATCACATCTTTTTATTTTACCAACCGATTCCGCCTTATCCATTCCCCTTTTTCATAGAACAAGTCAATAACGGGCGTTGCTTATTTTGGTTAACGGCTGGGAAACATAAGAAAAGGCAGACAGCATGGCGATTTCCATGTGTCCACCTTTTCATATGCCATTATTAAACAGAAATTATGCAGACGAATCAAATCATTCTTTTATAAAGGGAATTTCTGTCATTCTGAGTTTTGCTGATCCGTACAGATACAAAATCATGTCCTGTTCTTCCCCTGTAGGCTCCAGAGACTCCGGGCATTTGGCGCAAACCGTTTCAAACCCATCTTCATAGTCCCAAGGAATATTGACAACTTTTGTCTTAATGGTTATTGCTGGATTTTTGCTTGAAAAAGGAATTGGCGATACAGAATTTCGTACAACCTCAAATTCATTGCTGCAGTAAGCATAATTCCATTGGCTTTTGGGAATGTACTCGTAATCGCAGTATGGATATTTTCTCTCCACACCATCTTTCTCATATTCATACATTTTTTCCTCAAAATCAATGGGTACACTGAACAGCATGGAACCATATTTTACGCATTTTAAATCATGAGGTCTGTCTATAAGTTTTACATCTGTATCAAAGCTGACAGCTATCTGTTTTTCTTCTCCTGCTTTTATTGCAAAGCTCAACTCTCTGTCCGATGTTTTTTCTCCATTAACCACTACGTCTTTAGCAAAAGAAGGTATTCTCACCTTAGCGTGGATAAATGCTATCAAATTAAAAAATATTTGTACAACTGGTAATGGCTATAACTACCCGAAATAGGATAAAGAATCAGGCTATTGGGAAGCGTTGTTACGGGAACTCCGTCGTATGACTGTGAATATTTTTGTAAACAAGGAGGAAATTTAATGTTTTTACTTCCCATTCAAGAATTAACACCAAGTCAACTATATATTAGCGAAAGGAAACTTAAAAATATCTATACATGGTTTGATGGTAATATCGACAAAATTCATCCCATACCGATAAAGCAGCTCGCCGGAAGATTGATTGTTGTTGATGGGCATACAAGACTTTTGGCGGCATTCATTGCAGGAGCAAAATACATTCCTTGCGAATGGGAAACCGGTAATTGGGATTGGGCGGCATATGCATCGGATATTGCTATGTGCGCTGAAGAAGGCATAACATCTGTAGAAAACTTGAAGAATCGCATAGTATCAGATGAAGATTATGAACGACTATGGCTTAGACGTTGTCAAGCATTAAAGGATGAATGGTATTATAAAGTACTGACGCAAAAAGATGAAGTTATCTTTTATACGCAAAATGCCATTGATATTCCGGTCTGCGACATACGTAAAATAGATATTGACAAGGAAATACAGTACTATGGACTGTTTGAAAAAGACACTCAGGTGGCATATGGATGTATTGAACCATATTCGTTTGAATTTTGGGAAGCAGCCGATATTAAAACTAAACATGAATACAGAAACAATGGCTTTGGATTTCAAATAACTGCTTTTCTTACAAATCTGATTGTACATAGTGGGAAAACAGCTACATGCCGGACACTGCCGGAAAATATCGCCATGAATCGAGTAATTTCAAAATGCGGATATCAAAAACTATATGAGTAATCAAAAACCACTAGTAAACTAGTGGTTTTTGATTCTTACAATTTTTTCCATCAACGCAATCGTTACCCATGGTATTCTGTATTCTCCGGGCTCAAAACGCAAAGCCAAACTCCACTCCCATTTCGGTGTTCCGTACCCAGCACTTTCCGCCGTGCAGCTCAATAATGCGTTTTGCAATGGCAAGTCCAAGTCCTGTCCCCTCTCCGGAACGCGATTCATCTGTCCGGTAAAAAGCCTCCCACACTTTAGTCAACGCTTCATAAGACAGAGGAGCGGCCTCGTTTTCAATGGTAAAAAGAGTTTCTCTCCGCTCCTTTTCGATTTTAACTTTCACACGGCCTCCGACAGGCGTATATTTGATGGCATTGGTAGCGAAATTTTCCACAACCTGCGCAATACGGCTTTCATCTGCTGTCACCGTGAAATCGTCCGGGAAGAAAAATTCAATTTGAAGCTCCTTGTTCTGCGCCGCAATCTCCAGCTTATCAAATATGGACTGGGTGAGCGAAACCAGCGAAAAATCATCCCGGGACAGTTTTACCCTCCCTGCTTCCAACCGGGAGAGATCCAGCATTTCCAGCACCATGTTATCGGTACGCTCCGCCTCTGAGAGGATGACATCGATGTACTTTTCCCGCTTTTCTTCCGCGGTATGCTCTTTTAACCCCTCGGCATAGCTGTGGATAATCGCTAAAGGCGTTTTGAGCTCATGGGCAATATTGGAGGTCATCTGCCGCCGGTTTTTCTCTGCTTTTTTGGCATACTCCAATGCCGTATTAAGGCGGGTAATCTCATTTTTCTGCTTTTGGAAGGCATCACGGCACTTTACAAAGCCTTCTTCCAAGAGTTGGCTTTCTCTCCACCCCTGTGATTTCTTCGGCCTCCACTCGCTCTCTTCTAGCCCCTTCTCCATGGCCTCTCCCACCAGCTGGGCCGTGCCAATCAGATTTCGTTTAATAACGGAGCGTGCAAGGAGAACTAACGCAGCGGCCAAAAGAAATGTGATGAAATACACACTCCGCAACTCCTCCCCTGCCGTGCGCCACGGAGAACAATAGACGAAGCTGACGGCAGAAAGCGGCATGGAGTACTCTGGTTCCACTGGGGAAATCTGACTCTTTTCCTCCAAAACCGGATAGGACGTATTACTGCTAGAAATCAGCAAATCCAGTCCTTCGTAATGCCTCTGGTCCTCCCAGGTGCCCGCCAGAATCTCAGGGGACTTTTGCGCTGCCAAGGATTCCACCGTATTATACACCGTCCCATTATAAAGAAAAGCGGGAGAAGGATGATTATAGCAAACATCGAACATATCCGAGTAGAAAGTGACCGGTTCCCCTTCCACCGCAGCCTCCGGATCTTCATACAGGGTACGCCACAGAAGATCATACTCCTGTACTACACCGGAAATCGTATACTGGTTGATCCCATGGGAACGGATCTCTGCATAAAACTCTTTGTCGTCTATATATTCAATTCGCGTGGGTGTGATCTCCACGCCGTCAAAGCTGCCGGTAAAACGCAGAGCAACCACTTCAAACACCAAGCTGCTGTCATCCACAAACCGCCGTCCTGTATCGGTCAACTTTTCGCGGTCGAAAAGCGCTCTTGCATATTTTGTGTTTCCGCTATACGATTCCTCCTCATTCTCCCATTGCTTTTCGGTCATATAGGAAAAATAGAAGAAATCCTCCCAGCTGCACGCCAAAAGTTCCCCATCTGCGTCATAAATGGCGGCAGCACAGTGGACTTTCTCTTTTCTGGAAAGACCGATAATACCTCCTTCTATCATTTGAACTGCTGAATGATAGGAAATACTGGGCTCACAGCCCAGATCCACCGCTCTCCACAATTGGTAGATCCCATAGTTTTTATATTCTACAGCGGCTTCCGTCATCTGCTGCTCAAAACTGCGGGAGGAAAAAGTAGAAGCAAAATTTCCAAAATCCGTCTGATACCGCGCTGCGGCATTTTCCGCAGTGACCGACGTTAAACAATACATGGAAATCCCCCAGATTGCCAACACCGTTAGGGATAAAAGCCCTGTAACAGCGGAAAGAGAGGAAAGGCTGCCTTCCTTTTTCCGGAACCGGTATCCGAGCCATGCCAGCAAAACAGCCAGAATCACTTTCGCAATCCCCTGAAAAAGGCTGTGATGTATCAGCTGCCACAGAAAGCCCTCTTCGGCATAATAACTGACCGAATAATATCCGGCAACAGCATACCAGTAAAAATCTGCTGCTGCCCAAAGGAGCAGTAGTCCGCAAAGAATCCAACATACCTTACAGATTGCTTTCATCTTCACCCCTCCAATCGGTATCCTGCTTTGATCACTGTTTTGATGCAGACAGCATGCTCCCCCAATTTTTCCCGCAGACGCTTGATATGGGTGTCCACCACCCTGCTTTCGCCCTCATATTCATAGCCCCAGCATTTTATAAGGAGCTGTTCCCGGCTCATGACTATATTTTTATTTTGCATCAGGCAGCACAACAGACCATATTCTTTGGGCGTCAGGAAGACTTCCTTTTTACCGGCAAAGACCTTTCTTCCCGACAGTTCCAGTGTAATCCCACCTGCCTGTATACGGTCCCCAGCAAGAACGTTCCTTCGGCTACGCTTGATCAGCGCCATAATTTTGGCATACAGCACAGACATTGTAAACGGCTTTGTTACGTAATCATCCGCACCCAATTCGTAACCCAACAGTTTATCTTCTTCGTCGGAAAGCGCCGTCAGAAATATGATCGGCACATCATTTGTCTTTCTTACAGCTCGGCACACGGAAAGTCCATCCAGCCCCGGCATCATGATATCCAAAAGCACCGCATCAAACTCATTTTCTTCCAGCAATTCCAAAGCCTGGAGCCCATCCCGGGCTTCAAACGGAGTCTCTCCCTTGCTGCTAAAATAATCACATAACACTTCCCGGAGTTTTTCTTCGTCTTCTACGATCAAAATCTTACAGTTCATCCCTCTCCTCTCCCTTCACCTATAAATTATCATAGCTATTTGTATTCTTTGTGTCAAACTACTCCCTTTTTTCTTTTTTAAGGACATCACTATAGTCAAAACCTCTTTTTATCCCTGCTTTCCTTTATCTCACTCATACAACAGGCACCTCAATTCCTATATAAAGCCATTTGTTAAAAAAATTTGAGACGTGTTCCCCAACATGATAGACTTTTTTGGTTTATGATCATATTACAAATAAAAAAAGAGCTAACTGACTAATCAGAATCTGTTAGCTCTTTTTTATAAAAATAATTTTCAGGTGTCGTCAAAATGTTGTCACGAGGACATTTCGCCTTTCAAAGACCCAGTGTTTATGCGGATTTGCGGGCCCTCATATCCACTTTTTGTTTATTCCCATACGTTGTCGAAATCCACGACCTAACGCCTTTTGCTTATGAACCATTTGATGTAGTTTTCGTATCCTTTTGATAATCCATATTATAGTGCCCATAAAATGAGAATTTATCAATATCTTTATCCGCAGTGATAAATCAACATGAAACTATAGCTATTATTTCTAATGGTTTTCACTCCAGTCATATGATTTCGACCGAAAAATCAAGATACTGCGATATTTTTTGAGATAACAGCCAAACACGGCAAAACTTTTTCAATATGGCTGTGTTTGCTTATAGTCGACAACTCCACTATGAGAACTATCATATTCTGCATTATTTCTGATCTATCCATTAAGCTTCATTGCTCTGATTTCATAGTTCTTTTGCTTCTGTATTCACTCTCTTCCAATAAGGAACAAATAATATAAGCGACGTCACCATTGCCAGACAGTCAGCAATCGGTGTTGCCCAAGGGATACCGTTTGCTCCTGCAATTACATTCATCATAAACATAAATGGTATGTCCAGTCCACCTTTACGAAGTAAAGATAAAATCATAGGTTTTGTTTTCTGTCCCGTAGCTTGAAAAACGGAAATAATCATCATGATTACAGAAACAGCAGGACAAGTGATGCAAATGATTTTCAGAAAATATTGACCATAAGCAATTGTCTGCGCATCATCAATAAAAAATCGGACAACAGGTACAGCACAAATAAACAGTAAAATTGCACCGAAAGTTGCTATCGCCAGGCTATAATAAAACGCTGCCTTAATTGTGGAACGCATGCGGGCATAATTTTTCGCTGCATAGTTGTAGCCAATGAGAGGAAGAACTCCCTGTGTCATGCCGCTTGCAATAGCAAAGGTAAGCATATCAATCTTTTTTGCAATACCCATTCCAGCAATTGCCTGATTGGAATAAGAAACTACCATTTTATTCAGAATAGTGTTGGAAAGAATACTCATCAAAGTCATGAGAAAACTAGGAAAACCAATAAGCAAAATTTTCTTTGGAATCCCATGACTTAAAGAATAACTTTTCAAAGAAAATTTGATAACCGTTTTTTCTCTGTTCTGATGTAGCAAAAAAATAAAATAGCATGTTGCAATCACATTGGAAAGCATCGTTGCAACAGCTGCACCAATAAGTCCCATTTTTAGCAAAAACATAAAAATTGGATCAAGAATGATATTCAGAATACCACCAAGCGCCACACCGAAGCTGGATTCTTTGGAATAGCCTTCCGCCCTTACTAGGTGAGCAAGACACGTATTCAACACTGTAGGAACACTGCCAATACCGATTGTCCACAAAACATAGTTGGTGCAGTATTCATAGGTATTTTCATCTGTTCTAAGAAATGGGAAAATCACAGGGCGAAGGAAATAAATCAGAATACCATACAAAAAAGCAACAGCAATGGCAGTCCAGATGCTGAATGCAGCACATTTTTTAGCCTTTTCTCTATCCCCGATGCCAAGACTTCGAGAAATAAGGCTGGAACCGCCAATACCAAAAAGGTTAGCGATGCCCGTCAGCATAACAAACGGCGGCATAATCAGTGTTGCAGCGGCAACCTGATTTGGATCGTTCATCTGACCAATAAAAAATGTATCAGCCATGTTGTAGATTACCGTAATAATCTGACTAATAACCGTTGGGACAACCAACGTGATAACAGCCTTGGGAACCGATATCCGCTCGAAAAGTTCTGAATTGTCGTTTTTCATGAATTACTCCTTCCGGCTTCTCGCATCTGTGCAGCAACGCATGAAATTGCAATTTTATAGCTTTCATCTCTATTTACACTGGAGAGAGAAAACCCACCAACATTTTCATGAGCAAAAAAACCATGCATAACACTTCGCAGCATACGTTGATAATGAATTTGCATGTCTCCAGCAATTCCATAATCAGTAATCACACGTAGAATTGGTTGAACAATTGTCTCGGAAGCTTTTTCCAACACAGGTATATTTAAAGTATGCGCTCCCATTATAATTCTATAAAGCTCTGTATGTTCTTTGGCAAACAAACGATATGCATCTGCAAGTGCAAACAATGCTTCATCTTTTGCCTTGCCTTGAATGGCGTTTTCCTCACACTCTGTCAACATATTGACAGCACAAAATCCAGTTTCCGCCAAAAGATCATTTTGTCCCTCAATGTGGTTATATAAAGAAGATACCTGTACCCCCAAAGAAGAAGCTAAATTGCGTAGTGAGAAGTTTACCAATCCTTTTTCCTCAATCAGCGCAACTGCAGCTTCGATAATTAGCTCCTTTGTTAATCCTTTTTTAACCATATTTATTCCCCTTAATGAACAGTGTTCGTAACATAAATTATTATATAACTAGCACTGTTCGTTTGTTAATACATAACGGCGGCAAGGATTTTTAGTCCCTGCCGCCGTAGTCTTATTTTTGTGTTTCCTTTTTCAATCTTGCTTTTGCTTCTTCGATGGTTTCCCCGTCTTTTATGAGATATTGGTCAACGAATTTATCCTCAATTTTTGTATAGCCGCTGACCACCGTATCTTCTACCTTTTTGTAACCGTCTACAACAGCGTTTTCAACCTTTTTATATGTTCCTACTACCTTCTCGGCAACCTTTTCATTTGCCTTAACAATTTTTGATTTTGCCATTATTCTGTTTCCTTTCTACTGTTTTTTAAAGTGATCATACCGAGTATGAGTATAAAAAAGCATACCCCCGCACCCGTGCACGCATTCAGTATGACCGAGGTTTTTTCATCAGCACCCTCAAATGACACGAGCATTGACTGTTGCATTGTAAGAAGCGATACTGCAACTTCGGAGTACCTGATTGCATTGACAGCCTTAAAAAGTTTAGAATGTTCTCCTTTATGCTTGACTGCGGTTATAACTGACATCGTGATCTTTGTAAAAGTAAATGTCGCTATGGCTATCATTGTGATTGTGCCATACAATGTAGCAGTATTGTCTTTCATACTAACAACAACCATCATATGAAACACAACACTCAAAACAATCAGCATTACACCGACTATCGAAGCAATCAACCCATCGTTTTGGCTTTTGCCTTTTTCGTTAAGCAGCACCGCCGAAAAACGCATTGCGGAGAGCAACAAATAATAAACGGAAGATGCTATAAATATCAGTGACGAAGATAAGACGCCAAGTATTCCGTTATAAAACGCAAACAGCAAATTGAACACAAGGCTAAGTACCGATTTTACGATTACCCGATAGCGGTTATCTTCCATCAGCCGTAAACCGAGTTCTGTCTTATGTGCCTTTTTGAGAGCATATTCCTTTATTTTCACAGTATCAGTCCTTGAACCCGTTTATGATAGGAATAAGGGAAATCAGTGTAATAATCCCTACAATACCCACAATAATGCCAACAACCATTTTCTCCCACACCATAACAAAGCACATTCCTACACCGAGAAGCAACGCACCTACGATACCCACCACAATTGTAAGGACACCTTTACCTGAAATCTTAAAGGGAACTTTCTTTTCCATTTTGCGCCACACAAAAAGCGTAATCAGACCAAGAACAATACCTACACAGCCAAAGATGATTCCTTGTGTAAAAGCGTTCCACTCCGGGAGCATAGCCATACACATACCGAGAGCAAACAGCATACCGCTGATTGTCCCCATGACCAACGCTACAAAACTGCTTTTTTTCATTTTAAAAGCACCTCCAACATCTTTATTAAAACAACAGTTGTGTTTTTAATGCAACTATAGTATAATAATTGGGGATAAGACTATCAACCATCAATTTGTCAATAAGTGTTGGAATAATGGAGAAAAGCATATGAATACCAAAAATAACAAAAGACGACAGGCATCCAAAGAAAGCATTGAAAAAGCCTTTCTTCAACTATTAAAGACAAAAGAGATTTCACAAATCACTGTTTCAGATTTATGCAAAAAAATCGAACTGAACCGAAGCACCTTTTATGCGAACTATCTCGATATTTATGACCTTGCCGATAAGATTAGGGATAAACTGGAAGCAGAAGTGAATGCACTTTACGAAAACGATTTGTTTTATAACTGTGGCAACGACTATCTTAAACTTTTTCAGCACATAAAGGAAAATCAGATTTTTTATATTACCTATTTCAAATTAGGGTATGACAGCAAGCATATTGTTGATTTAGGCAGCATCAGCAAACAGCAAACCGGTTTCCCCTCCGATAATTTAGATTACCACATAGAATTCCACAAAGCAGGACTGAATGCGATTATAAAGAAGTGGCTTGCTTCAGGCTGTGATAAATCTCCGGAAACAATGGTAAAAATCATCCAAGACGAATATACAAACAGACGCTAAAAACAGCGGCAAGAAATTTTACTCCCTGCCACTGTTCCACTTATTCGTAAATAAGGTCTGTGTTGACAATCTCGGTTGTTCAATTACGAATATCATCCATCTTCTGCACCCACAGCATTTGATTTTCAGCTTTGAGGTTTTCCGTTATATTTTCTTTTTCGCCAGTTGTTTTACCAGCTGGGAAAACATTTCTTCTGCCTGCTTATCAATGTCGGCAAGGTAACTGTTCAGCTTGCAGGAAGTCAGCAGATTCGCATAAAAAGCTCTTTTATGTTCCTTGATATACCGCAAGTGCCTTTGTCCCTAAATACCTATCAACGTTTGCTCTCCTTCAGAAAGTGAGTGGTAAGGAAAATAATAATCTCCTTGCAGCTCGTACCATAAACCGTTCTTTTTGTCATAAATTATCTTCTCAAAAGCAATCACTTCCTTCTATTGGAATTTTGCAGGTAGTTCATAACGTATTTCATTTGAAGTAATGGAAATCCCATCAAGCAAAAAGAGCTAACAGACACAGAAATCTGTTAGCTCTCTTTTTATGAATCATGAAAAAATGTTGCCAAATCGTTGCAATGGCGGCTTAAACCCCTCAAAAAACCCGTAAAATCAGGCTTTTTCAGGTTCCTGAAATTATTCCCACTCGCTCCCCATAAACTAATCTTAAACAGATTTGTATGGGTAATTTAGCAAATAGTATCTACATTATTTGTATTATCGGTAAAGCATACGCTATCCGATTTTTTGTTGCCATTCTGTTGCCACGACAACGATATTATTTTTACTTATTTTGTTTAATATTCAGCTTGTTTATATAATTTTTTTCAATTCAATATCTCCAATTGTTTTTCGAGAGGTCCAATATGTTCCTATCAATTTATTTTTTGTATTAGTCAAAAGTCTACAAGTACCATATTGAATAGGGTTTTCTTTACTATATTTACTCTTAGGATTTGTTATATAAGTGTAGTAGAGAATATATTCATCATTTTCTTCCACAAGATTTCCGATTATAGTATTACTTGTTATTTCGTTCGTTGTGATCTGAACTTTTATAGAGAACAAAGACTGTTTTATCGTTACCGATATATCTTTCTGTTCTACTATACCACTAAAATTATACTCTATTACCCCATTATATGTGCCCATTAATTTGGGAGTTTTTTCAAACGGATTATACTGCCATAAAAACCTACTGTATAGTCCTATTATAATTATTGTTACAGAAATCACTTCTCCGGCAGCACCTATAAAATCGTAAAGAGAATTGAAGTTACATATTAAATAACGAATTACAAATAAAACGAGTGCGACCCATAAACCTTGGGTAATGAATTTTTTTGTTTTATTATCCATTACATTTCTCCTAAATATCATACTCGTAATAATTATGCAAATCAGTTATAAAATTTTGATAATCAATTTGAGTAGTGTTATCAGGAAATAGTCGCTTTATCCCATTGACTTCCTTATAACTACTATAATTTGAAAAATCGCTCTTCAAAAAAGATATGACCTCGTCGAAAGTATATTTTAATACGCTGGAATATCTTGTATATGCCGCTATATCTACATTCCAAAGCAAAGATTCTAAACCAAAAGATGATATTTTAGATGAAATCTTATACCCGCTATCTTCCATATCTTCTCTCATATTTTTTATTATACGGACACATTTTTTAAAATTGTATTTTGTTTCTTTATTTTTAGCTATACCCATTTTAATATGTTGCTCGGGAAAATTAATAATTCTACCTCCACTATCAGGTCTGATTTCAATACCTCCTACATAATTTTCAACATCATAATTATAGTCCTTTGAATAATCTCTATATCGATACGCAGGCACAACATCTGCATCAACACGATATGTATTGCCAACAACTTTAATGCTTTTATCGTGACGTTCAACGCCTTGATAACCAAAATGCGTTTTAAGAGCTTTTTCAACTTCATCTTTCAATTCTAAAACGGAAAATGTTCCATCAGTAAATCCATATTTACTTTCTACAATACCAGTTCTATATTGAGGTATAAAAGTGGATTCAAGAATTACTGCTACGTCAACATCGCTCTCTGTTGGAATATTTGTCTTATTAGCATATGAACCTTGAACAAGCAATGTTATCTTTTTCCCTGTAAACTGTTGTCGCAAATCAAGAGCATATGAATATGATTCAGCTACATAAGAACGAATATCTTTTCCGTCGTCTGTATAATTAAGCTTTTTCATTGCATCTCGAACCATACGAATTGCATTTTTACATTTTTCATCTTCTGATTGACTTATTGAAGATGCCATTTTACTTATTTGATTTTCTGTATATTTCAAACTTATCTCTCCTCTAATTATTTCACAAATCCTTTATAACTTCCAAATCCTAGCATATAAGCTGCCATCGCAATTGCCAAATCTTCCGATTCAACATTCTGTTCGCTTGCCAAAGCTCTCAGCTCGTCAATAACTGTATCGTGCGGCACAATCGTACCCTCTAACTCTTTAACCGCCTTTTCAATAACGGACGGCAATACCATACACATCTGATAAAAAGCATCATCCTGCCCTGTTACTAAAGCGTAGAATTGATCAAGACTTACCCTTCGGATAAGTTTATGACCGACCTTTTTCTTATCAACTGTCGTTTCCCATTTGATATTCTGAGAACGCTGTGCAATTGCTTCTACCAAAAAACAAGCACAGTCATCGTCATTTAACAACTGATTCTGCATTTTGATAAAGGTTTTACCTGCTGAAGCAGAATTCATTGTATTATGTTTATTTTTCATTTCAACATAAACGGTATGTACATTTCCTGCGTCAGGAATAGGAATACCATCAGCATTTTCGTAAATTACATCCCAACCGCCTTCTTCACCATTTGGCGGAACGTGGCAATTTTTAATGTATTGGAAAATACGCTGATGAAAATATCCAATATCGTTGTTGTTAGACTTGTCTCTTTGACGGAAAATTTCGTTGCTTACAATTTCTTCCCAAGAAGATTGATATACTGTCTTGTCAAAAATCAATTTAATCGGATCAATGATATTTTTATTAAAGCGCTTTAAATCAAATGATTCAAGCTTCTCTCCGTATTTTTCAATCGTGGCTTTGACGTGATTTGAAAAATCTTCTTCGCTTATAAAAGTTAAATTCCACATCATAAACTCTCCAATGCTTCTCTTATTTTTACTGCAATTTCATACGCTAAATTAACCGGTACAGCGTTTCCTACCTGTTTATATTGCTGTCCTACACTTCCACAGAATTGCCAATCATCAGGAAAACTCTGACATCTTGCGTTTTCTCGGATTGTAAATGGACGAGGCTCCAATGGGTGACAGCGATCAGTCTGCTTTTGGCTTGGAGAAGTTAGAACAGTAAGTGAAGGTTCATCTAAACTCAACCTTCTTAAAATACCTGTTCTGCCGCCTTCCATATACCAACAGCTTTTCATATATTCTTTCGCAATATCTTCGGGAATATCTCTCCAATAACCACCCGGGGGAACAAGCTCAAATATTTTGCGTTTATGATCGGAATATTGTGAGCCTTCACTTTGCGGACAATCTAAAAGAATATCTCTCAGTACTGGTTTATACCTATGAGGAGCAGGGAAATCAAACTTAATTTTTGAAACTAAATCATTTCTAATTCCAATCGTAATTAAGCGTTCTCTTTTTTGAGCAACTCCATAATCCCAAGCGTTTAAGACTTGTTTTTGTATGGTGTATCCTTCACTCTCAAAAATATCTGTAATTGTTTTGTATGTACGCCCTTTATCGTGTGTCAACAAACCTCGCACATTTTCGAACAAAAACATTTTTGGCTGGAGCTGTTCCAAAAATTTTGCGTAATGATAAAACAATGTACCTCGTGCATCTTCCAAGCCTAATCTTTTTCCAGCATAGGAAAATGCTTGACAAGGCGCACCACCTGATAATAAATCAAGCTCTCCTTTTTTTATATTAAAATACTCCTCCAAATCTAAACAAGAAATATTGGCAATATCATCGTTGATAACTCGCCAATTCGGACGATTGCATTTTAATGTATCTGACGCAGCTTTATCGAATTCTATTAAGCCGATTGTATCAAATCCAGCTTCTTCAATTCCTAAAGCAAGTCCACCAGCACCTGCAAATAATTCTATAGTCATTGGCTTTTTCTCAACAACCTCCGTCGGCTCTTGAACGAACTCTACTACATCACCAATATTACAATTTAAAACTGCACAGATTTTCTCTATACTTTCAAATGACACTGTTTCATTTTTGCCCATTCGAGCCATCACATTAAAGCTAATACCGGCAGCTTCTTTCAATTCAGTACGATTCATATTTTTGTCTATCAGTAGCTTCCAAAGATTATTATAACAAACAGCCACCGTTAATACCTCCGCTATAAATATGGTCTAAAATACAATAATGGTTTGTTATATTATAGCTTATTTTGTTGTAAAAATCAAGTTATCTCACGACTTCGTTAGAATTTCTTTTTTACTAACACGAACTGTAATTTGCTCGATTGTTAACACTAATCATAAAAAAATCGGGTGCAGCCATTTAGCTACACCCGAAACTTTTACGCATAAATTACTTCTGTATTCACAATCTCCGTTGCACGATTACGGATATTGTTCATCTTCTGCACCCATATCATTTGATTTTCAACTTTGAGGTTTTCCGTTACATTTTCTTTTTCCGCCAGTTGTTTTACCAGCTGAGAAAACATTTTCTCTGCCTGCATATCAATATCAGTAAGGTAACTGTTCAGCTTGCAGGAAGTTAGTAGCTTCGTATAAAAAGCCTTTTTATACTCCTTGATATAACGCAAGTGCCTTTGTCCCCACACGCCTACTGGCTTTTGTTCTTCTTCGGGCAGTGAGAGACAAGGGAGATAATAATCTCCCTGCAGCTCATACCATAAACCGTTCTGTTCGTCATAAATTCTCTTTTCCATCGTGTGTTCCTACCTTTCATCTTTATAATTTCTAAAGCGAGAGCCACGCTGTTTAGACTGTGTGATTTCCTTTGCCTGTTTCAGCATATCATCAATTTGTTTACTGCCGAAAACCTTGCGGAGCAGCTTATAATCTTGCAATTCTGCCTTTTGTTTAGCGTTAATATTTTCCAAGTTCTTTGCCTTTTCCGACAATCTGTTGTTATCGTAATACAGACTTTGATTCGCCTGCCGCCATTGCTCCAAAGTGTTCTTTATTTCAAAATATTTGATGATTACACCCTGTACCAGTTCTCTCAATGCGTTGATTACAGGCTGTGCAATTTTCGTTTTGTATGTCTTTGCGCTCATTAAAGCAGGGGGATCAGGGAGTTGATACTGCGGATCTTTATCAAAGTTTTTTACTACATTATCAAGAGACTTTTCGCAGTCAAGCATATTGTTTATCCGAGATTTTACAAGCTCCAATTTATCTTCTTGCTTGCTGATTTCATCGCCTAACTGAGCCACTTCTTTCTCTCGTTCTTGCTTTTTGTAGTCAAGAACAGAGAGGTGTTTCTCGTGAGTTCCTTTGTGTTCCCATTCAATTCCGTGACGCTCCATCACGGCTGAAAGCTGTTCTTTTTCGAATTGTATCCACTGATTCCACTCTGTATTTTCACGAGTACCGCCCTTGAAACCCTGTGCGGCTAATGCTTGTTTGAGCGAAACTCTTGTATCAAGTCCTCGCTTACTGCCGGTAATAAACGGGACAAAATCAATGTGTAAATGCGGTGTGGCTTCGTCCATATGAAGATGAACTGAGAACACTTTTAACTGCGGATTTCTCTCCTGAAACCCTTTATAATACTCGTCCAATACCTGTTTAGCGAGCAGTCCGTTTTCGCTTTCCGCACTCATATCTTCCTTATTACCAATTTGCAAAATGATTTCGTGAAACGGCTTTTCCTGCTTGGAATTGCAGATTTTTTCATAGTAATTCTTTATTTTTCTATCGGCTCGTGTCTGCTTATCATTGTATTTTTTAAGTGCCTCGTCGAACAACTGGTGATACACTTTCTTGATGTTCTCATTGCAGTAATCTATATTAAGATGGGTTCGGCTCGGATCTACATTTTCAGCTTTGAATTTACGGCTGTTGTGATTTACAGAGCCTTTCCCGACCATTGCGCTTATTGTTCTTTTCATAAGTTACACCTCCAATCTCTTAAAGATAGTTCTTCCTCGGTTCTGTTACTCTTGTCAAGAGTAACGCAAAAGCACTTTTGACAGGCAAGCCTATCAAAAATGCAGACCTGAAAGGAATAACAAGTATTCCTTTGCAGGTTTTGCGCTCTCCGAGGGGCAAAGAACACCTTTGAAAAGGTGCTCTCTGCACTCTCCACCAAACTTTTATTACTTCCCGAAAAAGGAACATTGCAAGGTTGCAGATGTGCCAGCTTTTGCAATGTTGCAACCTTGAAAAGCTTTACTCGGTTTTTTCGGCAAGCTTCCAGTACCACTGACTGCCCTCTTTAATCGATTGGACATTCAGCGCTTTCTTTGCTTCATCCAGCACACGCTTGGAGATTCCTATCGCCTGTGCTTTCTTTACCAATTCTTTCTGCGGGTATCTCCCCTTTGAAAGATATTCGAGTATTAAGTTTTCAGCCTGCTCTGATTTCTTTTCTTTCGGAATACCGCTTAACAGATCATCAACTGAGATATCGTAATGACCGAGCCAACTAAATCCGTTTTCCTTGTCCAGTTCAAAAGCGATTGCTTCACCTTCGGGCGCAAGGGAAGACTTGTCCTGCACCATCACTCTGACCTGCGGATTGTCTTTAATTCTACCGACAATTAATACGCTCCTTGCCGAAGCCTGAAAGTCGATTGAGCCAAGTCCTCGGTAGGAAGATTTATTTCCGCTTCCTTTGTTCATATGACCAACGAGCAGAACTGCACAGTCATATTTTTCTGCGATTCTTCCCAGCTGTGCCATTACATTGCGGACTTCGTTGGCGTTGTTCATATTGATATTAGCACCGACATACGCCTGTATCGGATCAAGAATCACAACTCTTGCGCCGATCTCTATAATTGCTTTTTCAATGCGTTCATCCAGCATACTGAGTGCAGCTTCTGATTCGTCTATGACTTTAATTTGCGTACAGTCTGCTTCAGCCGCTTCTAATCTCGGCTTGATGGTATCTTCCAGTCCGTCCTCAGCTGTTTGATAGATGATCTTTACAGGCTCACGCTTGGTATTGTCGTAGGGCAGTACTTCTCCTTTAGAGAGAAGCGCCGCCAGTCTTAATGCCAAAGTTGTTTTTCCCTCGCCGGGATCGCCTTGAATTATTGTGATTTTTCCGTATGGGATATATGGATACCAGAGCCAGTTTACTTCCTTGCTCTGACTTCATCCATACTGATAATTTTAAGTTCAGCCATTCATACCACCGCCTTTCAAAAGAAAAACATTGATATTTCTGACATTATTGTGTATACTGTAAGTGTTACATTTAGATGATTACTGCCTTTCATCTGCGCCAACAGATGATGTTCGGGCGGTCATTTCTTTTTTATTCTCCATTCGCATTCTCTCCTTTCAAGCCGATCAGTGTTACCGACACAAGCTCGATAATGTCAAGCAGCTCGTCCGACACTTCCTCGGCTTTGTTGATTCGTTTTAACTCCGACAGAATTTCTGCTATTTCATTTTTCAGTGCTTTGTGAACTCTCGGGTTGCCCTGCACAACTACATCACGGTTCATACATTTGCGGTAACAGTATTCCTGCTTCGGCAATCCCGACAATGCGACTGCTTTATTCAGCGCCTCGTTTTCTTCGGGCGATACCCTGAACCCCACCGTAATACTTCTGAACCTATTTTTCTTGTCTACATTTTTTGCTGACATATTACATCGCTTCCTTTCTGAAATTATTAAGTTTGTCCGCCATATCGTCCTGTGTCGACGGGAAAAGGTGAGCATAGTTATAGGT
>CALWUW010000029.1 GCA_944384815.1 uncultured Clostridia bacterium
CCGATTTCTTCCAGCTTTGCAGCCTTTTCCGGATCTTCAAGCCAGCAGGGGGAAAACCCCTTAAATTCTTCCAATGTTACCGTTTTCATGTTGTCCTCCTTCAAATTTTCCCCGGGGATTTCCCGGGTTTTTTTATTGGCCGTTTATGCCCATGTACTGCAGTAAATTGCCCTTAGATACGCGCCATTCGTCTCCAACCTTAAAGCCGGGGATCGTACCGTCGGTCAGTTTCTCCCGGACCCAGTTTTCTGACATCCGCAGCACACAGGCAACTTCTCCGACTAAGCACACGGCCGGAAGCTCGTCCAGGGAAGTGTAGACCTTTGTCCATACCGGTCTTGGTGCTCGGGTCTTTTTCATGCAAATCCCTCCTTTCTAACTCTGCTTGTCCCTCCTTCCTCACGCCGGCCGGGAATCGGGGGAGGATAGGCCAAGCAGATAGTCAGACGTTACCCCAAAAAGCTTTGCCATGGCGATGATTTGACATCCAGGAATTTCGGTTTTCCCGCTTTGCCAATTAGAATATGTAGCTCTAGACACAGACAGATTCTCGGCCAACTCTGAACGAGTGAGATTACGCCGAGATCGTTCCGCTTCAATATTGGGATATTTCATTTTTTCACCTCCTGTATATTCGCGAAACGCGTATGCTATGGTTATATTATATTCGCGTTAAGAGTATATGTCAATGCTTTGCGAATAAAAATTTACGCATTTTGAGAATATTTTTATTGACTGCAAAAAGAATGTGGTATATAATCAATTTGAAAGGAGGGGTATTATGATTTGTGATAGAATTCGCGCTTTAAGAGAAGGAACAGGAAAGAGCGCAAGAAAATTCGCTGAAGAAATAGGCATAAAATATACCACGTATTATGGCTATGAAACCGGAAGCAGAGAACCAGGCTCAGATACTCTTGTTGCTTTAGCAAAATATTACAATGTGACTACTGATTATATATTAGGCATAGAAAAAACCCCCGTACCCGCCGAAGCGGACACAGGGGAAAAGGTGGATGCAATGGAAGTATACCGGGCTTTGATTGCAATGGGATACGTCAAGGAAGGCGAGGATTTAACTGATTCCGATTTGGCATTCCTTATCGGAGTAGGCGAAATCATTCGAGCTTGGTTTGAATCTAGGGGACAATAAGGCGTTAAGAAATTGTTTAGGGTTTTTCTGTTGGTTTATGTACCACGTTAGCCATTGGACATTTTTAGGAGCATTTTTGATCATTATAATCATACGAACATTCCACCTTTCGCAAAACGAATAATTTATATTCTGATTATAAATTATTATGTGTCCAATAAACCGGACTTTGTGAGGATTATTCACATATTTTGGCGAAATATGTTGTTTTTGGAAAAATTTTTATTGTGAGCACTCAAAAACTGTGTTATTATGCAAGTGAAAATATTATTGGATAATGAGAAGGTGGGCGAATTAAAATGAAAAAGGTAATTGCGGTATTGTGTGCTTTGGCGGTTTTTGTTTCGGGGTGTTCTTCAAGGCCAGGAGGATTAACGGAAGAAACGTATAGGACAGGGAAAAACGCATTGGAGGCGATTGATCAGTATTTAGATGGCGAAATTACAGCACAAGAGGCTCACGATAAGATTAACTTATATTACGATATTTTGGATAAGCATAATGATAGTCTTGATGAAAACGAAGACAACGACAAGTTGTCTTTTAATTGCTCTTCTATTAAGCTTGAATGTATGATAGCATCGTATGCCATAGTTAAGATTGATGCCGGATTTTCTGACGAAATGGAATCTTTGTTAGAAAGTCGAAATGATATTGCGGAAATAATTGGAGAATCTACGAGGTAATGGCGTGCACATCTAGTCATTTGGTAAGAAAATAGAAGGAGATTAGCCCGCCATGAGGCGTGTTAATAAAAATTTGAAGGAGTGTAGAAGTTATGCGGGTTAGCGTTGGTAAAAAAATAGGGGGCGTGTATGCAGGTACAAGCGTTAGTGGTAATTCTCTTCTTAAAGCGATTTATTGGTTTTTTGCATGGCCGTTTTACTTGCTTTACTACATACTGGTTTGGCCGTTTGTAAAATTGTATCAGCGTAGCAAGAAAAAAAATATTCGTGCCTTTGAAACAACTCAAAAAACTGTTGAAGTTGACGGGACGATTTTTGAAATGATGCCAGCAGAAGCGCGTCCTTCTATTGATATGCTTAAAAAATCATTTGAAGAAAGTTTAAATCTTATAGAGTCAACAAAAAATCCGGATGTATTTTTTGAAAGACTTTCGAGGGCGGAAAGTTTACTTAAACGCCTAATTGCCTCGTACGAGGTATGCGAAATACAAAATAATTCACGTGAAGTTTTGCGAGAATTCAAACAGGATAAAGAATCTATTATAAATAATTTTATTGAGAGATACGCTAAAGACATTAGGCGAAAAATTTATGAATTAGCTACAGAAAAGGCTAAAAACAATAAAGCTGATGTTTTCAAAAAGGTATTATTGGAATTTTCCGATCAATTTACTGCAAAAAATAATGAATTTATTGAAAGTAAATATTCCGAGTTAAAAGAGCTAGCAAAATAAAAAAACCGCCCGCTCCTGTTGGCGCAGGAACGGGCGGCGGTAGAACGAGCTTACCCCGAAGGATAATCTCACCTAAACAATGTGATTATACCACTTCCGGGGCAGGCTTGGCAAGTCATACCTTCGGAGGTGTTTTTTATGGCAAAATCCAGAGTGAAGAAGCGTCCAGACGGGCGGTATATGATGCAAATTTATCTGGGCATGGTAGACGGAAAGCGGAAGTATAAGAGCGTATACGGATCCACACCAAAGGAAGTGGAGAAAAAGGCCGAAGAGATTCGGATGATGATGGGGAAGGGACTGGACATTCTTGCGCAGCGGGATCTGTTCAGCACCTGGGCAGAGGATTTTTACCGGATAAAAAACGCGGCGAAAATCACAGAAGGGCAAAAAACAAACTATCGCCATTCTGTGGACTGGTGGGAAGAAAATTTTAAAAGTATGTCCATCACCGATATCCGAGCCGATGATATAGAACGCCCTCTTTTGTGGATGCAAAGCGAGGGATACGCCTCCCGTACCATTGCATTTTACCGGTCTACAATCGCCCAGATTATGCGCAGAGCTGTAGGGAGGGTATTATCATACAATCCGGTCGATCAAATCGATATGGGGCACTTGGGGCAACCAACGGAGCGGCGCAGAGCGCTTACGGAGGAGGAGCAGAAATGGATCTGGGAAACTCCCCACAGAGGACAACCCATTGCCGTGATTATGATGTTGTCAGGGCTAAGAAGGGGAGAACTGGCTGCTTTGACTTGGGCAGATGTGGATTTAGAGGGTAGCACCATAACGGTTAACAAGACGGTCGAATATCCACCCAATAAAAAACCTTTTGTACGGTATATGACGAAAACGGCCAGTGGAATGAGGGTGGTGGATATACCTCAAAAGCTTGTAGAGTATTTGAAGGAACTTCCAAAAAACAATATGTTGGTATATCCTTCTGCCTCCGGGAAAATGATGACGGTCAGCGCGTGGAACGCAGTGTGGAATTCCTACATGGCAGAGCTCAACCGAAAATATGGGAAACGCACCCCGGCGGATTTGGAACGCATGAAAAAGCCGGGCCGGCATAAGCTGGATATGACGATCCCTAATATTACACTTCATTGGCTTCGTCATACGTTCTGTACGCTTATGTATTTTGCCGGAGTAGATGTAGTACAGACTTGTGCGCAAATGGGTCACTCGGATGTAACAACAACGATAAAAATATATACTCATCTTGATGCGAAACACAAACGCCGAAGCATGGAAAAGCTGAATATATATCTTTCTGATGATGCAAGTCAGATGCAAGTCAGCGAAAAGTGAAAACTAAGTATTCATGCGGATTTTTTTGCGGTTCACATCAGCTTCCCAAGCTGAATATGGGGGTTCGATTCCCCTCTTCCGCTCCAATAAAAAAGCAGCCTTTTTGGCTGCTTTTTTTGCTTTGGGGAATCGAACCCTGAGAGGGTCTGAGCGTCAATAAAACGTGCCGGGGGCACGTTTTTAGCGAAGAGGCGTGGGACGGGGCCCCACAAGGTGGGGAGTTCCCGCGCGGCGGCGAGGCCGCCTTCCCCTCTTCCGCTCCAATAAAAAAGCAGCCTTTTTGGCTGCTTTTTTTACTTTGGGGAATCGAACCCTGAGAGGGTCTGAGCGTCAATAAAACGTGCCGGGGCACGCTTTTAGCTAAGAAGCATGAGGCAGAGCCTCATAAGGTGGGATTGCGAAGAGAGGCGCAGCTGTTACCCCCTTTTCAAAATGAAATCAAAGCCCCATAAGGTACTCGCTAAGCGATTACCTTATGGGGCTTTTGTTTATTTACAGCGAGATGAAAAAACATAAAAACGCGCGTGTATGAACCAACTATGCAAGTCAATTTGCAAGTCAAAACGATTTTGTAAGGAATGGGGGACTACGCATATAAAAACGTTTTGTTGACTAAATGGAAATATTAAAAGGCTTTGCTGCCGTGAATTTTTACTTTAGTTTTAAATAGTCGGTATCCTCAACAGGTTCGCACCATTCATTTTTATTATCGACTCCGGGAACTTCTACTGCGAGATGCGAAAACCAACTATCTTTGGCAGCCCCATGCCAATGTTTGACTTCAGCCGGAATATTTACAACATCGCCTGGATGAAGTTCCTGTGCAGGTTTTCCCCATTCCTGATAGTATCCCCGGCCTGCAATGCAAATAAGGATTTGTCCGCCATGATTTTTAGCGTGGTGAATATGCCAATTGTTGCGGCAGCCCGGTTCAAATGTGACATTAAAAATTCCAACTTGTTCAGAAGATATAGGCGCAAGATAACTTTGCCCTTTAAAATACTGTGCAAAGGCATCATTTGGCTCGCCGATGGGAAACAGCATTTCAGCAGCGTGCTGATCTTTGGCGGTGTTGGCAGAAGTTGTTTCTGCCCATATTTCTTTTGCCATATTGAAGACGGCCCACCCCTTTGGCCAGCCTGCATAAAATGCTGTATGTGTAATGATTGCTGCGATTTCTTTTCTTGATACGCCGTTTTTCTTTGCAGTTTCCAAATGGTATTTGATAGAGGAATCGGTTATGCCGGATGACATAAGCGCTACAACCGTAATAATTGAGCGTGTTTTCAAATCAATATCCTTGTTATTCCAATTTTCACCAAACAATATGTCGTCATTAAAGTGAGCAAAATCGGGAGAAAATTCCCCCAGGCTATCTCTTCCGGCTGTCTGTATGATTTTTGTCATCACGTTCACGGTCCTTTTTAATGGTTTCCCTGATCCTTCAGGTGCAATCCAATCATACAAGCTAAACCTTGCTTTAGGGCAAGGCTTTTTTGAAAATTTATTTGTGTGTATTTTTATAAGCTTGTCTGATTTCTTCAGGCATATCTTCTGGTTTCATAGAGTGCAGACGATCCTCGTTTCCATCTTTCATTGCCTGTTCGTAATACCAACATTTGAATTTAATCATATCAAGAGCTTGGTTCATTCGCTGAATTTCGGATTCGATAATTTCTTTCTGTTTTAAAAATAAATCCCTTCGCTGGGAATATGTTTCGCTACCTTTACCACACCATTCCATAAACTGCTTAATGTCCTTTATTTCAAGCCCTGATTTTTTCAGGCACTCAATCGCACGTAAAGCTTCTATTTCTTTTTCGCTGAATTTGCGGATGCCGGATACACGTTCCATATCTGGAAACAGCCCTTCCTTGTCGTAATAACGCAGAGTGGAGATAGGTAAATGAAACATTTCGGATATTTGACCGATGGTATACATAAAAATACTCTCCTGATTTTTAAAAAAGTATTGACCTGAAGTTAGGTTTAGATATTATGCTTATAGTGTACCAGATCAAAATAAAAATATCAAACTGTTTTGGAGGGCAAAATGTCAAAAAATATTCTAGTTATCAGCACAGGCCTTAGAGCCGGCAGTAATTCGGAAGTTTTAGCAGATTCTTTCATTGCCGGTGCGGAATCTGCAGACAACCATGTGGAAAAGATCACACTCAGAGACAAAACAATAGCGTTTTGCAAAGGCTGTCTCGCTTGTCAAAAAACGAAAAAATGTGTAATAAAGGACGATGCAGTTGAAATCGCGGACAAAATGTGCCATGCGGATGTGATTGTGTTTGCCACACCCATTTATTACTACGAAATGAGTGGCCAAATGAAAACGCTCCTTGACCGGGCAAATTCACTTTTTGTTCGTGACTACTCTTTCAGGGACATCTATATGCTTACAACGGCAGCAGAAAACGAGGAGCACGTGCCAGAAAAAGCAATAAGCGGTTTGAATGGCTGGATAGACTGTTTTGAACACGCAAAGCTTGCGGACTCCGTGTTCGCAGGCGGAGTGGGAAGCGCAGGGGATATAGTCAATCATCCGATGCTTCAGAAGACCTATGATATGGGAGCGGCAGTATGATAACCAAGAGAAAGAACATCATCCTGCTGGCAAGTGTGCTGTTTGTCTTTTGGCTTTTTGCAGGATGCAGATCCGTCAGCGAAAAAAACGGCAGTTCCCCGGAACAATCCTTTGTGTTGGGGACTTCCTCTGCCCAACAGGAAAGCAGTGAAGGCATTTCTCTGCCGGCGGAGGGCGAAAAGGAAAGCGAGAAGAGTACAGAAATGAAAATAAAAGTACAGGTTGAGAACCATACGTTTACGGCGACTTTGGAGTGCAATGCGGCAGCTAGGGCTTTTTTGGAAAAAATAAGGCAGGCTCCTGTGGTGATCCAAATGCAAGATTATTCCGGTTTTGAAAAAGTAGGCTCGTTGGGTGCAAATCTTCCCACTGACAATAGCCAGATAACGACCCAGGAAGGTGACATTGTTTTATATAACGGAAACCAAATCGTTATTTTCTACGGTTCCAATTCGTGGAGTTATACCCGGTTGGGAAAAATCGATGACGTGTCCGGATGGAAAGACGCATTGGGAAATGGTGATGTAACAGTTATATTTTCTGAGGAGTGAGCAGGATGAAAATTTTGGTGTTGAATGGAAGCCCTCGTCCAAACGGGAATACGTCCGCTATGGTAGAGGCATTTACCAGAGGGGCCAGAGAAAACGGGCATGAAGTTACAGTAATTTCCGTTTGTCAAAAGAAAATCGCAGGCTGCCTTGCCTGCGAATATTGTCATACCCAAGGGGCGGGAAAATGCATTCAGAAGGATGATATGCAGGAGGTTTATTCCTCATTTAATGAAGCAGAAATGGTTATCCTTGCTTCTCCCATATATTCCCGGAATTTTACAGGTCAGCTGCAATGTGCCATCAATCGTCTCTATGCGCAGGACAAACCCAAATTGCTGAAAAAAGCGGCACTTTTCCTCAGTTCCGGAAGTGACAAAGTATATGACGGAGCGATCTATGAATACGAAAAAACATTTGTCGCTTATATGAAACTGGAAGATATGGGGATTTTTACTGCTTTTGGAAAACAGAACAAATCTCCGGAAAAATTGGATGAGCTTTACCGGTTTGGGAAAAGTTTGCTGTAAAATGATGGATTTCAGTTTCAACATCCAGATCCCGAGGACGCAGGCGATTCTTTTGCTTATATTTTTTTGCGGAGCTGAGATGATGCACTACAAGAGAAATTAGCGGAGCACGTACGTATTTTTTTGATAATTCAACACAGGTAAAAAAGAAAACCATTTTGACTTTAGAAAACCTATGGTTCTGTCAAATGGTTCGAATGGATCGAATGGTTTTATAAAGGGGAGTTTGTCAGTGGAAGAAAAATTGATTTTGACACAGGAATGGGATAAAACATTTCCCAAAAGCAATAAGGTAAATCATCGGAAGGTTACCTTTCACAATCGCTATGGAATCACTTTGGCGGCGGATTTATATGAGCCGAAGAACGCGGAAGGAAAACTGCCGGCTATTGCGGTGAGCGGTCCTTTCGGGGCAGTAAAAGAACAAAGTTCAGGATTGTACGCACAAGCCATGGCAGAGAGAGGATTTCTGACGATTGCGTTCGATCCGTCCTTTACAGGCGAAAGCGGCGGCACGCCCCGATATGTTGCGTCGCCGGATATCAACACGGAAGATTTTCAGGCGGCTGTGGATTTTCTTTCGGTCCAGGAAAATGTTGACGCAGAAAAAATCGGAATTATCGGTATATGCGGCTGGGGCGGCATGGCTCTTAATGCCGCCGCTATTGACACCAGAATCAAAGCAACCGTTACAGCAACCATGTATGATATGACTCGCGTAAATGCCAACGGTTATTTTGACGAAGAGGACAGCGAAAAAGCCAGATATGAAAAGCGCAAAGCACTAAACGCTCAAAGGATCGTTGATTATAAAAAGGGAACATATGAAAGAGCCGGCGGCGTTGTGGATCCCCTGCCAGCGGATGCGCCTTTTTTTGTAAAAGATTATTACGATTACTACAAAACCGATCGCGGGTATCATAAAAGGTCTTTAAATTCAAATGACGGTTGGAATATAACTTCGGCATTATCCTTTCTCAATATGCCGATTTTGCAGTACAGCAACGAAATTCGCAGTGCGGTATTGATGATTCACGGAGAAAAAGCGCACTCCTGCTATTTCAGCAAAGATGCCTTTCAAAAACTTACAGGCGACAATAAAGAACTGCTGCTCATTCCCGGTGCAGTTCACACCGATTTGTATGACCGAGTAGATATCATTCCTTTTGATGCAATGGAAAACTTTTTTATTAAAAATATGAAAGAATGAAACTGCCGTGGCAAAGGGCCGCACCTGGAATTCAGGTGCGGCCCTTTGCTTTTAATCGTTTTCATTTGCTTAAACACTGTGGGAATCAGGTGCGTCTTTCGGTTTTTACTGATTTTCCTCCAGATATCTTTTTTAAATTCAAAAATCGTATTCCTATAAAATATTTTCAACAAGAAAAATATCTAATTTTTTTAAACAAAATTTGTCTGTTTCAACGAAAAATATAAAATATATTAAAAGTTATTGAATAAAATAACAAAAAATGCTATTCTAAAAACACAAGAAAGTTCTCTATAGGAAAGTTCCTCCGAGTCTGTCAGCGAACCAAGTGGTTGTTTCAGGGAGAAATTCCTATGAAGATCAGAATGTTCGGAGAGTTTAAAATTTTGGAAACGAGGTGTATATCAGGTGAAAAGAGTAAAAAATCTTTGGCGGCATTCTTGACAATGTGTCTTTTAGCGTGCTCTGCGGCTTTCCCGGCTTCTACCTATGCGTACGAATTTGATTTTGACCTTCCGGATAGTGATCATATTGCGGGTGGCATGCAGTCTACTTATAAACAGATAAGAGGAACTCAGCGTGCATATATTTCCACAAAGTTTACAACTATAAGCACAATGTATTTTCTTTCTCCTCAAAGATTTTCTAGCGTGCTCGCTACTGAAGTGGTTTATAAAACCGTAAGGAGCGCCAGTTATTTTACTTGGCAGCCTGATTACGGCGGCCTTCAGGGAGAGTACTGTTTATCGGCGTGCCCGGATGTTCAGAATGGAGAGTGGGAGTCGTATAGATCTGAAGGAAATTGGGTTGTGTAATTGGTAAGCCAAGGTATCTATAATCCAATAAACGCCGCCCGGGAGCTTCTCCGGCTCGCTGGAAGCTTTCGGGCGGCATTTCCAGAAAAGAGGGATTGGCCATGAAAAATCGTTTTGCCGGATGCAGAGAAATGCTGGCGGCTTTGTTGGTATTGTGTTTACCCGGCTGCGGCAAAAATAACCAGGGGGAGCAGCCTGCTGTGCCGGAGCTTCCCGAAACCTTGAAAATTTCCGCCGTGCTGCCGGAGGATTACCCGGAAACCGTGCCCAGCTATTCCGTAGAGTGGAACAATCTGGATCCGGAAATTGCCACGGAAGCCGTTATGCAAAATCCCGTGCCGGAGCCTGCGCAATATGCCGAAGGACCGGCCTATCTTTATGAAGAAAATGGAACGATAAAGGAGTTCCTTATTGTTTATACCGGAGCGGTTCAGGGAGGAATGTCGTACAGATTTCTGCCTCCTTCCATAGATGTAGAGTTTTCCTACCGCATTGAGAGGGATCTGCGGAAATTGCATCCCTGCGAATTTAGTGACAATTTGTATGAGCAGCGTTTTGGAAATCAGCGGATGGAAAGCCTTCCGGAAGGGGAGAGCCTGGATTTTCTCAGCTATGAGCAGGCCAAGGCGGGCCTGGAGGAGAAAATGAAAGCTTGCGGTTTTCCGGAAGTGCAGCTTTATTTTTCCCAAACCCAAACGGTGGAGGTTTTAAACCATAACCGGGAAATTTATAATAGCTCCCGGGAAGCATACCGGGAAAATTTGGTTCCGGGCAGTGAGACGGCTAAAAGGTTCTCACAGGTAGAGCCTTATGAGGAGATCGGCCCGGAAATGGAACACTACTGGTTTGTCTATCGCCAGGTGCAGGATGGCATTCCTTTTGCCAATGTGATGTGGCCCCGAGAAACAACGGGAAACGGCGGTCGTTACGGCACCATTGAAGCCAAAATCGGCCGGGAAGGCCTGGTGGATTTTAGCGCCGTTAACCTGTTCAAGGTGGGGGAAGCCGTTGGGGAAAATACCATTGTTTCTCCTCAGGAAGCCATCGATTGTTACGTAAAGGAATACAGCCAGGCACTGCATTTTGAGACCACGGAAATTACAGACATTCAGCTGAATTTTGTGGTTATTGAGACGGCAGAAGGGTTTGTGGCTCGCCCGGCCTGGATCCTTTCGCTGGAAACGGAAACAATGGGTGTGAAATCAGTAAACCAAAAGGAAGCGCTGCCCTATACGAAATATGAATTTCTTGCGGTTGCCGCGGATAGCTGTGTGATCCTGGAAAGGGGGTCGGACTCCAGATGAGAATTTGTCAGGCTTGTTTGGCCCAGCTGCGGCAGATTTTTTCCCTGCGCCTTCTGGCGTGCGGCGTGGTGTTTGCTCTGGGGCAGGTGTTGGGCGCCATGGGAGCCTTTCAATTTCAGGAGCCTTCCGCCATGTATTTTTTGGAGATCAGCCTTGGTTCCGGCTTAACATATTTGACATTTTTTGTGGTCCCTGCCATTCCCTTTTCCATGAGTCTGGCGGAGGATTGGGACGAGCATGCCGTTTCCTATTGGACGGTTCGCAGCGGGCCGGGAGCGTATACCTTTTCCAAGCTTTTTTCCGCCGCTGCCTCGGGATTTTTCACCGTCCTGCTGGGGCTCTTGCTGTTTCTGGTGGCGGTTTCGGGGCTGACTTCCGATTATGGCGTAAACGAAGATTGCAGCAGCGTGTATGTATATTTATTTATGGAAGGAAAGGTCTTTTTAGGCTGGACGATGCTTTTCCTTCATTACGCTCTTTCCGGAGCGATCATTGGAATGTTCGGTATGTTCTGCACCATTTTCTTTCATAATCCCTTTGTGGCGCTGGCGGCGCCCCTTTCCGCCTTTTTGCTTTTGACCCGCCTTTTAAATGGTCTGATAGCGGATCATAACAGTATTTTCTGGCCATACACGTGGATCACAGCTATTCACCTGGTGGATTCTCCCTACAGGGCCTTTGGGGAAAAACTGCTGGTGACCTTGATTTTGTGTGCTTTCATGAGCCTTGCGGGTGTATTTTACATGAAAAGGAGGATTCGGCGTGCATAGAGTACAGGCTGCTTTTTTCTGTGCGGGAATGCAGTTCAGCAGAAGGCTTTCTGTGTCCAAAACCTATTTGGCGCTGGTAGTTATGCTGATTTTCGGCTATTATATGTACAGCCCACTGAATGATATTGCCGCGCATTATAATTTGTCCGTATCCCCCTGGATCTTTCCGTTTTTTCTTTCTTTTTACTTGATGCTTTTGGTGCATGGCGGGCTTGGCCTCCTTTTGTATTCCGATGCAGGGGAGAACGACGCCTATTCCTACCTGGTGATTTCCCGCTGCGGCCGGGGCGCGTATATGGCGGGGCAGTTTTTGGAGATCCTTTTCTCCTCGTTTCTGTATACAGTGACTCTGGTGGTGATTTCCCTTCTTTTTGTGGCCCCTTCTTTGGCCTGGGATGAGGATTGGGGAATCCTTTTGCGCAGCCTGGCGTCTTCTTCCGGAGGGATCATGTGCCAGGAATCCGGAGTGTCTCTGACGATAGGGTTTTCAGAAGAGGTTTTGACCGTATTTACGCCTATACAGGTGATGCTGATGTCCTTTTTCTGCACCTGGCTTTCCACGGCTTTTATGGGAGTGCTGATTTGCTTTTGCCGGGTGTTCTTTGAAAAATCCACAGGTGTGGTTTTGGGAGGGCTTTTCATATGTCTTTCCCTTTTCGCGATAAATCTGGGCTATATACTGATCGGTTCCTGGTTAACTTACATTTCTCCCCTGACCTGGGCTAATTTTCTTTATCTGGATTGGTATTACAGCGGAATGCAGCCCTCTCCCGCCTATGCGTTTTCGGTTTGGGTGGTCTCCATCCTGGCAATGAGCGTGACAGCGGTTGTGGGATTTTGCAGGCGGGATATTCGGTAGTAAGGAGGAGAGTACATGATAGAGGTAAGAAATCTTACGAAAGAGTTCAAGGAAACAAAAGCCCTGGACAATGTGAACCTGACATTTGAGAAGGGGCAAATTCATGGGATTATCGGCAGAAACGGTTCCGGCAAAACCGTAATGCTGAAGGTGATTTGCGGATTCATGGCGCCCACAGCCGGGGAGGTTTATATTGACGGAAAGCTGTATTCTCCTTCTATGCTTCGCAAAAATCTGGGAATGATTATCGAAAGCCCGGGATTTATCGGAGTGAAAAGCGGGTATAAAAATCTTTGCTACCTGGCGTCCATTCAGAAAAAAATCGGAAAAGAGCAAGTGAAAGAAGCTATGCGGACAGTAGGCCTGGATCCGGAAAGCAAAAAACCTGTGAAGAAATATTCCATGGGCATGAGGCAGCGTTTGGGGATCGCGCAGGCCATTATGGAGGATCCGGACATCCTGCTTCTGGATGAGCCTATGAACGGTTTGGATAACCATGGCGTGGAGGACATTCGCCAAATTTTACTTTCCTTGCGGGAAGCAGGAAAAACCATTCTGCTGGCCAGTCACAGCCGGGAAGATATTGCCATTCTCTGCGATACCGTTACCGAAATGGAAGCGGGGCGTGCCCAGCGGAAAGAAGGCATACAGCCGGAGCCTCCCATTGCTCCGGAAGCTTAAGGCTGAACGAACCTGTATTTTGCAGATGAATGATACGCCGCCGGCAGACGCCGGCAGATAGTTTTTGAAAATTTTACAGGTTAACAAGGGCCGCACCAAGTCGCGCTGTTTGCGCGATCCGGTGCGGCCCTACGGTCTTTCTCTGGTTTTCTTAACATTAAAAAGGGGGGTTCGACGAAGAATTTACAGCGTTTTAGGGCAGACCACAGCGCCAAAGGGCATAAGGGAAAGCTTTGCTAGCTTAAAGCATTGAATCCCGAAAGGAATTCCAATAATGGTGATACAGTAGAGAATACCAACGATAGCGGAAACAAGGGCCAGCCAAAAGCCGCTGACCAGGATCCAAATTAAATTCAGAAGAAAGGAAGAGACTTTTCCGCTGTATACCACCTCTTTTCCGAAAGGGAAAAAGGAGAGCCCCGCCAGTTTGAAACATTGGATCCCGACAGGGATCCCTACAATGGTGCAGCACCATAAAAGTCCGGCCAAAGCCCAGGAAATACCCTGGATGCAGCCGCCCAGCAAAAACCACGCCACATTTCCCAAACAACTCATTAGTGTTTCTCCTTTCAAAAGGATTCTTCGTAAATTCCCTGAACGCTGACCTCTCCGGAGTAAATAGGCGTTAAACTGCCGTCTTCCTCTTGAACTAAAAGTTCCCCTTCGGAGGAAATATCCACGGCGCGTCCGTGGTGTTCCCTTCCGTTTCGGAAGAATTTTACGGTTCGATTTAAGGATACGCAAAGCTGCCGGTATTCTTCCGGGAAGGCCAATGGATTTTCTTCAAAGGCATCCAACGCTTTTTCCAATTCTTCCAGAACAGCCAGTAAAAGCGGCAGCCGGGGCACAGGTTTTCCCATCTCGATTTGAAGGGAAGTGGCCTTTTTTTTCAGTTCGGGAGGAAAAGAAGGAATGTTTACGTTGATCCCGATTCCGGGGATCACGTACTCCACCTTATCCACTTCCGCTGCCATTTCCGTCAAGATCCCGCAGACTTTTCGGCTTCCGATAACAATATCGTTGGGCCATTTGATCAAAGCCGGGCATCCTGTCTGCGCCCGAATGGCACGACACACCGCCAAGCCGGTGATCAGAGTCATGTTGGAAACTTGCAAAGGCGAAAGACAGGTTCGTTTCAAAACGGAAAACCAAAGTCCGCTTCCCGGCGGAGAAGTCCATACCCGCCCCAAACGGCCCTTTCCCTGGGTTTGCTCCTCGGCCAGAAACAGGCTGCCGTCCGGCACTCCCTGCAGGGCGTGCCGCTTGGCTTCTTCGTTGGTGGAGTCTGTAGAGGCGAAGCAAAATACGCGTTTCCCCAGCGTGTGGGTTTTGAGCCCCGCCAATATGGATTCCGGAGAAAGAAGATCCGGACTGTGAAGAAGACGGTAGCCTCGATTGGTCACCGAGTCAATGGTATAGCCTTCGGCCCGCAGAGAGCGGATATGTTTCCATACGGCGGCTCTCGTAATATTCAACTGACTGCTGAGTTCCTGGCCGGAAATATATCCATCCGTTTGCTGTAAAAGCTGTAAAATGGTTTGTTTTGCCGTCATGAAAGAACGGGCCTCCTCTTTTTGGTGGTTTTTTTTAGTATAACATATCGTTTTGGCTGTCACAATCGTTGTTTTGTGCTTTGCCGGAATCTATGGAGAAAAAATGGTTGTACCTTAGGCCGGTTTGGTGGTATACTAAAAGACATATGGAATGAATTTAGATTTTTGTGTTAGAATGCGGAAAGGCGTTGCGATATGGATGTTCGTCCGGGAGACATTTTACAGATGAAAAAAAGCCATCCTTGCGGATGCAAAACCTTTCTGGTTTTGCGTTCCGGCATGGATTTTAAAATACGCTGCACCTCCTGCCAGCACGAAATCATGGTCCCCAGGCTAAAGTGCCAGAAAAATATCCGGAAAATTATTCGGGATGGGCAGGAAGTTCCCCTCTAGCTTGCATGTGGATGAAGGAAACAAAAACGTGTAAGGAAAGAGAGGAAAAATCACCTATGCTGGAAAAACTTCAGGTGTTTAAGAACCGATTTGAGGAGCTGAACCAGAAGCTGGCGGATCCGGCAGTGGTAACGGATCCGGAGCAGTACAGAGAGCTGATGAAGGAGCACAGCGGGCTTACCCCCATTGTGGAAGCGTATGACGCTTTGGAAAAGGCCACATTGGCGGAAGAGGAATCCCGGCAATGGTTGCAGGATGGCAGCCTGGACAAAGAGCTTCGGGAACTGGCGGAGGAGGAGTACAAAAAATCCAAGGAAGAGATCCAGCGGCTTACAGAGCAGATCAAGTGGCTGCTGCTTCCCAAAGACCCCAACGATGAAAAAAACGTGATCGTAGAGATCCGGGGCGGAGCAGGGGGCGAAGAAGCTGCCTTGTTTTCTGCTGTGTTGTTTCGGATGTATACCATGTATGCGGATAAAGCTGGCTGGCAGACGGAAATTTTGAACGTAAATGAGACGGAGCTGGGCGGCTATAAAGAAATCAGTTTCATGATTACCGGAAACGGCGCCTATTCCCGTTTGAAATACGAAAGCGGCGTTCACCGGGTCCAGAGAGTTCCGGAAACGGAGACCCAGGGCCGTATTCATACTTCTACGGCCACGGTGGCTGTGCTGCCGGAAGTGGATGAAGTGGAAGTGGAGATCAACCCCAAGGATTTGCAGATCGATACCTTCCGCTCCAGCGGCGCCGGAGGGCAGCATATCAATAAAACATCCTCGGCTATTCGAATCACCCATCTGCCCACGGGGATGGTGGTGGAATGCCAGGACGAAAGAAGCCAGTATAAAAATAAGGATAAGGCGCTGAAAGTGCTGCGCTCCCGTTTGTATGAGATCCGTCAGAAAGAGCAGGATTCGGCGGTGGCGGAGCAGCGGCGGTCCCAGGTAGGAACGGGGGACCGCTCCGAGAGGATCCGGACGTATAATTATCCCCAGGGCAGAGTCACGGATCATCGCATTGGCCTGACGTTGTACCGCCTGGAGGATTTCCTGAACGGCAATCTGGATGAGGTGCTGGATTCGCTGATCACGGCGGATCGTGCGGAGCAGCTGAAGGCTTCTTCCGAAATTTTCTAAGTGGTGAAAGCAATGAAGACAGAATACTTAAATGCCCGGCATCCGGAAGATTTGCAGCGTGCGGCAAAAATTCTGGCAGAGGGCGGTTTGGTGGGAATTCCCACAGAAACGGTATATGGATTAGCAGCCAATGCCTTGAACGGCGAGGCTTGCAAGCGGATTTTTGCCGCCAAAGGCCGGCCGGCGGATAATCCGCTGATCGTGCATATTGCGGATCTTTCCCAGTGGGAGCCTTTGGTCCGGAAAATCCCGGAAAAAGCCAGACGGTTGGCGGAAGCTTTTTGGCCGGGGCCTCTGACGATCATTTTGCCTAAAGCGGATTGTATCCCTGCGGAGGTAAGTGCGGGGATGGACACTGTGGGCGTGCGGTTTCCGGCTCATCCTGTGGCCAGGGAGCTGATCCGGCTGGCAGGTGTACCTTTAGCGGCGCCTTCGGCCAATCTTTCTGGAAGACCCAGCCCCACTACCGCCCAGCACGTCTGGAAGGACTTGGAAGGTAAAATAGAAGCGGTGCTGGACGGCGGCCCCTGCAACGTGGGGGTGGAATCCACGGTGATTTCTTTGGCTGTGGACCCGCCCAGACTTTTTCGCCCGGGCGGTGTAACGCCTGCCGCTTTGCGGGAGATCCTGGGCGAATTGGAAATAGACCCTGCTGTGGTGAAGCCCTTGGAAGAAGGGGCAAAAGTAGCTTCTCCGGGGATGAAATACAAACATTATGCGCCCAAGGCGCAGGTGAAAATCGTGCGGGGAAGCGCGGAAGCGTATTACCGATATGTGAACAGCCATGCAAACGGTCGCACAGGGGCTCTTTGCTATCAGGAGGACGCGGAGAAGCTGCAGGTGCCGTTGATATGCTTTGGTACGCAGGCCGACGAATCCCGGCAGGCCCAGGAGTTGTTTGAAGCCCTTCGCAAGCTGGATGATCTGCAGGTGGATACAGTCTATGCCCGCTGCCCGGATCCGGAAGGAGTAGGGCTGGCCGTATATAACCGCTTGATTCGGGCCGCAGGATTTGAGGTGATCCAGGTTGACTAAGATCATAGGGCTGACAGGCCCCACAGGTGCCGGTAAATCCACGGCGGCCAAGGAGTTTGCCCGCTTGGGAGCAAACTGTATTGATGCGGATCAGGTGGCCCGGAAAGTGGTGGAAGAACCGGAGTGCCTTCGGGAGCTCCAACGGGCTTTTGGAGAGGAGATCGTGGCGGATGGGAAGCTGAATCGTCCCGGTTTGGCGGCGAAAGCGTTTGCCTCCCCGGAAAAAACAGAACAGCTCAACGCCATTACCCATCCTAGAATCAAAGAGGAGATTTTTCGGCAGATAGAAGCGTATGTTCAGGCGGGAGCCAAAATGGTGCTGATAGATGGAGCTGTTTTGCTGGAAAGCGGCATGGGTTCCCGGCTGGATGCAGTGGTGGCTGTTTTGGCGGATCCGGAGACTCGTCTCCAAAGGATCCTTCGCAGAGACGGCATTTCCCCGGAACAGGCTTTGCAAAGAATGTCTATTCAAAAAGATCAGGCGTATTACCGGCGTATATCGGATTATCAAATAGACGGTTCTGCGTCACCGGAGGAGCAGCGGCAGCAAATCCGAAAAATTTATCAAACAATTTTGGAGGCTTCATGAAACGCAGAAAGAAAACAAAAGGCCCTGTTTTTTGGGTGTTGCTTTGCCTTTTTCTGGCAGTGGCCGTGTTTGCGGCGGGAAAAGGATATCGTATGATCCGGGAAGCGATGTTTCCCCTGCGGTATACGGAAACGATTCTGGAAGAAGCGGAGAGGGCGGATCTGGATCCGGATCTGGTGTGCGCCGTGATCCGAACAGAAAGCAGTTTTGATCCCCAGGCGGTTTCCCATGCGGATGCCCATGGCTTAATGCAGATCACTCCGGCTACATTTTCCTGGCTGCAGACAAAAATCGAAGGAACGGAAGAATATACCCAGGAGGATCTGTACGTTCCGGAAGTCAATATCCGATTTGGATGCTGGTTTCTTCGATATTTGTTGGATCGTTATGATAATGTAGTGGAGACGGCTCTTTGTGCCTATAATGCCGGCCCGGGCAGGGTGGACCAATGGCTGGAGGATCCTGCGTATTCGCAGGATGGAAAACATCTCCAGGTGATTCCGTATGAAGAATCGGAGAAATATGTTTCGACGGTTCTGAAATATAAACAGATCTATGAAGACCTGTATCATTTGAATGGAGGAACAGACAATGGAAAACAAACTTGATACCAAGAAACTTTCTGAAGAACTTCTGATCAACCGTCAAAACGGCTGCCATCAGATCGATGATGAAACGTTTGAAAAGGTATACGAATACTGCGAAGGCTATAAGGCTTTCATGGATTCGTCCAAAACGGAAAGAGAAGCGGTCAATACGGCTATTGCTTTAGCCGAGAAAAAAGGTTATGTGCCTTATGACGCGGAAAAGAAATACGCAGCAGGCGATAAAATCTACCTGAATAACCGGGGAAAATCTGCTATCTTCGCAGTGATCGGCCAGAAGGGCTGCAAGGAAGGCGTAAGAATGGTAGCCGGACATATCGATTCTCCCCGTCTGGATCTGAAGCCCTATCCTTTGTTTGAAGCCGATGAGATGGCGCTGCTGAAAACCCATTATTACGGCGGCATCAAAAAGTACCAGTGGCTGGCCATGCCTTTGGCTATGCACGGCGTGGTGGTTCGCAAAGACGGCACCAAGGTGGAAATCTGCTTGGGTGAAAAAGAAGGCGAGCCTCAGTTCTGCATTACGGATATTCTGCCCCATTTGGGCAAAGAGCAGGCCCAGAAGCCTTTGGGACAGGCTGTGGAAGGTGAAAGCCTGAACATTCTGGTGGGGAGCCGTCCTTTGGGCGAACCCGGAGAAAAGGATGCCATCAAGCTTCACGTAATGAAGTTGCTCAACGATATGTATGGCATTACGGAAGAAGATTTCGTTTCCGCTGATATTGAGTTCGTTCCGGTTTATAAGGCTACGGACATTGGATTTGACCGCAGTGTGATCGGCGCCTATGGTCACGATGACCGTGTGTGCAGCTATGCAGCTTTGTCTGCTCTGCTGGACGTGGAAGGCGTTCCGGAAAAAACGTCTCTGGCCATTTTGGCAGACAGAGAAGAAATAGGCAGCATGGGCAATACCGGTTTGGATTCCGAATTCCTGCGTTATTTCATTGCTGACCTGGCGCAGGCGGAAGGTTTGGAGCCCCGGCATGTTCTCAGCCGTTCCAGATGCCTTTCTGCGGACGTAAGCGTTGCTTATGATCCCAATTTCCCCTCCGTATATGAAGCCAGAAACTCCTGCTATCTGAACGGAGGCGTTGGTCTTTCCAAATATGTAGGCAGCGGCGGAAAGAGCGGAACCAACGAAGCTACCGCGGAATTCATGGCGGAGATCCGCAACTTGTTTGACCGCAACCATGTGCTCTGGCAGGCTGGAGAGCTGGGCAAGATCGATGCAGGCGGCGGCGGAACGGTTGCCATGTTTATTGCATCCCTGAATGTGGATGTAGTAGATATTGGCGTGCCGGTGCTGTCCATGCATGCGCCCTTTGAGATGGTCTCCAAGCTGGATGTATACATGACGTATAAGGCCTGCGGCGCGTTCTATAAAGAAGGCTGAAAATAAACTGCATAGGTGCTTTCTATGGAAGGCCGGGAGCGAAAAGAGCTCCCGGCCTTTTTTGCGCAGAAACGGAGGAGGAAAGGCGGAGACTGAAAAACAAATCATAAATTTTGACTTTGCTGTAAACATAAGGAAACTTCCTTTCTTAATATACATGGAAGAAAGGAGGGAAGATCATGTTTCAAGTGATTCGTGTGGGGAGAGGGGCCGGCACATTGTGTATGGCTGTAATCGCTTTGCTTTTGCTGCTTGTCTCGGCAGTTCCTTCCGGAAATGTCTTGCAGGCAGGCACAGCAGTGCAGGATCCCATTTCCCTTCCGGTGATCATGTATCATAGTTTGCTGAAAGACCCCGGTTTGCAGGGGAAATATGTTATTTCCCCGAATGTGTTCGAAAGCGACCTGCAGTATATCCGGGAGAACGGATATACACCTGTGCACATTCAGGATCTTGTGGACTACGTAAATGAAGGAAAAAATCTTCCGGAAAAACCCATCCTTTTGACTTTTGATGATGGTTTTTACAACACCTATTTTTATGCGTATCCTTTGGCCAAAAAGTATGGAATGAAAATTGTGGTTTCCGTGGTGGGAGAATATACCGATCGGGACAGCGCTGCCGAGAGACTGTCCCCTTCCTATTCTTACCTTACTTGGGGGACAATAAAGGAAATGGAGGAGAGCGGATATGTAGAATTCCAAAATCACAGCAATTCCATGCACTTTGACGGCAGCGGCGGAAAGCGAAAGGGAGTGCAGCGCTTACCGGAAGAATCTTCGGAAACCTATCGGTTAGTTTTAACCCAGGATATATCCGCCATGCAAGAAAAGCTGGAAACCCATTTAGGCAAAACGCCTTTGTGTTTTACCTACCCTTTTGGGGCGATCAGTCCGGAAGCGCCGGGAATTTTGCGGGAAATGGGATTCAGGTGTACGATGACCTGCGAAAGCCGTGTGAATCTTATTACCAGAGATCCGGAATGCTTATATGAACTGGGACGGTTTTTACGGACTCCGGAAGAAAGCAGCCGGGAATTTTTTTTAAAATATGCACTCTAAATCAACGGGAACAGGAGGATCGACCATGCCGATGATCTATTTGAGCCCCTCTCTGCAGTCTTTTAATCTTTATGAAGGCGGGGGAAATGAACAGGAATACATGAATCGGATCGCAGATGAGATGGAGCCGTATTTGCGTGCCAATGGGATCCGTTTTATCCGGAGCATTCCCGGAGTAGGGCTGGGCCAAGTGATTCAGGATTCCAACAGCGGGCATTACGGCCTGCATTTGGCGCTGCATTCCAACGCGGCGCCGGAAGATCTTTCCGGACAGCTTCGGGGAGCAGACGTCTATTATTACACCTGGAGTGCGGCGGGAAAACGAGCAGCAGAAATTTTCGCAAATAATTACCGAAATTTATATCCCGATCCTTCACTGGTTAAAACCATCCCCACCAGAACCTTGGCGGAGGTAAGCAAGACAAACGCACCGGCTGTTTTACTGGAAATTGCATATCACGATCAATGGAAAGATGCCCGTTGGATCCGGACCCATACAAAGGAAATCGCTGAAAATTTGGTGAAAAGCATCACAGATTATTTTGGTTTGCCTTTTATTGAGAATATTGAGCCTGCCAAAAAAGGAGTGATACGTACATCGGAGACTTCTCTGAACCTTCATGTGAGACCGCAGGATTCTGCTTGTGTTTTATTGGAAATGCCATCTCATTCGGAAGTGACCATATGGGGAAGGTGGGAAAACTGGTATGTGGTAGAATATCAAGGAATTTTAGGATATGCCGCTGTTTGCTATATTTCCGAAGATCTATCTTAGTTTTTTAACAAGAGACATATGGTTTGAAAATAACGGTTTTTGACGGATTTTTTTGAAAAACAAATTTAAAAAAGGGGTTTGTTAAAAAATCAGACACAAATTAGGATATAATGCACAAATTTATAATTGGTAGGTTAGCAATATTCAAGTATAGTCTCCCTTGTCTTTTTGTTGGCTCGTGACTATAATATTGTATCTGGTACGATGTGCGTTCTGCGTGCATCCAGTGCGGGTGTAAAAATTTTTCACGTATGCGTGTTGAAAAGAAAAGGGAGATGAGCGAAATGACAGATTTTGCCATTGTGCCTTCTGAAAATTCTCGACCTCGTCCGGTTGCCATTGCGTTGTATATCCCTGTTGTTCTTACGGTTTCTATTTTTTTACCTTATTATTTTACGGTGGCGGCTGTTATGCTCACATCGGGCGCTGTATTGGTAAACCGGGGGATGCGGGAGCGTGTTTTTAAATATCCTGGTGCGCGTCGGCTGATCGCGGCCTTGTTTGTCCCATTTTATGTGGCGGCTTTTCATGAAAATCTCAATGGCATGATGTATGCGGTGCTGATGCTGGCTGCCGCTGTCTGCGCCATGTATCTGAAATCTGTGATGACAAAAGCTTTGTTCAGGCCGCTTTTGGATATAGCTTGTGCGTGCAGTGTTGCTTGCGCAGGAATTGCGGTTGCCCAGAAGATTTCCATGTGGCCGTCCCAACCGTTTTTTCGCCCTATGTCCATGTTCATGAATGCCAACTACTATGGAGCCATGTCGGTATTTATGATTTTGGTGGCTTTGCATCGATTCTTGAATTCTCCGATGGAACGTTGGCCGTATGTGGTCACGCTGTTTTGCAATCTGGCAGGGCTTTATCTGTGTGCCAGTATGTCTTCTATGGCGACTATGGTGATCGCAGTTTTTGCATTACTTTTGCTGGAACGTAGGAAAAAGCTGGTAGTGATTATGGCACTGCTGGTTTGTGCGGCGGGAATACTGGTGCTTTTGGTGCCGGAAATATACCCTCGTTTAGACAACGTGGACGTGACCTTTGGCAGCCGTCTCTCCATTTGGAAAACGGCGCTGAAAGGGATTTTGGAAACACCGCTGCTTGGCCGTGGGGCAGAGGCTTATCCTTTGGTGTGCGCTGAATTTGGTGGGTATTATACCTATCATTGCCACAATTTGCTTTTGGATTCTTTGTTGAATTTTGGATTGATCGGCACCGGCGCAGCGGGAATTTTCGGTCTTTTTAAAGCGCATCAGCTCTATGTGCGGTATAAGAATCGTGTGTGCACGGAATATACGGCGCTGACGGCTGCGGTGGTACTGGCAGTGTTGGTGCACGGACTTACGGATGTAACGGTGTTTTGGATCCAGACCGGCATGTTTTTCCTGCTCCTGTTTTCTTCCACAGGGATTCAGCCCTCTCCTCAGGAAAATCAGATGTATCGCACGGTTACAGGTATGCTGAGAACATCGTCTGTTTCAGAGGGGCGGCTGCAGACAGAATATATGAAATGAGACCTTAATTTACAAATGGGCTTTGCTCTTGTAATAGTCTGCTCATATCTATGGTATATTCTAAGGTTGCGCTTTTGTAAGAATAAAACTTACAAAATAAGGGAAAGCATCCTGTTTTACTGTCTAGGTCGCCTTTCTTTCAGGCGACCGATGACAGACCAATGATAACGCCGGAAAGCGGTTTTTTATAGTGCCTGTATTGCACAGGAAAGGCTTCTGCTGTAGAATAGAAAACAGCAGGAGCTTTTTGTTTTCTAGGAGGTTAAAAAGATGAAACGTCTTTTGATTGTAGTGGATTTTCAAAAGGATTTTGTGGACGGAGCCCTGGGGTTCCCGGGCGCAGAGAAACTGGAACAGCCTATTTGTCAAAAAATTCGGGAGTATCAAGCGGCTGGCCAGGAAGTGATCTATACCATGGATACTCACGGAGAGGATTACCTGGAAACCAGGGAAGGTAAGATCCTTCCCGTGCCCCATACGATTTTTGGAACAGAGGGCTGGAAAGTATATGGCGAAGCAGCTTCTCTCCTAGAAGGCTGCCCCAGTTTTTGCAAGGCAACTTTTGGCAGTGGTGAACTGTACGAGTATCTGAAAGGGAAAGAGTACGATTCTGTGGAGTTGGTAGGGCTGGTAAGCAATATGTGCGTTATTTCCAATGCGGTTATGGCAAAGGCTGCCCTGCCTAACGCGGAGATCGTGGTGGATCGTGGCTGTACAGCCAGCTTTGACGAGGAAATGAATCGGAAAGCATTAGAGGTTATGAAAAGCTTTCATGTTACCGTCACAGGAGGAGAAAATGAATAAGAAAGAAAGAGCGCTTTTGGCGGTGGAGGCGCTGAAACAGGAGTATCCGGATGGGATTTGTTCTTTGCAGTATACGGATCCTCTTCAACTGTTGATTGCCACAAGGCTCTCCGCGCAATGCACGGATGCCCGGGTAAATCTGGTTACGCCGGAGCTGTTTGGACGGTTCCCGGATCTGGAGGCGTTTGTGCAGGGATCACCGGAAGAAATTGAAACATATATCCATTCCTGTGGATTATACAAAACAAAAGCCAGAGATATTTACGCCATGTGCTGCCAACTGAAAGAGGTGTATGGCGGAAAAGTTCCGGATACCATTGAGGAATTGGTAAAGCTCCCCGGTGTAGGCAGGAAAACCGCTAATTTGGTGGTGGGCGATATTTACGGGAAGCCGGCAGTGGTAACGGACACGCACTGCATACGGATCTGCGGCCGCTTGGGCCTTTCGGAAGGGAAGGATCCGGCTAAGGTGGAAAAGCAGCTTCGGGAAGTTTTGCCGGCGGAGGAATCCAATGCTTTTTGTCATCGCCTGGTACTGCATGGCCGGGCGGTATGTACAGCCCGACAAGCTAAATGCAGCGAATGCTGCATGCGATCGTTTTGCCAATGGGCTGAAAAACAGGATGATGAAGGCGTGAAATCGTAAATTTTTCAGTTTCCCGGAAAATTTGCCTGAAAGAGTTGAAATCCTTTCCTCTTTGTGCTATAATAATCAACGCTGTCGGATACGGCGGCGTTTTTGGGCCTGTAGCTCAGCTGGGAGAGCGTTCGGTTCGCATCCGAGAGGTCAAGGGTTCGAATCCCTCCAGGTCCACCATAATAGGAACATAAAAAAGATATGTTCCGCAAAAACCCCGATTTTATCGGGGTTTTTTGCTGCCCAAACGCCGGGATTTGGGGATGCATATTCGTAGATATAAAACGCCCGTTTTTGCTTTGCGGATAGATTTGAACTCCCGTACAACAGAATAACTGCTT
>CALWUW010000030.1 GCA_944384815.1 uncultured Clostridia bacterium
AACCGAAAACCCGCATTCCCAAGCCATTTTTTCGGCTTCGTTTGGGCTTTCCGTTTGCCCCGTTCCTCACGGCGCTTGACTATAATACCAAATCCACACACGAATGTCAATACCTTTTTTAAAAAAACTTTTGATTTTTTTACTTTTTCTTTTTTTGCCCCCTTTTTTCCCGGTTTTTTCCCTTTTTCTTAAACCCTTTGTATTTTCCTTCCTTTTTTCTACTTTCCGTTCCTTTTTGATACCTGATAAAGGCATCTTATTTTCTTTCTTTGCCCCTGTTTAGTTGGATACATTTTCTCCAAAGCAGTGATTTTTTCGAAAAATTTAAAGGCGGCAAATCTTTAAAGCAATCTGTAAAACAAGGAAAGGAGGATCCTCCATGCAGAGGGTCCTCCTTCGTTTCAACTTAACGCTTTACTTTATCAATCGGTCCGTTTTTACTTAGCGCAGGTTTCCTTCTTCCGGGAAAGAACTACCGCACTGGCGCAAAGGGACAGGAACGCTACTGCCATCACAATCCAAATCGGATTGTTTCCTTCACCGGTTTCCGGGGATCCGGAAGGTGTATCCTCATCGGGAATCTCCTCGGTTCCGGAAGAAGTAGGCGGTGTGGAAGGCGTAGACTCTTCCGGGATTTCTTCCAAAGTGGTATTCACAACGGTTACGGATACTTCCGGCCGATCCACTGTGAAGGCAATGGTGCCCTCAGCGCCCTCATAGCCTTCGGGAGCCGCAATTTCTTCCAGGAAATACTGGCCGTAAGGAAGGTCTGCTACTACAAAGCTGCCATTCTGGGAAACAAATACGGAAGCTGCTGCTTTGTCGGTTACCCACTGTCCGTTGCTCAGATAAACCGCGCCGTCCGCTGTTGTTTTGCCCACTACAAACTGTGCGCCATCCACAGCCGCGCCGTTTTCGTCCACCTTGTTAACGGTCAGATCGCCATCCACTCTTTCTAGCGTAATGGCGTTATAATATCCAAACTTATACTTTTGATATTGGTTATTCATCTCCGGGCCATTGAGTGCGAACGCCATATCAAAACTTACACTGGAACCATCTGCAAAGGAATCCATAGTGATTAAATTTTCAAAATACGAATCCGCTTCTGCAAAAGCGGCCTTTCCCTGCAAATAATCGGCAACAGTATGACTCAATGTATATGCATTGCAGATTCCAATTGGAGTAACAGTACGGTCATAATTGGGATTTAATTTTCCCAGATTCTCTTCACCATAAACAAAGAAAAACAGGCGGCTGTAAAAGTAATCATGTGTAAAGGCGGCAATTTCCTCTTCGGGCCATTTGATTTGTGCCTTCAACTGGTCATTGCTTCCCACTGTCACATACAGATACTGATTCAGCCAAGGATATTTTTCGACCATAGCATTAAGTTGTTCTTCCGTAACCGAATAAATTCCATTCTTCGCATTACAAGAAGAAAACATCGTATTACTCAAATTATCCTTGTCCGCCACCAAGTCTTCCCAGGAATCATATCCGTATAAATCCGCCAAATATTCAGAAAGGCTTGCATATCCTTTTTGGGCCAATGCGTCATAAATGCCGCACATCATTTCAAATGTTACCTGCGTTTCTCTAGAGACACCAAATATATCTTTATAAAAATATTTAGGAAGCATACTTCCTACATTGACAAGAGCAAGATATTGTCCATCGTACCCCAAAACAGGAAGCAACGCCCCACTCTCCAATGTACCGAAAGTTTCATCCACATCCGGCGGAGCCAGCACAAAGCTACCCGCTTTGTACTGATACAGATGACCAGAATGATTAGTAATGTTAACCTTAATGTTTTGGGTACCGCCAGGCATATACGTCAGGGAATTCATTTCCATGAGAATATCGCTGATAGCTAAAACCTGATCTCCTTCCGCCTCAGCAGTAATTTCCAAATCAATAACAGCTGTATCTCCTTCCATCTTTGTGCTGACATTTACTGCAGAAGATGTTTTCTCATATTTTACAGTGCAGGTTTCCTGTGGAATTTCCGTGGCAGAAGCTGTAAGGCAGCTTCCCATCAACATAATCCCCGTTAAAAACATAGCGGCTATTTTTCTAAGTTTCACTTTTCTCTTCCTTTCTTTTTTATCTAAAATAAATACCTTTTACACGAACACGGACATGTCTTCGTGCAACCAATCTCTTTGTTATCACTATACCCCCTCCAAGTCACACGTGGGTCACAAAACGTTTTTTCACAAAAAAAGTGAGGCGATTTTCTCGCCTCACTTTTTCGTCTCTGTTTTTCTGGAGATTCTCAAATTTTCCGGAGCTTTTCAAACGCTTCCCGTGTCATGCTGTATTCCGTTTGATCGTATACCGCTCCGTTCCAAAGTCTGGCCGATCCTGGCAGTTCTCCGGTTTTTCGGAATCCGGCTTTCTCGATCACCCGCCGGGAACGAAGGTTAAAGGGGAAATGCCGCACAATGATCTCCTCCAACCCGGCTTCCTCAAAGCTCCAGCGAAGCAGCTCCCGGACCATTTCCGTGGCATATCCCTTGCCCCACCAGGCCGCCCCCAGTGCGTACCCCAGCATACGAAACGTGCAGGGATCCTTCCCCGGCTGGGGATGCAGGCCCACCGATCCAATCAGTCGCCGGCTTTTTCTCTCTTCCACCGCCCAAACCTGTTTTTCCTGGATAAACCCCTGGAGCACGTCCCAGGTTTCCTCCGGGTCGTCATGGGGTTTCCAGCCGGCAGGCGGTCCCACCCGGGGATCCCGGGCATAGTCGAAAAACGCATCCAGATCTTCCTGGCAAAAAGGGCGAAGCACCAGATTTGGGGTGACCAAAACCGGCAGAGAAGCCGTTTCCCCGGCTGTTTTTCCAAAAAATCCGCCCAAACAGCACCCCTCCCTCAACGCATTTCCAAAACGCCGTCAAACCTTCTCCTGGGTTTCCGGCGGCGCCGTTTTTTCCGGTTCCTTCTGCTGGGGGGATAAAAGCTTCTTATGCCGCGCCAGCCAGATGCACACGGTGACCAAAGCCGCCGTGGTATCCGCAATGGGCTCCGCCCAGTAGATTCCATCCACTCCCATAAACAAAGGAAGGGCCAAAGCCAAAGGAATCAGCAGCAGGATTTTTCGAAGCAGCGCGATAAACATACTGGTTTTCGCCTGCCCCAATCCCACAAAGAACGTCTGGCAAGCCATCTGGGCGCCGAAAATCCAAACGCCGGCAATAAAAATCGGCAGCTTCTCCGTGGCCAGATTCACCAGCTGGGTATCGCTGCTGAACAGCCGCACCAGCAGGCCGGGAAACAGCATGGTAAACCCGCAGGCAAGGACGGTAAAGGTCAGCACGATTCGCAGCAGATTTTTAAAGCACTGGTAAACCCGGTCATACTTCCCCGCGCCGTAATTATAACTGAATACCGGCTGTACCCCCTGGGTAAATCCCTGAGTCGGCATGGTAAACAGCTGCATGATGCTCAGAAGGATGGTCATGCTCCCTACATACAGATCGTTTCCATAGCGCTGCAGACCGGTATTCAAGGTGATCTGCACCAAACTCTCCGTGCTCTGCATAATAAACGGCGCCATTCCTAGGGCGGCGATCCGCTTTACCAGTTGGCTGTGGAGCCGAAGCTTCTCCCTGCGGATCCGGATCACGCTTCTTTTGCTGCAGAGAAACAGGAGCACCCAGAGAGCGGAAGCCGCCTGGCTGATAATGGTAGCCAGTGCCGCGCCCTTGACTCCCATGTTCAGCGCAAAAATAAAAATCGGGTCCAGGGCAATATTCAGCACAGCCCCGATCAAAACGCTGAGCATAGCCATGGTGGCATTTCCCTGAGCGCTGATATAGGTATTCAGGCCCAGAGCGATCTGCACAAACAGTGTCCCCCAAAGATAAATGGAAATATAATCCATGGCGTAGGAAATACTGTTGGCGCTGGCCCCGAAAGCGTAAAGCACAGGCTCCTTAAAGATCTGAAACAGCACCGTCAGGCTCACGCTGAGCAGCAAAACCAGAGAAACGGAATTTCCCAAGATCCGTTCCGCCTCTTCCCGGTTCCCCCGCCCCAGCTGGATGCTGGCTAAAGGCGCCCCGCCCATCCCGGCAAAGGCCGCAAAAGCGGAAACGATCATAATGATGGGAAAACAAACCCCCACTCCCGTCAGAGCAATGGACCCCTCATCCGCAATGTTTCCAATATATACCCGATCCACAATATTGTACAGCATGTTGATAAACTGCGCTGCCACTCCGGGAACCCCCAGCCGGAGAAACAATTTGGGTATACTTTGGCTGCCCAGTTCCTCATCCTTAGCCACTGCCATTGTTTCCATCTCCTATATGTAAAATTATGACAAGTATAGCACAGTCCCTGAAAATTTGCAAAACGTTCGCTTTCGCAAAACGCCGTTCATTGGCAGAGACCGCTGTAAAAAAGCTAGCCAAGAGCTAGCAAAAAAGCTGTGGGAAAAGCCGCCAAAAGGCCTTCAGAAAGCTATCAGAAAGCCGTCAGAAAGACAAAGCCTCCATCTTCCGCCGCAGATCCTGTAAAAATTCTTCCACCGCGGAAGCTGGCGTCATAAAGGAGCAGACCAGCCGAATACAGGTGTGGCTTTCGTCCACGGCCCCCATGGTTTCAAAGGCATAGTCTTTCTCCATAGCCTGCAGCAGCGCGTTTTCCAGAATGGGAAACTGCTGATTGCTGGGGGATTCCTCCAAGAAGGGGATTCCCAGTTCCTCCAGCCCCTTCCGAAGGGCCATGGCTCTTTGGTTTTCCTGCCGGCCGATCTCATAAAGCAGCTTCTCCCCTGTATCTCCGGGCTGGAACAGGGTAAGAAACTGCAGGCCCAAAAGTCTGCCCTTGGCCAAAAGCGCTCCTTTTTGCTTCACCATATAGGCAAAGTCCCTTGCCAGTTCCGGCTCGGAAAACACCAGCGCTTCCCCGAAAAGGGCGCCGCTTTTGGTGCCTCCGATGGTAAATACATGGCAAAGGTTTCGCAGATCTTCCAGCGTCACACAGCTCCCTTCTGCGCAAAGAGCGGAAGAAAGCCGGGCTCCGTCCAGGAAAAGATACAGATCCCGCCGGTCGCAAAGCTCCCGCAGCGCCTGGATCTCCTCTTTGGTATATACCGTCCCCACCTCCGTGGCGTTGCTGATATATAAAAGCCGGGGCTTGACCATATGATGATCGGTATACCCCTGCAAAAGCGTCTCCACCCGCCGGGGCGTCAGCTTGCCGTGCTCCGGCAGCACGGTAAGGATCTTATGGCCTGTGGCTTCCACAGCGCCGGTCTCATGGGTGTGGATGTGAGCAAGCTCCGTTCCCACAGCGCATTCATGGGGCCGCAGCAGGGCGGAGATAGCCAGAAGATTGGTCTGGGTGCCGCCGGTGAGAAAATAAATCTCCGCCGGACCTTTCAGCTCCTGCCGGATGGCTTCCCGGGCCTGCCGGCAATAGGGGTCCTCCCCGTAGCCCACCGTCTGCTCTCCGTTGGTGCGCACCAGCACCTGCAGGATCTTTTCATGGCAGCCCTCGCTGTAATCGTTTTTAAAACTGTATTTCATCTTTTTTCTTCCTTTCCGACAACCAGTCTGCTAACCGGTTTCCCGTTTCTGTTTTGCCAAAGCCTCGGGAAAACCTTTCCTTATGTACCTTTATAGACTTTCTTCCTTTTCTTCCCGGCACTCCTGCCGCAGCAGCTCCAAAAATTCTCTGCCGAACCGTTCCAGCTTGGAGGGAGTGCTTCCGGGAATGTCCAGAAAAGCTTCGGGGGTGGTGGGGCAGCGCTCCGCCATTTCCCGAAGGGTCTGGTCGCTGTATATAGTATAGGGAGGCACGCCCAGCCGGGCCGCCCAGGCGTCCCGCTTTTTCTTCAGCCGGACAAAACGCTGGGTTTCCTCTCCCGAGGCTTTGGGCCGTTGTTCCTTTTCCCGCAGCAGCTTGGAGGCGCTTCTTCCCAGCCGCAGCCGGGGGAATTCCTCCTGGGTCCGCACCAGGTACCCCTGCTGCAAAAGCTCTTCCAAAAGGCTTCGAAGGGCCATGGAAGATTTCCCCCGGAAGGCGCCGAATTCCGGAAGCCGCTCCAAGCCCAGCGTCTCTCCCTCCTCCCAGATCTCCCCGGAAAGCAGGGATTGGATCCGGCGAAGGCCATAGCGCTGGCCGGTTTTCCGGATCAAAGAAAGAACCACCCGGGCCTCCTTTTTCCACCGCTCCTGCTCCGCCGGGTCCTCTCCCAGGCAGTTTCCGCAATTTCCGCAGCGCAAAGGCGCCTTTTCGCCGAAGTATTTCAAAATTTCCCGGCGCAGGCAGCCACTGCAGGAAGCGTAAAAGGACATACGGCTCAGCTTTTCCAGCTCCTGCTGCCGCCGGGTCTCCCGCTGTTCCGGGGTATATTCCGGGTTCAGTTCCAGATTTTTTTCCAGCAAAAATCGGCAAAGCCCCAGATCGCCGGGAGAAAACAGAAGGATGCACTCCGCCGGTCCGCCGTCCCGCCCGGCACGGCCGGCCTCCTGGTAATAATTTTCCAGATTCATAGGCAGATTGTAGTGGATCACATAGGAAACATTGGATTTGTCGATCCCCATGCCAAAGGCGTTGGTGGCCACCATCACCCGGCAGCGGTCGAACAGAAAATCTTCCTGATTCCGATGCCGCACCTCATCGGGAAGGCCGGCGTGATAAGGAAGGGCTTTCACCCCCGCTTCCTGCAAAGCCTGCACCAGAGCATCGGTATTTTTTCGGGTGCCGCAGTAAACGATCCCCGCCCGCTCCGGATGCTTCGCCGCATAATCCAGCACAAAAGCGGTTTTGTCTCCGGGTCGTTTCACGGAAAAAAACAGATTGGGTCGGTCAAATCCGGTGGTAAGAATACAGGGATCCTGCAAACAAAGCTGCCGGAGGATGTCCTCCTGCACCTGTCGGGTGGCCGTAGCAGTAAAGGCCGCCGCCACCGGCCTTTTAGGAAGGGCCTGCAAAAAAGGGGCGATCTGCAGGTAGCTGGGCCGGAAATCCTGCCCCCACTGGGAAATGCAGTGGGCTTCGTCCACCGCCAGAAGGGAGATCTCTGCCTGCCGGGCAAACTCCAAAAACCGTTCCGTTAAAAGCCGTTCCGGCGCTACATAAATGATTTTATACATTCCCTGCCGGGCGTTGCGCAGGGCGGCCACAAACTGCCCGGGAGTCAGGGAGCTGTTCAGGTACGCCGCCCGTATGCCGGACTGATTCAGCGCCTGCACCTGATCCTTCATCAGGGAAATCAAAGGGGAAACCACCAGGGTGATCCCCGGAAACAGCACCGCGGGAATTTGGTAGCATACGGATTTTCCCGCCCCGGTGGGCATAACCGCCAGAGCGTCCCGGCCGGAAAGAATGGATGCCACCACCCGTTCCTGCCCCGGCCGGAATGCGTCATATCCGTAATACTGCTTCAGCGCCTTCAGAGCCTTTTCCTTTATTTTTCTTGTTTCTCCCATACCGCCTGTATTGCCCACACCGTCCATATGGCCTGCCATTCCTCCCTGATGGATGTCTTGATGTTTTGATGGTTTCCCCTTTTTTTACCACTGCTCTTTCTCCAGCCCGATCAGCCCCATGCACAGGATAACAGCCGCTTCCAGCAAATCATCCAAAAGCAGAGCTTCGTCCGGCTGGTGGCCGCCTCCGTGGCCCGGAGGAAACAAAGCGGAATCCTTTTCCCTTCCCGGGAAGCTGGGACCAAATGCCAGAGCCCGGGGAAGCTTTCGGGCATAGGTGCCGCCGCCCATGGTATAGGGCTCCCGCTGTTCTCCTGTGATACGGTTATAGGTTTCCGTTAAAATGCGCACCGCCGGATGCTCTTTGGGGAAGTGATTGGGGGCGCTGTCCCGCACATGGGCAAGGGAAAATCCCAGAGGCTCCGCCAGAGAAGTGATCTGCTGCAGGATCCAGGTGGAAGAAACCGTCACCGGATAGCGAATATTAAAATGCAGACGCAGCCGGCCGTTTTCCTCTTTGTGGCACAGGCTGGCCGCGCAGGTCAAAGCCCCGGACTCCTCATCCTGGCAGGCGATTCCAAGGCCCCGGCCCTCCGTGGATTCTCCGGCTTCCGCAATGAACCGCAAAAGCGCCTGATCCTCTTTTTCCAGAAGTCCCGCTTGCAAAACGCCGTTTGCCAAAAGCACCAGAGCGTTCTGCCCTCCCTGGGGAAACGCCGCATGGGCCGAAACGCCAAAGGCCCGGATCCCAAAACATTCCAAACACTTTCCGGGATTTTCCGGATCCTCCATAGTGTCTTCCGTTACGGCAAACCCTTCCGGAAGGCGGGAAATTCCCTCCTGCACCCGGGGCGTTTTCCACAGCCGGAGAAATGCCTGATCCGGAATCATATTGCTGGCGTTGCCGGCGGTAATTTCCAGCACGTCCCGGGAGAAGGGACGGGAAGATTCCAGCCAGATTTCCAGGATCCCTTTCTCCCCGTAGCAAACCGGGAACCCGCAGTCCGTTACAATGGAAAGCTTGGGGCAGGGATAGTGGGACGCATAGTACTCCACATCCTCCATGCCCCGCTCCTCATCGCAGCCGAAGAACACCCGCAGAGGATACGGCGTGTCCACCCCCAGCTCCTTCAGGCATTTTACCGCGTACAGCGAGGCGATCAGCGGCCCTTTATTGTCCTCCGCGCCTCTGCCGATGAGATAACCGTCTTTCAGCAAAGGCTTTTCCGGAGGAAAGATCCAGTGATTTCCCAAAGGGACTACATCCAGATGTCCCCAAAGGCCGATACACTGCTGCGCGTCCTCCTCCCGGCCTTCCAGCCAAAGGGCGCCGCAGTGGCCCTGATAATTTTTTCCGGAAAATCCGTGCCGGGCGCCGATGCGAAGCATCTCTTCCAGAGCCTCCCGGCAAGGCGATCCGTAAGGAGGTTCCTCCTCCGGCCGGGACACGCTGATGATCTTCAGCAGCCGGAGAATATCTTCCGCCATTTCTTCCCGATGCTCCTGCATCCACCGGCGAATTTTCTGTTCCATGTTTTTCTCCCCTTTCGTCAGGCTTTCCTGTGACATTTCTTGCGTTATCTTGCGTTATCTTGCTTTATCCTGTTTCATTTTTTGATTATACTGCGTTTTTCCCCTGGGAGAAACCCTCCCCGGAAATAAAAAACGCCCTTTTTGCACAGCGTTTCTTTCCAAAGCGCCGGTTTTTCCAATTTTCCCCCATAAAAACGCAGCACCCGCTGGATGCGGATGCTGCGTTTAGGCAAATGAAAACATCAAAGAGGCGGCAAATATTTCTCAAACCTTATGTGTCTGCTATAAGCCTTTGTGCGTTAATTTTCGAAAAATTTGAGCACTTTTATCGCCGCTTTTTTCTAAATATTTAAGAATAGCAATATCCCGAGCTTTTATATAGGTGAATTGGTAGTTGATTGGTTTTTGTTTATGCAAAAGGGAGCTACACTCCTTAGCAGAAACCCATATTACCTGATTTTGATTTTCTATTTCAACAAAACATTTTCTATGATCAACCGTTATAGATAGATGAAATAGCGTTCCAGAATTTCTCCATTTTCATTTACGGTTTTGTCAAAAACACCACCGCAAGCAATTATCGTCTTTCTGCTTGCTTCATTTTCAACAGCACAAGTTATGAGAACCTTTTCTAATTTCCGTTTTTCGCATTCCTTTAAACAAAGTTTCAACATTTGCGTTGCATATCCTTTTCTTCTTTCAAAAGGTCTAACGCCATACCCAATATGTCCGCCAAATTGAGCAAGATAGTCATTAAGATAATGCCGAAAATTTATCATTCCCAAGATATATTTCTCGTTCTTCCGAACCATCATAAATTGTTCGTTCTCTACCCAATTCGAATTTGGCACTGTCTCCTTGTTTTCCATTAGTTTACAACACCTTATCCAAGCTTCTATGTTGTCAAATTTCCTTAAACCGCTATCTCCGTTGAATTGGCCTCCATTTTGCATTACTTCGTTACGATAGCTACAAATTTCATCCAAATACTCAATTGATGGCTTTACAAGCACTAAATTTTCCACCATAGCACCTCCGAATAAAAATTATTTTCTACATTTCAATACAACGCATACAGCGCAGAATCATCTAAACATGTAACCTTTTGTGTAGAATAAGAGATAAAAAACTCAAATAGCCTATTGGGAAGATTTCAAATTCTAGCCCCCGTTTTTCTTCCCATCTTCCCCCTAACACCGGCCAACAGCGGAAATATACCCAGCTTTTCCCAAAAAGCTTCAGGGCTTTTCCCATACAAGGAGCGGGATCCGCATTTCCTCTTCCGTCAGGCCGCCATGGGTGGAGACCCATCTTTCCTGGCCAAAATAAAGGGAAAAATCCTGGACGGCTATAGCCAGCAGATCTCCCAGCATAGACCGGAAAAGGGGATGATGGTTTCCCGTGCCGAAAAGATTTTTGCCCAAGGCTTCTTCCATGGGCATCAACAGAAATTGATCGCCGAATTCTTTTTTGAATTCCCGTTCAAAGGTCTCCCTTTTCCCTTCCTTTATAAAGAAGTTCAGAGCTCTGGGTTCCAGGGATGGCAGCCGCACCAGGCAATCGCACAGGTTGGGATAGTCCTGCAGCACGGCATACCGGGTATCCACATGCCCATGGTCCGCCGTAATAAACAACAGTGTATTTTCCAGCCGGTCCGCCAGGCAGCTGATGGTCCTCTCTATATCTTCCAGCGCTTCTTTTACAAGATCCGATCCGCATCCGTGACGATGCAAAAGGTCATCCGGCTGATTCCAATATGCGTAAATATATTTGGGGTCCGGCTCCCGGCACAGCTGCTCAATGCCGCAGCAAATCTCCTCCAGATTTTTGGGATAGGGCTCCAAAAACGGCATGCGCGCATATGCCTTTCCGCCGGCTTTGCGGATGGTGACGGTAATGTCCTTATAGGGGGTAAGGGTCCACGCAACGGGATAATCCGCCGCCGGATCCATTGTTCCCTGAAGGGTATTTCGAAACACCGTAACGTTTTGGCCCACTTGCGGATAATAGCAGTCCCATCCCAGCCAACTGTGCTGGCAGGGCTGCAGGCCGGACATGGCAGAGGTTGTGGCGGCAACCGTGGTGGATAAAAATACCGACTGATACACTCCCGCAAGATGGCTCCGGAAGGGCCCGTGGGCATCCAGCAGTTTTTCCAGAACAAATTGGCCCATCCCGTCCAAAAGAAAAACCACGACATTTTTATAGTCTTTTTGTAAATAGGGATCCGCAAGGGAAAGGGTCTTTCCCACTGTAGGCAAGTTCCATTTTTTTAGGATGGAATTGGGCAAATTGGCGATACAGTTTTCATAATCGGGCCAAACCCATTTTTTCGGCTCTTTCATCACTTCCGCCTCCTCTCTTTGCAAGCGGTAAACGCCCACCGGCCACCGGCCACCCGCTACCGGACACCGGCCACCGGTAATCCAGGCAAAAAGAACAGCCCAGGCTGTTCCTTCCTAAGAAGCAAGGCTGCCCGGGCAACGCTGTTCTTCTTGATAAAATCGGAAGAGATCGTCCCCTAGACTTTCGGCTTCCGCGTAATTTTTCCTTTTATAGTATATTGTATTATACTGCTTGTCCTGCGCCTTTGCAAATTTTAAAAGGAGACTTTTGTTTTTGATAGAATTGAGGGTTCAAACCCTGAGAAACAAAAAGCACAACATGGAACTGTAATTTCTCAACGTTGTGCTTTTACTGTCAAGCGGCTATAAAAAAGACATTCTTGGGGTTTTATTTATAATTTTTTTATTGGCCTTAAAACCTGATAACCTCGATCCTTCCACATATGTCTTTGATAATCTTGACATAACGTTTCATTCCATTCATACCCCATTGATTTGGGATCAAAATTCCATGCAAGGTCCTCAACGCGTCTCATTACCTCACCGTTATCCCGGAGATAGTCATATTTCGGATGGCCAAAAACCAAATAATAGCTTTCCGGAATATCTCGTACTTCAAATTTTGGAGGTACGACACCTGAATAGTCTGACGGGACTCCTGTGCCGTAGAAATACCCTTTAGTTCCACCCTGATAATACCATCCCGCATGGTGTGACCAAACAACCGGATGCTGAAATGGTATAAAGCTTTCCAAAATACCTTCAATTTCATCAAAATCAGGACGTCTTTCAAAATCCCAGTACCCTTTCGCATTCAAATCATATAATCCAATAAATCTGTGTGCAGGAATATGTTCTACCCATATCTGCGGACTGGTTAAAATGTTTTCACTCATTTTGACAACCCCTTTTACAATATAATGAGAAGGATTCAGAACGACTTTCCGTATGGGAAGCGGAATTGGAACAGGATATTTTCTGTATACAGATGGTGTACATCCATATGTATACTGGAAAGCCCTCGTCAGGGCTGCCTGTGACGAATATCCATATTCCAAAGCTATATCGATGATTGGCTTTTTTGTATCTCGGACTTGTATAGTTGCGTGATACAGGCGTCTCCCGGCTAAATATTGTTTTAATGTCATGCCGACTACAAGGCGGAACTGACGTGAACAATAAAATTTCGAATAATGCAGAGATCGAGAGATGCTGTCAAGTGTAGGATTTTCCGTTATATGTTCCTCTATAAAATCAATCATCTTCTGAACTTCGTAATTCCACTCATACATACGCTTTCACCTCCTTCTGAACTATATTATACTTAAACATAATCATGATGAGCTTTACATAAGTTGCAGTAAGTAGAGAGTAAAAATATCATAAATAAAACAAAAAGCACAACACAAGAGTTTGACCCTACAATGCTGCGCTTTTTCTTGTATCCCACCCAAAAAAAGTAACACCGTCTCTTCGCCTTGCGTCACCCATTCTTTCAGTTTTCCAAATACTAGCCAGTAAAAACAGCGATTTGCCACATGGAGACAAGCGATATTTAAAAACGGTTCTGATGAAGAAACGGATGCATAAATCTTATGCATCCGTTTCTTATAAGTCTTATTTTACGATTTCTGCTCCTGCTTTGACAAACATCTGCTGAGATGCTTTTCTTATAACATCTTCTGCAAATTCATTAGGATACCTGGAAAGAGTATCTGTCAATTGCTTTAATTTAAGAATATCATCCGATAGCTCTTTAGGTTTCAAATCATCATACATTTTTTCAAGGAATTTTAATGTTTGCTGATTTGTAGCTTCCCGTGACGCCACAATGGTTTTAATTGCATCTCCACGAGAAGTATCGCAGCCATTCATTCCCGGCTGCGCTGCTTCCATATTTCCAACAGTGGCGATTGCCTCGTGAAGAAACGCTGTGTCATTGATGATCTTATCAATTCTTGTCAGCACATACTCCATTGATAACGTTGGCACCTTAGAATTGCCTTCTGATTCTGACGCTGTTCCAGCGGCGGCATCTTTAGCCACTCTTCGTCTGACGATTTCTCCCACATCAGCCTGTGGATTTTCCTGCAGGACTCGGTTGATTTCTTCGTTCATGCCTATATCGTCAATAACTGAATGATTGCTCATAACATTATCCTCCAAAATAGTATTTGGCGGACACGCAAGGCATATCTTGTTTTCTGATACAAAGCGTGCCCTGCCATTTTTAACAAGCCCTTTGGCTCTTTTTGGATAGGTCGCTTCATATTCATTGCCCTGTTCATCGACAACAATAACGTTTTTTGCGATGGGTATCATCCCCTTTTTTATTCGATTTTCGGCAACTGTGGATAATAACCTGTAGTACTACAGGTTATGTTTTTTGTGATGGGTGTCTTCCCAGATCCACATGCAAATGATAGCATGATCACGAAAAAGAGTCAAGCAGTTTACTCCCTCAACGCTTTAACAATTTGAAGTGTTTTTATGGGATGAAACCTCTAAAACCATATAAATCAAGGACATAATAAAACCGTCCATTTAAAATCCACGTTTTTCCTATGGCTAACCGGGAGAAAATAACGGATTCCCGTCATCCCGGCTTTCCCACCCTTGCTTCGCTCCGGTGCCGGTTTGCGCGGAAAGAATACCTCCGGCGGCTGGTATTTTTTTACTTAATCCTTCTCAGGGTTCGAATCGCTTCTGGGTAAAAGAACAGAGCCGATGCAAAAAGCATCGGCTCTTCACTGGCCCGCCCGAAGGGATGACAGCGCAGCGGCTTTGCCTTGCGCTGCCTGTCCTCGCAGCAAAGCTGCTTCAGACTTCGCGGCTGAAAACGTGCCGCAGGCATGTTTTCTTAACGCCGCTCACCCTCTCAGGGTTCGAATCCCTCCCAACGAAAAAACAGCTCTCACAAAAGTGAGAGCTGTTTTTTTTGGCCCGCCCGAAGGGATTCGAACCCCTGACCTCCAGAATCGGAATCTGACACTCTATCCAGCTGCGCTACGGGCGGATAAAAGCAGCCCTTAAAAGACTGCCTATATATTATATACATATAAAAAAGAAAAAGCAAGCCTAAAAGTGAAAAAAACAAATTTTTCTGCTCATCCATGCCGGCCGCCGGCCATGGCAAAGTCCTCAGTCCTCCTGTGGATCCTGCATCAGCTGCCGATAGATCTCGCCTTTTTTCTGGCCGGTCTCCTGGGCAGCCTGGCGTGCGGCCTGGGAAGCACTGTACCCCTGCTCCAAAAGGGCTCTGGCCAGCTGCAAAGCGTCCTGGGCTGTGGCCTGGGGAATCTCTTCCTCCCGGGCTCCCTGGAGCACCAAAACAAATTCGCCCCTGGCGCTGCCGTCCCCAAACCGGGCCACCGCCTGGGAAAGGGTGGTGCGGATCACTTCTTCGTGGACCTTCGTCAGCTCCCGAACCAGCGCAATGGGTCGATCCCCCAGGCAGCGGTAAAGGTCTTCCAGCGTAGCCGCCAGCTTATGGGGCGCTTCATAGAATACCATGGTCCGCTTTTCCCCCCGGATCTCTTCCAGATGCTCCCGGCGGCTTTTTTTGTTTACGCTTAAAAATCCCTCAAAGGTAAAACGCCCTGTGGGCAGACCGGAAACCGCCAGGGCGGTTATAACGGCGCTGGGCCCGGGAACCACCGTCACCTGGATCCCCTGCTCCGCGCACTGGGCCACCAGCATCTCCCCCGGGTCGGAAATGGCCGGCATTCCCGCATCGGAAACCAGCGCACAGGTTTCCCCGTTTTGGATCCTCTGGCAAATATACTGGCCCTTCTCCCGCTTGTTGTGCTCGTAATAGCTGATCAGGGGCTTTTTGATCTGAAAATGGTTCAGAAGCTTCAGGGTGACACGGGTATCCTCCGCGGCGATAAAATCCGCCTGCTCCAATGCTTCCGCCGCTCTGGGAGAAAAATCCCCTAAATTTCCAATGGGCGTCCCTACAACAATCAGTTTCCCGCTCACAGTCCGTTTCCCCTTCCTTCCCGATAGGCCCCGTAGATCTCCAACATTTCCGGAGAAAAACTGCCTTCCTTTTCCACCAGCAAAACCGGCTGGACTTCCATGCCGGGCTTTCCGCCTCTGCGGCTTTCCAGCAGAAACAAAAACGGCGCTTTTCCTTCCCGCTGCTGTACCAGCCGCAGCCGCTTGGGTTCCAGCCCGTGCTTTCCTAAAATAGCCATACATTCCGCCAGATATTCCGGCCGCTGGCAGCAGCAGAACCGTCCCCCCCAGCGAAGAAACAGCCGGGCTGCCCGGGCCACGTCCTCAAAGGTGCACATTCCCTGATACCGTGCGGTTTTCCGGCTTTCTGCGGAAGCCGGGTCCCCTCTTCCTTCCGGTGTATAAGGAGGATTGCAGGCCATGCGGTCCAGGCTGCCGGGCTCTATCCGTTCCCGGAGAAGGGCCGTGTCCCGAAGGTCACCGTTCAAAACCCCGATCTTTTCCTCCAGCCCGTTGGCCTCTATGCTCTCCCCCAGCAGTTCCGCTCCCTGGGGCTGGATCTCCACCCCCCAAACGTGGCCGGGCTCTCCCCGGTCACACCAAAACAGAGGGATGGTGCCGCAGCCGGTGCCCAGATCCGCGCACCGCTCTCCCTTTTTGGGCATGGAAAACCACGCCAGCAGCAGCGTGTCCGTGTTGAACCGATGCTCCCGGGAAATTCGGACTCTGGTTTTGGCGGAAAGCCTTTCCCAGCTTTTTTCCGTCTGCATTTCTTTCCCTCCTGTTTTCTGTTGCCTGCTGCTTATTGCTTGTTTCCGGCTACCGTTTCCTTACCGGCTTTTGCCTTTATTCTTTCCGCCGCCCGGCTGTTTCCGCCGCCGGCTTTCCTCTTCTTTATCGTTTTCCTTTTCCGCTTCTATCCGTGCGCCCGGATATTTATAACCTGTATACTCTTACACAACACACGCACGCAATCCGTGTACCCGCATCCCCGCATACTTGCATACCTGTTTACTGGGGATCCCAAATTAGGGAAAGCAAAGAAACGAAAAAGAAGGCGGGGCGTCAGCCGCTCCGCCTTCTTCCTCATTCTGATCCTTATTCCTGAGAAGGAGCTCCTACAGGGCAGGTCTCGGCGCAAGCGCCGCACTCGGTGCACAGATCAGCGTTGATTACATACTGACCGTCGCCCTCAGAAATAGCCTCTACGGGGCAGCCTGCTGCGCAGGCACCGCAGGAAATGCAAGCATCGGAAATTACATATGCCATGAAAACACACCTCCATATTCCAAACCAAACACATTGGCTTTTATGTGTCCTATTTTATCATAAAATTGCAAAAAAGCAAGGTACAGGAAAAAAATTCTTGCCGCTGTCCTCGCAAGGATCCCGCCGGCCTTCTTCTCCTGGTTTTTACTCTTTTTCCAGATCCTTCAGCTGCTCCAATTCTTCCCGGTTGACGCTGATCTTCCCTGAGCGCAGCACTTTTACCTCCTGGACAAAATACGTGCGGCTCATGGTATCCTGGTCGCTGTCCAGCTTAATCTGCAGCCTTCCGGTCAGCAAATTCACATCCGTTACCACGCCCCGCCCGTCCCGGGTCATCACCAGAGAGTTCACCGTGGGCGTATTCCGGAGCAGATCCTGGTAAGCCTCCTGCTCATATTTCAGGCAGCACATCAGCCTCCCGCAGGTTCCGGAGATTTTTACCGGGTTCAGGGAAAGCCCCTGTTCCTTGGCCATTTTAATGGAAACCGGCTGAAACCCGCCTAAAAACGTGGAGCAGCACAAGGGCCGCCCGCAGACGCCCAGCCCTCCCAGCATTTTGGCCTCATCCCGCACGCCGATCTGCCGAAGCTCGATCCGGGTGCGAAATACGGACGCCAGATCCTTCACCAATTCCCGGAAGTCCACCCGGCCGTCCGCAGTGAAATAAAAAAGGATCTTAGAGGCGTCAAAGGTATATTCTACGTCCACCAGCTTCATATCCAGCTTGTGGGCCGCAATCTTCTTATTGCAAATGGCAAAGGCATTTTTCTCTTTCAAAGCGTTCTCCGCCACTTGTGCCAGGTCTTCCGCCGTAGCTGCCCGGATCACCTTTTTCAAAGGCTGGGAAATACTGGATTCCGGCACGTCCCGTTTTTCCATGGCTACCTCGCCGCATTCCACGCCCCGGGCCGTTTCCACAATTACCTTTTCCCCCAGACGGAACGTGGCGTCCTCCGGATCAAAATAATACACCTTGCCTACATTCTTAAACCGAACCCCGATCACCGGAGTGGTCAGAACAACCGTATCCAATTCCGACATACCGTCCTCCTTTATACTGCCGCATTTCCCGGCAAAAAATCATCGCCCTGCGGCGGACCGAAGCCTGGCGCACAGCGTTGTAACCAAAAGCCCGGCGTTGGCGTTGGCTTCCAGCTCCCGTTTCGCCTTCTCCGCCGCTTCTTCCAGCCGGATCAGCCCGGCTCTTGTCAGCTGGCGGCTCAGCTGTCGGGCCGGCTCTTCCATGCCGGAAAGGCAGACCGTCCCGCCGCCCCGAAGCACACACGCGTCCCGAAACAAAAGCCCCAAAAGCTCCAAAACCTTTTCCAGCGCTTCCTTATTTCCGATCAGCGGCGCCGCCCCATACAAAAGCTCCGCTTCTCCAGGAAGGCAAAGCGCTTCCACCATTTTCCGGGCCGTTTCCTCACAAAAAGAGGTAAAGGACGGGGCCTGCTGGGGCAGCCGGATGCTTTGCACCCGGGAACACACCGTATCCAGAAGCTGGCTCCCGGAAGGAGCCGTTAAAAGAAAAAACACGCCGGAAGGGGGTTCCTCCAGAATTTTCAGCAAGGCGTTCTGGGCCTGGGCCGTCATATCCTGCGCCTCTAAAAGCACATACACCTTTCGTTGGGCCTCATTGGGTCGGATAAAGGCTTCTCCCCGGATTTTGCGGATCTCGTCCACCCGCAGCGCCGGCCCTTTCTCCCCGCCTGCCACATACAGATCCGGATGCCCGCCGGCCTGCACTTTCCTGCAAGCCCCACACGTTCCGCAAGGAAGAGATTCGCCGGCCTTTCCGAAGGAATCGCATAAAGCGGCCTGGGCCAGCAGCATCCCCAGGCTGACACGCAGCTCCGGGGACGCACCTTCCAATAAAAGAGCATGCGGAAGCCGGCCGCTTTCGAAAAAGCCTGCCAGCTCCCGTTGATTCTCCATATTCAGTGATAGGCTGCCAAAATTCATTCCCACTGTCCCACTGTCCTTCGGCTTCTTTTTAAATTTCCCGCCCGAGCCGGAGGCACGGACCCGCCGGAAGGCTTCCCTGCATATTTTGTCCGGAAAGGCAAAAACCCATCCTCTTTTATACAGGGATCTTAGGAACCCATCAAACTTTCTCGAAACGATCTACGTTCAGAACAAAGATCGTAGCGCCGCCCACCGTGACAGAAACAGGGAAAGAAGTATACATTCCCACATCCATGGAGGTGGTGTTAGGCACCAGCTGGGTTCTGCGGCTGCTCTGCTTGGAGATCACTTCGATCACCTTATCCACTTTTTCATCCGGAACGCCCACGATAAACGTTGTATTTCCTGCCTTCAAAAAGCCACCGGTGGTGGCCAGCTTGGTAGCATAAAAGCCATTCTTCGTCAGAGCAGAAGAGACCATATTGCTGTCATCATTGCTTACGATCGCCAAAACCAATTTCATAACGGGATCCCCCTCTTCAGTATAGAATACCGCTTTCCTATATGTATATTTACGTTAATAGAAAGCTTCTGTGGAAATAGTATACCATAAACTGTGTAAAAATGCCATAGGGAATCCTTAAATCTTTATAAAATTCGCAAAAATGTCAAAGGATTTCCTTCTGTAAGAGCCTATAAAAGCAGCCGCCCCAGTCGGGGCGGCTTTGTTTTTTCTGCCTTAAATATTTTAAAATCGGAAGAATCAGTTCAGAGGCTCATCGATCTCGTAGATAAAGGAAATCAGTTCCTGCCGGCAATCATCCAGATGAGGCACCAAAACGGAGGATTTCCATCCGCTAATATACACATCGTTTCTGGCGTCGTAATCACCGTCCCCGGGAATGCGGCATTCTTCCAGATCATAATTGAGATATTCCAGCGCATTTCCCGCAAGCCCCAGAATCTCGCCTTTCTGCAGATTGGTGGTCACCAGATTCAGCGTATTATACAGCACGTTGTGAATGGTCATCAGATCCGAGGATTTAAACTTATTTACAATGGACGTGATCACGTTTCTCTGCCGCTGGGTCCGTTCAAAATCGTCTCCGATTTTCCGGATCCGGCTGTATTCTCTGGCCTGGGCACCGTTCAAAAGGTGGGTTCCCTCCGTCAGATTGGGCTCTGCCTCGTAGCAGTAGCGATTGATATAATCCGCTTCGCCCTGGGTCAGGGTGATCTCCACGCCGCCCATGGCGTCAATGATCTTTGTGAAGTCGCTGAAAGCCACTGTTGCCCATCGGTCAATATCCACTCCGAAATTGGCCTCCAGCGCTGTGATCAAGCCGGAAGGTCCTCCCACGGAGTACGCTGTATTGATACGGTTGGGCTCGGAAAGCCCGGGAATGGTCACATACATATCCCGCATAAACGAGGTCATCTTCAGCTTTTTGTGCCGGGTATCCAGAGAAAGCAGGATCATGCTGTCCGTTCGGCCCACATCGTTTTCCTGGTAGTCATCCACGCCCATTATCAAAATATTGACAATGGCATCGTCATGGTGCAGACCGTTCACCAGCTTCACCTCTCCGGACTGGGTCACGCCTCCTTGAGAGGCGCCGGATTCTACGGAAGAATCAGCAACTGTGCTGGAAAAGAGACCGTTTCCGGAATCATCGTCTTCTACAAAATTGATCCGGCTAAGCATCACTTCTCCGTAAATGCACACGCCGCCGGCAAAAAGAAACACAATACTCAGCAGAAGAATTCCAATATTCCGAACCAGTATTTTTCTGGGAGTCTTCCTGCGCACTTTCGCTTCCTTATACCGCCCCATATTCAAACTCCTTCCTGAGGAAACACATCTTTCGTGTATCCTTATGCATGCCGTCTTTTTTCATTCATATTTCCCGAAAAAAAGGCGTCGATTTGTTCCTTAACCATCCGATACATTTCCAAAAGGGATACGCACCGGAAAATTCCCCGTATTTTGGCGAATTTCGACTGCTATTATAACACACCCATCCTTTGAATAATTATCTTTTGGCGAATTAACAAAATTGTTATAATCCTTACAAAGATTTATTTATTTTCCTGAAACAGCCGTTCCTGCTCGTCCACTGTCAGGCTATAGGAAGGAAGAAATTCTTTTAGAAAGCAATCCGCTTCCGGAAGATTCATCGCCGTCAAAGAATCGCGGATGCTTTCCTCCGCTTTGAGAAAATCCCGGTTTCCCCCTTTTCGTTCCTCCATGCATTTAATAAGAGCGGAGATCTTGTCCGCCGCTTTCACAAGCTTCATGATCTCCTCACCTCCCTCTTCCCGGAGAAGAGGGGCATAATCCTGCCGGAGGTCTTCCGGCAGGCCCTCCAAAAGCCTCTGCCGGGCCGCTTCTTCCACCCGCCCGTATTCTCCCCGGATCGCCGGGCTGAAATACTTCACCGGCGTGGGCAGATCCCCAGTGATCACCTCCGGCGCGTCATGGAACAGTGCGAAAAGAGCCGTCTGCTGGGGGGAAACATTTCCCCCGAATCGCCGGTTTCGCAAAACCGCCAGCGCATGAGCCACCACGGCAGTTTCAAAACTGTGTTCCGAAAGGGTTTCGCTGCGGGTATTCCGCATAAGCCCCCAGCGAAAAATATATTTCATTCGGGAAAGCATGGCAAAAAAAGGAGAAGATCGCATGGTGTTTCCTCCATTTCCAAGCCGCGTTTTCGCAGACGCTGCGGTAAGCGGCCGAACTTGTTGTTCTTTGGCTGTTATTGTATCACGTTCCTTTTCTTTTTTCCACAGAAAGCTTTTCCCAGAAAGATGAAATTCGCCTTTCGCTTCCCATCTTTTCTTTCTTGTTTCTTTTTCAAACTCTTCCTCTTTTTTCCTTTTTCTTTTGTTCCATCTGTGCTATACTGTTATTGTTTGGATCAGAGAAGCGGGCATGGGCAAATCCTTTCGCCCTGAATACCCATTGAAAGATTCCCCTCTTCCCTGCCTGCGCCGGGTTTGCCAGCGCTTAACCGCCGATTTTCAAAATTCCGTCAAACGGTAAATGGTAAATGGTAAACGGCAAACGGCAAACGGCGGACGTTTAAAAGTAAGCCATGCAAAAAAAGAGACTAAAAAACATGAGGTGACCCTATGAACATTCGGTCCTTACGGGAGAAACTGGACGGCAACTGCTATGCGAAAACCTTTTGGATAGGGCTTTTGGCAGCCTTTCTGCTGTTTATTCCCTTTATTCTGGTGGATCAGGGATTTTTCCTGTTTTACGGGGATTTTAATGTGCAGCAGGTTCCTTTTTACCAGATGTGCCATGACGCCATTTGGTCCGGGGATGTAAAGTGGAGCTGGACCACGGATCTGGGCGCTAATTTTATCGGTTCCTACACCTTCTATCTTTTGGGAAGTCCCTTCTTTTGGCTGACCCTCCCCTTCCCCAGCCAGGCGGTGCCGTACCTCATGGGGCCTTTGCTGATGCTGAAATTCGCCTGCGCCGGCCTTACCGGCTGCATTTACCTGCGCCGGTATGTAAAGGATCCTTCTTCCGCGGTTTTAGGCGGCCTTTTGTATGCTTTTTCCGGTTTTCCCGTATACAATATCTTCTTCAATCATTTCCATGAGGCCATCATCGTTTTCCCCCTGCTTTTGTGGGGGCTGGATGAATATATGGAAAAGCGCCGCAGGGGCGTTTTTGCCTGCATGGTTTTTCTTTCCTGCTTTGTAAACTATTATTTTTTCACCGGCCAGGTGATGTTCACTTTGATCTATTTCTTCCTGCGGATGTTCTCCCGGAACTGGGAGCTGAATCTTCGGGATTTTCTGCTTTTGGCCTGTGAAGCGGTGCTGGGGGTTTTGTGCTCCTGCGTGCTGCTGATCCCCACCGTCCTGGCCGTGCTGCAAAACCCCCGGGTGGACAATGCCCCCCAGGGCTGGAGCGCTCTGCTCTATGGCTGGAACCAGCGGTATATCCACATTTTGGAGTGTTTCTTCTTCCCGCCGGATATTCCCGCCCGCCCCAATTTCACCCCGGAAAGCGAAGCCAAATGGGCTTCTTTGGGCGCCTGGCTGCCTTTATTCAGCATGGCGGGCGTCATCGCCTTCTTAAAGAAAAATCTGGGACACTGGCTGCGCCGTCTGATCCCTTTGCTGTTTCTTATGGCGCTGGTGCCCATTCTCAATTCCGCCTTCCAGCTGTTTAACGCCAGTTACTATGCCCGCTGGTATTATATGCTGACGCTGATGATGTCCGCCGCCACCGTGCTGGCTCTGGAAGATGCCAAAGCCCCCTGGCACAGCTCCATCCGCTGGACCTTGGGCATCACTCTGGGCATTGCCCTTCCCATCGGACTGATGTGGAAGAAAAACACCCAGGACGGCAAGACCTGGTATACCTATGGCCTGGAGCAATATCCCACCCGGTTCTGGAGCTATGTGGCCATTGCCCTTTTAAGCCTTCTGCTGCTGGTGATCGTGCTTCGCTACCGGAAGCAAAACTGGCGCCGCTTCATGCGGTACGCCACCCTTTCCACTCTTTTGATCTCTTTGCTGTACGGCACGTTTTTTATCGCCTTGGGAAAAACCCAAAGCGACAGCACACGAAACCATCTGATTCCCTACTGCCTGAACGCAGGAGGAAATATTTCCCTTCCGGATACGGAAAACTGCCGCATCGACGTTTACGACGGTATGGACAACCAGGCCATGTACTGGCAGATCCCCACTATTCAGGCTTTCCACAGCATTGTCCCCGGTTCCATTATGGAATTTTATCCTACCATCGGGGTCACACGGGATGTGGGTTCCCGGCCCCAAACCGACGTATACGGTCTGCGGGGGCTTACCTCCTGCCGTTGGCTGTTTGATCCTGTGCGCACCGGCGGATCTTTCGGAGGGGCGGAAAAAAATACCCCTCTGATGCCCGGATGGACCTATTACGACACCCAAAACGGATTTGATATTTGGGAAAACCAATATTACATCCCTATGGGCTTTTCCTATGACTATTATGTAACGGAAAGCGAATATAACGCCCTTCCGGAGAGCCAGCGCCACCTTCTTCTGCTGAAAGCCCTGGTTCTTTCCCCCGAGCAGGTGGAGACCTACGGTGCCCTTTTGCAGCACCTGCCCATGAGCCAAACTTCAGAAAGCACATACAGTGAGAACCTTGTGGCTACCTATACGGAAGAAGCCTATTATCAGGACTGCCTGGACCGCCGCAGCATGGCCTGCACGGATTTCTCCCGGGATAACGACGGATTCACCGCTTCCTTCACCGGGACTCGGGAACGTCTGGTGTTCTTCAGCGTTCCCTGGGAAGGCGGCTGGAGCGCCACTGTCAACGGGGAACCTGTGGAAGTGGAAAAAGTGAACGTCGGCTTTATGGCCGTAAAAGTTCCCGCAGGCAGCAGCACCATCCGCTTTTCCTACACCACCCCCGGTCTGGCGCTGGGCGCCCTTGTAACAGTGCTGAGCGCGGGGCTTCTGGTGCTGTATGTATTCCTGACCCGGAAATGGGATAAAAAAAGAGGTCTCGCCTCTGTTTCTCCCGCCTCCTCTGTCTCCTCTGTCTCCTCTTCCGGAGCGGCTCCTTTTTCTCCTCTTCCCTCTTCTCAGGAGGCTCCTTCCCCCCAGGAAGACTTCCAGAGCAGCCAGGAATATCAAAACTTCCAAGACGACCATAACAGCCATAACAGCCATAACAGCCAAAACAGCCATGATTTCCAAGATATACAAAATCCTTAAAACAAAAACAGCCCATAACTGCCTTTACCTGCCCAAACAGCCCATAAAATCCGGCCCGGGAAGTTCCCCCGCCGGCTTTATAGAACGCATTACAGAAAGGACGGTCGTCCCTATGGCCGATTTTACATTTCCCCCTGTGGTGTACCTTGTAATTCCCTGCTATAACGAGGAAGCGGTTCTTCCCGAAACCGTCCGGCAGCTTACCCTGCAAATGGAATCTCTCCAGAAAAATGGCCTGGCTGCCCCTCAAAGTCGGATGCTTCTGGTGGACGACGGCAGCCGGGATCAAACCTGGAAGCTGATCTCCGATTTTTGCCGGGAGAACCCCTGGGTCTGCGGCTTAAAGCTGGCCCACAACCGAGGGCACCAGAACGCCCTTCTGGCCGGCCTGATGGAAGCCCGGCTCCATGCGGACTGCGCCATCAGTCTGGACGCCGATTTGCAGGACGACATCGGTGTGCTTCGGGATTTTCTTCAAAAGTACCGGGAAGGCTGCGATGTGGTATACGGAGTGCGCAACAGCCGGAAAAAGGATACGTTTTTCAAACGGACTACCGCCCAGGGTTTCTACCGGATGATGAAGCTTCTGGGGGTGGACGTGGTCTACAACCACGCGGATTACCGGCTGATGAGCCGCCGGGCGCTGGATGCCCTTTCCGAATATAAGGAAGTGAATCTGTTTTTGCGGGGGATCGTTCCCCTGATCGGATACCGAAGCGACTACGTATTTTATGAGCGCCATGAGCGCTTTGCGGGAGAGTCCAAATACCCTCTGAAAAAAATGCTTTCCTTCGCTTTAGACGGCATCACTTCCTTCAGCGTAAAGCCCCTGAAAATCATCTCCAATCTGGGGATCCTCCTTTCCCTGTGCAGTGTTGCCGGGCTTTTGTACGCTCTGATTTCTCATTTCGTAGGGTATACCGTGGCTGGATGGACCGCCATTGTCTGTTCCATCTGGCTTTTGGGCGGCATCCAGCTGCTTTGCATCGGCGTAGTGGGAGGATATGTAGGCAAGATCTATACGGAAGTAAAGGCCCGGCCCCGCTTCCGGATCGAAGAGAAGCAAGGCTCCCTTCTGCCCCTTCCTTCTCCGGAACCGCAAAAGGAATCCGATACTCACCCGTAAGGGAACCTTTTTCCCGTTTTGCATGGACAACCCCAGGAAAACCGTGTATAATGTAGCTTGATCTGTCTTTTGCCGGAGCAGCATCCGGCGAAAGCGTTATTTTCCGGCCTTTTGGCCTTGATACGGAGAGTGAATCAAAGTGAAGCACAGCAATAGACTGAAACGCGCCGCAGCCTCTGCTTTGGCCGTTCTTTTTCTGGCAGGCTCCTGGGCCTGCAGCAGCGCAGACCACACATGGGCTATGAAAAGAGGGGGAACCACCATCCCCATCGGAGCCTTTGTGTATAATTTCTACGCTTCCACCCAATACGCTTCCTATCAGGAGGGCGTGGACAGTTCTGTTCCCGTTCTGCAGCAGCAGATCGACGGCATGGCCGCAGAGGACTGGATCCGTCAGGATGCTATTTCTTCTACAGAAAATATTTTTGTAATGAACGATCTGATGGAAGAGCTGGGGCTTTCTCTTTCCAAGGAAGACGAGGCCCAGATCGAAACCAACGCCAATGCCGTTTGGAGCCAGGTGCCGGACAATGTGAAAAAGGACGTGGCCAAGACCTCCTATATCCTGGCGGTTTCCCGGCTGAACTACCAGTCCAATTTGGTTTTCCGGGCGATCTACGATACGAACGGCACCGAAGCCGTTCCTCAGCAGGATCTGGAAAACTATGTCACCGAGCATTACACGGATTTCAGCTACATTTACGCCCCCTTCTACAATTCGGATTTTGAAGTGTTGGAAGATAAGGAAAAAGAAGATTTGAAAGAGCAGTTGGAAGGCTATGTGGAGAAAATCCAAGACGGCTCCATGACCATGGAAAAAGCTGCCGAAGCCTATGAGGAAAGTTCCGAACGCTCCGATACTTTGGAGGAGATCACGGCGGATCTGGAAGGCTCCGGATACCCGGAATCCATGCTGGAGGCTCTGGAAGAAATGAAAGCCGGAGAAGTACGGTTCCTGGATCTTTCCGAAGATTCTTCCGGATATATGATCCTCTATAAAAAAGACATTGCCCAGTCCGCTAAAACCTGGCTGGAAGACGACGATAATCGCCTGAGCATCCTTCTGGAGCTAAAGGGCGAGGAATTCCAGGATATGGTGGAACAGCGCAGGGAAGCTCTTTCTGACGTGGAATACAACATGGACGCTATCAACGCTTATCGCGCTTCCGGCTATTATACCTTTGTTCCCCCGTCTTCTTCCTCTTCTTCGGAATCCTCCTCCGGCGCTTCTTCCCAGGGAACATCTTCCTCTTCTTCGTCAGAAACCGCTTCCGGCTCGTCCGGTGCTTCTTCCCAAGAAGCTTCTTCCGCAGCCTCATCGGCCTCCTCGGAAGAATAACCCCCTGCGGCTCTTGCGGAAGAACGCTGCTTGCTGTTTAGTTGTTTAGCTATTTGCAATTTGGAGTTTTCATAACAGACAAAGGTTCCCCCGGCAAAACCGGGAGGACCTTTTTTCTTGAATATTTTCCGGAGTATTCAAAAACACGGCGGGGAGCAAATCCCCGTCGTGTTTTTGCTTCTTTCCATAAGCCCCATTGCCCCTGTTTGCCTGCTTGCCGACGTTCGCCGTTGGCGTGGCCATCGAGGCACCGAGGCGTTGAGCGCTGGGCTGTCGAGCTGTCGAGCCATCAAGCCATCGAGCCATTCGTCATCCGTCAGCGCTCCTTCCGGCTTTCCCGAAGGTCATTCCCGTCCTTTGGAAACGCGTTTATACACTACGATTTCCGGATCCGAACCCTGATCCCCGTATTCGCAGACCAAAAGGTATCCGTCCCCGGCCGCCAACCCGTAACACCGCTGGCTGCCTTTTTTGCACAGTTCCGCTCCGTAATAGGTTTTGGAATCATCCAAAAGGCGGATGGTTTTCCCGCTGGGCAGGGTGTACTCCAGATTGATAAAATCCCCGGGAAGGCAGTTCAGATGCGTCACCGGGTCCATATGGGGAATTTGCAGCGCATTGAACATCCGGATCCATTCTTCCTCCGTAAAGGTGTGCATCCCTTCTCCTCCTATCCTTGTGTGTACCTGCTATGGTCCCGTTGCTGCGGGTCTGTGTGTCTGTGTACCTGTATGTCTGTATATCTGTATATAACGCTGTGTGTTTTACTTTTGGGTCTCGCCTTTATCTTCCAAAAGGATCACCGAATATTCCGCTTCCTTTTCTTCCTGGGTGTGATAAATCTTTAAAACCACCGTATCTCCGGCCTGATGACCGGCCAATACCGCATACAGATCATTCAATGTCTCCATGGTCTCTCCGTCGGCTTCCAGGATCCAGTCGCCCTCCTGGGCTTTCCCATACAGATTGGACTCCGGATCCACGCTGTCCAGCAGCAATCCGTCTTCCGTCTGGCGAACGGTAATGCCCAAACGTCCCCGTCCGGCCACATATCCCTGGGTGATCAGATTATCAATAATGGACTTTACCTGGCTGATAGGAATGGCAAATCCCATTCCTTCGTAGCTGGTGGAAACGATTTTGTTGGAGTTGATCCCTACCACCTGGCCGCAATCATTTACCAAAGCACCTCCGGAATTTCCCGGGTTAATGGCGGCGTCCGTCTGGATATAGGTCAGCGTGCTGCTGCTTAAGGGACGATTCAAAGCGGAAACAAAGCCGCCGGTAAGGGAGCTGGCGTAGCTCATGCCTCCGGGGTTTCCTATGGCATAAACCCAATCCCCCACTTCCAACTGGGAAGCGTCTCCCAGCACAGCAGGCACCAAACCCTCAGCGTCAATACGCAGCACAGCCAGATCGCTGTATTTGTCATAACCGATCACGGAAGCCACATATTCCGTGCCGTCATACAGCGCTACGCTGACAGCGTTGGTCTTGGAATAATTCAGCACATGGGCATTGGTCAGGATCAAACCATCGGAGGACAAAATGATCCCGGAACCTTCGCTGAGGCCGTACCCCTCCACCAGAGTGTTGACGCCTACTACGCTTTGCACCACATCCTTATAGATTTGCTTGGCGCTGCGTTCTTCCGGCTCCCGGGGCTGGATGACAATGCCCGGATAGTCCGCCGCCGGGGCATCCGAGGGCTTTTCTCCCTCCGGAAAATCCGGCACCTGGCTGTCCTGAGGGGGCTGGGAGGATTCCGGGCTCTGGGAGCTTCCGGTCTCCGGCACATAAGAGCCTCCGGCGTAGGAAGAAGCCAGCGACACCATTACCACTAAAAGCCCTACGGCAATGACCATCAGAATTCCCAGGAACACCCGATACCCCACTTCTTTTTTCCGGGCTTTTCTCTGGGGATCCGGCCTCCCGGAAGCAGGGACATAGGGCGGGTAGGGATAATAGGGCGGATACGGAGGATAGGGCGTATAGCTGCCGTCCTTTTCCCGATTCACTCTTCCGTTGTCCTGAGGATAGCCAGGGTATATCGGCTGGCCAGGCTGCCCAGGCTGACCGGGATGACCGGGTTGACCAGGAATTTGGGCGTATGGCGGATACGGATACGGCCAGGGAGGTATTTGCCCCGGCTGCATCGGTGGCATCGGCTGCATCGGCGGCACAGGCGGCACAGGCGGCATGGTCTGACCAGGCTGCTCCATGTGCTCTGCCGGCTCCATCGGCTCCACTGGGATTCCGGTATCCTGTTCCCGGTTCTGGTTTTCCTCTGCCGGAAAATCTTCCGGCTTCCGGTCATTTTCCGAAACATTCCCCTGCGGGGCGTTCAAAAGGCTTTCCTGGGGTTCCTGGGTATAAGGTTCCATGTCCTTATTGTTTTTTGGCTGGTTCATATTCTCTCCTCAATTCTGCGGTTTCTGGCTTATGCTGCTTTGCCGCAAACGATTTCCCGAAAACGGCGCTGTTAATCCGAATTTCCTTCCCGGGGAGGTGTTTCCGCCTCCGGATTTTCCTGCTTATCCGGTGCTTCCTCAGGGGAAGAACCGGCTTTTTCCGGTATTTTTCCTGCCGATGCTGCTACTCTCTTTTTTTCTCCCGATTTTTTCCCTCGGGAATTGTTCTTCCCTTCCTTCTGCCGGTTTCCCTCGCTTTGAGCGGGCAACCAAAAGGCAAACTGACAATATTCGTTTTCTACACTGGTGGCGGTGATTTCTCCGCCATGGAGCCGGATAATGGTGCGGACAATATACAATCCTAACCCCATACCGGTTTTATCCTTGCTTCTGGACTTATCCGTTTTATAGAACCGGTCAAAGATCATGGCCAATTCATCCGAAGGGATCCCGGCGCCGCTGTTGCGGATCACAAACCAGACGCGCCCCTCTTCCTTCCGGATCCGCAGGTCGATATATCCCTGAACATCCGTAAATTTTACCGCATTCTCCACCAAATTGTAAATCACCTGATAGATCATGTCCGGATCTCCGTCCACAAAAACGCTTTCCGCCTCTTCCAGACCCCGAATATCCAGCTTCTTTTCCTCAATGGGCTTTTCAAAGGTCAGCAAGGTGTTGAACACTGTGGACATCAAGTCAAACCGGGCTGTGCGGATATGCAGTTCCCCGCTGTCGATCCTGGAAAGATCCAGCATGGTCCGCACCAACCGGGAAAGACGCTTCACTTCCTGGGAAACGATCCGCAGATACTGCCCCTGCTTTTCCGAAGGAATGGTCCCATCCAGGATGCCGTCGATAAACCCGGCAATGGTAGTCATAGGCGTTTTCAGCTCATGGGAAACATTGGCGATAAAATTCCGCCGGACGTTTTCGCCGCTGGCCAAAGAGCTGGCCATGTTGTTAAACGCCACCGCCAGCTGCCCGATCTCATCCTGGCTGGAAACCGGCACCCGAATGGCAAAATTTCCCTCTCCAAAGCTTTTGGCCGCCACGGCCATGTCCCGCAAAGGCCGCACCAGATTATAGGAATACAGCCACACAATGCAGAAGGACACCATAAACGCCGCCACCGCCGCCAAAAGGAACATCTGCACCAAGTTGGAACGATATTCTCCGAAAGCCCGGAACGTGCAGGCGGCAAACACAGCCCCCACCTGCTTGATCGTTCCCTCTTCCTGGATCTCCAAAGGCACGCCTACAATATAGCAGGGTGCCTCATACATCCCTCCCATATTGCTTTGCCCAATGTACCGGTTGTTCAGCGCCTTCTCCATCAGTTCCTGAGGAACTACCTGGATCTCCGGCGCGGGATTATTGGCAAACACGGAAGCGATGATATTGCCGGAGCTGTCGGTAATCAGCAGGTCGGCATCAATATTTTCCGAAAAAGCCGCCATAAAGCTCCGGATATTCACCCCGTCCTCTGAGGAGATCACATATTGCCCTTCCCCTATCTTTTCCGTGTTTCGGGCGGCAATGGCCGCTACACTTCTGGCGTTTTTCTCTAACAAAATTTGTTTTTCATCCTGCCAGTTAGCGGCGGTAAAGGAAAGCATCACCAACCCCAAAAGGAAAAAGCTGATGAGAATGGTAAAGGATGTAATTTTAAGATACTTTCTGAATAAACTTTTTTGCACGCCGGTATTCCTCCATACGCAGATTCCCGTTTCCTCCTTAGGAAACGGGAATCTGCTTTTCTGCTAAACCGCAGGTTACTCTTTCACTTCGAATTTATACCCTACGCCCCATACGGTTTTCAGCGCCCATTTATCCGAAACGCCTTCCAGCTTCTCCCGCAGCCGCTTCACATGCACATCTACCGTGCGGCTGTCCCCATAATAATCAAATCCCCAAACTTCGTCCAGAAGCTGGTCCCGGGTAAATACCCTGTTGGGGTTGCTGGCCAGGTGATAGATCAGTTCCATCTCCTTGGGAGGGGTATCCACCTGTACGCCGTTGACCCGCAGTTCGTAGTTGGTAAGATTGATGGAAAGTTTATCGTATTTGACTTCCTTCACAGCGTCGCCGTTATTCTTTCCCAGACGCCGGAGAACGGCCTTAATTCTGGCCACCACTTCTTTGGCTTCAAAGGGTTTCACCACATAATCGTCCGCTCCCAATTCCAGGCCCAGCACTTTATCAAACACTTCGCCTTTGGCGGTAAGCATAATAATGGGGCACTGGGAACGCTTGCGGATCTCCCGGCAAACCTGCCAGCCGTCCAGTTCCGGCAGCATAATATCCAGAAGGATCAGATCCGGGTTTTCCGCGTCAAACACGCTCAGCGCCGCCCGGCCATCGTTGGCGATCACCACTGTATATCCTTCTTTTTCCACATACAACCGCAGCAGTTCGCAAATATTTTGATCGTCATCCACCACTAGGATTTTTCCAGATTCCATATACGACTCTCCTTTGTTTTCCGTCTGCCGTCTGCCGTCTGCCGTTTGCCGCTTACTGGGTTTCCTGTTTGCCTGTTTACCCGTTTGCCTGTTTCCGGCTTTACGGCACTCCAGCACTCCTCTTGTTCCCTATCTTATCTCAGTATACGGGAAGAAAAAGCAAAAAGGATGAATTTTCCATGAAAGATTTTGAACAGGCTGTAAAATCCGGAGATTTTCCGCTGTTTTTGTTAGTATACCACAATTTTGGACTCCCGCCAAATGCTTTCTTGTTTTGTCCTTCCCTTTTTTCGACATTTTTTAAATAATCTTTGAATTTCAAACTATTTCTATAGACTTCCCCATTTTAACGTGGTATACTAGCCCTCGTACCTGCAGCGAACCTGACTCTGCATTTCACTTTTCATGTCCGCAACGGAAAGGAGCGCCGCTATGAATCCTTCGGCTCACGAATCCATCAACCGTTTTTTGATCGAAAATTTTAATTTTATTCTCCGGGCGGAAGAACGGGCGTTATCCCATTACCAAAACGCTCTTTTGTCCGTAACGGAATTTCATGTTTTGGAAGCGGTTTCCCTGGGGCAGGAAGAATCCCGGAACACCATGGGGGAAATCGCCCGAAAACTGGGGATCACCATGGGATCCCTGACCACTGCCGTAAAAACCCTGGAAAAAAAAGGGTGCCTGCTGCGCCTGCGCAGCTCTCCGGACCGTCGGATCGTCCGCCTGGAGCTGACAGAAAAAGGAAAGTCCGCCAACCAATACCATCAGGCTTTTCACACAGCTATGGTCTCCGCTGTGGCCCAAGGGCTTTCCCCGGAGCAGCTTGCGGTTCTGACCCGTTCTCTGGAGCTTTTATCCGCCTATTTTTCTCGCGCGGGAAGCGCCGGCTTTTCCTTTCCCTTAGAGGAAAATACGAAAGCCGCCCCTGATGCTCTCCCGCCGGATCCCGGAAAGGAAGATGCCATTTATGGTTAAAATTGTACTGGACAGCACAACGGACATTTCTCCCCGGGAAGCCCGAGAACTGGGGGTATATGTAGCGCCCCTGACGGTCACCATTGACGGAAACGAATATCGGGATGGGGTAGATCTTACCCCCGCGCAGTTTTTTGAGAAACTGCAAACCTGCAAATCCATCCCTACCACCAGCCAGGTCAATTCCGCCGGGTTTATGGATCTTTTCAAATCCCTGCTTTCAGAGCCGGAGGATGAGATCCTGGGGATTTTCATTTCTTCCCGTCTCAGTGGGACCTTTCAGTCCGCCTCCATTGCCCGGAACACCTTCCCCCGGCACAGCATTCACCTGGTGGACAGCGGCAGCGGCTCCTTCGGCACGGACCTTCTGGTGCGGGAAGCGCTGCGGCTTCGGGATCAGGGCTGCAGAGCTGAAGAAATCGCCCGGGAACTGAATCGGATCAAAGACCGTGTCCGGATCCTGGCCACACTGGACACGCTGAAATTTCTTCTGAAAGGCGGCCGCCTTTCCCCCACCTCCGCCATTGTGGGAACTTTGCTCCATGTAAAACCCATTATGGGCGTCAGCGGCGGAAAAATCGAAGTGGTGAAAAAGGTCCGGGGAACAGCAGCAGCCCACGCCTGGATCGCTTCCTACCTTTCCCAGGGAAAGATCGACCCCCGCTATACGCCCCGGCTGGGTTCTGCTCAGTGCCCGGAGCTTCTCCGTTCTTTTACACGCTGCCTGAAAGAAAAAGGCCTTTCCCCGGAATCCTGGGGGCATACGGATATTGGCGTGGTCATCGGCACCCATACGGGCCCCGGCTGTGTGGGCGTAGCTTACATAGAGCGGCCCTGAGCCTCTGAGCCCCTGATTCCTTGGGTTTCTTGGTTCCTTGGTTTCATTGCTCCCTGGTTCTCTGGTTCTCTGCTCTTTTCGTTCCATACTTTTGCGAACCTGTGAACCTGTGAACCTGTGAACCTGTAATTCTGTAATCTTGTAATCTTGTGAGCTTGTGAGCCGGTGATCTTGTGATCTTATAGTCTTATAATCTTGTGGTTTTGTGCATTCACGGCTTCACGGTTTAACGGCTTCACAGCTTCGTGGCTTTATAATTTCCTGCTTCCGGTTTTCCGGTGCAACACAGAACCCCTCCGAGCGCTGGCCCGGAGGGGTTCTGTTTCTTCTACTTTTTCTGCTTCCTAAACGCTTATTTTTCCGAATCCGTCTTGGGAACTACTTATGAAACAGTTCCTGAAGCCGTTTTTGGTTTCCGTTTCCGGAAAACGAAAACCGTGAAAAATACCGCCACACAGAATAAAATTACATATACTGTGTCTTCCCACTGCCATATGGACACATCCAGATCCTGGGAACGGTAAATCCCTGCACTGCGCATCATCCTATCGGCGAAAGTCACCTTTTCATAGAGGAATTCTTCCTTGGAACGCCCCATTTCATCCTGAGAAATCGCATCCTGGTATTTTTGCCGTATAGAATCGTACTGGTCATAAGCGGCCCATTCCACCGCCAGCAGGTCATCCAGCTTTACATAATAATACGGAGCCGCCAATGCCTTTTCCTGCTCTTCCTCTGAAAGGGGGTCGATGCCATTTTCCGGCACATCCGCTTCCTCCGCTGTCAGGAAGGGGCGAACCCAGCGCCAGCCTTTTTCATAGGTGGGGTAACTGGTGCTGCCGTATCCCATAACGGTCTCTCCCCAGCTTTCCAGGCGAATATACAGCGGCGTGCCCTGGGGGATCTCCCGTTCCAAAACCTTGCTTCCCCCTTCATTCCGGTAATAGCGAATGGTGCGAGGCGCCTTCACTACATTGGGCGCATCCCCCACTTCCGGATCGCCAATGGAGCCCAATAGAGTCAAGCTCATTCTTTCAACTCTTTCAAAGTCTATCTCCTCTATGGGAACATTGTCTTCATACTCCGACACCCCGCTTTCCGCATAGGAAAACCGGCTGTTCAGTTCTCTCTGATACTGGCTCCGTTGAATTCGTCCGCCTACCTGAAACGCCAGCAGACCCAGAAACACCAACGAAAGCAGCCCGGAAATCCCCCGAAGGATCTTACGCACTCTCTCCTTTTTCACTGTGATCGCCTCCTTTTTAGCTTGTCAACGGAGTAAATCCAGCATCAATAGCATAACCTATGGGAGATGTAAACATTGTATTACTGGATGGATTTTTTCCGCTTACATTCCCCAAAATTTCATATACTGAGCCACTTCTCATCGTATAAACACTTCCGCCGCTATCCCCCTGATCAATGGCTGTTGTAGATGTAGAATTTTGCATGAGAGATCTAATCAATCCTCTGATATAATATTTTATTGATATTCCATTTTCGTCTCTGTAGTAAACCGTTTGATTTTTAGCTGTTATTTGTCCCCAAGAGTAGCCTGTAGCAGAACCATACTTATATACTGTAGTTCCTTCCGGATAAGAAGATGTTACCCCCGTAATTGGAACTGTAGATGTTGCGTTCCGAACCCTATTGTTCCTAGTAAAATTACTCGTATTAAGTCTTACAATTGAAAAATCTCCTAAGGAATTAATTGTCATATCACCTTCTATTACATTCGCCCTTGCAAAGACAACGGTTCCAACTTCCATATTTGAACGATAAAACTTTTGATTATTACTGACGAAATGTCCAGCCGTTAAAATTGCAGGATAGCCACCATACGTTCCTGCAATACACATAGTATATATTGCACCACTCTGTGATCCTCTATTAATCCTGTCACCTCCATAAATTGTTTGTGCACACATCTCGGCTCCTGGACTTTCTTCTATCAAAAATTTTCCTGTATACTCCAGTAAGCGTACATCCTGGGATAGAGATTGATAGTCCTCTGGATACACATAAATAATGAATCGATTTTCACTTTGATCCACACCATACGATGCAATTTTATACTCTTTCGCTAATTCTGTAGCCAAAACTTCTAATTCTTCCAAATCTTCTAACGAGTACAAAACATCTTCAAACATTATATTGGGAGAATTCCCGCCCAAGGCTCTGTAGCGAGATTCCATTGCAGGTGTTCTATTTACCAACTGAACAACTAGTTTGTCACCATCTACATATTCTCCTCCATATTCTTCTACATACAAACTCTCTAATAGACTGGATCGTTTTTTGTTCGCCATTAAATTTTTTTCTAGAGTCTCGTAGGTGTCTAAAACAGGTGCTTGCCGGCTTAATGCTTCCTTGATCTCCACAGGAAAATCCTCTGGAGATTCAATTGCTTGTGAGGGAGAAGCACCAAAGCCTGAAACAACCACCGTTAAAACCATACCTAACGCCAGCGCTTTTACTTTCTTCGTTAATTTTCTCACTACAATCGCCTCCTTTATAATTATAATAATTTTTCTGATTTAATATTATCATTTTTTAAAATATCTATCAATAACAAAAATATACAATAATTTATTTCTTTTTTATTTATTATATATAGTTCTCATTTAACATTTTATGAATCTGCATGAAAAAACCGGGCGGTCTCCTTTAAGAAAGCCGCCCGGCTATCGTTTCCGGTAATTCTATTCGCGTATCCGGATATTCGTACATAGGGATTTTACTTGGAAATGCTGTTCAGCAGGCCGCCCTTCCGGATCATCTCCTGGATAAAGGGAGGGAACGGCTGCGCCTGGTAGGTTTTTCCGGTGGTCAGATTGGAGATCAGCCCGGTGTCGAAATCCACGGAAACCTGATCTCCCCCGGTGATGTTCTCCGCCGCCTCCGGGCATTCCAGAATGGGAAGGCCGATGTTGATGGCGTTGCGGTAGAAAATCCGGGCAAAGGTGGACGCGATCACACAGGAAATCCCGCTGGCCTTAATGGCAATGGGCGCATGCTCCCGGGAGGAGCCGCAGCCAAAATTCTTCTGGGCCACCATAATGTCCCCGGGCTGCACCTTCCGGATAAATTCCTTGTCGATGTCTTCCATGCAATGGGCGGCCAGCTCCTGGTGGGAGGCTGTATTCAGATACCGGGCGGGAATGATTACATCCGTATCCACGTTATCTCCGTATTTATGTACTGTTCCTTTGGCGTTCATGCTGCTTCCTCCTTATTCAAACAAACAGGCGGGATCTGTAATGTAGCCGGTCACGGCACTGGCCGCCGCCACCGCCGGGCTGGCCAGATACACTTCGCTTTCCACATGGCCCATGCGGCCTACAAAGTTCCGGTTGGTGGTGGAAATGGCCCGCTCTCCCTTGCCTAAAACGCCCATATGGCCACCCAGACAGGGGCCGCAGGTGGGCGTGCTGAACACGGCGCCCGCTTCCACAAAGATCTCCGCCAAACCTTCCCGGATGGCCTGGAGATAGATGTTCTGGGTCCCGGGGATGATAATGCACCGCACATGGGAAGCGACTTTTCTTCCCTTAAGGATCTCCGCCGCTGCCCGCAGGTCTTCCATGCGGCCATTGGTGCAGGAGCCGATCACTGCCTGATCCACCTCCACCTGGCCTACCTGGTCAATGGTGCGGGTATTCTCCGGCAAATGAGGGAACGCCACTGTGGGCCGCAGAGTATCCAAACAGATCTCCACCACGGAATCGTAAACCGCGTCCGGATCCGCTGTATAGATCACCGGCTCTCTCCGGAATCTTCCCTTGCCGTATTCCAGCGTCACCTGATCCACCGGGAAAATGCCGTTTTTCGCTCCAGCCTCAATGGCCATATTGGCAATGCAGAGACGGTCATCCATGGAAAGGCTGGCCACGCCTTCCCCGGTAAATTCCAGGGATTTGTACAAAGCGCCGTCCACACCGATGGTTCCGATCAAATGCAGGATCACGTCCTTGCCGCTGACCCATTTGGGCAGTTTCCCCGTCAGCTTTACCTGAATGGCAGAGGGCACTTTGAACCAGGTCTCCCCGGCGATCATTCCCGCCGCCATGTCCGTGCTGCCCACGCCTGTGGAGAAAGCGCCCAGCGCGCCGTAGGTGCAGGTATGGGAATCGGCGCCGATAATGCAGTCTCCAGGCACCACGATGCCCTGCTCCGGCAAAAGAGCATGCTCAATGCCCATACGGCCCACATCAAAGAAATTTTCGATCTGGTATTTCTGGGCGAAATTCCGGGTCTGGCGGCACTGCTCCGCCGCTTTGATGTCTTTGTTGGGGGTAAAGTGATCCAGTACTAAGGCAATACGGCTTTTGTCAAATACAGAGCAAGCGCCGCATTTTTCAAACTCATTGATAGCCACCGGGGACGTAATGTCATTTCCCAAAACCATATCCAGCTTGGCCTGGATCAGCTGCCCGGCTTCTACCGATTCCAGCCCGGCATGCGCGGCCAGAATTTTCTGCGTCATGGTCATTCCCATGTAAAATCCTCCTTTTCGCCCGCAGGCGGTGTTCCCTTGGCTTTTAGCTTTTGGCTTTTTACTTTTTGCTTATAGCTTCACGCCATAGCGTTATTATGCCACAGCTCTTGCGGAAAGAATGTATCATATGATACAATCTTTGCGGAAACACCCCGGGCTGCGGTGTGATCGTTTACCGTTTGCCGTTTACCGTATAGCACACACCGCAGCCCGGGTCGGATGAATGGGAAAATCCGGCGAAAACTTTCGTCTATTTCTTGTTTTCCTTATTTTCTTTCCGTTTCAGGAAAACCAAAAGCAGCAACCCTAAAAACAGCACTGCCAAAATCACAGCGCCGGTTTCCCACAAACCGGCATACCAGGGAGCAGACCCCATGGCATACAGGCCCGGATGGCTTCTGTAGTCCAAATATCTTGCCAGAACCGTGCCCAGAAACACCCCCGCGGCGCTTCCCATTGCCACATAAAGCCAAAAGCGGATCTTCTTTACCTTCTTTTCCATGTTCCATTCCCCCACCTATAAAATCCCAACAGGCAACAGGCGGCGTTGAATTTTTCCTGAACCCAACGTGGCCCCTAACACGAGTCCTTATCCTTGTCCTTATCCTAATCCTAATCCTGATACAAGCCCCAGCATCCGCCATACAACATCCGAACTGCCCTGATGGCGCCTGCTTGCCTGCCTGTTTGCTTGTTTGCCTGTTTCCTTGTTTGACCACTTGCCTGTTTTACAAAGGAGCGATACGTCATGCCTTTTTCTCAGCGGGAGAAAAGTCATCCTTTTTCTTCTATTTCCCAGGAAAACCCCTGGCTGATTCTGGAGGAGACCCAGCCCATCAAGCTTTATGGCCCTAATCAGCTGGTCTATCTGCAGCAGGAGACGGCCCAGCAATTTTACTATCTGAAAAGCGGAAAGGTGCGGATCTTTCTTTCTTCTCCGGAAGGGGAGGAAAAGACCCTGTCTTTTGCCGGCCCCGGCAGCCTTTTGGGAGAAGCCTCCTTTTTCGACGGCCGGCCCCGGGTTTCTTCCGCCCGAACCCTTGTAAAATCGGAGATCATTACCGTCACCGGGGAGGTTCTGCTGCAATGCTTCCGCCAAAATCCGGAGCTGGCCATGGAGCTTTGCCGCTACCTTTCCGGCACCATCCGAATGCTTTCCGCCCAAGTGGACAGCATGGCTTTCCAGCAGGCGGATCAGCGCCTGGCGGAGCTTTTGCTGCAGCTGGAAGAAAACGGAACCGTCACCGCTACCCATGAGGAGCTGGGAGCCCTGATCGGGGTCAGCCGGGTGACGGTAAGCCGGGTTCTGGGAGCGTTCACCCGCCGGGGCTGGATCTCCACCGGCTATGGGCAAATTGTTCTCCTTCAGCCCCAGCGTCTTACTGGCTTTTCCCGGCCTTGGAAGCCGTAACCTTAGAAGCCTTGGTAGTTTTGGAGGAATCCGTTCCGGGCTGAGTATTGAGCCAGCGCCAGAAAAACACCATCATGGGGATACACACCAGCGTGGTCAGCACATCCGCCGCCGCCTGGGTGATCTGCACGCCTGTCAGCCCCAGCCAGGGAGGCAACACAAGGATCAGAGGAAGGAAAAAGATTCCCTGCCGGGCGGAGGAGAGAAAGGACGCGGAAAGAGAACGCCCCAACGCCTGAAACGCCATGTTCCCAATCACCGTTAAAGGAGAAAGGGGAAGCACCAGGCACTGAGCCCGAAGGGCAAACGCCCCGATCTCGATCACTTTTGGGTCGTCCTTTCGGAACAGCGCCATAATTTCCGGCGCAAAAATAAACCCTATAGCTCCCAAGGCAGTGAGAAGCAGAGTCCCGGCAATCAAACAAAACCGGATGGCCTGCTTTACCCGGTCTTTTCGCCCGGCGCCGTAGTTGTAGCCTGCCACCGGCTGGAAGCCCTGGCCGAAACCAATCATCACCGAAAGCACAAACATAAAGATCCGCCCTACAATGGACATCGCCGCCACGGCCTCATCCCCATAAACCGCCGCGCTGCGGTTCAGGGCCACGGTGGCAATGCTGGACAGTCCTTGCCGGCAAAGAGAAGGAAATCCCGTTTTGAAAATGGACCAGTAAACAGAGATGTGCCGGGCCGCCTGAGAAAACCGCACATGCACCAGGCTCTTTCCCCGGACAAACCAAAACAGCAAAATGCAGAAGCTGGCCACTTGGCTGATCATGGTGGCAATGGCCGCTCCGGAGATTCCCATATTCAGCGTAAAAATAAACAAGGGATCCAAAGCGATATTCAAAAGGCCTCCAAGGCCCAGCCCCACCATGGAAAGCACCGCTCTTCCCTGGGAACGCAGCAGGTTATTCAGCACAAAGGAAGCACACATCACCGGCGCCGCAAATAAAATATACAAAGCATATTCCTTTGCAAAAGGAAGAATGGTAGGGGTGGCGCCTAAAAGCCCCATCAAAGGATCCAGGAACAAAAGCCCCAGAACCGTCAGCAAAATGCCGATGAACAAAGCGGCATAAAAGGCCCCGGCAGCGGTTTCCTCCGCTTTTTTCTGCTCCTGCCGGCCCAAAAACCGGGAAACCATGCTGCCGGCTCCCATTCCCAACGTGAATCCTACCGCCTGGATAATGGCCATCAGCGAAAATACGATGCCCACAGCGCCGGCGGCGCTGGTCCCCAGCTGAGAGACGAAAAACGTATCCGCCATATTGTAAACCGACGTTACCAGCATACTGATCACCGTAGGGATGGCCATTTTGGTCACCAGCAGCGCAACGGGTTCACCGGTCATTTTCTCCAGCTGTGCCTTCTGAGCCTCTCCGAAAGACGCCTCTTTTCCTCCCGGCGCTCCGGATGTTCGTGTTTTTTCCCTTTGCTTCTGTTGTTCCTTTTCTTCCCTGCTCTCCTGTTTATCCTGTCTTCCCTGTTTTCCTTGTTTTTCCTGTTTTCTTTGTTTTTCCTGTTTTTTTTGCTTTCCCAACACCTGCTCCTCCTTTTTCTGGAACCTTTCTTCTATTCTTTCCCGATTTTTTGTTTTTTGTCACCCATCTTTTTAAAAAGGTGCCGCCGCTCTCTTTGGGGAGAGCGGCGGCGTATTGCATTCCATAGCTTTTATTTGGAGAACACAGCTCCCTGGGAACCGCTGCCCACCATCCGGGCATACCGTTTCAAATATCCCGTCAGCTCCTTTTCCTTGGGCTGCCAGGCTTCCTTCCGGGCCTGCATCTCTTCCGGGCTGATGCAAAGGGTCAACGTCCGGTTGGTGATATCCACATTGATGGTATCCCCTTCCCGGATCAGCGCAATGGGACCGCCGGCCGCCGCTTCCGGAGAAACATGCCCCACAGCGGCGCCTCTGGTTGCGCCGGAGAACCGGCCGTCAGTGATCAGCGCTACGCTGCTGCCCAGTCCGTTTCCGATCAAGGCGGATGTGGGCGTCAGCATTTCCCGCATTCCGGGACCGCCCTTGGGCCCTTCGTAACGGATAACCACCACATCTCCGGGCTGGATCTTTCCGCCCAAAATCGCCGCGGTGGCTTCTTCCTCGCTGTCAAAGCAGCGGGCAGGGCCGGAATGTTGCATCATCTCCGGAGCCACAGCGCCCTGCTTTACCACGGCGCCCTCCGGAGCCAGATTTCCTTTCAGAACGGCGATGCCTCCATCCTGACGGAAGGGATCTTCCAGACGACGAATGATCTCCCCATCCGCTTCCGGAGCCGCCGCCAGACGATCCGCCACCGTGCCGCATACCGTGGGGATGTCCATATGGATCATGCCCTTCCGGGAAAGTTCCTTCATCACCGCAGGGATCCCGCCCACACGGTTCAGATCCGTAATAAACACCTGGCTGGCAGGATTGAGTTTGCAAAGCTGAGGCGTAGTGCGGCTGATGGCGTCGATGCCGTCAATATCCAGAGGCACGCCCATTTCATGGGCAATGGCCGTTAAATGCAAAACCGAGTTGGTAGAACAGCCCAAAGCCATTTCCGAACGCAGGGCGTTCTGGAAAGCCTTTTCCGTCAAAATACAGCTGGGGCGCAGATCTTCCTCTAAAAGCTTCAGCACCTGCTCGCCCGCTCGTTTGGCAAGAGCCAGACGATCCCCGTAAACCGCGGGAATGCTTCCGTTTCCGGGAAGGGCCATACCCAGAGCTTCCGTCAGGCAGTTCATGGAATTGGCGGTATACATACCGGAGCAGGAGCCGCATCCGGGGCAAGCGCTTCTTTCCAGGGCATCCAGTTCCTGCTGGTCGATTTTGCCTGCGGCATAGCTGCCTACGGCTTCAAACATCTCCGAAAGACCAAACCGGGTGCCGTTGTGCTCTCCGGGGAGCATGGGGCCGCCGCTGACGAAAATACAGGGCAGGTTCAGCCGGCAAGCCGCCAGCATCATGCCGGGAACGATTTTGTCGCAGTTGGGCACAAACACCACCGCATCCAAAGGATGGGCCGTGAGCATAACCTCGATGGAATCAGCGATCAGCTCCCGGGAACAAAGGGAATATTTCATTCCCTTATGGTTCATAGCAAGGCCGTCACATACGCCGATGGTGTTGAATTCAAAGGGAACGCCGCCGGCGTTGCGGATGCCGGCTTTCACCGCTTCCCCGATCTCCCGCAGGTGCCGATGCCCGGGGATATAATCGCTGGCGGAGTTCACCACTGCCACAAAGGGGCGTTTCATCTCCGCGTCCGAGATTCCCAAAGCCCGCAGCAGCGAGCGATGGGGGGCTCGGGTATACCCTTCTTTTAAAAGATCACTTCTCATAGTTCTTCCCTCCGTAAAATCAGCCTATGGCCCACAGTCCACGGCTTCCGCGCTCTATTCCATACAGCGCAGAAGACAAACCGGGGCTCTGCCTGAAAAATTTATTGCGAAACCTCCGATTCCGCCTGCTGGGCGGTTCCCGGATCCTGTATAAAGGCTTCCAGCAATTCTTTATTCGCCTGGACAAATTGGTCCATTTCTTCCTTGTCTTCTTCCTTGACGTCCGGGAAAGAGCGGATATAGAAGCTGAAATCCTCCAGCAGAACGCCGTATTTCATGCTTTGCACCGCCGGGAGATCTTTCAGCGCCACCGGCTCCTTATCACTTTCCGTTTCCTCAAAAACCACGCCCAGCTCCAGATCGCAGTAATCCGCGCAAACCGGATCCAGAATAAAGATCACGCTTTTATTGGACTGCACGTCTCCGGATAGACGAACCATATTGGCCGTCTGCAGCTGCGGATCCACGTTGGCGGCTCCGGCGCCCAAAGCCAGGTCATAGGTTTCCACCTTCACCTTCACCTGCCCGTCCCCGTTCAGGTCCTTGGCATAGGGAACGATTTTCCCTTCCAGCTCTGAGACGCATTCCGGAGGCGTGTAGGAATTGTCGGTAAGAAACGCGATCACGTAATCCGGTTCCACTTTGGTGACAACGCTGTAGATTCCTCCGCCGATCAGCGCCGCTATGCAAATGCCCACGATCACATGCTTGGTATGATAGAACCAAAAGTTCTTCCACTTATCCTTTTTTGTCACCAGCTTAATTTCTTTTTCCCGATTGTGAATTTCATCCTCTCCTGCATGAAGAAGATATTGTTCTCTTGCCATTGTATCACTCCCTGGCGTTCTTTGGGGAAATTTTCTGCCTTTGTGATTTTGCCCGTGAAAACCCGCGAAGCACCGAAAATTTTTCCCGTTCCCCCAATGCAAGGGGTCGCAGGGGAAAACTCCCTTGGAGGTTGTTTCCCCCGGCTGTCCGCAGCCGGATCCATCTCCCTGCGATTGGTTTATTATAGCACACTCCCCATGGGTTTGCATTACGAAATTATAAACTTCGTGGAGAATCTTCCGGATTTTCCGGGATTTTTCACCAAAAAATTTGCCTTTTCTTTCCCCTTTCCAAGGAAAGGATGGTTTTCCGTTGATTTCCAGCTGGATTCAAAAATATCTTCCGTTCTTAACTATTTAGAATATGAAACCGAAAACCTCTCCTTCGCCTCTTTGCGAGCTATTTTTGTTTAATTTCTCAGATAAGAATTATAGACAAAAAGTTTTTATAAACTCACGTAAAACCAGCTTTATTAAAGGTTTTCGCATATTTTTGTATACCTTAATGTATTTTCGGTGCAAGGTGATTTTGAGGTTGGGCGTCATTTTGCCTTTGTCGTGCTACGGGGTAAAAACAAAGCAAACATTGAGATTCAAAATCTTGACTGTTAAGGCAATTACTCTCACAACTAAAAGTTATTTATCTTCTATGTGCGCCAGTTCCGGATTTTTTATATAGTTTCCATTGTTGTCTTTTCTGAAAGGAAGCACCGTTATCACCGCATCATTGTTTATTAACCCATACACATGAGGGTAAAATCTTCCACAATTATCTCCATCTTCATAACGTACCTCTGCTTTTAATTTATTCTCATCAATGCAAAGCAACACCAGTTCTTCTTCAATGTCTTTGAAATTTGAAGCAACACGCCAAAAATATTCAGCGGTTGAACAATGTATAAATCCGGAAATTTGAATATCTCGTTTCCCCCAAGCAGTTTTATTTTTTCTTTCTTCCCAAATTCTTTTTTTCATACAATGTAAAATCATATACAATTTCCTCCACAAAATCTTATTTCTTAATTCTAATGATAGCACAAAAGCGCAAATAGTCCAATGACTCTGTTGCGTTTAAATAATATCAGAATTATTTTTCTCAAATACAATCTAAATCTGTTTGCTTATATCTTTTTGCGTTCTCACAAAACATTCAGCACAATTTGATTGCCAAGGTATCAAACAACATTGTAGTCCTAAAATCCTAAACAAACCAAAAAGTCATATTTGCAATACGCTTTGTGATTTATTATTTTGTGCCAACTTAAAATCAATTTTATTTTGCAGAATTGTTTACATTTGTTTCAAAATTGAAAGATTTGTTGATTTATTTTATGCTATATGGTAAAATATTTTCGAAATCAGAACTACATTATCCCTTCCAATTTGCGGCTACGGAGGTGTACTAAAATGAAATTTTTCAAAGCCCATCCTAAGCTTCGAATCGTGATCCCGGTAATCCTGGTGGTTTTGGTGGCCGCCGGGGGCATCTGGGCTCTCTATTCCCCCCAGCTTCGGCTGAAGCTGACCCATGGCTGGGGCTGCTCCCAGATCGCGGAAATCACCTTTGAGGAAGAGTCTTCCACCTTTCTTGTTTCTCAAACAGGAGATTCTCTTTATGTGGACACTCTCACCAAAAACAATATGGGGATTCCTCAGCTGGGCATCCCTTCCATATCTTCCCAAGGCTGGAGCTTTGGTTCCGGCGTTTCTATGGAGACGCCTCAGGATACAGACACGCAGTTCACCAATCTTTCCGTGCTGGTTCGCTGGGTGGACGCTCCGGGGACGGAGCAGACCTTCCCGGTGGAGGAGCCTGTGGAGATCCAGGTGCGCTATTACCCTGTAGGAGACCGCACTTTGGAAGCTGTCCTGTTCCGCACGGAAGACTCGGACTATTCCGGTTCCCAGTGGCAGATGGACAAAGCCTATGAACTTCTGGGAGAAGCTTCCTAAAAACGTTTGCTTCCATACCCTTGCAACTTTCCGCCTGTCCAAATGTTAACCTGTTGATCTTTCTGCTTTTCAAGTATGGAGGTGTAGGAACATGAATTTCTTCAAAACCCACCCTAAGCTTTGGAAAAGGAGCCTGGCGGTTCTGGTAGTTTTGATAGTCGCCGGGGGCATCTGGGCTCTCTATTCCCCCTGGTTTCGGCTGAAGCTGGAGCATGGCTTGGGCTGCTCCCAGATCACGGAAATCACTTTTAAAGAAGGGGTTCCTCCTGCTCTTATTTCCCATTCGGGAGAAGATCTTTATGTAGATTTTCTTTGGAAAGACGAACGGGGAATGCCGGATCTGTCGTCGGGTTTTTTTGTAGAAGAACGTGGTTGGAGCTTGGGGATAGCATCTTATCTGTTACCCATAGAAGGTAAAGAAAGTGCCAAAACCGTTGATACTGACCTTGCCGTGCTGGTCCGGTGGGTGGACGCTCCGGGGACGGAGCAGACCTTCCCGGTGGAAGAGCCTGTGGACATCCAGGTGCGCTATTACTCTGTCGGGGACCGCACTGTGGAAGCTGTTCTTTTCTTTCAGGAAGATGACAACTGGAAATATTCAGAGTCCACGAATTATTTCGACATACAGTGGAATATCGACAAAGCCTATGAACTGCTGGGGGAAGCTTTCTAAAGAGTCCGTTCCTTTTTATAGGCTTTGAATTTTCTGCCTTTCTATCCTTTGGCTATGGAGGTGTACTGACATGAATTTCTTCAAAACCCACCCTAAGCTTTGGAAAAGGAGCCTGGCGGTTCTGGTGGTCCTGGCAGTGGCCGGGGGCATCTGGGCTCTCTATTCCCCCCAGCTTCGGCTGAAGCTGACCCACGGCTGGGGCTGCACCCAGATCGCGGAAATCACTTTTAAAGAAGGGGTTCCTCCCGCTCTTATTTCCCATTCGGGAGAAGATCTTTATGTGGATTTCCTTCAAAAAGACCAGCGGGGAATGCCCGATCTGTCGTTGGGCTCTTCTGGAGAGGACCGTGGTTGGACTTTTGGACTAGCTCCTTTGCTTCGTTTCCCCCAGGACGGTATAATATCTGTTACCACTAGCCTTGCCGTGCTGGTCCGGTGGGTGGACGCTCCGGGTACGGAGCAGACCTTCCCGGTGGAAGAGCCTGTGGACATCCAGGTGCGCTATTATTCCGTGGGGAACCGCACGGTGGAAGCCGTCCTTTTCTTTGGGGAAGATGAGGACCCGAGGAACTCGAAGCTCACGAATTATTTCAATGTACGGTGGAATATCGACAAAGCCTATGAATTGCTGGGAGAAGCTTCCTAAAGAGTCCGTTCCTTTTTATAGGCTTTGAATTTTCTGCCTTTCTATCCTTTGGCTATGGAGGTGTACTAACATGAATTTCTTCAAAACCCATCCTAAGCTTTGGAAAAGGAGCCTGGCGGTTCTGGTGGTCCTGGCAGTGGCCGGGGGTATCTGGGCTCTCTATTCCCCCTGGTTTCGGCTGAAGCTGACCCACGGCTGGGGCTGCTCCCAGATCGCGGAAATCACCTTTGAAGAAGGGCCTGCCACCTTTCTTGTTTCCCAATTGGGGGAAGAGCTTTATGTGGACTTCCTTCAAACAGATGAGCGAGGGATGCCCTATCTGCTGTCGGGCTTTTCTTCAGAGGGTTGGACTTTTGGACACGGGGCATATATCCCGCCCCCAAAAAATGAAAAATCTGGTCCTATTATTAGTTTGGATGTGCTGGTTCGCTGGGTGGACGCTCCGGGGACGGAGCGGACCTTCCCGGTGGAAGAACCTGTGGACATCCAGGTGCGCTATTATTCCGTAGGGGGCCGCACTTTGGAAGCTGTCCTGTTCCGCACGGAAGAGGCGGACTATTCCGGTTCCCAGTGGCAGATGGACAAAGCCTATGAACTTCTGGGAGAAGCTTCCTAAAGAGTTCAACGCCTTTTCCCTTGATTTTTCTTCCTTTTGCATAAAAGCTTCCGCCCTGGGGATTTTTCCCAGGGCGGAAGCTTTTTCTTTCTTGATAACTATGGCAGCCATAAAAATACAAGCGGCAAGGGCTTTAATATTTTCCCCCGCCTCCCCCGTGCCTGGCGCCGGAAGAGCTTCTATGGGTGCTGCTTCCGCCCCCGCCGGAGTTTTGCTTGGGTTTGGCCACCCGGGAAACATTCCGGTAAAGGAACAGTTCCCGGCTGGACGTAAGGTTCATGCTGCCCGGGCGGATATAATGATCCGCTTCCCTTCGTCCGCGAACGGTATCCAGCTGGCTTTTCAAAACCGCTACCACCGCCAAAGCCGCAAAAAGCCCCAGAACCAGGCAAATGGGAATGGCCACCCAGGAAAGCGGTTCCCGGGGCAGGGAGTCCACATCAAAGGGCTCTCCCGTCTTGGCCTGAGTGATAAACGCGTCGCACTGCCGGGCGAAGGTCTCATAGGCTTCCTTGTTTTCTCCCTGAGCCAGGAAGGGCTTGATCTGCTCCCCTATGTACTGAATGCCCGCATCCGTAAAGGCTTCGATGCCCTCCCCCCGGGTGGTGATCCACCAATCCCGCTGCTGAGGGCTGTGAAGCAGCAGCACGCCGCTGCGCTGGCTGCCCTGGCCGTAACCGCCGTAGTCGAAGAAATCATCCGCATACACCATGGGGCTTTCCCCCTCCAGGCTGTACACGGTGACCACCACCACGTCCATTTCCTGCCGAAGGCTGATTTCATTCAGCAGGGAAAGCAATTCCTTTTCTTCCGCATCCGTCAGCAAATCCGCCTGATCCATCAGCCGGGGGGCTGGACCTGCGCCGGTTATTTCCGCCAGCACCGGCATGGAAAGAGACAAACTCAGCAGCAACATAAGCCCCAACCATAGGGCCATGGCCTTTCTTTTCATTCTCTTCCCCTCCTTTAAAGCACGCCCAGCAGCCACAAAAGCCAGGCGCCGCCGTAGGCTAAAGCGGTGACCGCCGCCGTTACTCCCAACGCCCAGCGAAAGGCCGCCTTTTTATCCATAGGCAGATTTCCTACGAATTTCCCTGTCTGTCCGTTCATGGCAAAGGTGTATTTTTGTCCGTTCCAGGTGGTGTTCAAAAGCCACACCGGGAAAAGAGCATACCGGGCTTTCCCTCCGGAAAGATGCACATGGGCCTCCTCAGGGATCACCGAGCTGTACCCGGTGATGGTGTTCATAAACGCCTGCCGGGCGGAAGCACGAATGCGTTCGTTGGCTGTTTCGGCGCTTTCCTTGGCTCCTACGTCGTATCGGTCTGCCAGATATCCGGAAAGATACGCCGTCTGAAAGTCCACCGCCTCCCCAAAATCATACGGCTCCAGGGACTGCATCAGGTCATCGGCCATTTTAGAAGAACCGTCCACCGGCACTTTCTGGAATCCCATAGTGCCTCCCCGGTACACCGCAAAATACTGGGTCTCCGTATAGCGATAATCCCGGTCGCTCCAGGTGCGGACCCGGGTGGCCCGGCAGCGCAGCTGGGTTTCGGTATCCGCGTCAAACAGCCAGAAGGGAACATACACTCCCTTCACTTCATCCAGATGATTTTCGTCTTTAAACACCTTGGGCAAAAGCCGTTTCCCGGAAAAATGCTTTTTAAGGCCCTGCTTGGCGGCGTTTTTATCCATCTTAAAGGGAATGACGAAGTCCGGCCGCAAATCCCCGGAAACCTGCTGGGTCATCACCACAGGGTTATCGCAATAGGGGCAGAAGGAGGCGGCGGTGGTGGCATCCGTTAAAATCTCCCCACCGCAGGAGCTGCAAATATAAGAGCGCAGCTGCTGTTTTTCCTGCTCCTGCCAGGCGTTTCCTTCCTGCTTTTCCCACTGAACCGAGCTTTCGTCGTCCCCCTGCAGCTCCTGCTCGTATTCCTTCAAAGTCTCCATCTCAAATTCCGTGTCGCAGTAAGGACATTTCATTTTCTGCAGCTGGCTGTTAAATTCAACAGCTCCCCCGCAGCAAGGGCACTTATACTGCTGTAGCTCCGCCATTTTCCCACTCTCCCTTGTATTGGGCCCCATACCCATACTCTTTTATTCCCGGTTTCGTTTTCCCAGTTGCCGGCTGCCGGTTCTTGGCTGCCGACTTCCGGGTTCCGGCTCCCGGTCCCCGGTTTCGCGCCTTTCCCTTTTCGCTTTCCCCTGCCGGGGGAGCTACCTCTCCTTTTTTCAAAGGACGGGAAGGCTTTTTTCTGATTTTATCATACCATAGGACAAAGAAACCTTCAAGCCAGCCGGTTCCGCCGCCCATTAAAATTCCCAGAAAAAACAAGGGCCGTCGGGATATCCCGAAAGCCCTTTTCTCCAATTTTCGGAATCACACCACCATGATCAGGGTCCCCAAACCGATCAAAATGCAGCCGATAAAAGACTTTACGGTAAATTCCTCATGAAGGAACACAAAGGCCAGGATCAAAGTGATCACCACGCTGAGCTTATCAATGGGAACCACCTGGGAGGCATTCCCCAGCTGCAGCGCTTTGTAGTAGCAAAGCCAGGAAGCGCCGGTGGCTAATCCGGACAGGATCAAAAACAGCCAGCTTTTTCGGCTGATGTCCCAAATTCCTCCTTGAGTATGGGTGAGAAACACCATGCCCCAGGCCATGATCACCACCACAACCGTGCGAATGGCCGTAGCCAAATTGGATCCCACCCCTTCGATCCCGATTTTCGCCAAAATGGATGTAAGGGCCGCGAAAACCGCTGACAACAGTGCAAATACCAGCCACATAAAAATCCCCCTGCCTCTTTTGGAAAAAGCGGACAATCTCCGGGAGATTGCCCGCTTTTATTCGAATGCTTATAACTCTTTGAAAAATTTTAATCCACTTGGCTTCCCGGTTTGTCCTCCGGCTGCCCCGCTGCGCAAAAGGATTTGGGTTTTATAAGGGAGCCCTCCTGCGGAATTTCTCCCTTGCCGTCACCTTTTCGGTTTACGGTTTAAGGCTTACGGAATGCCGCTTGTTGCGCGCTGTGAGACTCACCACTCACAGCTCACAACTCACAGGAAAATCGGAAAGGCTCTTGCAATCTCCCAAAATAATCGAATTCTTTGGAAATACCCTTAGTGATGGTACTCTTTCTTTTTCCCCATAGTGTATGCGGCTGTTCCCGCCAGACCGGCGCCGGAAATCAGCAGAAGCGCGACCCAAAGCCAAGGCGTACCGCTTTCGCCGGTCCCCGGAGAACCGGCGCTTTCATCGTCTTCCGAAGAAACAGCGTTCTTAACGGTAAAGGCTGTTTCCGCTGTTCCGTTTTGGAATACAAGGGAAAGCGTATGCCGGCCTTCCGCAAGAGTCTCCAGGTAAGAAGGCTTCAGCGTAACAATGGTGCTGCCTTCTTTCGCTTCATAGTTCTCCGCTGCCAGCTCTTTGCCGTCCACCAGAACCTTCACGAAATCCGCAAACGCGCCGTTGGAGGTAACCGTCAGACCTTCCTGACTTCCTTTTTCCCAGGCAGCATCTGCGCCCTGGATAATGGAAGGCAGCTTAGGCAGAACCGTTTCTTCCAGAGAGATCTCATCTGCTCCCTGGGCATCCAGGAAATATTTTCTGCAAACGGAGCAGTGCCAGTATTCTATGTTGCCCTCCGCAGAAGCGGTAGGATCTTTGGCTTCTACTTTGACCAGCGTATGCCCCAAAGCTTCTCCATAAGGAGCTCCGCAAAGCGAGCACTTGGCTTCTTCCGTGCAGGTAGCGGTGCCGCCGCTGTGATGATTGCAAATCACCACGCCGTTATTGATAAAGGTTCCCAGAATGTTCACCGTACCGTTATTCGTCAGAGAAACGCCTTCGGGCAAAGTCAGGGAAGCTCCTTCCAAAATCGTCAGCGTATAGCCCTGAGGAATTTCCAAATTTTCTTCCAGCTCTACCGTGCCGTATACGGCGCCTTCCGTTCCCTCAAAAATAATGCCGTTCCAGGTTCCGTCGGTTTTGCCGCTTTGGTCGCCGATGCTGCTGGCAAAGATCACGGCGTTTCCGTCTGCCCCTGTGGCAAATGTGCCGTTGCCGCTGTCAGCTCCGCCGCCAATGCCGGCACCGCCCGATCCGCTTTGGGCGTTTACAATGCCGCCGTTAATGGTGATGGTGCCGCCATTTCCAAAGTAACCGCCGCCGATGCCGGCGCCGCTGCTATTCACAGCACTGGTGGCGAAAATTTTTCCGCCGTTAATGGTAACGCTTCCGTTGCTGCGCTGAACCTCATCCCCACCGATGGCCGCGTTTGACCAAGACGTACTGGAAGCAACAAGGCTGCCCATATTTTCACCGGAAGACTGGGCATAGATCGTCAGGCTGTTGCCCTCTGTTACGGAAATGCCTTCCCTGGCCGTAAGAGTGACCCCATCCTCCAGAATCAGCTTCACATCTCCGCTTACGGAGACCCGATCCTCTAAGGTCACATCTTCCCGTACTACATACCAACCATCGCTCCAGGAAAGAGTGCTGCTCCCTACCTGTCTGTAATTTTCCGTTACCATATGAATCTGGCCTTTTTCATCCAGATAATAGCAGCCGTCCTCAATGGGAAAACCTTCAATGCGGATGCTGGGTTCCACATCAACGCCTCCCAGATCCAGCAGGATTCCGTTGTTTTCAAGAACGGTATCCGGCATTTCTCCGGAAAGGATCACATCTTTCAGACCAATGGTCACTCCTACCTCGATCCGAGGAGCATAGTGGATCACCCGCAAATTTCCGTTTTCAATGAGCAAAGTCCCCCGCCAGGGAAATTCCATGAATAAAACCGAAAATCCTCCTAAATCCAAAACGGAACCTTCCGGCAGCAAAGAGACAGGAGGAAAGATTTCGTCCGTTTCCTGAAGAAGGGTCAGCTTTCCGCCGATCTCCTCCCATTGGTTTCTTGCGTCATACAAATCTTCGTAGTATGTTACGGTTCCGTCCGGAGCAGTAACGGAAGCCACTGCCTTTGTATATTCCGCCTGAATCACTACGCACGCATCCGGCATGGTGAAACGGGTGGTAGCCTGAGAAGCGTCCAGCACCTGCACGTTATTTCCTATTTTCACTGTCCATTGGGAAAACATATATCCTTCTTCCGGGGAATCGGCTGTAATCGTTATGGTTTCTCCGGCTTTCACATCCCCGGAAAAGCTTCCGTTTTCCACTTCCAGATACGGTTTGCTATGGACGGTTCCGTCAACCCCTGTAACGGTGCCGTTATTATAAATATTGCCATTGTTCACGATCTGACCCTTGTTGGTAAAAGTCACCCCCGGGGCTACGATCAACGAAGAGCCTTCCGGAATGGTCAGGGTTTTTCCGGGATCCAGCTGATAATCCTCTTTCAGCTCAAAATCCCCTTGAATGGTCATGGAATTTTCTTCTTCTACAATGGCCCCCGCCATCAATTTCCCATCGTTCACCGTGGCGTCCCGCAGAATCACCCGGTTTCCGGAGGCATTGCCGGCGCCTCCGATATTGCCTCCGCCACAGTTTACTGTAGCATTTTCAATCAGGATCATTCCATTATCGGTGCCTTCTTTATCCTGCCAGGAAGCCGTACCGATGGCAGCGTTTCTTCCTTCTTGACTCCCGGTAATATTGATGGTGCCACCCAAAATTCGAATATCTCCGTAAGGCAAGGTATACTGACTTCCGATCACCGCGCAGTACGCGGCGGAACCGCTGTTGTTAATGGAAGCATTCAGAGTTCCGTTTCCCATTATGGTAAGGGACGCACCCTGAGGAACACGGATAGCGGAAGCTTCTCTTCCCCCCTGCAGGGAATTTACCGTTCCATCCGCCAGAACCAACGTGGCGGATGCTCCGGATTGCAGTTCCACAGCGTTTTTGAACCAGTCTTCTTTATCACGGTTTCCTGTGTATCCGTCAAGAGTGATGGTTACATTCTTCACGTTTTCCGGCACTAAAATGGTGTATTTGCTGCCGTCCCCGGAAAGGGTTACGTTAGCCCCGTCTTTCAGCGTCACCGTGCCGTCCTGCACCTGGTAACAATCTTCATCTTCCGTACGGATCACAAAGCTGCCTTCCACGGTAAAATCCGCTGCAAAAGCAGTCGCCGGCAGCATTCCCAGAATCAAAAGGGCTGACAAAAACACAGCCAGCACCCGATTCCGAAAATTTTCTTTCATGTACATACCAAAAAGCCTCCTTCGCATATATAGGGAACCTAAAACAGGCATGCCATTTCTGTGGATAGTTTTTTCTGCTTTTTTCGAATAGGTTTCTAAAATCTAACCTGCATTATTATATCGTTTTAAAGCATATTTTTAATTTTAATAGAGAACTTTTACTCCTTTTCACCATCAATGAAAAATGTTTTTTACGCTACGCAAAAAATACCGCAAGCTTTGGAATAGAGCTGATATCCGGAAAAGACAAATCTCTCCCATTTGGACACAGCTTTATCCGTAACGCCCATTTTTTCTGCAAGATCAAACTGCGTCATTCCTTTCTCTTTGCGCAATGCTGCAACCCTATTTCCAAAAGTCTTTTCTTTCATTGCTTTATTCACTCCTCCGCTGGGATGATTGCATTGTACCATTTCTTCCCTTCCATACGTAATTTACCGGTAGTTTGCATCGATGGACCTATAGTTTAGCTGGGCAAGAAATAACAATTCATCATGGAAATTTCTGAAGAATAGACGGATAGCTTAAATGGTTAGGTGGAGTCTCAACAAAAAATCTATCATACAGTATACATGAAAAAACGTTAAAGATCGCAGCAAAATAAATTTATGTTATGAATATCTAATCTGTAAATACCTTCGTAAAGTTGAATCAATCTCAACGAACGCGTCATTGCATTTTCATATTCTTATAGCTATGATTATAGCAAGAGATGGGTACCCCTCTATACCTAGTTCGGAGGTTATTGCTATGCTATATCTGTCAGAAAACTTAAAAAAGTATCGCATAATAAAAAATTTAACCCAAGAAGATGTTGCAGAATATTTAGGTGTAACGGCACAAAGTGTGTCCAAATGGGAACGGGGGGGTTCTTATCCAGATATTACTTTCCTACCTGCATTAGCAAATATTTTGGAAACCAGTATTGATTTACTCATTGGTATGGATACGATTAGATCCGAAGAAACAAGATGGAGGATTCATGAAAAAGCTATAGCATATCAGCGAAACGGAGAGTATGATTCTGCAGAAAAAATATATCGGGATGCGCTTTTGATCTATCCCAACAAACCTGGAATGATTCTTGGGTTAGCCTGTACGTTGGCGTTAAAAGGAGAAACCATCCAAGCCATAGAACTTATGGAAAAAGGACTGCCGCTATCCATCAATGAAAAACAAAAATCTACGATAAGGGCGACCTTATGCTTCTTATATTTAAAGGCAGGCAACGAAGATAAGGCCAGGCGACTTGCATCGGAATTGCCACATACAAGGGAAAGCAGAGAAGTAATCCAGCCACTTATCCAACAAGGACTTACCGATTTGCAAATTGATGAAAATATAAAAAATCTACTTCTTGGATAAAGGTCATTCTTATTTTACCTTCTTTCTATGAACGCTATTTCTTAAATTGCTATTTCTTAAACGAACATAAAAAGAGCCGTTTCGTTATGGGACGGCTCTTTTCTTCTGTAAACAACAAAGTTTCACCATTTGCTTTTCATCTATTACTTTGAAATTCAAACCAAAGCTTTCACATTCGGAATATCTCCATTTTTTACAGCAGCATCCACACGGATTTTAAACATTGTAGTGACCTATGCAATACCTTTCAAATAAAAGCCCCGATAAAGCGTGCAGCTTCCTCGGGGCATAAATTGCCTGAAAAATGCTTCTACCTTTTCTCTCGTGTCAAAACAGCCCCAACAATTGCTCCAATCAGGACAATCGGTGCTAATCTTACCAACAGCCACTCCAATGCGTGAAAGCCTACCCCCATAACTGCGGTTTCGGGTTTACTGTAATCCCATCCCAAATATGGACTGTTCAGCACAAATATAACCGCAAAAGCAATTACAATAAGCGCACACAGTGAGATAAAGCCCCAATGAAATATCTTACGTGTCGTTGTTTTTCTTTGGGCGAACTGGAAGTTGATCACCTCCAGCTTTTCGGAAATCACTTTTAAATCATCCGGCTTTGGCTCATCAATCGTTTCTCCAAGCAAAGTGCTTACGGGAGTCTCTAACACTTCTGATAGGGAAATGAGCATATCGGAATCCGGGACGGACAAACCTTTCTCCCATTTTGAAATTGTCTGCCGTACTACATTTAACCTTATAGCGAGTTCTTCCTGGGAAAGTCCTTTTGACTTTCTGATAGATCTAATATTTTCACTTAGCATTATGGATAACCACCTTTCTTTCGGTCGTTACCTTTATCATATATAAGAAAAGCTGTTGCGGCAAGCAACGTATATTAACATTGGATATGTTAATGGCAAGCTTGCTCCTATATGTTTTTTCGCAAGTAAATCATATCTATCAGCTTCACACCACCATCATAAATCGGGTGGTCATAATTATCAGCAAAGAAGTTCTTAATAATATGAGAACGGATAAAACCACACTTTTCATAAAATGGGATTGTTGATGGGCTGTCACCTGTTCCCACCTGCAATATCGAATAATCACTCTTATATTTTTTGATAATAAACTCTATCAATGCTCTACCGTAGCCCTTCCCGTGAAACTGTGGGTCTGTGGCAATATTTTTTATTTCAAGCACGCCGCCACCGACATCTAACACAACACATTCTGCCTTGACTCCGTCATCCTCTAAAACATACATTGTCCCATTTGTAAGATATCGGTCTATCATATTTTCCTGTTCATCTGCCAATAATAGTAAATTAAGATATTGTTTTTTACCTTCTTTTACTTCTTTAATATCCATAGTTCTCACTTCAATATTGTTTTCTTTTATTAAATGGGCAATCCCAATAAGGGACTGCCCATTTCTTCCGTTCATCATGCGATTTTTCCGGCTTTGAAGCACACCCGGTTTAATACAGCTTCGCAGGCCAGAACCTTCACCGCCCGGAAATCGGACTTGGAGAAGGTGTCGAAATCCACCGTCTCTTCAAACAGTGGTTCGATTTCCACCTTGGAAAAATCGATTTTTTCATCCTGAACCTGGA
>CALWUW010000031.1 GCA_944384815.1 uncultured Clostridia bacterium
GTCGGTACAGCTGTTCATCCGACATGGTTGGGTAATGATTTTGAGCCGCCCCTTGCACTTTTCCGCTACGGTAGCTCCAAGGAGGATCTGCATAAATAATCTGATATTTTCCCATGCCAATCCTCCTCGTATAATAAGTTTGAAAGTTAATAATTCAGATATCAGCAGGCTTAGAGATGCCCGTGATACAATAGCTGTAGGACAGCAGGGTCAAGTCCTAGTGCCTCCAGTTGAGCCGCAAGGTTACTTCAAACATAGTCCGTTCCCCTGAGCCGGAAGTTAGCTGCAAACTCATTGGCTGTTTGCCGGGGACAAGACCGCCCTTTCAGCAGTAAGGGATATCGCATTGGCCTTCTCCGGAATGATTCTGATATGCGAGGTTGCATTTGCTCCGGTTATCATGGGTATCTCAAAGCCTGCTGGCCTGAAATCTCCACGAGGGAGGTGAAAACTATGAATCCGCTATTCGTTGGCATTGATGTGAGTAGCAGAAGCAATGTTGCCTACCTGATGAACCCTGACGGCAGCAAACACTCCAGTTTTTCCGTGCAAAATAACCTTGGCGGTGCTAAACTGTTGTCAGAGAGAATCGTGTCGGCCCTGCGTTCCATGCAGCTCAGTGATGTGGTGATTGGCTTGGAGGCCACCTCCATCTATGGAGACAGCTTGGTTTACGCTCTCCGGGAAGATGGAAGCCTTGGCCGGTTCCAGCGAAAGATCCATGTCCTCAATCCCAAACAGGTTAAAAAGTTCAAGGAAGCCTATCCTGACCTGCCCAAAAACGACTTCGTGGATGCCTTTGTGATTGCCGACCATCTCCGTTTCGGCAGGATTGCCAAGGAGGTTTATATGGACGACTATCACTATCAGGCGCTCAGAACTCTGACCAGGGCCAGATTTGATGTCATTCAAAACCTGACCCGAGAAAAGCAGCGCTTTGCCAACTACTTATTCCTGAAATGCTCCGGCATGGCTCAGGACAAAGGCATTCAGAACACCAGCGCCACCACCATTGCCCTCATGGAGCGGTTTGAAACGGTGGATGATTTGGCAAACGCTGATCTGGAAGAACTGACCGCCTTTGTTACTGAGGCGGGTCATGGCAGATTCAAAGACCCGGCAGCCACCGCCAAGGCGGTACAAGCTGCGGCCAGAGGTTCCTACCGGCTGCCCAAAACTGTAAACGACACGGTAAACCAGGCTATGGCAGTTTCCATTGCTTCTATGCGTGCCTTGAAAGAACAGGTCAAGGTGTTAGACAAGGCCATTGAACAACAGTTTGAAATCATCCCAAATACCTTGACTTCCATCCCTGGCATTGGCAAGGTCTACTCCGCCGGTATTATCGCTGAAATTGGCGATATTCGCCGTTTTAACTCTCAAGCCTCTGTCGCCAAATTTGCCGGTCTTGTTTGGTCTCAGCACCAGTCCGGCGAATTTGAAGCAGAACACTCCCGGATGATTAAGTCCGGCAACCGCTATCTCCGTTACTATCTGCTGGAAGCCGCCAACTCTGTGAGAAGATGCGACTCCGAGTTCCGGCGCTACTATGACCGAAAATACCATGAGGTCAACAAGTACCAGCACAAACGCGCACTCGCCTTAACTGCCAGAAAACTGGTTCGGTTGATCTTTCGACTGCTGAAGGACAACCGCCTGTATATCCCGCCGGAGGGCTAAGCGCACTGCTTGCTGCTCTGACGTTCCAGCCCTGTTTCAAAAAACCTCAGGGGCAGGGCTTTGGTTGGTGTTGTCTTTTCCCTGCCTACATGGTCCTTTTTACTCATTCCCATTTGAAATTTTCTTGCATCACCTACTTGACTTCATACCATTGGACTTAGTTCCAAAGTCCTGCCGGCAGCAAATGAGCCGGCAGAAGGTTCGCGTACAAAATGGAAAGCGCCATAGCCCCCAGCATACTGATGGGCAGAGCGAAATTTTCCAGCCATTTCACTTTCAAGACCTTGACGAACACGCCGCAGATACCCATAAGCAGCGCGGAGGTCAGCAGGGTGAGAATGGACAAAAGACCGTCGGAAATTCCCATGCCCAGAAATGCGGAGATCATTCCCAGGAACATGGCGGTAAGGAACAGATCTCCCCAGTGATTGTCCCGCTTCTGCAGCTTGTGGATCCCGCCCTGGATCTTTTTGAGGAACAGGGGGATGATCAGCAGAGGCGTGATGCAGCCTAGGGTCATTACCCAGGCCACAGCTGTAAAGGAAGAGGGATCGGTAATGGGAGTGGAAATGGATTGCCCCACAGCGTTCAGCGCCGCTGTGGCTGCCGGGAGCTCATAAGTGACGGCCCCCAGAACGCTTAAACGGATCCAGGGAAGAGGGAGCCCCAAGGCGCTGGCCAGCGTGATCAGCCCCAAGAGAATGGAAACGGAAGGCAAAATGGCGAAAACGGCGCTGGAAGCCACCGTCTTTTTCAGAACGGAGGAAGAAATTCCCAGCTCTTTGCTACGGCGAAGAGCCCGGATCAGAAAGAACAGAGATTGTGCGATGACAAAAACGCCTACGATTCCGCCGATAATGTACATAAATGCGCTGTTTTTAAAATCCATATGAATTCTCCTTTGCAGGTATTTGAAAGCGGAAAAAAGCAAAAGAGCTTATAAAGCGAGATTTGCCTGGGAAGCGCAGAGAGCCAGCGTTCCCATGGGGTCCCAAGGAGGAAGGACGGAGGCTTCCGTTTCCAAAGCGGCAAGCTGTTTTGCGGTGAGATATTTTTTCCGGATAACCGCCTGATACACATACCGGTCAAACCAGGAAGCGCTCATCAGGTAATATCCTTTTTCCCCGTGGTCTTCGCCCCAGCTGTTCTGGATCTTCCAGCGGGTGGGCGTGCCGGCTTCATCCAGGGAAACGCCGGTAATGACCATGGCATGGTTCATGGCGCTGTCCAGATAATCCAGCTGCTGCTCTTTGGAAATGGAAAAATCCATGGAGAAAGCGGAGGAATAGTCATAGGCTTTGTCATTCCAGACGCCGCTGTCCCGTTCGCCGAATTTGCCTACATCGCTTCCGAACCATACCGGTTCTCCTGCCTGCAGCTGGCAAACAATGGCTTGCTTCATTTCCTCCATGGTCAGGTTCAGGTAGCGGACAGGATCCCCTTCCACCACATTGCCCAGATATTCCACTGTATAGGTTTGGTCAAAAGGTTTATCCCGGGTGGGAGAATGGATCAGGCTTACGGATTCTTCCAGAAGGCCGTCCTCAAAGCCTTCCAGGAATGCCTGGGGGGTCAGCGCTTTCTCAATATGATAGGCGCCGTCTTTATCCTTATACTCAAAATCAAAGCAAGTAGGCGGAACGCCGAAATTGGTGCAGAGGAACTGGAAAAGCTCCTGCAGAGCAGCCTCCTTCTTTGCCCGCAGGCAGGAGATATCCGCGCCGTTTTGATGCATTTCCCGAAGCTGGGCGGCACACTGCCGCAGCTTGGTGTTGATAAGACGATTCATGTCCCCGGTATGGCTGCTTTGATAGGTCTCCGGCATGACGGATTTAGGCACAGCGCCGTATTTTTTCAGCACAGCTGCCAGCATATCCCATTGCCCGCCGTCCTGAATGCCAATGGAAAGCACATAATGCAGCAAACGATCCTCCAGCGGGCGATCCAGCAGATCCAGGATGGTTTCCAGGAAATAGTTGATCTTTTCAAACTTGTCCCAGAAGGCAGTGTAATTCTGCGAAAGCTCAAAGGTTTCCAGATTGTATTTCTTGGCAGCCTTTTCCCGAAGCAGGTTCAACCCTGCAAACAGCCAGCACCGGCCTGTGCTTTGCTGGCTGGTGGCCGGAAGAGTAGGAATATCTATGGAAAAAGCGTAGATGGTTTCCGGGCAGCTTTCAGCTACGAAGGTTACGTCGGAAATGGAGTGTTTGCTCAGGGCATGGGTCATGGCCTGCAGGCAGGGATTTTGCCGGTAAGCGCCGGTGAAATGACGGATTTGCTCTGAAGTGACAGATTGAGGAGCTTTCATTACATCAAGACCTTTCTTCCGGTAAAAGATATTGGCGTTTTACCGGTTGTTTCAGCTAAAAAAGATACCTCTATCATACCAGAAGCCAGCGTTTTTTTCAATAAAACGGATAAAGCCTCCGCCGTAAAAACGGCGGAGGCTTTATCCGGAAGGTTTATTACTGTAGTTCCGGCCCTAAATTCGCAAAGGAAGGATCGTTGAAAAACTCTTCTACAGAGATCTCAAGACCATCGCAAAGCTTCTTCAGAGTGACAATGCCAATGTCTTTGCGTTCGGAACGCATGAAACTGTAAATGGTGGAAGGGGTCACCCCGGAAAGATTGGCAAGTTGATTCAGCGCAATGTTACGTTGTTGGCAGATTGAGCGGATGCGGTTTACTACCGCTTCCTTCATTCCCATAAAAATCACCCTATTGTATGATACAAGAAAATTTTAATTTTAGAGTGCGTGATGACGTAATATGCGGATAAATTTTCCGTGCAGCCAAAAGAGAATCGGTTCTTTCCCATGGAAAATATCATGGGTACCACTCTGTTTCAGAAGAAAACAAAATTAGAATAAAGTAGGATAAAAAGGAAACTTGGCTTGCGAAATCGTCAAAAGCGCCGTATACTAAACCATAGAAAAAGAACTTTAAAAGATAGGATGGGATGAAATGGATTATGCCGCAGAGTCCCTGCGCCTGCATAAGCAGTGGAAAGGAAAAATAGAAGTGATTTGCCGGGCTCCCTTGGAAACGCGGGAAGATCTTTCTTTGGCGTATACGCCAGGGGTGGCGCAGCCTTGCCTGGAGATCCAGAAGGATCCGGAAAAAAGCTGGGAGCTGACCCGCCGCTCCAATCTGGTGGCTGTCGTAACGGACGGAACCGCAGTGCTGGGGCTGGGAGACATTGGCCCCGAGGCGGGAATGCCGGTTATGGAAGGAAAATGCGCCCTGTTTAAAGCCTTTGGAGATGTGGATGCTGTGCCGCTGTGCGTTCGCAGCAAGGACGTGGACGAGATCGTTCGTACCATCAGCCTGTTGGCCGGGAGCTTCGGAGGGATCAATCTGGAAGACATTGCGGCTCCCCGCTGCTTTGAGATCGAACGCCGCCTGAAAGAATGCTGCGATATCCCTGTGTTTCACGATGATCAGCACGGCACCGCTATCGTGGTAGCCGCTGCGTTTTTAAATGCCTGCCGCCTTACCGGCCGGAAGCCGGAAGAGGTTCGGGGCGTCATCAACGGTGCAGGCGCAGCCGGCACGGCTATTGCCAAATTTTTGCTGAAACTGGGCATCGGCGAGCTGATTCTTTGTGATAAGCAAGGCGCCCTGGCTCAGGGAGATCCTTCCCTCAGTCCGGCCCACGCGCAGATCGCCGCCATTACCAATCCCCGGAAAAAACAAGGTTCTCTGGCGCAGGTCCTTCCCGGAGCAGATCTGTTTATCGGGGTTTCCGCGCCTCGAATGCTTACAGGCGAAATGATCCGGACAATGAATAAAAACCCCATTGTGTTCGCTATGGCAAACCCTGTTCCGGAAATCCTTCCGGAGGAAGCCAAGGAAGCCGGCGCGGCAGTTGTGGGAACCGGGCGCAGCGATTATCCCAATCAGATCAATAACGTTTTGGCGTTCCCGGGAATTTTCAGAGGCGCTTTGGACGCCAGAGCCCGGGATATCAACGATGCCATGCAGCTGGCGGCCGCTCGGGCTATCGCGGCTTGCATTCCCGAACAGGAGCTTACCTGCGAAAATATTTTGCCCAGTGCTTTGGATAAGAGCGTTGTGCCCTGTGTTGCCCAGGCGGTAGCGCAGGCTGCCCGGGAATCCGGAGTGGCCAGAATCTGATTTTGGCGGATGCCGGTAGACGGTAAGAAAACCAGGTTTCAGGGCTTCAGAGCTTCAAATTTTGAAATTCCGGAAAGGGAGGAACAACCGTGCGTATTTTGGTGGACGCAGACGCCTGCCCGGTACGGAGAGAGATTCTGGAAGTGGCAACCGCCGCAGGAATCCCGGTGATACAAGTGGCGGACAGCAATCACAACATTGCCGGAGAATGGGTAGTGACGGTAGACCCGGGCAAAGACAGCGCGGATCTTCGTCTGATCAACCTTGCGCAGCCCGGAGACCTGGTGATCACCCAGGATTACGGCGTGGCGGCGCTGGCTCTGGGAAAAGGCGCGTTTGCTATGGACCCCCAGGGAATGCGGTATACGCCGGACAATATGGATTTGCTTTTGTTTCAGAGAAGTTTGGGGCAAAAGATCCGCCGGGCAGGAGGGCGAACACCGGGAGTCAAAAAACGCCGCAAAGACGCCAACGAAATCTTCCGAAAGGAATTGGAACGATATCTGGAAGAAATTCGTCTTGCTTCTGAGAAAAAATGGAAAGAATAAAAAACAGGATCTTTGGGATCACTTCAGTATTCCCAAAGATCCTGCTTTTATGTAAGAACCGATCCTGCACTGTATAGTTTGTAGCGGTTTAAGTGTCCGGAGGAGAAGGGGGATGGAGACTGTCCTTCTTCCTTTCCTCTTCACCAGCTTCCCAGGAGAGTTTTTTGGTTCCCTTCGTTTTTCGTTTATTGTTTGAACGGTAGAGCAAAAGAAATAGCAGAAAAGAACCTCCGGAAAAGAACACGCAGAGCAGAAGCAAAGCGTCAGAAAAATTGTTTTGAACCACATTGAGGGGTGGGTTTTCGAAGGAATCAGTCATGCTTTGGGAAGGAGGAAGAGAGTTTTGCTCATAGTTGAAACTCTCGTCCGGGTCCGATGTTTCTATGCCGGCGGATAAAGGAAGATCCGAGCGGAAAACACAGATGGTATAAACCGTTTTTCCTCCGGAAGGGGCCGTAAGAGTGATCCGGATCTCTGTAGAACTACCTGCCGGATTCAAAGTCTTTCGGCTGACGGAAACGGAGCTGTCATTTTCCGGAGAAGCGGTAAAATAAATTTCTTTTGTATTTGTGGGAACGGATAAAAGATAGTATAAAGTTTCCGGAGAAAATGCGGGAGAAAGGGTTCCGCAGCTGGGCTCCAGGGAAGTGAGAAGACCTCCGGAGAACTCTGCAGGAGGAAGCCGTATTTCCTGTTCATATACCATGTTTCCCCATAAGGGTTCCCCGTTTTCATCTGTAAACTGATCGGCCCAAAGATGAAAAACGATCTCTTCGCCGGAAGACGAGGAAGTGCTTTCGTTGGATCGAAAGCAAAAACGAAGAATAGTTCCGGAAAGGTACGCCGCTTCCCCGCCTGGGGCGGCGTATACGCAGGAAACCTCCTGCCCACTGATATAGCAATACAAGGCATTTTGGGAAATGGAGGAATTTCGCTGGACGGATACACATTCCATGTCTCCGGAAGAACAGCAAATTCCCGCGCGCATACCGGATAGCGCTTCCGTTCCCTCCGGAAGGATCAGAGAAATGTACAGGTTCTTTCCCGGAGCCGTGCTTCCTTCTATGGCGTAGCAAAAATTCCCCACTGCGTGGGCAGTGGGGAACAGAGGGCAAGAAGGACAAGGGATCAGAAAAGACAATAGTCCCGTCAGAAAGAAAAAGCCTGCGGCAATTCTTCCTCTGCGTCTGCGCCGATTCATGCGGTTACACGCTGGGTGGCGCAATCTTTCTGATGAGCAGCCTGATCCCGCAAGACTTTCTTCCGGACCACAAGAAGACGAAAACGGTTATACCGCTGAATGATCCCGAAAGGAACATTGCCCAACAGAACCAGAAATGTGATGCCGAAATTCCAGCCGAAAGGATTCAGCACCATGGTGAAGATTCCGCAAAGGCAGTTGTTCAGATGGAACCATTCCCCTCTGCAGGTCTCCATAATGAATTCGTCCAGATATTCTACGGACATATTGGTAATATGAGCCTTGGAAAAGCCATCTTTCTTGATGTGCTGAGGAAGACGATCCTTCCAAACGTTAATTTTCAGATTATCCCGGTACCAGCGCCCGCCTCGTTCCCATTCTTTAGCCTTAAACCTGCTTTTTTTGCAGTCAAAAAAGGAAGAGGGCAGCCTTACGCAGGCGATAAACATGGCAGTATGCCAAATCAAAACCAGAAGGATATTCCAAAACAAAATCTGCAATGCGGAAAACCCTTTAAGCATAGAAAAAACTCCTTTCCTACCAGCCGCCACACAAAAAAACTGGACTTATCAATCTTCTGTGGTACAATAGAAGAAACCCATACGATCACACGAAAAACCATATATAATTATGGTACAGTATACTACAAATGACAGGAGAGTGCAAGATGAAAACGCAAAGTGTTCTTTTTATCGGCGGAACAGGAACGATCAGTACGGCTTGCGTTCAGTTGGCTCTGAAGCAAGGATGGAAGGTGACATGTCTCAACCGGGGAACTCGGGGCGAAAGACTTCCGGAAGCCGTGGAATGGATCCAGGGGGATTGCAAGGATCCGGAATCGTTAAAGAAGGTATTGGCGGGAAGGACCTTTGACGTAGTAGCGGATTTTATTGTTTTCTCTCCAGAAGAGGCAGAGCGGGATATAGAGCTGTTTCGGGAACGCTGCGGGCAGTATATTTTTATCAGTTCCGCTTCCGTATATCAGAAGCCTTTGCCGTATTACAAAGTAACGGAAAGCACACCGGTAAAAAATCCATACTGGCTGTATGCCCGGAATAAGATCGCCTGCGAGCAAAAGCTGATGAAAGCATATCGGGAGTGGAATTTCCCTGTGACCATCATCCGCCCTTCCCACACATATTGCTGCCGGGCCATTCCCATGGGAGTGGAGGGGAAATACGGCAGCGCGCAGATCCTTCGCAGAATGCAGCAGGGAAAACCGGTTATTGTTCACGGAGACGGAACTTCCCTGTGGACGTTTACGTACAGCACGGATTTTGCCAAAGGCTTCTGCGGCTTGATGGGGAATCCCCAGGCTTTGGGAGAGACGGTGCATATCACCAGCGATGAAGTGCTTACCTGGAACCAGGCATACACCATTGTGGCAAATGCTTTGGGAGTGCAGCCGGCGCTGGTGCATATTCCTTCTGATTTTATTGCGGCTTTTGACCCCAGCCATATGGGGTATCTGTTAGGAGATAAGTCCAATTCCGTGGTGTTTGACAACAGCAAGATCAAACGACTGGTGCCGGGGTTCTGCGCCCAGGTTCGGTATGACCAGGGAGTGAAGCTGTGCCTGGAGTATTTGGAGAAGCATCCGGAAGCCTGGCCGGAAGATCCGGAATACGACGCTTGGTGTGATCGGTTGATCGCCCGGTATTTTTCCGGCGGCTGCGAAAATTCCGCTGGCTGAATTTTTAAATCGGTTCTTGCTTTATTTATATGAGGCGTTCGGAAGAACATGCATGGAATCCATTTCCGGAAAAACGGCCCTTTTTTTGCAGCCGTACCGAAAAAGCTTTTTCCATATTTAAAACCCAGAGGAGGCAAACGAGCACAGTTCGCCTCCTCTGGGTTTATTTTAGCGCAAAAATTTTCCAGAGCCAGTCCGCTCCAATGGCAATTTTCAAAAAAGGTTGGCTTAAAAGGAATCGCTGGAAGAAAGCAGTTTCATGCACACGTCCGGATGGTTGGTGATAATGCCGGAAATGTTCTGCCGGATCAGCCATTGCATATGTAGAGGCCGATTTACGGTCCAGGCGTTGATGCCCACTCCCAAAGCCGCGCATTTTTGGATTTCTTCCGGAGAAATGGAAGAATATTCGGGGTGGATATATTGCACCCCGCAGGCTTGGGCGTATGCCCCGCAGTTTTCCACAGGAACGGTGCACAAAAAGCCGGCGGAAATTTCCGGAGCCAACTGGCGGCAAAGAAGAATAGAGGCATTATTAAAAGAAGAAAAAATCACCCGATCTTCCAAATGAAATTCCCGAACCAGGCGGATCACTTCTTTTTCTAATCCCGCATAATAGTATTCGCTGTTTTTGAGTTCAATGTTGGTAAAAACAGGAAAATTCTTAATATAAGAAAAATACTCCGCCAAAGTAGGGATCTTCTGGGGACCGCAGGAAAGAGAAAAGTCTCCTGACGCGTCCAGCGCCTGAAGATCGCTTAGGGAATAGGTATGCACAGGCCCTCGGCCGTTGGTGGTTCGGTCCACGGTTTCGTCGTGAAGGATCACCGCCTGGCCATCGGAAGTCAGCTGAACATCCAGCTCAATGCCATGGCATCCGGTTTCCACCGCCTTTTGAAACGCTAACATGGTGTTTTCCGGATAACAGGCGCTGAAGCCTCTGTGGGCAATGCATTGTGTCATATAAAGCCCTCCTTTAGATAAAAGGAATTTTCCCAAAGCTTTCTCACCGCCTCTGGGTGTGCAGGAGCAAATTCAGCAGCGGGGAATACACTGATAAGGGAGGTGAGAATATGGAAATGAAAATGAAGATTTATCATTGCACCGATCCAAAAGAAAACCCTCTTCCGGGCTGGATGCGGGTATTCCCCAAAAAGCCGGAAAAGCCGCAGGTTTCTTTGCCTCAGGATCCTGTGCAGCAGTTTAAGGAGCATCCGGAGCTGTTTTTCCCTGAATTCATGAAAAACATCCAGCGGTTCTGAAAAAAGGTAAAACAGATTCAGCGGATCAGCTTCTCAACATTTTCGTTTTTCCCCATTACAATCAGACTTTCGCTTTCTTTAAAAATATATTCGGCAGAGGGGAGCGGGTGCACGACGCCATGCTCCTTAGTAGCTAAAATACTGATATTGTACTTGGTCCGCACAGCCAGCTGCAGAATGCTTTTGCCGATCCAGCCTTTGGGGACGGAAATTTCATAGATGGAGTAGTCCGGGGTCAGCTCAATATAATCAAAAATGTGATCCGCACTGCAGGTAACAGCTAACCGTTCGGCGGTTTCCTGCTCCGGATAAATCACCCGATCCGCTCCGTTGCGGAGAAGAAATTTGGCGTGCACATCCCGGCTGGCGCGGGAGATCACGACTTTGGCCCCAAGTTCCTTTAACAGGGAAGTGGTTTCCAGGGAATTTTGAAAATCGTCCCCTATGGCTACGATGCATACGTCGAAATCCGGAATTCCCAGAGAGTTCAGAAACACTTCGTTGGTGGCGTCTCCGATCTGGATATTTCCGATATAGGGCAGAGCTTCTTCCGCTCTGGATTCCTGGGAATCCACCGCCAGAACCTCATTGCCCCGTTCCAGTAATTTGCGGGCAATATGCCGGCCAAACCGGCCCAGTCCGATAATAAGAATGCTTTTCATAGTATTTCCTCCTGTGAGTGGTAGGCATTTGGTAGGCGTTTAGTAGAAATTCCCGCCTTAAAAGCTGCGGCAGGATGGTTTTGAAACTTATAATTCTAGTATGACATGGGAAAAAGATTCTGTCAATTCCGCATTTTCTTTTTGCATCAAAAGTTCTTGCGCAGCGTATTTTCCCAAAATAAATTCTGTAAAGCACAGAGTAAAGGCTCCTTTCTATGGGAAGGGAGCTTTTACTCTGTTTTCCATGTGAAAAAGCGGTTCAGAGGGAAGTCTTCACGAAGAAAGAAGAAAAAATTCCCGATTTCATAATTAGTTTACAAATAGGCGATTGACAAATCTCCGGAAGGGTGGTACATTATACTTAAGTTAGCACTCTAAAACATCGAGTGCTAAACCTAAAAGGAGGGAACCGGAGTGGACTTGAGTATCCGCAAGCAGAAAATTTTAAAGGCTGCGGTGGAACTCTATGTGCAAAGCGGAATGCCTGTGGGATCACGGGCCATCTGTGAAGCTCTGGATTTCCCCGTTTCTTCAGCGACAGTTCGCAACGAGCTCAGTGATCTTTCCGAGTTGGGCCTTTTGGAACAGCCTCACACGTCTGCCGGTCGGCTTCCGTCGGCACGAGGGTATCGCTTTTACGTGGATCATCTGATGAAAAAGCGGCTCCTCAGCGGGGAAGAACGCCGGGTTATCGATAGTTTGCTGCTTTCCAGCGCCTATGACCCGGAAAAGCTTCTCACCAGCGTTTCCAAAGCTTTGGCGGCGTTGACCCGCTGTGCAGCGGTGTCCACCACGCCGGGAGGGAACGCGGCTGTGATCCGGGCGGTGCAGTTTGTGCAGACCAGCCGCAGGACGGCCATGGTGGTGCTGATCTCCTCCGCCGGAACCATGAAGACCCGGGTGTTCCATTGTGATTTTGATATCACACCGGAGATCCTGCGGGTGTTCTTCCGAACGCTGAACGAAAAGCTGGTAGGGCGGGTGCTGGCAGATATTACGCCGGCGCTGATCCAGGGGCTGGCGGCTTCTTTAGGCGAGATGGCTATTTTGATGAGTTCGGCGCTGATGGCAGTGCTGGATGTGGCCCGGGAATCCGCAGAAGCGGATGTGTGCCTGATGGGAGAAAGCAATTTATTGTTTTGCCCGGAGTATGAAGGATCCGGCGTTCGCAGAATCTTGGATTTCCTTTCTCGGCCGGAGGAACTTACAAGGCTTCTTTTGGAAGGAACAGGAACCAGAGTGCTGATCGGACGGGAGTCCCGGAGGCCGGAATTGTATGCTTCCAGCGTGGTCATCTCCCGATATGCCATTGCCGGGCGGGACGCAGGCGCCATTGCGGTGATCGGCCCCATACGGCAGGATTACGGCCGGGTGATCGCCGGGATCGAGTATTTGGCAGGTTCGGTGGGTACAATGCTTACAGAGCTTTTGGATGCAGAATAGAAGGCGGAAGCCCGCCGTGAAAGGGGTTATTGCATTGGCAAAGGAAAAGAAAGAGAAAAAGCTGCAGGAGCAGGAAGAAAAGACGGAAGGTTCCTCTTTGGAAGAAAACCAGCAGCCGGCTGGGGAGACCCAGGAGGCCTGCGCCGAAAGCTCTTTCAAGGAAGAAGATCCGCTGGAAGCCTGCAAAAAGCAGATCGCTCAGCTGGAGGAACAGCTGGCCCGCCAGAAAGATCAGTTCTTGCGAACAGCGGCGGAATACGATAATTTCCGCAAACGGACGGAGCGGGAAAAAGCAGCCATCTATAACGACGCCACAGCGGCGGCGGTATCCCGGATCCTTTCCGTGGAAGACAATTTGGAGCGTGCTTTGGCACAGGCGGACTGCAGTGTAGAGGATCTGCGAAAGGGCGTGCAGATGGTGCAGACCCAGATGCAGGAAAGCCTTTCAAAACTGGGCGTTTCCGAAATGGGCGCTCCCGGGGAACCCTTTAACCCGGATCTGCACAATGCCGTTATGCACGTGGAAGACGAAAGCCTGGAAGAAAACGTCATCGTGGAGGTTTTCCAGAAGGGATACCGGATCGGGGAAAAGGTCATTCGTCATGCTATGGTGAAGGTGGCCAACTGATTTCGGGTATTTGTAAACCAACAAAAGCTCCGGCTGAAACCCGGCAGCTTTTCATATAAACCGGAGGACGTTCCGCTCTCCATTTTCCGCAAAATAAAAAAATAGAAAACAACAGATATGACAGAATCTGGAGGTAATGAATATGGCAAAGACAATCGGTATCGACCTTGGTACAACAAATTCCTGTGTGTCCGTAATTGAAGGCGGCGAGCCTGTGGTAATCGCTAATGCAGAAGGCGCAAGAACGACGCCTTCCGTGGTGGCTTTTTCCAAAACAGGGGAGCGTATGGTAGGCCAGGTGGCAAAGCGCCAGGCTATCACCAATCCGGACCGCACCATCTCTTCCATCAAGAGAGAAATGGGAACCGACTATAAGGTGACCATTGACGGCAAATCCTACACGCCTCAGGAAATTTCCGCAATGATCCTGCAGAAACTGAAAAGTGACGCAGAAGCCTATCTGGGCGAAACCGTTACTTCCGCTGTTATTACGGTTCCGGCGTACTTCACCGACGCCCAGCGTCAGGCCACCAAGGACGCAGGACGCATTGCCGGACTGGATGTAAAGAGAATCATCAACGAGCCTACCGCAGCCGCGCTTTCCTATGGTATTGACAAGGGTGAAGAGCAGAAGGTTATGGTGTATGACCTGGGCGGCGGCACCTTCGACGTTTCCATTATCGAAATGGGCGACGGTGTTCAGGAAGTTCTGGCAACCGCCGGTAATAACCGCCTGGGCGGCGATGACTTCGATAAGCGCATTATGGACTGGATGGTTTCCTCCTTTAAGGCGGAAACGGGGATCGACCTCAGCGGCGATAAAATGGCCATGCAGCGTTTGAAGGAAGCGGCAGAGAAAGCGAAGATCGAGCTTTCCGGCATGACTTCCGCGGCTATCAATCTGCCCTTTATCACGGCGGACGCCACCGGCCCCAAGCATTTGGATCTGACCTTGAGCCGCGCCAAGTTCAACGAATTGACCGCGGATCTGGTGGAAAAGACCATGGGCCCGGTTCGTCAGGCGTTGTCCGATTCCGGCCTGCAGATCAGCCAGATCAGCAAAGTGCTGATGGTGGGCGGTTCCTCCCGTATTCCGGCTGTGCAGGAAGCGGTAAAAAACTTTATCGGCAAGGAGCCCTTCAAGGGCATCAACCCGGATGAGTGCGTGGCCATGGGCGCCGCCATTCAGGCAGGTGTTCTGGGCGGCGAAGTGGAAGGCATGCTGCTGCTGGACGTTACGCCTCTTTCCCTGGGCGTTGAAACCATGGGCGGCGTAATGACCAAGATCATCGAGCGCAACACCACTATCCCCACCAAGAAGAGCCAGGTGTTCTCTACGGCGGCGGACGGCCAGACCCAGGTTGAGGTCAATGTGCTCCAGGGTGAGCGTGAGTTTGCCCGGGATAACAAGCAGCTGGGCCTGTTCAAATTGGACGGCATTGCTCCCGCTCCCCGTGGAATCCCTCAGATCGAGGTTACTTTCGATATTGACGCCAACGGCATCGTAAACGTTTCCGCTAAGGATCTTGGAACCGGAAAAGAACAGCATATCACCATTTCCTCCAGTTCCAATATGAGCAAGGAAGACGTGGAAAAGGCTGTGCAGGAAGCGGAGCGGTATGCTGCGGAAGATAAGAAGCGCCGGGAAGAAGTGGACGCCAAGAATGAGGCGGAAAATCTCTGCTACACCGTGGAGAAGCTGCTGAACGAAAACGGCGACAAGCTGGACGAAAGCGATAAGACGGATCTGAACAGCAAGGTAACGGCTCTGAAGGAAGCGGTCAGCAAGAACGATATGGAATTGATCAAGACCGGCAAGGATGAGCTCCAGAAGGCTCTGTACAGTGTGTCCGAAAAGCTGTATAAGAACGCGGCTCCTCAGCAGGGCGCGGAAGGCCAGCCCCAGCAGGCGCCCAACGGCGGCAATGTTTATGACGCGGAATACAAGGAAGTAGACGGCGACAATAAGCAGTAAGCCCCTTAAAGTCCGGGATCGCCGGCAGTAAAAATCCGGTTGCTTTTTCCCTTTGGGTATGGGATAATAAAGAGCAACTTTGTAAAAAGGCTTGTAAGGCAGCCCCAGGGCTGCCTTGCTTGCGTACCGAAAGGGAAAATAAGCCCGGGAACCGGGTGGAGAGAATGAACCGGTAAACGGAAATGTTCCGTTTGATTTAGGAGTGGTTGGTTTGGCAGAAAAAAAAGATTATTATGAGGTTATGGGTGTGCCTAAGAATGCCTCCGATGATGAAATCAAAAAAGCGTATCGGAAATTGGCCAAGAAATATCACCCGGACCTGAACCCCGGGGATAAACTGGCGGAAGAAAAATTCAAGGAAGTCAACGAAGCGTACGAAGTGCTTTCGGATAAGGAGAAGAAGGCCCGGTATGACCAGTTTGGCCATGCGGGAGTGGATCCCAATTTCGGCGGCGGCGCAGGCGGCGGAAGCCCCTTTACCGGTGGAATTGATTTCGGCGATATTTTCGACAGCTTTTTCGGCGGTTTTGGAGGATCCAGACGGCAGAATCCCAACGCGCCCCGTCGGGGAAGCGATACGGAGGCCGTGGTGAACATTTCCTTTGAGGAAGCGGCCAAAGGCTGCAAGAAGACCATTTCCTTTGCCAAAATCGAAACCTGCGGGGAATGCGGCGGCAGCGGCGCAGAAAAAGGGACGTCCGCCAAAACCTGTTCGGCCTGCGGCGGGACAGGTCAGGTTCGTGTCAGCCAGAGAACGCCCTTCGGCGTGGTGCAGACATCTCGAAGCTGCGATGCCTGCGGCGGCAGCGGCAAGGTGATCGAAAAGCCTTGCAAGACCTGCGGCGGCAGCGGTCGGGTTCGCCGGCAGAAAAGCATCGAGGTGAACATTCCTGCGGGAATTGACAACGATCAGGTGCTGAATGTCCGGGGGCAGGGCAATGCCGGGCAGAACGGCGGGCCTGCGGGAGATCTGCAGGTTTATGTGAATGTGCGTCCCCATCCCATTTTTGAACGCCGGGGCAATGACGTTTGGTGCGAGATGCCCATTACCTTTACCCAGGCGGCCATGGGAGCGGAAGTGACGGTTCCTACCATTGACGGCCGGGTCACCTATCAGGTTCGGGAAGGCACCCAGCCCGGAGATGTGTTTAAGCTGAAAGGGAAAGGTATCCCTTACGTAAACAGCCGCAATCGCGGAGATCAGTATGTGCAGATCACCGTTGAGGTTCCTCGGAATCTTACCCAGAAGCAGAAAGATGTGCTGAAGGAATTTGATGCGGCAGTGGACGATACAAAACATTACGCCAAGCGAAAGAGCTTTTTTGATAAGCTGAAAACCATGTTTGGCGAAGAAAAGTAAACCTTACAGTAAAATGTTTAGAAGACACGGCTTTTCTTTTTGGAGAAGGGCCGTGTTTTTTGTGATTCATTGACCTGGGAACAGGAAAGGAGTATGATAATACAAGAGCTTCCTTGGGAAGCCAGTGGGGAAGAGGGGGAAGAGTTTTGAAAGAAAAGGATGTTTGTAAGGAAAAAGAAGCTTTTTTGGGAAAAGAAGGGCTAGGCGCCTTAAAAAGCCGATTTTCAGAAGGAAGTGTGCTGGGAAACACACTGCGGATGGCATGGCCTTCCACGCTGGAATCGTTTCTGGTTTCTTTGGTTGGCGTGGTGGATACCATCATGGTGGGAAGCTTGGGGACGGCGGCTATTGCTTCGGTAGGGCTTTGTACGCAGCCGAAATTTATCGGGTTGGCTGTGTTCCTTTCCATCAATACGGCGGTTTCGGCCATTGTGGCTCGACGAAGAGGAGAGCAAAATTCCCAGAAAGCCAACCGGGTTTTGAATCAGATGCTTTTGGTAACGGTGGTGCTTACAGCCATCATCAGCGTGCTTTTTGTAGTGTTTGCGGATCCGATTCTGTATCTGGCCGGATCAGCCCAGGATACCCATGAGAACGCTGTGGCCTATTTTCGCATTATTATGGGCGGAATGATTTTTAACACGGTTTCCATGGTGATCAATGCTGCCCAGCGGGGTGCCGGAAATACGAAAATTACCATGCGGACCAATCTGACATCCAATTTGGTGAACGTGATTTTTAACTATCTGCTGATCGGCGGCAATTTCTCCTTTCCGGCTTTGGGTGTCCAAGGCGCGGCCATCGCTACGGTGATTGGTTCCGTTGTGGGCTGCGGGATGAGCGTGGCTTCCGTATTGGGAAAGGGATTTATCAGCTGGAGAGTCTATGGGTTTTCCGTAGGATTTGACCGGGAAACAGTAAAAGCTGTGCTGAATATTGGCTCCAGTGCCTTTGTGGAGCAGGTTTTTCTGCGGATCGGATTTTTCATGTATTCCATGATCGTTGCCCATTTGGGGACGCTGGAGTTCGCTGCCCATCAGGTAGGCATGAACATTATGAGTATCTCTTTCTCCTTTGGAGACGGCTTGTCTGTGGCGGCGGTAGCCCTGGTGGGAAGAAGCCTGGGGGAAAAGGATGCCAAAATGGCCCGGCGTTACGGCAGTATCTGTCAGAAAACCGGCGTGGTTTTTGCGGGGATTCTTTCCCTGATCTTCCTTTCCTGCCATCAATGGATCTTCCGCTTGTTTTCCTCGGAAGAGGACGTTTTGGTGTATAGCCTGATGATTATGAGCATCTTGTCGGTTTCCGTTTTTCTGCAAATTTCCCAGGTGGTCTACATGGGATGCCTGCGGGGAGCCGGGGATACAAAATATACAGCGTTTATCTCTTTGGTCAGCGTGGCCATTGTTCGACCGTTTCTGGGTTGGCTCCTGTGTTATCCTTTGGGCATGGGATTGATGGGGGCTTGGATCGGCTTGGCATCGGATCAGCTGGTGCGGTTTTTAATGGCATGGGCGCGTTTCCGAAAGGGGAAATGGACAAAAATATCCCTTTAACCGGAAATTTTTACTGAAATGGCTTCTATCCTTCCCAAGAACCGAATACGGTATACGGAAGGAACAGCCGGAAAAACGCAAAATAAAAAGCTGTTCCCAATGATACAAAGGGGGAAGAAAACCATTGAGAACAGCGTATGTCCACCCGGAAGAAGGGCAAAGGTCCTTATGGTCCCAAGGAAAATTCCTGGAAGGGCATTCCGATTTTTTGCAGGCTCTTTTTCCGGCATGTGTGGACTTTTCCCGGAAATGCGGGAAAAAGCAGGAAGTTTTGGAGCAGCTTTCCTTTCTGGCGCAGCGCAGCGGTGTTATTGAGGATCGGGGAAAGCTTTTGGAAGATCTTCTGGAACGGGAAGCGGCGCAGGCAACGGGTGTGGGAGAAGGGATCGCTATTCCTCATGCCCATTCTCCGGCAGTGGGATCTCCCTGCGTGGCGGTTTTGCGTTTGAAGGAGCCGGTGTCATTTGGCGGTTGGGATGGGATCCCGGCACAGCTTTTGTTTTTGATCGCTACCCCGGAGGGGTGTTTTGCCCAGCATATCCGGCTGCTTAGTCACATTGCCAAGCTTCTGATGCTTCCCGGATATATTTCGCGGCTTTTTTCTGCAGATAGCCCGGAAGAATTGCTGGATTGTTTGCTGGCAGGGGAGAAAACCCTTCTTCTCTCTTCGGGATTTTCTGTAAAAGAGCAGACGAAATGTTCTTTTTTTCAGGGAGATAAAAAAATACAAGCTACATAGGCTGAATAGGGGCAAGAAAAAAGAGCGCCGAAGCGCTCTTTTTTACTCTTCAAAGGAAAACAAATGATTCAGCCACTTTACGCAAAGCTCCAGCCAGGGACGGCATCCGGGGTTGGGAGTTCCCACTTCCCGGCTGCAGGTGGAAAGTCCGTGTATGCCTTCGGCAAACAAATGGCATTCAAAAGGAACGCGGGCTTTTTGCAGGGCAGCGGCAAACAACAGGGAATTTTCCACGGGTACACCGGCATCGGTCACTGTATGCCAAAGAAAAGTGGGAGGGGTATCCGGGGAAACATGTTTTTCCAGGGACCAAAAGTCCCAGGCTTCTCCCGGTTCCTGGGAGCCGGAGACGTTGACAATGGATGCTCTGTGGGCAAATTCTCCGGCGGTGATCACCGGGTAGCAGAGGACGGCTGCGTTGGGGCGGTTGCGTCCTTCCGGAAACTCCTTCTGAAGCTGGGGGCAGTTCCAATGCACAGCAAGGCTGCCTGCCAAATGCCCGCCGGCGGAAAATCCCAGGACTGCAATTTGATCCGGGAGGATCCCCCATTCTTTTGCGTGCAGCCGCAAAGTCTCCATGGCAGCAGAAAGCTCACGCAGCGGCTGAAATCCGGCGCTGTGGGGCGCTACGGAATAGTGTAGGAGAAACACATGGTAGCCCCGGGAGAAAAAGAACATCGCCGGGGGATCTTCTTCCCGTACAGATACAAATTCATACGCGCCGCCGGGACAGATCAGCACGCAGGGGCGGCGAACGGCATCCGGCATATCTTCCGGATAAATGGAATGCAGGTATCCGGTAAGAAAAGCGCCTTGTTCCAAAATAGGAAGATGCAGATTTTTCATTGAAAACGACCTCCTGTGACGGAAACTCCATGGAAAAGTTTCGATGAATTTATAAAATTAGTATAAGGGATAGAAAAGAAAAAATCTATAGAAAAGAAGACAGAAAGAAAAAGATGTAGTATACTAAGAACAGAAAATACGGCAGCAACGGCAGTTTGCGAAAAATGTCGCAGGAAAGAAAGGAGAGCATAGCATGGCAATTTTGGACTTGATTCAGGAAAGAAGAAGTGTGCGGACGTATTCTTCTCAACCGGTGGAGGAAGAAAAACTGCAGGAAGTATTGGAAGCAGGACGCTTGGCGCCCTCCGCCCGGAACCGGCAGGAATGGAAATTTGTAGCGGTAAAGAATGAGGAGCTTCGCAGCGCTTTAAAAGAGGCTTGCTGCGGGCAGAATATGGTAGCCCAGGCGCCGGTGGACTTGGTGATCTGCGCTACAAAGTGCGGACCTATGAACTGCGGGCAGGACTGCGGAACGGTGGATTGCTCCATTGCCTTAAGTTTTATGATGCTTCAGGCCCAGGAACTGGGGCTGGGCACCTGTTGGCTGGGAGCTTTTGACGCCCAGGCGGTTTCCAAAGTGCTTTCCCTGCCGGAAGGATGGGTACCGGTGGCGGTTACGCCTTTAGGCTACGGAGAAGAACATCCGCAGGCTCGTCCCCGGAAGTCTATGGAGGACGTAGCGGTGATTATGGAATAAACCAATCCGCAATATGCCCAATATGTGCAGCAAAAAAACCTTCCGGATTTCCGGAAGGTTTTTTAGTGCGCAAAAGTGAGGGAATAGAAGGGTTATTCTTTTCCGTCCCAGCAATAAGTGCAAAGCTTGCAGCGGTCAATCCCTACGGATTGGATCATATCGTCCAGGCGGTGATATTGCAGGGAAGTGAAATTCAGCTTCTTTCCGATATTTTGAACCATGTCCTGATACTCCTGGCATTCAGGATCCGTGTATTTCTGCAGATCGGCTTTGGAAAGATCCCCTTCCATTTCCAAAATCACCCGGCGGGTAATCAGGTCCATCTCCGAAGTGGAACGGGAGAAGTTCAGATATTTACAGCCATACACCAGCGGCGGGCAAGCGGGACGCACGTGCACTTCCCGGGCTCCGCTCTGGTAAAGGAATTCGGTGGTTTCCCGGAGCTGCGTCCCCCGGACGATGGAATCGTCGATCAGAAGGAGACTTTGATTTTGGATCAGGTCATGCACAGGGATTAGCTTCATTTTGGCAATCAGATTCCGTTTGCTCTGAATAGTAGGCATAAAGGAACGGGGCCATGTGGGGGTGTACTTAATGAAGGGGCGGGAGAAAGGAATGCCGGAGGTATTGGCGTAGCCGATGGCGTGGGCGGTTCCCGAATCGGGCACACCGGCTACAATGTCCGGACGTGCGGAATCCCGTTTAGCCAGCAGGGCGCCGCAGTTATATCGCATTTTTTCCACGCTGATGCCTTCATAGGAAGAAGAAGGATATCCGTAATACACCCAGAGGAATGTACAGATCTTCATTTCTTTTCCCGGCTGGGACAAAGTCTGCACGCCTTCAGGGGTAATGACCACGATTTCTCCCGGCCCCAGCTCCCGTTCTTCCGTATAGCCTAAGTTCAGGTAGGCAAAGCTTTCAAAGCAGACGCAGTGGGCGTCCTCTTTTTTTCCGATGGCTACCGGGGTGCGCCCCAAGCGGTCCCGGGCGGCATAGATCCCTTTGGAGGTGAGAAGAAGGATGGTCATGGAGCCGTCAATGATTTCCTGAGCATAGCGGATGCCTTCGATGAGGTTATCCTTCTGATTGATTACGGCAGCCACCAATTCTGTGGCGTTGATGTCTCCTCCGCTCATTTCCAGAAAATGTGTGTTGCCGCTTTTGAAGATCTCCTTCACAATGGCGTCGGTGTTGTTGATTTTTCCCACGGTGACAATGGCATAGGTGCCATGATGAGACCGGACAATCAAAGGCTGGGGTTCATAGTCGGAAATACAGCCAATGCCCAGATTTCCTTTCATCTCTCCCACGTCTTTATCAAACTTTGTGCGGAAGGGAGCGTTTTCAATGTTGTGAATGGAACGATCAAAGCCCTTTTCTGGGTCATACACAGCCATACCGGCTCTGCGGGTCCCTAAATGGGAATGATAATCCGTTCCGAAAAACAGATCGAATACACAATCTTCCTTTGCTGCTACACCAAAAAATCCACCCATAATTAGCCTCCGTTTCTATGGTTCCTGCTCCGCACCGATTGCGCCCTGTACGGTTTCGGCCGAGAGCTTGCTTACAAAAGAAAAAGGATCAGTTTACTGAAAAAAGTTTGCAGGCGTTTTCTTTTCCTGCCCGGAGAACTTCTTGCACGGAAATTCCCTTGCATTCGGCAATTTTGGCTGCCGAATAGACGATCATGGAAGAATCGCAGCGTTTTCCCCGGTAAGGGACCGGCGCCATGTAAGGGCAATCGGTTTCGTTTAAAAGCCGATCTAAGGGGACCGCTTTGGCCACCTCCAGGGGAACGCGGGCGTTTTTGAAGGTTACGGCGCCTCCAAGGCCAATGTACAGCCCCAGCCACACCACTTCCTCCATCATTTCCACGCTGCCGCTGAAGCAGTGCACCACGCCTTTGGGCCGGTAGGAACGAAGGATCTCCAGCATATCCCCGTGGGCTTCCCTGTCATGGAGGATCACCGGCAAATCATATTCCCGGGCTATCCGGAGCTGTGCTTCCAGAAACTGCTTCTGTACTGGCCGGGGAGCATTCTCCTTCCAGTAATAATCCAGGCCGATCTCTCCCAGAGCTACGATCTTAGGCTGGGAAAGAAGGGCATGCAGCTGCGTTTCCCAATCCTGGGGCGCTTCCCCGACACTTTCAGGGTGAAGACCTGCGGCGGCATAGAAAAAAGGATATGTCTCCGCAAGCTTCAGGGAAAAGCGGGAGCTTTCCAGATCGGAGCCGCAGTTTATCACTCGAAAAACATCTTTCCGGGGAAGATCCCGGAGAACTTCTTCCCGATCGCCGTCAAAAGACTGGCTGTCGTAGTGGGCGTGGGAATCGAAAATATCCTGTATAGACATAGGCCGTCCTTTCTATAGTCCAAAAGGTTGACATTGATCTTCCGGAAAAACGACTTACCACTCGGCAATAAACGGGCGAGCCTTATACCACCACTGCTCCGTGTCTGCTGTATAGCGGGAAAGAATCAGGCTGTAATCCTCCGGCGGACGGTAGGCAATGGAATTCATCACCAGATCCACAAAGCGCTGCATGGTTTCGTTGGTGGGGTGCTCCACAAAAGCTGTGCAGCTTTCCAAAAGCCCTTCCGGAACATTTTCCATCCGGCGAATGTAGGTATACATGCTTTTGGCGCAAGGAAACAGAACTTCCCGGTCCTGCATGAACATGCGAAGGCCGAAGAAGGCAATGTCGGAAACCGTTCTTGCTTTCAGAAGGGGATCGGTTTCAATGTATTCCCAGAAATAGTCTTTATTCAGCGCCAAAATGGCATAAAAGGCCGCCTGCTTTTCTTCTTTTTCCTGGGTTTGAAACACAGGAATTCGCTCCACCAGCCCGGGAATTTCCGGATCGTTGGCAAGAACACACCGGCTGCAGAGGAACGAGTTCCGGGTGGGTTCGCTGCCGTGATCCGCGGCGGCGGCCAGGTAATCCTTGGTCATGTATTTAACGTCAAAATAACCTTCCTCATAGCCGCAGTAACCGAAAATATTTTCCACTGTGCGTTTTTGCTCTTTCAGCTCCTGATAGCGTTCCGGGGTGACCACTACCATAGCGTCAATATCGGAATCCGGGCGTTCCAGGCCTTTAGCGACGGAACCGCCCAAAATCACCCCTAAAACGCCGGGCTCCTGGGAAAAGTAGGTTTTAAGATTTTCAATGGCCTGCTGGTGATGCTTGTACATGTTTTTTCTCCTTTGCAGCTGTTAGGACAGCGATTGGTTTTGTATAGCGTATAGAGAAACTAGAGAAACAAGAAAACCGTAAAACAGCCTGCCGCGGCAAAGCCGCAAGGCAAGCTGTTAAGATGATTCAATTGCTTTTAACGGATTTTAGAGCCTGCAGGAATATTGTCCGCAAAAATTACCCGGGCATCCTCTCCTACATCCGCAGCCAGAATCATGCCCTGGCTTTCCACGCCGCAGAGCATAGCCGGTTTCAGATTGGCTACAACGATCACGCTGTGCCCGATAAGATCCTCCGGCGCATACCATTTGGCAATGCCGGAAGCTACTGTACGGGGAGTGCCACTGCCGTCGTCCAAAGTCAGCTTCAGCAGCTTTTTCGCCCGTTTTACCGGTTCACAGTGAACCACTTTGGCCACCCGCAGTTCCACTTTGGCGAAATCGTCAATGCCGATCATCGCCAATCCCTGAGGTTTTTCCCCTTCTTTTTTGGGCTCCTCTTTGGAGGCGGCTTTCCCTTGAGCGGCAGGATTGGGGATCAAAGCGTTCAGGGCCTCGATCTCCTTGTCCACATCAATGCGGGGGAAGAGGGTTTCTCCCTTGGAGATCACAGCCTGAGCGGAAAGAACACCCCAGGACGCGGAAGAAGCATAGGTGCATTCTTCCGGGCTAAGGCCCAGCTGCGCCTGAATGCGGGGAGAAGTATCCGGCATAAAGGGAGCCAGCAGGATGGAAACGATCCGCAGGGATTCGCAAAGATTATACATAACGGCCGCCAGACGGGCACGCTTGGTCTCGTCTTTTCCCAAAGCCCAGGGCATGGTTTCGTCAATATATTTGTTGCTTCTGGAGACCAGCTTCCAGATTTCAGACAGCGCCGTGGAGAACTGATACCCGTCGATAGCTTTATCGCACTTTTCCTTTAAGCTGCAGGCCATTTGGATCAGCTCCTGATCCAGCGGGTCGGCTTCCTTTTCTTCCGGGATTACGCCGCCGAAATATTTCTGCACCATAGCCGTTGTACGGGAAACCAGGTTCCCCAAATCATTGGCAAGGTCGGAATTGATCCGATTGATCAGAGCTTCGTTGGTAAACAGGCCGTCGGAACCAAAGGGGATTTCCCGGAGAAGGAAATAACGAATGGCGTCTACGCCGTACCGCTGGCAAAGCACATAGGGATCCACCACGTTGCCTTTGCTTTTGCTCATCTTGGTTCCGTCTCCAAACAAAAGCCACCCGTGGCCGTATACCTGCTTGGGCAGGGGAAGATCCAATGCCATCAGGATCGCCGGCCAGATAATGGTGTGGAAACGCACGATTTCTTTGCCTACAAAATGCACGTCCGCAGGCCAGTATTTATTGTAATCCGAAAGATCCGAGGAGCCGTATCCCAACGCCGTGATGTAGTTGGGAAGAGCGTCGATCCATACATAAACCACATGCTTGGGGTCGAAATCCACCGGAACGCCCCAGGTGAAGCTGGTACGGGAAACACACAGATCCCCCAGACCCTGCTTGATGAAATTGATCATTTCGTTTTTGCGGCTTTCCGGCTGAATAAATTCCGGGTGTTCCTCATACAGTTTCAGCAGCCGGTCCCCATATTTGGAAAGCCGGAAGAAATAGGCTTCTTCCTCCGCCCATTTTACTTCCCGGCCGCAGTCCGGGCATTTTCCGTCTTTCAACTGGGTTTCCGTCCAGAAGGATTCGCAGGGAGTGCAGTACCAGCCTTCGTATTTTCCTTTATAGATTTCTCCCCGGTCATACAGCTCCCGGAAAATTTTCTGAATGCCTTTTACGTGGTATTCATCCGTTGTGCGAATGAAACGGTCATTGCTGATATTCAGCAGTTTCCACAGGTTTTTAAAGTTAAGGACGATCTTGTCCACATATTCTTTGGGCGTGACACCCTCCGCTTCCGCCTTCTGTTCGATCTTCAGGCCGTGCTCGTCCGTTCCGGTGAGGAACATCACGTCCAAGCCCTGCATTCGCTTATAGCGGGCAATGGCATCGCTGGCCACCGTGCAGTAGCTATGCCCGATATGTGCGTTACCGGACGGATAATAAATGGGCGTCGTGATGTAGAAGGTTTTCTTTTCCATGCTTCTTTCCTCCAAATGTTTCCGAAAGGGATATTTCCGTATCTCTGCCGGAAGATGCTTTTTCCCCACACGGGAACGCCGCGAAGCAGCAGGCATCGGGCGCTTAGACCTTTATTATACCATTTTTCAAGGAAAATTCAACACCGAAGAGGTGAAAAAACGGCCCCAATCAAAAAAGCAGCGGATCCCTTCCAAAAGAAATCCGCTGCCAAAGAAGCAGGCTTTATTCTTCCGAATTTTCCGAGGCTTCCGTTTCCCCGGAATCATACAAAAATTCCCGCAGGATCCGGCAGTTTTCTTCCAGATCCGGATCCAGCACCCGGGCGCCGTTTGGCAGCCTCAGATCCTCGAAAGCGGTATCGTCCGGAATGTGCAGGGTGTCCACAGAATAGGACATCATCTGGGGGGCGATGGAGATCAGATACGTTAAATCCCCTTCGGAAAGATTGGTGGTCACATAGGGCAAGAAGTCGTAGGCCAGCCCGCTGATCTCCAGCGGATTTTTGGAAGCGCACTGTTTCATTACCGTCTGCAGCACTTGCTGCTGCCGCTGGGTGCGCCCGAAATCGCTGTCGATTTCCCGGATTCGGACGTAATAGAGAGCCAGGCGGCCATCCAGATGATTCACGCCGGCCTGGAGGTTGCATCCCATTTCCCGATTCATAACGGTTGCGGCGGCTTCGCTGATTTCAATGTCAATCCCGCCCAGCTTGTCAATAATAGCTGTAAGACCGTCAAAATCCACTTGCAAATACTTGTCTACGGAAATACGGAAATTATTTTCCAAAGTCTGCATGGTCAAAGCGGCGCCGCCTTTGTTGAAAGCGGTATTCAACCGGGCTTTCCCCACTGTAGGAATCTCGATATACAGATCCCGAAGGAAGGAAACCATCCTCACCTTTTGGGTTTTATTGTCGATGGAGACCAGTAAAGTGGTATCCGAACGGCTGGAAAGACCGTCATCCCCGTTATCCGTGCCTAAAAGAAGGATATTGGTCACTTTGTCGTCATGAATCACTTCCCAGGCAGGAGCGTCGGAGGGCTGCTGCACATAGCTTTCCGTATTAGCTTCTTCCCGATTCAGACGGCTGAACAGAACACCGGCCCAGGCTGCGGCTCCCAAAGCGGCAAAAATCAGCAGGGAAAAAACCACCATGGCAAACCGCTTTAAACCCCGATGCCGTCTCCGGGAGGAAGAGCGGCGGGATGTGTTTCTGGTGGAAGAGTGACCGTAAATATCCCGGTCTACATAATTATAGCGATCCATTTCTCCGGATCGGGAAGCAGAAGCGCGCCGGGTTCCTGTTTTCCCCGATGAAGATCTGTTTCCGGCAGAATGAGAAGGGCGCTGACGAGGTGGGTAATTTCCATTGCTGGCCATATTCAAACTCCTTTTGCCTTTGGAGGCTTTATTTCTTTCTATAACTTCCCGCAGAAGTGTGCTTCTTATGGTGCTTCTTTATTCTAGAGAGCTGTGAAGGGGAAGTCAATAGTTTATGTAAACTTATAAGGGAACAGTTTTGTAACTTTTCTTTAAAAGGTTCTGCAACAGTATAGTTTGCAAAAATACTTTTTTCATTCGAAAGATGTCGGAGAAGTAGGGAATACTTGATTTTTTTACTGAGATACGGTAGGATGAAATTCAGAATGGAGGCGTTTTTGTGGCACAGAGCGGAAAAAGAAAAAATCCAGGAAAAGTTTCCGAAAGATCCAGGCGGGATACAGCCAAAGAAGGCCGGGCACTTTGGGTCCGTATTTTGGCGGGAACCGTGGCGTTTTTGCTGGTAGCCGGAGCTGTCGTGTCGGTCTTTTTCATGTGATGAAGACATTGGGCGGATTTGTGCAGGAGCTTTGTCGGTTTATAGCGATAAAAGCCAAAAAGAGAGTTGCATTCCCATGAAAAATGCGGTACTATAAAAAAAGTTTAACCATTTAAACCATCAATAGCCTAAAAGAAGGCTTTGGGGAGGGAATTGCATTTATGTTTTTTCAGCAAGACGTGGAAACCATGTCCAGAAAAGATCTGGAAGACCTTCAGCTTCGGAAGCTGAAATATATGGTGGAGTATTGCTACAATCGGGTCCCATTCTATCATGACCGCCTGGGAAAGGCGGGGATCACTTCCGGTGACAAAATTAAAACCCTTTCGGATATTCAGTATATCCCGTATACCACAAAAGATGATATTCGGGACCAATATCCTTTCGGATTGCTGGCGGTTCCCATGAAGGAAATCGTGCGGATCCATGCTTCTTCCGGAACCACAGGGAAGCCCACGGTGGGCTGTTATACCAAAGAGGATCTGGATATGTGGAGCGATGTGGTGGCCCGTCTGGCCATTGCCGCGGGAGCCCGTCCGGAAGATATTTTTCAGATTGCTTTTGGGTATGGCTTGTTCACCGGTGCGTTGGGGCTTCACTACGGGTTGGAAAAAGTGGGCTGCACTATTGTTCCCGCTTCTTCGGGCAATACGGCAAAACAGCTGATGATGTTCCGGGATTTCGGGGTTACCGGCCTGGTGGCCACGCCGTCCTATGCTTTGTATTTAGGAGAATGTCTGCGGGAAGAAGGGTACCCCCGGGAGGCGTATTCCCTTCGGCTGGGGCTTTTGGGTTCCGAAGGCTGCACACCGGAAATGCGCAGCCGCATTGAGGAGAGTCTGGGTCTGGTGGCAACGGACAATTACGGCATGACGGAGCTAATTGGTCCCGGTGTTTCCGGAGAATGCCATTTGCGCTGCGGAATGCATTTCGCGGAAGACCATTTCCTGCCGGAGATCATCAACCGGGAAACCGGGGAGAGAGCGGAAGAAGGGGAATCCGGAGAGCTGGTGGTAACTACGCTGGATAGATGGGGAATGCCTGTGTTGCGGTATCGCACTAAGGACATTACCAAGATCACGTACGAGCCTTGTGCTTGTGGAAGGACCCATGCCCGGATGGCGAAGCCTATGGGCAGAACGGACGATATGCTGATTATCAAGGGCGTGAATGTATTTCCTTCTCAAATTGAGAGCGCGTTGGTGGGAATGGAAGGCATCGGGCCTCATTATCAGCTTGTGGTTCGGCGCCGCAATTTTATGGATCAGCTGGAAGTGAAGGTAGAGCTTGTTAGCAGCGAGCTTTTGGAAAGCTACGGCGCCCTGGAAATTCTTCGGGGGCGTGTGCATGATAAGCTGAAAAGCGTACTGGGGCTGGAAACCAAGGTGACCTTGGTAGAGCCCAAATCCCTGGAACGTTTTCAGGGCAAGGCCAGGCGGGTTCTGGATCTTCGGAACCAGCCGGAAGAATAAGGAGGATGGGAATGAAGGAGCTTCTTTTAGGAAATGAGGCAGTAGCACGGGGGCTGTATGAAGCCGGGGTGCGGGTGGTTTCCAGCTATCCGGGAACGCCCAGCACGGAAATCACCGAGGCTGCCGCTAAGTATGAGGAAATTTACTGTGAATGGGCCCCCAATGAAAAGGTGGCGGCGGAAGTAGCGGCCGGCGCCAGTTTGGGAGGCGCCCGTTCCCTGTGCGCCATGAAGCACGTGGGGCTGAACGTGGCGGCGGACCCGCTGTTTACGTTAAGCTACATAGGGGTCAATGCCGGTATGGTTTTCGCCGTGGCCGATGATCCTGGCCTGCACTCTTCCCAGAACGAGCAGGATTCCCGGAATTACGCCATAGGAGCGAAATTGCCCATGCTGGAACCGGCGGATTCGGCGGAATGCCGGGACTTTGCCAAGTTGGCCTTTTCTCTTTCCGAAAAATTTGATACACCGGTGATCCTTCGGCTGACTACGCGGGTCTCCCACAGCCGAAGCGTGGTGGAATTGCAGCCGCGGCAGGAAGCGCCGCTGCTTCCCTATCAAAAAGATCCTTCCAAAAACGTGATGCTGCCGGCTTTCGCGGGCCCCAAGCACAAAGTGGTGGAGCAGCGGACGGAAGATCTTCGCAAATGGGCGGAGACTTGTGAAATCAATCGTTTGGAAGATAACGGCAGCTCTGTAGGCGTGATCGCCGCCGGAGCGGTGTATCAGTACGCCAAAGAAGTATTGGGAGACTCGGTTTCTTATTTGAAGCTGGGCATGGTGAATCCTCTTCCGGAGGATCTGATCCGGGAGCTTGCCGCCAAAACCAAAGAGATCTATGTTATTGAGGAACTGGACCCGGTAATTGAAAATCACTGCAAGGTTATGGGAATTCCGGTGCATGGAAAAGATGTGTTTCCGCGCTGCGGAGAGTTTTCTCAGGCGGTGATCGCCCGCTGCATGGGAAAAGAGCTGCCGGCGTCTACCGCTGTGGAGGAAACGATTCCTGTGCGGCCTCCGGTTATGTGCTGCGGCTGCCCGCACAGAGGCGTGTTCTACACGCTGAAAAAGAACAAGGTATATGTCAGCGGGGACATTGGCTGCTATACGCTGGGCGCGTCCGCGCCGCTGAGCGCTATGGATACCTGTATTTGCATGGGCGCCTCCGTTTCGGCTCTGCATGGCTATAATAAGGCCAAGGGCGCGGAAGGGGAAAAGAAAAGTGTGGCCGTGATCGGCGATTCCACCTTTATCCATTCTGGAATTACCGGTTTGATCGATATTGCCTATAACCAGAGCAACTCCGTAGTAGTGGTTCTGGATAACTCCATCACCGGTATGACAGGCCATCAGCAAAATCCCACCACCGGGTATACCATTAAGGGCGATCCCACTTCCGCTGTGGATCTGGAAGCTTTGTGCAAAGCCGTGGGGATCCGTCGTGTGCGGGTTTGCGATCCGTATGATCTGAAGGCGCTGGATTCGGCTCTGAAAGAAGAGCTGGAGGCAGAGGAGCCTTCGGTGATCATCAGCCGGCGCCCCTGCGCTTTGCTGAAATATGTGAAGCATAATCCGCCTTTGGAGGTGGATGCGGCCAAATGCATTGGCTGCAAAGCCTGCCTGGGCATTGGTTGCCCGGCCATCAGCTTTAAGGAAGGCAAGGCCGTAGTGGATCACACCCAGTGCGTAGGCTGCGGCGTCTGCACAGGGCTTTGCCCCAAGGGAGCCATCGGGAAAAAGGAGGAGCGGCCGGAATGAGCGAAAAGGGAAAAAATGCTGTAAAAAGTGTAATGATCGTAGGTGTAGGCGGCCAGGGAACGCTGCTGGCCAGCCGGGTTCTGGGAAGCGCCATGCTGCAGAAGGGCGTGGATGTAAAGGTTTCGGAAGTGCACGGCATGAGCCAGAGAGGCGGCTCCGTGGTGACCTATGTGCGGTATGGAGAAACGCCGGAGGATCGTGTCTACTCTCCTGTTATCGAACGGGGAGAGGCGGATGTTCTCCTGGCTTTTGAGGCTCTGGAAGCGGCACGCTTTCTGCCTTACCTGAAAAAAGGCGGCACAGTGGTGGTAAATACCCAGCAGATGGATCCCATGCCGGTGATCACCGGGGCCGCGCAGTATCCCCGGGACATTCTGGAAAAAGTGAAAGAGCAGGGCGTGCATGTATTGGCGTTGGATGCTTTGGCTCTGGCGGAGAAAGCCGGATCCGCCAAAGCGGTGAACGTGGTTCTGATCGGCGCCATGGCCCAGCACCTTTCCCTGCCCAGAGAAGTGTGGGAGGAAACTATCCGTTCCACGGTTCCTGAGAAATTTATCAATATGAATTTGCAGGCGTTTGAACTGGGCTTTACCACCGGGGTTTGATCTGTATTTCCAAAAGCCGGTGATGTTCAGACGAGCTTTGCCTGGAGAAACGGGAAAATTCTTGTAAAAATAAGGAACGCGGTTCTGCCTGTGAAAGCAGGGAGGCCGCGTCTTTTCTTAAGTAAAAAAGTTTTGCCGTGATAAATTTTTGAAAATAAGAAAAAGCAAATTGCACAAAGAAAAGAATCGTGCTATACTATTTTTCAGATGCTTTTTTCATTTCTTTTATCTGAGACAAATTGAGAATCTTTTGAGAATAAAAATTCCGGAACAGGATAGGAGGTCGTTCGCGTTGGTACAGCAAATTTCGATTTTTGTGGAAAATAAATTAGGGCGTGTTGCGGAAATCACGGAGACCTTGGCGGAGCAAAAGGTAGATATTCGCGCGATTTCAATTTCGGATACCAGTGATTTCGGTATTTTGCGCATCATTGTGGATCGTCCCGCAGAAGCGGCGGCGTTTCTGAAAGAGGCGGGCTATACAGTTTCTCTGACAGACGTGATTGCTGTAGGGATTCAGGATACACCCGGTGAATTTGCCAAAGCCATGCGGATTTTAGCAGACGCCGGTGTGGCCGTGGAGTATATGTATGCCTTTGTCAGCCGGGAATACGGAAAGGCGTCGGTGATTCTTCGGGTCAGCGATCCGGAAAAGGCTTCCCAGGTGTTGGAGGGAAGCGGTGTGGAGATTCTGGAACCACAGGCGATTTACGAGATGTGACCAGAAGAAAATAGAGGCGAACAGATTTGTTCGCCTCTTTCGCATGAAGGGGAGAAAACTATGTATGCAGGAAAAGGTAAAAAAACCGCAGCTTTTTTAGCGCTTTCCGTTTTGATGACGGGATGCGCCATGCTGCCCCAGGAAGAGGAATTTCCGGACATTCGGGTGGAAGCCTCTTCTTCCCAAACACAGGAGGATTCGGTGCAGGTTTTGCGGGGGACGCTTCGTCGGGAAACAAAGGTGCAGGCGCAGTATTTGCCTTCTTCGGAAGAAGAATTGTATTTTTCCGTGGAAGGGGAGGAGATCGCGCAGTTTTACGTATCCAAAGGGGATACGGTACATAAAGGCGATCTGATCGCCGAATTGGATATGGGGTCCATTTCCAGAGAATTGGAGGAAGAGACCTATACGCTTTCCCAGCTTCAATTAGAGAAAAAGCACCAGCAGGAGAATATGGCGCTGCTAGAGCAGCAGGGAAAGAAAGATACGGAAAGCTGGATCTCCGCATCGAACCGGCTTTTGGAGCTGGAAGAAACACTGCAGGTGCAGGAGAAAAAACTGCAGGAACTGAAGGAAGAGCAGGAGAAACGGCAGGTGCGGGCAGGAATGGATGGAACCATCCAGCGGATCCAGAATATTGAGGAAACACCCCTTAGTTCTTCCGGGTCTCCTGTAGCGGTGATTCAGGATTACGAAAGCTCCCTTTTTATTTCCGAAACCCAATATACGGACTATTTTTCGTTAGGGCAGACGTTGGTGCTGACTTTGACGGATGATCGAGAAGTTCCGGTGAAAGTGAGCCAAATTGTGGAAGGGGAGCAGGTGTTTTTTGCCTTGCAGGAGCCGGACCCTTCTCTGAAAAAAGGATTTTCTGCCTCGGTGATGTTGGTTCTGGAAGAAAAAACGGACACGCTGTATGTGCCGCTGGAATATCTCAAAACGTCCGGGGATCAGAATTATCTCTTTGTAAAGGATGAGAACGGTTTGCGGACGTTATGCCCGGTTCAGGTGGGCATGGTAACGGATGATTACGCGGAGATTCTGGAGGGCGTGCAGGAAGGCGACGTACTGCTGCAATAAGGTTTGGGGTCCGCCCACCGGCGGAAGAGAAGGAGTGATAACAATGAAAAAGCAGCGCAAAAGAAACGGTTGCCTTGGAAAAATAGGAAAAGGCACACGTGGGAAGGCTTCTTTGCTTTGTGCCGTCAGCCTGCTATTGGGGATGCTGCTTTCCGGGTGTGACAATTCCCGGCAAACGGTTCCGGAGTTGCTGGAACCTGCAGATGTGCAGAAAGATACCGCTGTGGCGGTCCGCCAGGATTGCTACAGTATGGTGACCTATTCAGGAACGGTCTCTCCCGGCACCCGGGAGGTGGAATATCCCGGAGACGGGACCTTGCTGGAAGTTTTGGTTTCCCGGGGAGAAACGGTCCGGCAGGGGCAGGTTCTGGCCCGGATGGACCAGGGCCAGTGGCTGGATACCATAGAAAGCCTGGAGCAGCAGCTGGAGGCTCTTCAGCAGGAGCAGGCTTTGCAGCAGATCATCTACCAGGCGGAGCTGAAGATCCTGAAACAGGAAGAAAGCAACCTGACAGCCCAGGAGGGCATGCAAGGAGCTTTGGCCAAACAGCAGGAAGTGCAGCAAAAGGAATTGGAGATCCGGCAGTGGACGGAAAACTGCCAGGCAGAAAACCAGTATTTGAATGAGAAATTGGAAGAGGCCTATTCCCACGCAGGGGAAGGGGAGATTCTGGCTCCCTGCGACGGGACTGTTCTGTATACAGACCCTTCTTTTGTGAAATTGGGGTTTGTGCAGGAAGGCGCTGCGGCACTTTATATTTCGGATGCCGAGAACCCCATTGTGCTTTGCCATGAATTGCAGGCTTCCCAAGTGCGGGACGCCTCCAAACTCATCGGGCGTTCGGGCACGGAAGAATATACGCTGACCTATCTTCCGTATACTTCCGAGGAAACTTTGGCTTTTGCTTTGGATGCGGTGCAGCCTCCTTCCCGAATGACAGGGGAGACTTTGCCTCCCTGCGGCTCTTATATGGCGGTATGTGTATATGGAGCGTATAGGGAAGACGTGATCACGGTTCCTCCCAATGCTGTTCATAAAGATACCAACGGTGCTTATGTGTACTGTGTGGCTGAGGATGGATCCCAGCAGCGCAGAGATGTGACCGTAGGGCTTTCTTTGGAAACAGCCGTGGAAATCCAGGAAGGATTGCAGGAAGGGGAGGTCGTGTATGTATCAGAGTAAAAAAGTAAATCGGCGCGTTTTCCTCAGTACACTGCTTGTAAGCTGTATGCTTTGGAGCGGATGCGCTCAAACTTCCCCGGAGCAAGTGTCCTCCCAGGAAAGTTCTTCCGCAGCCCAGGCGGGGCAGGAAGAGGTAATCGCGGCGTATAAAACTTGCACGGTAGAATTGGGCACCTGCCAGAAGCAGGAAAATTTTTCGGCTACATTGGTTTATCCTAAAAAGGAATGGGTTTTCTACCAAGGGCAGGCGGCTAAGCTGGAAAAATGGCTGGTAGTGCCGGGGCAAGCGGTGGAAGAAGGGGAAATCTTAGCGCAGTTTTCCGTAGGCGTCCGGGATTCTCAGATGGAAGAAGCGGAGCTTGCCTTGGAGCAGGCCCAGCGCAGAGAAGAATTAGCGGAGACGGAGCGGCAGCAGGCCTTGCAGGAACAACGGGAAAAAGCGGCCGGAGGAGACCCCATAGAAACGGCCTCTCTGGAAAAACTGGAAGCGCAGGTGCAGCTGCAGCGGAAACAGGCAGAAGCCCAGCTCCAGGAGTTGGAGAAAACAGTGGAGGATTTAGAGGAACAGAAAGCCAATTCCGTTCTTCGGGCGCCTTTTGCCGGTGTTGTGGAATCTCTTTCCGACGTAAAGAAAAACCAAACCGTCAACCCGGGGCAGGAAATGGTGCTTTTGTATTCCCAGTCTCCCTACTATCTGCAGGCTGTGGACGTGACCAAGAAATTGCGGGTAGGGATGGAAGTGGAGATTACCGCAGGCAGCGCCGGCAATCCCCAGACCTGTAAGGGAATTGTAGTGTCCGCTCCTTCTTCTCTTCCGGCTGGCTGCGCGGAAAATACCGCTTACATTCAGGTAGAAGATGGAGGAATTCCGGAAAACACTTTGAAGCAAGGGGCGTCCATTTCCTTTTTTTCTCAGATCGTAGAGGGCGTACCGGTGGTGCCGGAAGGAGCGATTTATACGGAAAATGACCGGAAATATGTCCGGATCCTGGAAGGAAACGCCGTCCATAAACGGTATGTTACTTTGGGAATGGAGATTTCTTCCGGAAATGTGTGGATTACCCAGGGGGTGGAAGTGGGCCAAACCCTGATTCTGCGCTGAAAGGAGGGGGAAAAACGTGCTGAAATTTATTTTTCGTAAGATGCTGAATAAGAAGTGGATGATTCTGGGGCTGTTTCTGGGGAATCTTTTGATGGTGACAGTAGCCGCGGGAAATCCCATGTATGCGCAAGCCGTGCTGCAGAAACTGCTGCTGCGGGATTTTTCCGCCTCCATGGAAAAGACGGAAGAATATCCGGGAAGAATCTTTATGTGCGTCACCTCCAACATCAAGCATGAAACGGATCGGTTGGATCGGTTTTATCTTTTGGAGGAAAAAGTCCAGGAGCTTCCCCAGCGTCTGCAGACGCCTGCAAAGGAAGTGGTAAATTCCGTTTCGGTTCCGGATGTGAAACTGATACCGGAAGTGCCTCTGGAGGGCCGGGATAAAATAGAAATGTCCATGGGATTCTCTTCGGATCTGGAAGAACATATTCAGCTGAAGGCAGGCAAAATGTTTTCCCAAACGCCTCAGGATGGCGTGCTGGAAGTGATGGTCAGCCAGGCTACCTTTGAAGAAGAAAAGCTAATGCTGGGGGAAAATCTGCAGACAGATGCCCTTACGTTTAAAGACGGTTCCCCTTGCACGCTGCAGGTGGTAGGTGTATTTGAGGCCAAGGACGAAACAGACCCGTATTGGTCCGCGTATCGGGACGATATGCTTCTGATTCCCGAATCTCTTTTCCGTGAGGAATTTCTGGATCTGGAAGCGCCCAGATTTTCTTATGAGGAATCGTATGTAACCTTGCTGGACTATACACAAATGGGAGCGGAACATATTTCTTCCATTTGTGATGAAATGCAGCGCCTGGAACGGGAACTCAGCGAAATGGGGCAGACCCGGTATACGGAGAATTTTCTTTCCGTTTTGAAGGCGTATCTTCCCAAATCCCAGCAGCTGAATGTGACGCTTTGGGCCTTGCAGACGCCGGTGTTTGTGCTTTTGGCGGCGTTTATTTTCATGGTGTCCAGGCAGATGCTTTCCATGGAAGAAAACGAGATCGCTGTTTTCAAAAGCCGTGGAGCCGGTAGAGGACAAATCCTGAAGCTTTATTTACTGCAGAGCTTGTTGCTGGCTGCAGGCGCGTTCCTTCTGGGGATTCCCATGGGGCTTCTCACCTGCCAGCTTTTGGGCGCCTCCAATTCTTTCCTGGAATTTGTGCAGAGATCGGCTTTGCCGGTGAAAATCACAGGGCAGTCTCTGCTGTTTGCAGCAGGAGCGGCGCTTTTGTCTGTTTTGGCCATGACGATCCCGGCGTTCCGATATTCCAAGGTAGGAATTGTAGCCCACAAGCAAAGAAAACAAAGCCGGTGGAAAGCGCCTTTGTGGCAGAAGCTGTTTTTGGACGTGATCCTGATCGGCGTTTCCCTGTATGGCCTTTTCTCATTCCAGCAGCAAAAAGACGAATTAACCCAGCGTGTTTTGCAGGGGGCATCGCTGGATCCCCTGCTGTACTTTAGTTCTTCCCTTTTTATGCTGGGATTTGGTCTTCTGGCCCTTCGGCTGTTTCCATGGTTGGTGCGGGGGATCTTTACGCTGGGCAAGAAACGTTGGAGCCCGGCTATGTATGCCTCGTTCCGGCGTATTTTGGGTACGGTGAACGAACAGGGCTTCATGATGATATTCCTGATTCTCACCATCTCCATGGGCGTATTCAGCGCTCAGGCGGCTCGGACCATCAATTCCTCTGCGGAAGAGCAGATCTATTATGAAATGGGTGCGGATATCGTTTTGAAAGAAAAATGGGCCCAGGAAATGCAGTCCACACAGCAAAGCCGCCCGGTATATGTGGAGGCGGATTTCAATAAATTCAGCGATATTCCCGGTGTGGAAAGCGCAGCCAGAGTGCTGAAGGCTACGGACGGGAAGGTAAAGGTGTCGGACGGAACCGTGTCTTCCGTAACGCTTCTGGGTATCCATACAAAAGAATTCGGAGAGACCGCCTGGATGAAATCCGGCGTTTTGCCCCAGCATTGGTATAACTATCTCAATGCGTTGGCCCAGAATTCCCGGGGAATTCTGGTCTCCACGGATTTCCAAACGGAGCACGGGTATCAGATCGGAGATGTGCTTACTTACACTTCTTCCTCCGGAGACCTTTTGGAGGGTGTGATCTGTGGGTTTGTGGATTACTGGCCGTCCTATTTGCCCCAGGAGACCAAGCAGGACGCTTTTGGAAACGTAACGCAGACCCGCAATCATTTAGTGGTGGCGAATCTGCAGCAGGTGCAGTCCCAGTGGGGAATACAGCCGTATGAAGTGTGGCTGCGGGTAGAAGGATCCACCCTTCCCGTCTACGAATACCTGGGAGAACATCCTATGAATCTTCTGAATTTTGAGGATGTAAACGAAAAGCTGACGGATCTGAAAAATGACCCCATGCTTCAGGGAACCAATGGAATTTTGACGGTAGGGTTTGTGATTGTCCTTCTGCTGTGTACAGTAGGCTTCCTGATTTACTGGGTGCTGTCCATCCAATCCAGAGTGCTCCAGTTTGGTATTTTCCGGGCCATGGGTATGTCCCTCAGGGAAGTGCTGCAAATGCTGGGCAATGAGCAGCTTTTCATTTCCGGTGTTTCCATTGCTGCCGGCGCAGGGATCGGCGCCGCGGCTTCTCATCTGTTTGTCCCCTTGATCCAGATGGCCTACGCTTCTTCGGATCAGTCCCTTCCCCTGGAGATCGTGCAGCAGGCTTCCGATGCGGTTCGTCTGACAGTGGTGATCGGCGGAATGATCGTTTTGTGCATGGTGGTACTGGGAATGCTGATTTCCCGGATCCGCATTGCGCAGGCACTGAAATTGGGCGAGGATTGAAAGAAGGGAGGAATCGTGTTGGAATACATGGTAGAAGCCAAAGAAGTGACCCGTTCTTTTCCGTTGGAAGGCGGGAACAGTATTCAGGTCCTGAAGGGAATCTCCTTGCAGATCCCCAAAGGTGAATTTGCCATTCTCAGAGGGAGATCCGGTTCCGGAAAAACTACGCTGATGAACCTTTTGGGAGCGCTGGACGCCCCCACCTCCGGGCAAATCTATTTGGAAGGCCAGGAGATCGGAGGGCTCAGCGAGGCGGAAAGAGGGAAGATCCGAAGGAAACAGGTGGGATTTGTTTTTCAGTCCGTGGCGTTGATCCCCACCATGAACGCCTATGAAAATGTGGAATTTTCTCTTCGTTTGGCCAATATCCGGGAGAATCGGAAAAAACGGGTGGAAGAATGCCTGCGGATGGTAGGCCTGGGCCACAGAATGGACCACATGCCCCAGGAGATGTCCGGCGGTGAACAGCAGAGAGTGGCCATTGCCAGAGCCATTGCCCATCGTCCCCAAGTTTTGTTTGCGGACGAACCTACGGCGGAGCTGGATTCCGCCACAGGGCTGAAAGTGGTTCACATTTTTAAGGAACTGACCCGCCTGGAAGGGATCACCGTAATTATGACCACCCACGATGTGGGCCTTATGGACGCGGGAGATCGTGTGTTTACAATGGAGGACGGTGAGCTGATCAATGGCTGAGAAATGGCTGAAGAGAAAAAAGACGGTAAAAGAAGAGGATAAGCCGGCAGAATCTCCTTCTCCGGAGGAATCGGCCCGTTTGTCGGAATCCGGGCAGCCTGGGGAAGATTCCGGCGCGCCGGAACCTAAAGAAGAGAAGAGGGCTTCCGAGAGCACGGAGAAAGCGCAGCCGGAGGACGGTTCCTCCGCTGTGGATCCTTCTTTGATGATCGACTGCGAGGATCTGGTGAAGATCTATAAAACCAAGGAAAGCGAAGTTTTGGCGCTGCAGGGATTGGAACTGCAGGTTCCCCGGGGGGAATTGATGGCCATTATCGGAAACAGCGGCAGCGGAAAAAGCACGTTTTTGAATATGATTGGCGGGCTGGATCGTCCTTCTGCCGGGCGGCTGTTTGTGGACGGAAAAAATCTTTTTCAGCTGTCGGAACAGGAACTGGTGGTGTATAAGAAAAAGACTGTGGGCTTTGTTTGGCAGAACAACGCCAGAAACCTGCTTCCTTATCTGACAGCCTGGCAGAATGTCCAGACGCCTATGCTTTTTTCTCCGGAAAAAATCTCCGCCTCCGCCAGACGGGAAAAAGCCAGGGAGCTTTTGGAACTGGTGGGCATGGGAGCTAAACGAAACAGCCGGCTCAATCAGCTTTCCGGCGGTGAACAGCAGAGAGTGGCCATTGCCATTGCTTTGGCCAATGACCCGGCGCTTCTTCTGGCGGACGAACCCACAGGCTCTGTGGACGTAAATACCGGCAACTATATTTTGGACGTTTTCCGGACCTTGAACCGGGAGAAGGGGCTCACCATTGTCATCGTTACCCACGATCGGCAGCTTTCCCGAAAGGTAAGCCGAGTGGTGGCCATCCGGGACGGAAAAACCAGCACGGAATTTGTTTCCAGAAACAGCTACGCGGCTTTTGAGACTTCTCTGGAAGGGAAAGCAGGCGCCTTGGAGTTTGAGGAAGAACACCAGGAATACGCTGTGCTGGACAAAGCCGGACGTGTGCAGATCCCCCGGGAGATGCTGGAGGAGCTGGGCGTGGACGGCAAAAAAGTGCGGATGTCTTTGCAGGGCGGGCGAATCATCATCGAAGCGCCGGAGAAAGAGCCGGTTGCCTGAATTGCCTGAATTTTGTGAATTGCCGGGATGATCCGGTTCGGGACAAAGAAAAAGCCTCCTTGGAGAAGATTTTTTCTCCAAGGAGGCTTTTTGCATTCGTTCTTACGGCTGGAGGCTGTAGGCCGGAGTGCGAAGTTCGTAGACCGTAAACCGGAGGCCGCAGGTTGCAAGTCAGAGGTCGCAGGTCACAGGACATTCAATACGTACCTAGTTCCAGAGCTTTTTTCAGGAAATAGCAATAGGTGTCGTAGTGAACGGTATTGGGAATGGAATGATCGCTGTGGAGCATATAGTTGAATCCGTTTTTCACCACGGGGATCTTTTCCTCCAGCTCTTTGTCGATGACAGCCCGGTCATTGGTATACAGCGTCCGCACGTCAATACCGCCCATAAAGCAGATCTTATCCCCATATAAGCGGTGCAGCTTTAAAAGATCCATTCCCGCCTTGATTTCAATGACCTGCAGGCAGTCAATGCCGGCTTCGATCATATGGGGCAGAAGAGGTTCCACAAAACCGCAGGAGTGCATGATTACCGGAAGCCCCAATTCTTTGGCGTAGGAAATGGTTGCGATATGGGCGGGCTGGATCAGCTGGCAATACATTTGAGGGGACATAAAGGGCCGCTCTTTAAATCCCATATCCTCATAATACCAGATGCCGTCCGGGTATCCTTCGGCCTGAAAAAGGATTTTCTGCAGTTCCACAATCAGGGAGGCATATGTGTCCGCCATATCCTTCACCCATTCCGGATCCAGCACCATGCCCATCAGCATGTTTTCATGGCCGCAAACCGGGTGGATGCATTCAAATACATTCAAGCCGCTCCAGACGAAAAACCGACCGGCTTTGGCGGCTTCTTCCTTGGCCTTTCGGTATCCGGCAAAATCAATGCGCCGGGGGTCGGGGGTAAGCAGAGGTTTGATCTTTTCCCAGCCTTCCCGGTCCTTGACCTGAAAGTCCACATGTTCCGGGGTGGTATCGTGAAATTTGTGCCGTCGGAGAGAAGCGCCGTTTCCGTCCAGATATGTGATGGTATCTTCGGTTTCCCCTACCACCTGCGGTTTGAAATCCAGGTCGGCTATAAGATTGAAAGCCCAAAATTCCTGCATATCCAGCCCGAAATGGTCCTCATAGGATTCATTGGGCTTTAGGTAACCGCCGGATTCCCAGGCTTTGTGGGTATCGTCCCAAAAATGCTCATATACACCGATCCTGTCAACGGGTTCATGTTTCAGGATCTTTTGCATCCGTTCTTTTCCTGTCATAAAAATCCCCCTTTTCCCGTGGTTGTTACTATCAGCATACAGCACAAAGGGAAAAGGGGGGTAGCATGGAAATATACAGAATAGGACAAAACTCTCACGGAGATTCTGTCATTTTCCGGTAAGCCAGAGGCGTCATGCCGGTATGATGATGAAACACCCTGGAAAAATATACATGATCCGGATAACCGCAACAGGCACCGATTTCTCCGATAGGCGTCTGGGTGAAGCTGAGAAGATTTTTGGCTTGATCCACTCGCAGTTTGGTGATATAGGCGCCGGGAGTGAGTCCGGTTTCCCGGCGGAAGCGGCGGTGGAAGGAAGAGGGACTCAGCCCGGATAGGCGGATCAGTTCTTCCACGGGGATGGCCTGGGTGAAATGTTCGCGGATATACTGCAAGCTGCGGCGGATGGCGCCGGTATTGCCGGTGATTTGCTGGCTGGCGCTTTCCTGAAACAGCTCGGAAAACAGAAAGTACAGGCTGGAACGCACCTGAAAAAGGGAAAGATCCGTAAGAGAATCCTTGTTTTGGAAGATGGTTTCAAATAAGCCGGAAACCAATTCCTTTTTGGCAGGCACCAACCGGTCCGGAAGGGAAAGCAGCAAGGGATTTTCATAAGCTTCCTAGGCTTCCTCCGGGCAGCCAAATCCAAAATTCTGGCTGCGGGAGGTATTGCCCAAAAGATCCACCACCAAAATGTAGCACTCGTAGGGCGGGATTCCCTGTACCACTTGGCCGGGCTTGCGTATGTTGATCTCTCCCGGGGCGAAAGGGACGTAACGTCCGTTGATTCGGATGCCCCCTTCGCAGCGAATATAATATTCCAGCTCATATTCATATACAGTTCGCTCCGCATAAGGCTCCTGCTGAAAGGCGTACCCGTCAAACCGGCTGCACCGAAGCAGAGCCGGCGTAATATAAAGCGTAGGCAGCTTCACAGGCATCCTCCTTTGGATGAATATTCAGACGTCTGAATATTTCCGAAAATCTTTTAAGAGAAGTATAGATGCTTTTTGGGGGTTTGTCAAATGCTCAGAAGGAAAAGAAGCACGCCGTAAAGCAAAAGGGAACCTATAGCCCAGGGCAGCAAAGCTTTTCCCAAATCCGGCTTTAGCCGTGTGACTTTCAAAAGCCGGGCAATACTTAACGTGGCATTGAAAATTTCGCTGAAAAATAAAACAGAAATATAACCGGCAATTCCCCATAGAGGCAGAAGCAGGGATAAAAACAGAATTCGCAAAACGGAGTCGGCAAAATTATATTTAAACGAATAGGATTGCTGGTCCAGCCCTTTCAGCATGCCGTCCACAACGTTGTCCAGGTATAAAATGGGGACAATCGGCGAAAGAATTTTCAGAAAGGAACCGGCAGTGGGATTTTTGTAAATTAAGACACATAAAGGCTCTGCCAAAGCCAGAAACACAGAAAGAACAAGAAAGGAAAATCCCAAGGTAAGGCCCATGGAGCGGCGGGCGGTGCGGCGGATAAACGAGTGATCCCCGGCAGCGGAAGCCCTGGCCATTTCCGGGATCAATAACGTGCACAAAGATCCGGCAAAGGAGGCGGGAAAAAACAAAAGCGGCATTACCATTCCCTGAACCATACCATACTGGGACAAAGCCTCCCCTTGCCCGCTGCCGTGCAGCCGGAGGCCTTTGGGAATCAGAAGGTTTTCTACGCTGCTGAGCAAGCTTCGGATAAAGGAACCACAGGTCACGGGTGCGCCAATGTGAAGAAGTTTCTTTACGGAAACAGTCTGGGCCGTCCCTGTGTTTTTGCGTTGCTTTTTCCGCCATCCCAGGTAAACGAGCAAGCAGGAGGAAATTTCTCCCAAAGTGGAGCCCGCCATAAAAGCTTCCAAAGGAGGAAGAAGGCCCAAAAGAAAAAGGGAGGCTGCAATGGTAAAGAGCTGCTCGATCAACTCCCCTATGGCCGGGATCAGGGTGTTCCCTTTGGCCAGAAACCATCCTTTCAGACAGGAACAAAGGGCCATAAAGGGAAGCCCGGGGGCCAGAAGACAAAGGGGAGCCGCGGCCTCAGGCGCGTTCAGAAGAAATATGGCCATGGGTCGGGCGGCCGCTGTCAGCAAAAGGGCCGCAGGAAGGCTGACGGCCAAAGCCAAAAGACAGCACTTTCGTAGCACATGGGGGGAATCTTTTCCTTCCGCTGTCAGACGGGTGGCTGTAAAACCGGCTCCGGAGGTGCATAACGTGGATGAAAGGACGAACAAAGAAAAAATCAGCTGATACAGCCCCATGCCTTGAGCACTGATCTGTTGGGTAATATAGGAGCGGAATCCGATATTTAAAAAGCGTAAAAGCAGGGACCCGCAAGTAAGAATCAAGGCATTGCGGAGAAACAACTGCTTCCGAGTCACCCCCAGCGCCTCCTTTCTTTTCCCAAGTCCTTAAACAGAATTTTCCTGCAGGGATGGATCACTGCTGAATCACTGCTGAATCACTGCTGGATCATTGCTGAATCACTGCTGGGTTACTGCAGGGTCACTGCTATATGTATGCGGAAAAGAGAGAAAATAGGTCTGTTTTTTCCCGGCGTTTGGGTATATAATAGAACCTGGGATATAATTCAGAAACAATAGTAGAAATAACGGCGTGGAGGATCCTATGGAAATGGAAAAGCAGGAAATGAATCAAGCATGGACGGAGATATGTGTTACCGTTCCTTCAGAAGACGTGGACCGGGCCGGCGATATCGCCCAGATGACAGTTCCTTACGGAATTTATGTGGAGGACTATTCCCATTTGGAAGAAGAAGCCTGGGAGATCGCCCATATTGACCTGATCGATGAGGAACTGCTGCAGAAAGACCGGACGAAAGGAAAAATCCATATTTATATCAGCCCGGAGGAGAATCCGGCAGAGGCGATTTCGTTCTTAAAAGAACGGTACCAGGCGGAAAAGATCAATTACAGCATCGATACGGCCTCCTGTGCCCAGGAGGATTGGATTCACAACTGGAAAAAGTATTTTAAACCTATCCCGGTGGGCAAGAAGCTTTTGATTCGCCCGGCTTGGGAGGAAACCACCAATCCGGAAAATCGGGTGATTCTGGATTTGGAACCGGGTTTGGCGTTTGGCACAGGTACCCATGAGACCACCCGGCTGTGTATGGAACTTCTGGAAGAATATGTTTCTCCGGGATGCACTTTGTTGGATGTAGGCTGCGGCAGTGGTATATTGTCCATTGCTGGGCTGCTTTTGGGAGCGTCCTCCGCTGTTGGCGTGGATATTGACGAATTGGCGGTAAAAACAGCGGTGCAGAATGCCCAGCGGAATCATGTGGAAAATCGGTTCCAGGGTATTTGCGGAAATTTGACGGAAAAAGTGGAAGGAACTTTTGATATCGTTGTTGCTAATATTGTGGCAGATGTGATTCTGATGCTTACGGATCAGATTCGGCCTTTCATGAAACCCCATACGGTCTATCTGATGAGCGGCATTATTGACAGCAGGGAGCAGGATGTTTTAGAAGGGCTCCGGGGAAAATTCCAGATCATCGGCCGCCGGGAAGAAAAGGGCTGGATCGCTTTGGCAGCCAGACCAATCCAAGAGTAATAAAACGCACAAGCAAATAAGCCGTCCGGAAATCCCAATCAACAGGACTTCCGGACGGCTTTTCTGCAAAAGAAAAGCGTGTATCTTTGTGCAAAGATCCACGCTTTTTAATTGAAAGCTCGAAAGGTCTCTTACAGGAACAACGCTACCAGCTTGAAGATCCAGTTAGCAGCAATACCAGCGCAGAAACCGCCTACCGTATGGCTGAGAATAGCGCGGCCGGTGAGCTTGCGGCAATTGAGGCCGTCCATCATGGCGATGTGGGTGCTCAGATAGCCGCTCCAGCACATGCACATAGCGGTGAATACGGCTACGTCACCTGCATGGGCCAGGCCGTCTTTCATCAGGTTGGGAACCAAGCCGATGGCAGCGCCTGCCGCTCCCAAGGACGTTACGGGAACGGAAATGCCGGAACCGCTGGAGAATCCAAACAGAGGCTGCAAAACGAACTGCACTTTTTCCGCCAGCATGGGCAGGAAACCTACGCCCTCATAGGCTGCGCCTGTGTATGTACCGGCTTCAGAAGGACCGTTGGTAAGCATCATCACCAGTGTGCAGATAATCAGCACGCCAGGAATAATGGCCATGCCGTTCTTTACGCCGGATTTTCCGCCTTCCAGCAGGGATTCGATCAAACGAGTTCCCACGCCGCCTTCACGGACAACGCGGTAGTTTACCATATCAAAGCTGTCCTCTTCGGAATCGGGAACGCAGGGTTCATCTTTTCCGTAGATCTTCTTGGTCTGGAACAGCATCAGCCGGGTGCTGATAATGCTTCCAATCACAGCGCCCAGATTTCCCACCAGGACCGCTGCGGTAAGATTTTCATTATTGGGGTTGGGCAGAGTCATCATAAAAATAGTGATAATTAGGCCCATGCCGAAAGCCGTACCCAGATTGGTCAAAGCGGGGAGCTGATACTTTTTAAAGTACCGGCGGAAACGGGTATCGTCACAAATGGTAAGGATAGCCGGGTTATCGGAGAGGTAGCAGGTGAGAATACCGATAACACTGGCACCGGGCAGATCGTAAATAGGACGAATGATGGGGGAAAGAATCTTGTTGATCATGGCCACTACGCCGAATTCCGTCAAAACGCCTGCGATGGCGCCGGCCAGAACAGCAATAGCCATAATATAGAATACTGTGTTCATCAGCAAGTCGAAAGCTGTCTGCAGCATGGTGTTTACCATATTGATCCCGCCCATCACTGAGCCGATGGGAATAAAGATCAGCAGAATTACAGCAATACAAATTACACCTTCCAGACTCACAGCTCTTTTGACCGTAAGCTTTGTCTTTGGTTGTGGCATACCTTACCATCCTCCATATGATTCACAAATTCAGCAGTCTTTTTGCCGTTTCAAAAAATGCCCGGCAATCTAGCTTGTTTATTTTACGCATCTGTTATCTTAACACAAATGTTGCAGCAAAACAATACTCTTTTCATCAGGAATTCATTTTTTCTTCATAGTGCCGCCATAAAAAAGGAAAAAATTCAGATTTGTGAAAATTTTGCCGATTTTAATGGGGTATTCCGGAAGAAAAGGTTAAAATCTTTTCCATGTTTTAGGGTGGAACAGCATGAGAAGGGGGAAAAGTTCCAGCCTGCCGGCTAACATATCAAAGATCAGCACCAATTTGGAGCCGTCGGAAAAACCTCCGAAGTTCTGGGTGGGACCAACCAATTCCAGGCCCGGGCCTATATTGTTTAACGTGGCGGCTACAGCGGTGAAATTGGTAATCAGATCTTTTCCGTCAAACCCGACCAACAAAACAGAAAGGGAAAAAACCAGGATATACATTACCATAAATACGTTTACGGAACGCACCACTTCATGTTCTACCGGCCGTCCGTCCAGTTTGATCTTTCGTACAGCGGTAGGATGAACATACTGATGCAGCTCTTTAAATAAGGATTTCAGCAAAATCAAAAAACGGGAAACTTTGATGCCGCCGCCGGTGCTGCCGGCGCAGGCTCCCACGAACATCAGCATGATCAGTGTAGTCCTGGGGACTTCCGGCCACAGATTGAAATCCGTTGTGGCAAATCCTGTGGTGGTGATAATGGAGGCCACCTGGAACGACGCGTGACGAAGAGCGTCCCAAATAGAACCGTAAAGCCGGGAGATCTCAAAGGTGATTACAAGAATCGTTACAGCGATAATGGAGAGGTATCCCCGAAGCTCCTCTGAGCGCAGCGCCTGCTTAGGCTTACGGATCAGCAGGAGAAAATAGAGGTTGAAGTTTACTCCGAATAAGATCATGAATATCGTGATCACATTTTGCAGGTAGGGGGAATAGCTAGCAATGCTGTCATTTTTGATGCCAAAGCCGCCGGTTCCCGCTGTGCCGAAGGAGGTGGTCAAAGCGTCAAATACCGGCATCCCTCCCAACAGCAGAAGAAGAATTTCCAGCAAGGTCAGGGCAATGTAGATCCCATACAGGATCTTGGCGGTGGATTGTGTACGGGGAACCAGCTTGCTTACGGAAGGGCCCGGGCTTTCTGCCCGCATCAGATTCATATGGTATCCGCCCCGAAGGGGAAGAACGGAAAGAATAAAGACCAAAACCCCCATGCCGCCGATCCAGTGGGTGAAACTGCGCCAGAACAGCAGGCAGCGATCTAGAATTTCCACGTCGGACAAAATGCTGGCGCCGGTTGTGGTAAATCCGGACACGGTTTCAAACACCGCGTCGATCCAGTTGGGAATGGCCTCACTGAGAACAAAGGGGACAGCGCCCATGATACTCATGATGATCCATCCCAAAGCCACGGTTACAAATCCTTCCCGAGCCTGGATCACCTTGTTTTTCAGGCCATGGACAGTTCGGGGAATTCCAAGGAGAAGACAGAAGAAAATGGTAATGACAAAGACCCATCCGCTTTCTTCTCCGTAGATGGCAGCCACTAAACAAGGGAGGGTCATGAAGATGGCCTCAAAATTTAGGAGCCATCCAATAATATAGGTAATAGCGGAATAATTCACATCTTTTCCCTCCGCTTACGCTAAAATGTCCCGAATATCCTGCAGCCCCGGAACGGTGGTAACAACAATGACAGTGTCTCCCACCTGAATCTGATCGGTTCCGCCGGGAAGGAAGATCCGTCCACCCCGGTTGATATAACAAATCAGAAGGTTGTCCTTCAGCTTTAAATCCGCAAGAGGAATATCGGTGATTTCCGACGGGGTACGCACGGAAAATTCCAGAGCTTCCGCCCGGTCATCCAGAATATGATACAGCGTTTCCACATTGCTCCCGATGGTATTCTGCATAGCCCGGACATATCGCAGGATATAGTCCGCTGTAAGATACTTGGGATAGATGATGCTGTCAATATCCAGACTGTCGATCACATCATGGAAGGTCAGGCGGTTTACTTTTGCCACTACTTTGGCGGAGGAATGCTTCTGGGCGAAAAGAGCCAGAAGGAGATTTTCTTCATCCAGATTGGTAAGGGTGACAAAAGCTTCCGCGTTGGGAAGTCCCTCACTTAAAAGAAATTGCTGGTCAATACCGTCGCCGTTAAGAACGGTGACATCCGGAAGCAGTTCCGCCAGTTGCTGGCAGCGGCTGTCATCCAACTCAACAATCCGAACCTCTATATTGGATTCCCGAAGCAGCCGTGCCAAGTAAAATCCGATGCCGCCTCCCCCTATGATCATGGCGTTTTTGACCTGATGGGTCTCCATGCCGATTTTCCGGAAAAAAGCAGAAATGTCTTTAGGAGCACCCATAACAGAAAGCATATCGTTGTTTTGAAGGGTAAAAGTGCCGTTGGGAATATAGACGTGTTTTCCTCGTTCCACGCCGCAGATCAGAATATTGCATTTTAATTTCCGGATTGCGGAAGCCACGGACAAACCGTCCAGAGAAAAGGAAGGAAGAAGCTTGACCTTGTGAAGCTCTACCCGGCCTTTAGCAAAGGCGTCTATTTTAATGGCGGAGGGAAAGCGCAGGATCCGGGCGATTTCCGAAGCAGCCGTAAGCTCGGGATTAATGATCATGGAAATTCCCATTTGTTGCCGGATAAAATGAAGTTCTTTGCTGTAGATAGGATTGCGCACCCGGGCGATGGTATGGCAGCTGCCTGCTTTTTTGGCAATCAGACAGCACAGAAGGTTCAGCTCATCCGATCCGGTTACGGCGATCAAAAGATTAGCCTGTGCCACACCGGCATCCTGTAAGACCGTATAGCTTGCGCCGTTTCCCACAACACCCATAATGTCCAAAGCATTTGCCGTGCTTTGCAGGCGTTTTGCGGAAATATCTACCATCACAATATTGTGGCCTTCACTGCACAATTGCTCAGCCAGGGTGGCGCCTACTTTGCCGCATCCTACAATAATGATGTCCATATGTTCCTCCTGTGGCTTTTACCTGCTTCAACAAATTTCTTTATATTTCCTTCACATAACCTTCAAAAATATGTATATATCATACCACGTTCTTTGATCTTTGCAAGGATTTCTTCCGGAAATGCAAAGGAACGGTCGGAAACTTTTGGGGAAATTAACTTCCGGAACGGGCCGTAAAAAATACTCCCTGTTCGGCAGTTGATTTCTGCCGGGCAGGGAGTGTTTCAAAACGCGGCAACACGTTTGAAAATATGCCATAGAGAAGGAACCGGAAGGGGGCGTAAAATCATCCTTTCAGCGCTTTTTCCAGTGTGTCCACCAGAATGCGCAGAGCCTGAATGCGGGCAAACTTTTTATCATTGGAAGGAAGAATATGCCAGGGAGCCAGTTGGGTGTTGGTCTTTTCCAGCATTTCATTGACGGCTTCCTGGTAAGCCGGCCATTTTTCCCGGTTGCGCCAATCCTCGTCCGTAATTTTCCACTGCTTTTCAGGGGTATTCTGACGTTCCTGGAAACGGGAAAGTTGCGTCTCCGGGTCGATATGAACCCAGAATTTCAGCACCACGGCGCCCCAATAGGCAAGCTCTTTTTCGAATTCGTTGATCTCGGTGTAGGCACGTTTCCAGTCCGTTTCCGTGCAGAGGCCTTCCACACGTTCCACCAACACCCGGCCGTACCAGCTCCGGTCAAAAATGGCGATATGCCCATCCTTAGGAAGGCGGGTCCAAAACCGCCAGAGGTAGTGCCGAGCCAGCTCATGGGGTTCCGGCGCGGCGATGGGATGCACCTGAAATCCCCGGGGATCCAGGGCGCTGGTCACTCTGCGGATGTTGCCCCCTTTACCGGCTGCATCCCAGCCTTCATATGCGATCACCACAGGGATCTTTTTCCGATACAAAATATTGTGCAGCTCCTGGAGGCGATCCTGAAGAGAGTCCAATTGTGCCTCATATTCTTTTTGAGACAAAGACGCGGAAAGGTCTACCTTTTGCAAAGGAATAAATTTCCGCATAGGGAATTCCTCCTGAGGCAGCTGAGCCTGGGGAATCCCGTTTTCCAGAGCGTTGCTGATGGCGGAAGTAAGCAGCTGCAAAAGATTCCAAACCGCTTCGGAGCGTTTGGTGCCGTCAAGGATATGCCAGGGAGCCCAAGGCGTGGACGTATCTTCCATATACCGGTCAAAATTATCTCGGCAATCTTCATAATGGAGGTTTTGCCAACGATCATGGACGCTGACGCGCCAGGCAGTGTTCTTGGAATTTTCCAGTTTCTCCAGGCGCTTGCGTTGCTCTTTCTGGGAAATATGAACGAAGACTTTAATCAGAAGATACCCATTGTCGGAGAGCTGGCGCTCAAAGGCGTTGATGCTGGCAATACGGGCCTTATATCCCTTTTTCTTCAGCTCGTCTCTTTCCATGGCGCGAACGGTATCCTGCATCCATCCCGTATCGAAAAAGGCCAGTTTTCCGGCTTCCGGGATCCGGGAAAAATGACGCCACAGGAAAGGATAGCGGTCTTCTTCCTGAGGAGTGGAGCTTTTGGTGTTTACCGTGTAGAAGCGGGGATCCAAATCCCGGATAACCTTGCCGATCAGGCTGCCTTTGCCTGCGGCGCCCCATCCTTCCATCATCACTACAACAGGAAGTTTGTGGGCTTTCAGCTGCAGCTGCAGCGAGGAAAGCTTCTCTCTGCACGCGGTAATTTGTTCTTCCGAGGGAGGAACAAATTTTTTGGCCTGCTTTTCGAATTCCTTCAGCATATACAGATACCTTCTTTCTGGGTCTCGTCTGTAAATTTTTGATCTGTGGAGCTATACTCCCCTGTAATTTTGAGACAAACAATTCTATACATCCATTATTCTACACGTTTTTTAAATAAAGTGAAATGGATTTCTACCTTTTTTTTATTAAATTTAAGTAAAATTATAGGATTTGCTTTGGAAATAATTTTATTCTTTTGCTTTTCTGTGCCAAAAAAAGTTTGGCGCATAGAATGGAACAGGCGATGAATTCGCCGGAAAGGAGAATGAAAGATGATAACAGCCAATATGGAGCCGTCCTGCACTTTGCAGGATCCGGAGCCTTTTCCCAAGGATCCGGTAGTGGCCATGGCATATATACCGTTCCAGCAATACGGTGAGGTTTATTCGCCGGAAAAAGCTTTGGATCAGGGAACACTTTTCCCCGATTTGGATAAACCTTTTTACGGAAGAAGGGGGGAGCCCAGAAGATGAGTGAACAAGAAAAACTATACCGCCGCATTACGGCACACAGTTTCTCCATTTGGGAACTGCATTTGTTTTTGGACTCCCATCCCAACAATGCAGACGCGGCTAAAAAATTAGAGCAATGCCGTAAAAAGAGGGAAGAGTTGGTGGCGGAATACGAGGCCGCATACGGTCCGTTGAATGAATTGGGGTCCCAAACCAGCCGTTGGGCCTGGATCACCGGGCCCTGGCCTTGGGAAACAGGAAAGGAGGAAGACTGATGTGGGTTTATGAGAAAAAACTTCAGTATCCGGTAAAAATCAAGACGCCCAACCCGGCGCTGGCAAAACTGATCATCGCCCAGTATGGCGGACCGGACGGCGAGCTGGGTGCGTCCCTTCGATATCTCTCCCAGCGGTATACCATGCCGTATCCGGAGCTGAAAGCGATACTGACGGATATAGGTACAGAAGAGCTGGCGCATCTGGAAATGATTGGAGCCATTGTATACCAGCTGACCCGGAATCTCACCCCGGAGGAGATCCGTTCCGGTGGCTTTGATGCCTACTTTGTGGATCACACCACGGGAATCTATCCTTCCGGAGCCAACGGAGGACCTTTCTCCGCAGCAGCTTTGCAAGTGAAGGGGGATCCTATTACGGATATACACGAAGATCTGGCTGCCGAACAGAAGGCCAGAACCACGTATGATAATATCCTTCGCTATGCGGATGATCCGGATGTTCGGGATCCCATCCAATTTTTGCGGGCGAGAGAAGTTGTCCATTATCAACGTTTCGGTGAGGGGCTGCGAATCATTACCGATAATCTGGACAGCCGGAACTTTTACGCATTCAATCCTTCTTTCGACAAATCCAAGAAAAGATCGTAAGCAAAAAGCAGAGGGCATTTTTATATGCCCTCTGCTTTTAATATTGTGGTTAGCCATTTTGGAAAAAGAGACCTACAAACAAGAAAGAACCGGCAAAGGCCGCGACGTCCGCCAATAAAGCGCACAAAACGGCGTGGCGGGTTTTTTGTATATTTACTGCCCCGAAGTAAACGGCGATGCAGTAAAAGGTGGTTTCGGAAGAGGCGGCCAGCACGGAGGCGACTCTTCCGGGAAAACTGTCCGGCCCGCAGGTGGAAAAGACATCTGTCAAAAGCGCGGTGGATCCGCTGCCGGAAAAAGGCTTCATCAGAGCCAAAGGGAGGACCTGGGAGGGAATTCCCAGAAAATCCGTTACAGGCTGAAGCAGCTGGGAAAGAAGTTCAAAGGCGCCGGACGCCCGAAGCATAGAGGTGGCGGTTAGCAGACCGATCAATGTAGGAAGGATCGTCAGGCAGTTTTGCAATCCTTCTTTGGCTCCCTGGGAAAAGACGGAAAAAATAGGGATACCTTTTCTCAGCCCAAAGAAAACCGGCAGCAGCAGGCAGAGAGGGATCAGAAATCCGGCGGCGTTATCCATAAAAACGCTCCAAAAGTTTGGTAGCGGCAAGTCCTGTAAGCAGTGCCGTCAAAGAGGTGCACCAAACAGCCGGCAGGATCTCCAAAGGGGCTGCGGAACCTGCGGAAGCCCGCAAAGAGGCCAGCATGGTGGGGATCAGCTGAATAGAAGCCGTGTTCAATACCACAAAACGCACCATGGAATTGGAAGCGCGGGCAGGCGAATGCTTTGCCATGGCTTTCATGGCGGCGATCCCTGTGGGAGTGGCCGCGTTTCCCAGGCCCAGAAGATTGGCTGTAATATTCATGGAAACAGCCTCCAGAGCGGGAGGATCCTCTTTGTGATCCGGGAGAATGTGCCCAAGAAAAGGCTGGAGGGTTTTACTGAGCCAATGGGTTATTCCTCCCGCTTCCGCGATCTTTAAAAATCCCGTCCAAAGAGCCATTGTGCCGGAAATGGAAAGGACCAGCTCTACAGCTTGCGTTCCCCCTTGAAAAATAGCTCCAGAAAGAGTGTCCATACGCCCGGTAACACATGCGCAAAAAAAGCTGACGAAGATCATTCCTGCCCAGATGGTGTTCAGCATGTAAATCCCTCCTGCTGCTTTGTATATGCAGGTTTTCAGGTTTTCATGCTTCAGAGCAGAAAAAACAAAATCGCCGGCGCGGCTGCCGGCGATTAAAAATGGGTTTATTTTGAGTCCTGTTCCTTTTTGGAAAAATTCTCTTCCAAGGCTTCCAGCGGGCTGGCAGGTTCCGTGATTTCCTGAACGGTGTATTTCTTTCCGCCCCAGGTGGAGAAGACGGCGCCCAATGCAATGTGAAGATAGTAGGTGATCGTACGCCAAAGTAAAACGGCCGGTGCAATGGTATCCCCGAAAAATTTTCCGAAAAACAGCAGGAAGCTTCCTTCCGCTCCTCCGGAAGCGCCGGGGAGAGGGATAAAGGCGGAAACCATAGCCACAAATTGTTGAGCAGCCAGCATCGTCCACAGAGAAACGTTCTCCGGAGGCAGGCCAAAGCTAAGATAGATCATGTAGGGAATGGAACAGCTTAATGTGATCTGCAAAATGGTCAAAAGGATCACAGGCAAATACAACTTCAAAGAAAGCCCAATCATTTTGGAGCTCATGTGAAACATGGAGAGCTGAGAATGAATCTGGTGGTAGCGGTGTAGCGGTTTCCGGCAAAGGCGAAAACGATACAAGAGCCGCAGGAAAAAGCGCAGGATCTTATCTGTTCCTTTGGCGCTGACGGTAAAGAGGAAAACAATAGCAATAAATGTGGAATTAGACAAGATTCCCACAAGCGTCAAAAAAGAAAAGTTACTGATATTGGTTTGGAAGAAACGCAGCTGCGTACATACCAGAAGCAAAGCGTATAAAACCATGACAACTTGATAGGAGAGAGTTTTCATGGCAATGATAGCGCCGGCCTTTCCGGTGTCCATCCCCATTTTCCGCATGGCGTAGATCTGCATGGGCTGACCGCCGGTGGAAAAAGGAGTGATGGCGCTGTAAAGGGAACCGGTCATTCCCACGGAGAATGAACGTCCGTATGTCCATTTGGGATACAGGTGCAGACAAAACAAATGCAGAGAAAGACCTTCCAAAAGCAGAGTCAGAATCACAGCCGCAAGAGAAAGAAAAATCCACTCTCCCCGGATCTGCTGCGCCAGCATGGCCAAGGTTTGAACTCCGTCGTTGGAGAACAAAAAGATCAGCATAATGACCAATGCCAGAGAAGTGGTAATAATGGGAAATAAATTACGTCTGAGTTTAGGCGCCAGACTTTCAGTCATAAATAAGAACCTCGCACTTCATTTCTGTAAACTGAAATCAGCTTACGATATACCCTGAACTACAAAACACACAGCCATTATTTTACCCTATTTTTCTCGGAAAAACAAGTGCTTTTCCGGGAAATCCAAAGGAGAGGGAAAAACAGAGGAAGAAGTGAAAGGTCTGAGAAAAGAAGGTTTGAAGGTTTATCCATAACTTTTGCGGTAAAGAACAAAATCCGATACGGTTATATTTCCGTCGCCATTGTAGTCCGCTGCCAAAAGTTCCAGCTGCCCAGGGGTTTTCAGCCCCAGTATGTACTGCGCATACAATTGGCGGTCTGCGGAGATACTCCCGCCGCCAAGGTCACCGGGAACAGCCAGATAAATGGTCTTTTCTAAAACAGAACCGTTCCAGAACTGTACGCTCCAACCGGTTTCTACAGTTCCTTTCTCCCGAATGGTGCCGGTTCTATCCAGAAAAAATAATTGGTAGGAAGAGGAAGAGTAAAGTGATTTTAAGGAAGATACCGTGGATCCTATAGAAACTTTTTCCATATATGTGCTGTGAGAAGAAGAGGAAGAGAAAGAGGAAGGCGGAGAAGAACTGAAAACCGGGGGAGAGGAGGAAGGGGATAAAGAGGAAACGGGAAGGGATGGCTCCTGGGAGGAAGAGGGCAGAGGCAGTTCTTGACGTCCTTCCAAAACAGGGGATGTATCGGTAAAATCAAAAAGAAACCATTTGATCTGTTCCGGCTGGTCGGCTTCTGCGCCTAAAAAATACAAAAGGCCGTTTCGAATTTCCCAGCGGGTAGGGGAAAGAAAGGTAACTTGAGCGAAAGGAGAAAACACCGCCTCCACGGAGGACAAAGATACGCGGCCAATTACCAGTTGGGAAGAAGTTTTAGAAGAAGTGCCGATCAGGTACAGATGTTCCTGGTAAACCCCTGCATCCTGAATATAAAAAGGCACATATAGCGTCCAGAGAGTTGCGGAGTCCACAGCAAAACGTTTTATATTAGTGGCGGATTCTGTTTTTGGCTGAATTTCGATCCACGTTCCGTCTGAAAAATGAATTTTGCGGTTTTCATCCAAGCGAAGGGCTTCCTCCCCAAGAACAGGGAAAGAATACAGACTGAAAATCAGAAAAAACAAGAGTAAAATTATGCTTTTTCTGCGTTTCAAGAGCCTCTCCCTCCTTTCTGTGATTTGTGGGCCGCGGTATAGTATAGCACGAAAGGGGATAAAAGAATGAAAATGTGAAGTTATTGCGCATGCAGAGATTTTGACAAGTAGAAGTTTTCCTTTTTTTAAAGTCAAGGCTTTACTTAACATAACGTTAAAAAAAGTTTTTAATGGATTTTGTTTTCAAAAAAGTTCTTCACATTTTCCACAGAGTTTTCCACAGGAAAAGCAAAAAAAGCGCCAGATTTTGCAAGTGAAAGTAAGAAATACGGAAAGAAAGAGCGGAAAAGGCCGGGGGAAAAATTAAAAGATCTTAAAGTTTACATAATTTTAATTTTTAAAATTTCCTTGGTTACAAATAACAGGCAAAACAGGTTTTCTTGTATGTGAAAAAGCTATTGAAAAAAGCGGCGGGATGTTTATACTAAAAAGTGAAATCAATACCTGCCGGATGGATCCGGAAGAAAGGAAGAATTATGGCGATCGAAACCATTATTGAGCTGTATGACGAGGAACCGATTTTTAATATTTTGGCTGTATCTTCCCTTCGCCCCCAAAACGTGGTTTTTCTGGGAGGAAAACTGATGCGTCCCCAGTGCCGGGAACGTTTGATTCGTTGGATGCGGGCAGAAAATTTGCCGGTGAAGCCATACTTTTTCTCCATAGACGCCAACCGGATCCCAAGCTTGGTGCAGCGGATGGAAGAAATCACCGCTCGTTTTCCCAACAGTATTTTGGATATTACAGGGGGCAGCAGTCCTATGCTGTTTGCCTCGGGAATTTTTTGCCGGGAGTCGGGAATGCCGGTGATCGTTTATGAGAAGGAGAAAGAGCGATTTTTAAATGTGCAGAATTGTCCCCAAGCGGCGGAATTCCCCGGAAGCGTTCGATTCCGGGCGGAAGATTTTCTGATTTTGGCCGGCGGGTCTTTTCCCCGATGCGGGCATATCAGCGGGAAAGAAATCGTGGGCGAAATGGAAACGCTGGTTCGGCGAATCTGGAACCTCTATCAGGCGTATTTTCTGGATTGGAACGCACATGTCCAGTATTTGCAGGCGGTTTCCGGCGGAGAGGAAAACAGAACGCTGCGTGTGGATGCTCCCCTGCAATTTAAAGGAACGGATGGACGGAAGAAAAAATGCTTCCCGGAAATTTTACGAAAGCTGGAAGAAGCGGGTGCCATTCTGGATTTAAAATTCCGAAGATCCCGGGTTTCCTTTTCTTATAAAAGCCATCTTCTGCGCAATTGCCTGTGCGATATCGGTATCTGGCTGGAATTGCATTTATATTTGACAGCCAGGGACAGCGGTTATTTTGATGACGTGCAGGTCAGCGTTGTGATTGATTGGGAAGGGGAAGAAGGGAAAGGTCCGGGAACGCAGAATGAAGTGGATCTGATCCTTACAAAAGGATCCACACCGGTGTTTATTTCCTGCAAAACGGGAACCCCCAATACCCAGGCGCTGAATGAACTGCAGGTGCTTACGGAACGGTACGGAGGATACTGGGCAAAAGGTGTGTTGGCTACCATGAGCCGCTTGTCCCGGGCAAATCCGGCTGTCTATCGTCGGGCGGCGGATATGGGAATTTATGTGCTGCAGCAGGAAGATCTGCTGGGGAATGATCTGGCGGAAAAGCTGAAAAGAATCGTAAAATCCCGGGGGTAACGCTGGGCAGCGGCGGACAGAAGGGAAAAACGTTTTGACTTTTTTTCCAAAATCCGTTACACTAGAGCACGTGAGCAGTTCGAACGGCTGCGGGCGAAGCCCTAAAGGGCTCGCCTGAGGAAAGTCCGAGCTCCAAAGGGCAGGATAGCGGCTAACGGCCGCCGGGGGCGACCCTAGGGAGAGTGCAACAGAGATATACCGCCGCGTTAAGCGGTAAGGGTGGAAAGGCGAGGTAAGAGCTCACCAGCCGGCAGGAGACTGTCCGGCTCTGTAAACCCTATCCGGAGCAACACCGTGGAGGGGCATATGCGCCGGCCCGGCGCGTCCTGTGGAGGTGGCATTGAGCCGTTGCGGCAACGCACGGCCAAGATAGATGGTCGTTCAAGACAGAACTCGGCTTATAGAACTGGTCACATTTAAAAGCTTCGCCGCAGAATCCTGCGGCGGCTTTTTTGTTTTGACCGGTAAAAAATTGCCGATGTATTGTAATTTTTGAAAAGATATTGGAAAAAAGAATAGAAACGGTTTCTCGGTTGACAAACCCAAAGAATCCTTCTAAAATGAACACAGAAATGAAATAAATGCTTTGCGAAGGCGCCGTATAGGGCAAAGGAATGGCTCCCGTACGCGCCGGCGCTTGTTGCATAAGAAAGGTTTGAACAGATATGAGCGAAGGTTGCAATCACGATTGTGAACACTGCAGTGAAAACTGCGGCTCCCGGAAGGTCAATCCGGCGGATTTCCTGGAAGCGCCCCATTCTATGAGCAGCATTAAAAAGGTGATCGGTGTAGTCAGCGGCAAAGGCGGCGTAGGCAAAAGCTTGGTAACGGCTCTTATGGCGGTGACCATGAATCGCCGAGGAAACCACAGCGCCGTTCTGGATGCGGATATCACAGGCCCTTCCATCCCCAAGGTGTTTGGTCTGCACGAAAAAGCCAAAGCTTCGGAAATGGGGCTTTTGCCGGTTGCTACCAAGACCGGTATCGACGTAATGTCCGTAAATCTTTTGCTGGACGATGAATGTGCGCCGGTGGTTTGGCGCGGCCCCATTATTGCCAATACGGTGAAGCAGTTCTGGACGGATGTGATCTGGCAGGATGTGGATTACATGTTTGTGGACATGCCTCCCGGAACCGGAGATGTTCCGCTGACTGTTTTCCAGAGCATTCCCCTTTCCGGTATTATTATCGTCACGTCTCCCCAGGAATTGGTATCCATGATTGTTTCCAAAGCGGTGACTATGGCTCAGATGATGAATGTGCCGATTTTGGGAATTGTGGAGAATATGAGCTATGTGAAATGTCCGGATTGCGGCAAGGAGATCCGTGTGTTCGGGGAAAGCCACGTGGAAGAAGTAGCGGAAAAATACGGATTGCAGGTGTTGGGGCGGATCCCCATGGACCCGGATCTGGCAAAGAATTGCGACGCCGGCTTGGCGGAGCTGTATACCGGAGATTGGCTGGAAGCGGCGGCCGATGCGGCGGAAGCGCTTTCTAAATAAAAACGGCAGGATAACAACAGCGAGCGAGGGGGAAAGCGCGTGCTGAAAAACAAAAAAAATGAGATCTGCAGGGGAACTTGGTTGGTTTTAGCCGTTCTTTTGGTATTTGGGGGGATCCTTTCTCTGGTGACGCCCGCCGGCACCCGGCCTCATCTGGCGTTTACCTTTGGTCTGATCATGGCTTTATCCGCCCTGGGCTGCTTTTTGGTTTACGCTTTGCAGCATTCGGAGCCCTTGGGCGCAGAATGGATCCTGGCGGATGGATTGGTAGCCCTTTCTCTTTGCGGGCAGGTATCCCGGGATCAGTGGATCGCCTTTGCTATGGGCGCCTGGCTTTTGTTTTCCGGGGTGACAAAATGGATCTCGCTGGTGCTCCTGAAAAGAAATAAGGTGAAAAATTGGGGATTGATGGCGGCTCCCGGTGGAGCACTGATGGTGTTCGGCCTGATTTCCCAGTATGTTTTTGTGGATCCTGCGTATTCCGGCTTGTTTATGGGCCTGGCCTTTTTGCTGCAGGGGGCGCATTTCGGATTTCTCTGGTGGTTTTGGAGCCAGATGGCGAAGGAAGAGGAATGATCTTACTTTGCTTTATAGTTTAGTGACAAAGAAAAAACAGCTGCCGGTTTGCCTCGGGTCAATAAGGAAGTATTTTAGAAGAGATGGTGTAACCTCAGTAATATGGGGTTACACCTTTTCTTTATGCGGATTTTTCTGATATTTCTTTTTGCCTTTTCAGCTCGGCAACTGTCTTTAACAGTTCTTGTTCTGTTGGAATATCAAATAATCCAATGGCTGTAAAGTAAATATCCACCTTAACATTATTGTGCGAATGCTTCTTTTCATTGTTGTGTAATAAAAGAGAACTTGAAACGCTCAAAATTAAAATTAATATGAACTTCCCAATTCAGCCTTGACTTCTTGCGGGTTTCCCTATATAATAAAAAGCAAATTATTCAAAGAAGGGAATTGAAAGACTTACTATGGACAACGCCGACAGTAGCGACGCTGA
>CALWUW010000032.1 GCA_944384815.1 uncultured Clostridia bacterium
ATACTTGGCTGGCAACGGCCTGGGACAATAGGAAGACGCCAACACACATATTCCTCCTTAGCTCAGCCGGTAGAGCATGCGGCTGTTAACCGCAGGGTCGTTGGTTCGAGTCCAACAGGGGGAGCCAACGAAATAGATATACCGCCTGGTTCAGGCGGTATATCTATTTCAGGATAAATTAGGGCCATTAGCTCAGTTGGTTAGAGCTACCGGCTCATAACCGGTTGGTCCGGGGTTCGAGTCCCTGATGGCCCACCATGAAAAAACCGCATGAGACAGCCGTTTAATGGCTGTTTTATGCGGTTTTTGTTTTGTTCAAATGGGAAGCCAACGGATAGATATTAAACGTTATAGCGGAAAATGCTTAAGGGAAAAGTAGAAATATATTTTTTATAATGCAAAGTTACAACGCTGAATCCTAAATTAAGTGGATTCAGCGTTGTTTTTTATTTCAGGAATTGCATTGCAAAAAAGAGGATGGTATACTTTACTCAGATTTTTTTTGGTTTTAAAGTGTTTTAAGGATATTTTTTATAAAAATGTAAAGTTGCTTAGAATTTCTTCAGAATGCTTGTAATGGCACTAAAAATTGGAAAGGATGTGGTGGAATGGTTCAGCCTAAGCAGATCCCCAGAGAGGAATTTCCCATGAGTCAGGCTTTTTCTTCGGGAATGATTCCTTTGCAAGTGGACTGTGACCATGAAATTTTCTGGTATACCCGGGATGTGGTATATCAGGAAAGAGAAGAAATGCCGCTGCATTTGCAGCTGCTTTTGCAGAGCGCAGACCCCTCCTCTCCGGAAAAATCATTTCCGCTGATTGTATTGATTCCCGGATCTGCTTTTCATAAGCAGGATGTTCCGGGTGCTGTAGGTTTGGCGGGACTTTTGGCCTGCCGGGGGTTTTCTGTGGCGCTGGTGGAATATCGGCCTTCGGAAGTAGCTCCCTTTCCGGCTCAAATGCTGGACGCTAAGGCGGCAGTGCGGTATATGAAGCGGAATGCGGAAAAGTACAGGATCGATCCGGAAAAAGTTGTCCTTATGGGGGATTCTTCCGGTGGGCATACCGCATTGATGGCGGCTTTTACTCAAGGAATTTCTTCTTTGGAGGAGCCGGAGGAAAGCCAGATTTCCTCGTTTGTTCGAGGTGTGATCGACTTATACGCGCCGGTAAATATTGCCACCATGAATGAGGAATTAAGTACGCAAGATCATACGGGGCCGGATAGTCCGGAAGGATATTTGATCGGAAGAAAACCTGTTTTGGAAAATCCACAGTTGGTGGAACCTACAGTGGTGACTCGCTATATTTCCCAAACTCGGGAAATTCCTCCCGTGTTGATTTTTCATGGCAGCAACGATGAGTTGGTCCCCTTTTCCCAAAGCTGTGAATTGTATGACGCGTTGAAGCAGAAAGGAAAAAAGGCTGCGTTTTATCAGATATTAGGCGCCCATCACGGCGGAAAAGAATTTTGGTGCACCCAGGTTTTGGACAAAATAGAAGCGTTTATCCGAGAAGTCATTGAACCCATTGAATAGCGAATTGTTTGCTGTTGTAATTTTCAGGAATTAGGAGGAGAAAAAAATGGAAAAGAAACATGTTCAAGTGGATGTGGATGGAGGTCTTATTTTAGGAGAACAGGAACATTTTTGGAAGTACATTGGGTATGATGAGTGCAATTATACCTATATTCCGGAAGGAAAGGCTCTTCTGAAAAAGTTTTTTGATTTGGGTGATGGTCCTTATTTTGTGCGTACCCATTTCATGTTCTGTACGGGAAACTGCCACGGTACCTATAAATTTGGTTCTACCAATTTATATACGGAAGACGACGGAAAACCCGTGTATGATTTTGCGGTGTATGACGCCATTGTGGATGCACAGCTGGAAGCCGGTCATCTGCCGTTTTTGGAATTGGGGTTTATGCCCATGGATTTGGCCGATCCAGCGCCTTTAGGCGTGCCTATGGAGTATAGCGTGTATAAGGAAAAAGGGTGGTCTTGCCCGCCTAAGGACTATCAGAAATGGTACGATTTGATTCTGGAGCTGAGCAAACATTTGCGGGACCGATATGGTGCGGAAAAAATCTCCCGGTGGCGGTTTGAGTTGTGGAACGAGCCGGATATTTTCTATTGGAGCGGTACACCCCAGCAATATTGCGATTTGTATGACTATACAGAGACTGCCTTGCACGCGGTTTTGCCAGAAGCACGTCTCTCCGGGCCGGCTGTCACGGGCATTTTGGAAAAAGGATCAGCCCGGGATTTTCTAAAGCTGTTTCTGGAGCATTGCAGCCACGGGAAAAACGCCTGCACCGGTGAAACAGGGACCCGTCTGGACTTTATTACATTCCATACAAAAGGCGGCGGCTTTCCTTTCCAAATTCGGGCGCCGAAAGAAGATCCTTCCGTAGAAAGTCTGATTCGGCAGGTGGAAAATGGGCTGGAAGTGATTCGGGAATGCGGTTATGCCGGAAAAGAAATCGTACTTTCGGAAGCGGATCCGGACGGTTGGGCAGCGGGCGGTATGTACGATAACGCCAACATGATTTTCCGTAATACGGAATATTACGCCAGCTATGTGGCGGCGGCCTATACAAAGCTGGAGCAGCTGCGCCGAAAGGAAAATGCCCAAATCTATCCCTTGGCATGGGCGTTTCTGTTCCCGGGAGAAAGGTGCTTTGAGGGAACAAGAACGTTTACCACCCAGGGAATCCAAAAACCGATTTTCAACCTGTTTAAACTATTTGGAAAATTAGGAACGGAAAGTTTACAGCTAAACAGTGAGGGAGAACAGCCGGAAGGAGAAGAAGAGGCTCGTGCGGATGTTTCCGGTATAGCGGTGCGGAAAGATCAGTCCGTGGTGCAGGTGCTTCTTTACAGCCATCACCAGGATAGGGACCGTACGGACTCTCAGCAGGTCTGCGTAAACGTGCGGAATTTGGAAGCCAGCCTGGGGAAAAAGGTTTCTCAGGTATGTGTAAAGCATTGGCGGATCGATAGAGAACATTCCAATGCCTACGCCCAGTGGATCAAGGAAGGCCTTCCCTTGTATCCGGATGCGGAGCAGTATGCGTCCATTTGCGCCCGTCAGGATCTGGAATGCATGGGGGAAGAACAGGTGATTCCGGTTCAGGAAGATGCCGTTTCTCTGTTTTTTTCTATGCCGGCGCATAGCGTATCGCTGTTAGAGATCCGGGAAAAATAAAAGAATCTCCGAAGAAATTTTTCTGTGCTGTACTTTCTTTTGCAGAGGGAGGGTAAGGCACAGAAATTTTTTCTTGACAGATGGGAAAACGCGTGGTAAAGTAATGCACAGAAAGGCAATGAACAGGAAAAGTACTTTTACATTCTGCCTGCAGAGAGCACGGGGTTGGTGAAACCGTGCGGAGAGGTAAAAGGAAAGAACACCTGGGAGCTGCAAACGGAAACCGTTTGTCGGGAGTATGGGAGCCGTAAGCCGAACGTTATAGCGGCAGCGTTTTCAATGGCGAGAACGTAAAAGGGACCGTTTTTACGGTAATTTAGGTGGCACCGCGGATATGACAGCTATTCGTCCTAAGTTTAGGCGAATCAGCTGTCTTTTTTGTTTTCGGAAACATGAATAGCGAGAATGGTCCGAAAACACAATTTGGAAAAGGAGCGGTGCAGTATGTGTTGTATTATGGCGTATACCGGATTGGACATGGCTCGGGAGGAAATGGAAAAATATTTGCAAAGGACATTTTCCCGGGGGCCGGACGATATGAAAGTCCTTCCTTGTAAAGGCGGTCTTCTGGGCTTTAACCGTCTGGCGATCATGGGGTTGACTCCGGAGGGAATGCAGCCTTTCTTCCGTGGGGAAAGCGGCGTGGTCTGTAACGGTGAGCTGTATGGATTTCGGCCTGTAAAAGAAGAACTGGAGCGGGAAGGATACACCTTCCAAAGCAATTCGGATTGTGAGCTGCTTCTGCCTCTGTATGAAAAATACGGCCTGGAAATGTTTTCCCAGCTGGACGCGGAATTTGCCATGGTGCTGTATGATAGTGAGAAAGACAGATGGATAGCAGCCAGAGATCCAATGGGGATTCGTCCGTTGTTTTATGGTTATTCGGATTCCGGTAAGATCACGTTTGCCAGCGAGGCCAAAAACCTGGTGGGACTTTGCAAGGAAATTTATCCCTTTCCCATTGGCAGTTATTATTGCCAGGGGCGTTTTGTTCGGTATAGAGATATGGGCGATGTGCCGGAGATACGCAGAGGAGAATCCTTGGAAGAATGCTCATGTACGGTAAAGAAGCAAGCAACCGAAAACAATAGATAGACCGCCAGCACTACACTATTCCGAACCAAAGACCAAAAGATAAGCATTTTGAGAAAATCTAAACTTTTGGATTT
>CALWUW010000033.1 GCA_944384815.1 uncultured Clostridia bacterium
AACCGAAAACCCGCATTCCCAAGCCATTTTTTCGGCTTCGTTTGGGCTTTCCGTTTGCCCCGTTCCTCACGGCGCTTGACTATAATACCAAATCCACACACGAATGTCAATACCTTTTTTAAAAAAAACTTTTGATTTTTTTACTTTTTCTTTTTTTGCCCCCTTTTTTCCCGGTTTTTTCCCTTTTTCTTAAACCCTTTGTATTTTCCTTCCTTTTTTCTACTTTCCGTTCCTTTTTGATACCTTGCTTTTTTGAATGTTTTTCCCTGCTGAAAAGGAAAGCAAAATCATACGGCCCGCTGTTTATTGCTTGTTATTTACTGTTTACTGTTTACTGTTTTGTAGATTACACTTTTACGTTTTTTCTTTATAGATGTAGGTTCAGGGAGGAAAGAGAAACAGAATACTTTTCCTTCCTTTGGGAAAACTGAGAAAAAGAGTTTGACAGTCCGTGGGATTCCTTGGTTTCTTGGTTCCCTGGTTCCTTAGTTCCTTGTTCCTTGATTTTTAATCCCGGAGTTCCCGAAGTTCCCGAGGTTCCTGGGGTCCTGGGGTCCTGGATTTCCAAATAGAGATCTTTCCCTCTCTAATATAAGGAAGCAGAAGGATTCAAAAAGGTTCAAAAAGTTTTCATTGGTTTAATAAAGCCCTGTAGCAGTCATGCAGCAAAGGCAATAAAAACAGTAAAAACAGTAAAAGCAGTAAAAAGGTAAGGTGATTTTATGCGCGGTACACGCCGCATCCGTCCCATAGCCTCCATAGTTTCCAAGATTTCCACGCCTTCCGTGCGCACGAAATTGCTGCGTGCCTGGCAGGTAATGGTGATTCTTCTTTTAAATCTGGTGATGATCTCCCTGCTGATTCGTACAGAAGGAGGGACGTCCCTGGCTTCCGCCATTCTTTCCGGTTCGCTCTTTTCCGGGGGATCCGGCGGGACCGTAGAGACCCTGAGCAAAGTAGGTTCCCAGGGAGAAGAAGTGCGCCAGATCCAAAAAAAGCTTACGGAGCTGGGATATTCCCCGGGAAAAGTAGACGGTATCTACGGCACACAGACCAAAAACGCCGTGATTGCCTTTCAAAAGGATAAAGGCCTTTCCCCGGACGGCATCGCCGGACCCCAGACCCTGAAGGCTCTTGGGATCTCCCAAAGTCAGGGGGCTTTCAGCAGCAGCGACATCGACCTTCTGGCCCGGATCATCTCAGCGGAAAGCCGGGGCGAGCCCTACGAAGGACAGGTCGCCGTAGGGGCTGTGATCCTAAACCGGATCGAGCACCCCTCCTTCCCCAATTCTCTGGCAGGCGTGATCTACCAGCCCGGCGCCTTTTCCTGTCTGGATGACGGCGGCGTCAACGCTCCCGTGGCGAACAGCGCCTATAGCGCCGCCCGGGACGCCATCAACGGCTGGGATCCTTCCGGCGGCGCCGTCTACTATTATAATCCCGCCAAAGCCACCAGCCAGTGGATCTTCTCCCGTCCGGTGATCACCGTCATTGGCCAGCATCGGTTCTGCAGCTAAAAGGAAGGGGTTTATTTCCCCTTCCCCTCTCCATTTCTTCCGGCGTCCCGGCACCGCGGCGCTGCTTACAGCTGCTTACGGCTCTGCTTATATTACAGGGCGGCTTCCAGTGTTGCTTCCACAGCAGCTTCCAAAGCCATGGCGCTAAGCTCCACCGGCAGCGAGGGAGCGCCGCCTTTTTTCTCCGCTACCTGTTCCGGTGAGAAAGGAATGTGAATAAACCCTCCGGGGATCTTTCGGTCGCTCTCCCGGAGAAAATGCAGCAGCCGATATAAAAGCTGGTTGCATACATATGTCCCCGCGCTTTCGGAGATCTGCGCCGGGATCCCTTTCTTCCGTATGGCTTCCACAATGGGGTTCAGAGGCAGGGTGGAAAAATAGCCGTCCCAGCCGGAGGCTTCCAATGTCTCTCCCAAAGCCGTATAGCCATCGTTGTCCGCCAGGCTGGCTTCCGCCCAGTTGATCCCTGTGCGTTCCACCGTCACCGCCGCCCGGCCTCCTGCCTGCCCTACGCAAAGCACCATTTCCGGTTCCAGCCTCCGGATCTCCTCCAAAAGCTTTTGGGCGCTGGAGCCGTAGGTCACCGGAAGCAAAAGCTTTTCCACTTTTCTCCCCCGGATCTGCTCCGGCAAGCGCTCCACCGCCTGCCAGGAGGGATTCACCGTTTCTCCCCCAAAAGGCTCAAACCCGGTAATCAGCACACAGGGGGCCTGGGTTTTCCCCTGTCCTTCGATTTTTTCTCCCAAAATCGTTTTTTCCATAGTTCCTCTTTCCCTTCTGTTTTCTGGTCTGTTTTTCGGTCTCTATTCCCGATTCTCTTATTCTCTGTGGTCTGCAAACTGCTGACTGCCGTATGCAAACTGTCCTCTGTTTTCTGTTTTTCAGGCCGTTTTTCCAGAACCTTCCCATCTCCGGATCGCTGAACCACCAAACCACCGGATTATCAAATCGCCGGATCGCTGGATCCGGAAGCCTTTCCTTTGCAAAAAAGGCGCAGCGGAAGAAACGTTCTTCTGCTGCGCCTCCTGTTTCAGAATTATTCCGCTTTAAAGGACTGGAATGCCTCAATGGCCTTTTCCTTTTTCTGGGTGGCTTCTTCGCTGGTGCCGCTTTCCACGTAGATCATCAGGTATTTCCCGCTGTCGGAAAGATACGCGTTTTCCACGGTCTGCCCGAAAATGGTAAAGCTGCCGTTCTTCTTTACGCTTTCCACCACGGCCGTTCCTTCTTCCGTCATGGCCTCAAGGTCATAGGCATACAGCTCCACCCGCAGGGAGCCGCTGGAATACTTATAACCCTTTTCCTGGGCGCCGATCATATCCCCCCGCATTTCCACAGGCTCTCCCAAAGTAAACTGGGACGCCATATATTTCCCCAGGCCTTCCAGGGTATCTTCCACATCCTTTTCTTCCACCAAAGGCTGGGTCTCGGAAGAAGACCCGGAAGAAGTTCCGGAGGATGTTCCGGAAGAAGCGGAGCCGGAAGTCTGCCCCTGGGAAGAACTGGTGGTAATATTGCCTACGCCGCAGCCGGTGAGCCCGCCAAAGCACAGCACCGCCGCTGCCAGCAAAGCCATCCATCTCTGTTTTTTGTTCATCATTCATCATGCCTTTCCGTTTTTTATCCCCGCCGTCCGCTTACGCCTGTTCCTGCCGGTATGCCATATGACATATGGCATATGTCGCATCGTGCACAGCACACAGTGCACAGTGCTTCCGCCGGCTCGCCTTTCGTTTCCCCTGGCTCTTTCTGCCTTCGGTTTTCGGTTTCTCCAAGCGTCCGCCCGGAGAATGCCCGCTGCCCCGGTCTTTTAAAAGAAAGCTCTTATGGCGCCTGTTTTTCCCGGGAAGGTTCCCGGTCTTTTAGGGAATCCGGACAAATACAAGCATCCGGTGCAATTGCCGCGAAAATTGGGGGAGCTATTTTTCTGTTTCTGTTTTTGTTTGCCGACGTCCTGCCGTTGCGGGCTTTTGTTCCCCGTTCCGGAAAATCGCCGGAATTCTTTCCTTATATTACCCGAAACGGCGGCGGAAATCAAGGGAAAAAGACGTTTCTCTCCTTGGGCGCCGGATTTTCCCTGGGCCCTTTCTATAAAAGTAGGGAGAAACAAACATTTATAAAGGAAAGTCTCCCGTATTTTATGCCTTTTTACCTCTTCCTTTTTACTTCTTACCTTCTACCTTTTTATTTTTTCCTTTTCTCTTTTCGCAAAACCTTTCCCTGAAAAGCAAAAAGCGCTCCTGTCCCCTGTTTTTGCTTTTTGCTTTTTGCCCCCTGCCTTCTGTCTTATGCCTTATGCCTTATGTCTCCTTCCCTTTTTTGGGAACAAACCCGCAGAAAAAGAAGAAAAAAGGGTTTTCCCTGCTTTTTCCCCTGGGTTTTGTGCAAAATCAACCGGCTTAAAGGGCTTGCCCAAGGGAAAAAGATGAGTTTTCCACAGACTTTTCAACTTCCTGTTGAAAAGTCTGTGTTCAAAACTTTTTGTTTACGGTATAACGCAGATTTATTTCCTCTTTCCCCTTCTCACTTTCCGTTTTAGTGGATCTTTTCCCAAGGATTTTTTCGCCTGTTTACCTGCTTAAAGGAAAACCCAGCTTTGGGCTTTTCTTTCTCTCCTTTAAAGAAGAGGCTTCCACATCTGAAAATTCACCAGGTCCACGCCCCGGCGGTGTACGGTTTGAGGGGCGATCACCTGGTATCCCGCTTTCTGAAACAGTCCCTTAGCAGTCAGGGACACCTCCACCGTAACAGCGTTCCTTCCTTGCTTTCGGGCCTGTTGTTCCAACTGCCGCAAAAATTCCCAAGCGATGCCCTGTCTCTGCCCCCGGGGATGAACATACAGGCAGTCCAGATACGCCGCCCGGTATTCCCGCCCCTGCCAAAGCAGCTGCCGGTTCTCCCCTAAATTGGCAAACCCCAGAAGTCTCCCCTTTCCTTTAAAGGCAGCCTCCGGATCCGCCTCCTCCCGGGGACATTCTTCCGAAACCCTTTCCAAAGGCTCCGGGATCTCCTCCGCTACCAGAGAAAATCCCGAAGAAAGGCGAAGATCCCAGTCCTGGGGGCGGGTTCCGTTTTGGGAAGGCGCCCAGGCTTCCATCTGCGGAGGGGTATACGCCTCCGCTCCGGTAATATGTACCGTCTCATAAAACAAACGGGGAATTTCCCCGCTGTCCTCTTTTTCATACAAACGAATTTTCCACTGCATGGCTTTTTCTCCTTTTTTCTCTTTATCCTCTTTATCTTTTCTTCCTTTTTTCATTTCAGACGGTCTCCGGCAGTTTTCGGAGTTCCTTTCCACCGACCGCAAGTCCACAAGCGATCTGCCCTCCGGCTTTCTGCCGGCCTTTAGAGGGACTCTTCCACCCGGCAGACCGTCAACGTTTCTCCGTCCACGGTAAAATGCACCTGCAGTCCCCCAAAGGCCATTTTATATACCCGCTGGGGATCGTGCTGATATCCAGGGCGGGGGTCCTCCGCCAAAACCTCTTCCAGGGGCCTTTGGAGGGCCTGGGGAATCCGTTCCAGCCACTGAGGGGGGATCACCACCTGCACCTTCCCCTGATCCCGAGGAAGGGAAAATCCCGGGGAAGCCTGGGGGTAGGCATCCGTATACGGAAGGTAGGGCTTGATATCAAAGATGGGGGTTCCGTCCAGAAGGTCCGCCCCTGTTACATGGAGAATGGGCCCCCGGGGGCTTTGCAGTTCCACCCGTTCCAGCCCTACGGCGGAAAGCCCTATGGAATTGGGGCGAAAAGGCGAACGGGTGGCAAACACGCCCATCCGAGTGTTTCCCCCCAGCCGGGGCGGCCGCACCGTAGGGGACCAAGGCGCGCCGGCCGCTTTGGAAAACTGCCAAAGGATCCAGATATGGGAATAGCTTTCCAACCCCCGAAACGCCAGAGGGTCCCGGTATTCCGGCTGGAACACGATCCGCGCCTTCAGGGAATCCACCAGTCCGCTTTGCCGGGGAATCCCGAATTTTTCTTTAAAATCGCTTTCAATATGGGCAATGATCCGCATGGTCACCGGTTCTTCCAAAGAAGGGTTCCCGGAAGCGGAAGAGGGGGATTTCAGCATGGTAGTCTCCTTCCCGGAAAGCTCGGTCCAAAACGCCAACAGCAAGAAGACTTCCTGTTTCCGGTTTCCTGTTTCCTGCTTTCTGTTTTTACCGGCAGCAGCCAGCGGCAAACAGCCAGCCCACAGGCAGGAACCCCAGGGGCAAAAGGGGCTTTCCAAGGGTTTTCTATTATCCATCACTATAGCATGACGGCGGGTTTCGGTCAACGGCTAACGGCCGACCGGGATAGTATCTGCCTTCTGTTCCGGGCCTCTCTCCGGGTATTTTTCACAAGGGAAGCTCCGGGAATTCATGCAATTTATTATCTTTTCTTCCGTCCGGCCTTACGGTATGATACGTATGAAACGTATGAAACATATGAAACATATGAAATACACAACGTATATAACACGCATAACACACATGACACACACAGCACACATAACACCATAACCCACAGGATACAAAAAGGCCTGCCGGCTGTTTCCGGGAATATCCCCCCTTTCCGTTCCTTTTCCGGGAATACTGAAGCGATAAAACGGCGAAGGCAACGGAGACAGAGGAGACAACGGAGACAGCGCAGACAGCCTCTGCCGAAATTGTTTATGGACTTTATTTTTCTTTTATAAGCAGTAAACCGGGGAGATCAGATTCCCTTTTGTATAGTCTTTAAAATTTTATACAATATGTTAAAGGAGGAAGGGTATGCGACACACATTAGGCGAAGAATTTGAACCGAAAATTCCCAAGGATCTTTCCCAATTGCAGGAGACCTTTTCCAACCGTTCCATGGATCTTCCGGATGAACTTTTGGTAGGCGCCATTGACAGCCACGTTCACGCTTGTCCGGTGCTGAAATCCAACCCGGGGATCTTCGACCCCATCGAAGCCGCTTTGGACGCCCGCAGCGCCGGAATGCGGGCCATTGTGTTTTACGATGTATTCGGCTGGGCTTCCGGCACCTCCTGGATCGTCAACCGGCACGTTCCCGGCATTCAGGCCTTCGGAGGCTATTTAATGAACTCCTGCCATGGAGGCATGAACCCCCGGGCAGTGAAAACCGCTTTGGAGCTGGGGGACGGCTGCCGGTTTATCAGCTTCGGCAGCCACTGTACCTATCATTCCGCTTCCCAGGAATCCACGTTGGTGGACGGGAAAGCGGTCCCCTTCTGGCAGGTTTACCCCAAATTCCGGGACGAAGAGCTTTCCCGGGCTGTCCGCATTGATCTGGAAGACCCCATTTCCCCTGCCCTGGACGAGATCCTTCAAATGGTAGCCGCCCGGCCGGAGGTGTATCTGAATTCCGGCGACGTCAGCCCCCAGGAAGTGATGCGGCTGCTGGAACTGGTAAAACGCTATGGAATCCGGAAATTCCTGATCTCCCACGGAGCTCGAAGCGGTCTGAGCGTGGAGCAGCAGAAATACGCCGCCTCCCAGGGCGCCTTCCTGGAAGCCTGCGCCATGGACTTTGCCTGGACGGATGTTCCCCACAGTCACTATTATGTGGAGCGGGAATACCGGGATATGGGCGGCATGGTTTCCCAAAGCCCTGCCTATCGTTCCCGCCCCTCCCACTGGATGGACGTGATCCGGGAAGTGGGGTACTCCCATTTTGTTCTGGGAACGGATTTTGGCATTCGGGCATTGAGCACTCCGGTGCAGGGAATGCGCACGGTGATCGCCAACCTTTTGGACTACGAATTCACCCCCAAGGAAATCCGCCGGATGACCGCGGAAAATCCCGCCCGGCTGATCGGTCTGGAGGACTGATGGATCTCAGGCGGCAAAAAATACAGGAAGCGCCTGCCAAGTGGATTGACCGCTTTGCAGGCGCTTTTTTCCTAAAAAGTATATTTACCCTGTATTTCCTCACACTATTTGTATATTAGATAAGCTTTTGTCCTATTTGTATATTTTAAAAAGGCTTTTGCCGGTATTTTTGCCGTCATACCGGCATACTGTCATACCGTCCTACCGGGCGTCGGGCAAACTTTTTCCTGAAGATCTCTCTGGGCCAAAAGCGTAACTAAAGTATCCCCCAACTGGGTGCAGATAGCGGCCAGCAACGCCAACTCCTCCGGGCTGCAGCTGCAAGCCAGCTGGTTGGCTGCCGCCGTGACCAAAGCGGTGATCTGGCATCCGTTCACGATCCTTCCTCCTTTTTCTATGGCTTATAGGCGGTGGGCATGGGCATAGTGGCAAAAACAAAAAAGACGTTTCTTCCCCGCTCCCCTATCTCTTTGCTCCCCTGCTCCCTTGCTTTCTTTTTCCTCTTTTCATACTATGCGCCCCGGCGGAAGAAGGGAAACCTTTGGAATTCCTGAAAAAGAAAAAATTCCATAGCTTCCCTTTTGGAAGGAAAACCATGGAATTTTTTGCCGGAAGAAATCAAAGAATTTTCAGGCCATCATAGAGTTCCCTGTTTATTCTCTGCTGCTAAATAAGTGCTGAAACAGCACCGGCGTTATTTCCGGATAGGTAAGGTTCTGGGGCAAGGCGTCAAACAGCTTTACTTCCTCCATCTCACTTTTGGGAAGAGGGCCATATGTGTCAATCACGGCATGAAAGACCACGCCGGTGGCGCCGGAACCGGTTCCTTCATCCCCCGCCCAATAATCGCACAAGGGGGAAATCCTGTAATCGGCGGCTCCCGATTCCTCAAACAATTCTCTTTTCGCCGCTTCCAATGGCTGTTCGCCAAGCTCAATATGTCCTCCCTGTGTTTCCCAAGTGGTTCTTTCCTTGTGTCGGCTCAGCAGTATTTTTCCTTTGTACTCGGAAAGGATCACCACATATTTGTATTGGCTGAATGTGCCTAATTTATATGTTTTGGCTGTCATTTTCATATCCCCCTAAGCTTCTGTTTTGCCTTCCCATACAAACCAACCTTTTGAACTGTCCTATAGATCCGCTAAATTCGCAGACGAATTCAGGCTTAAAAATACGCCGAAACCGCCCGGCCTCATCCACCGGACAAGCTTTCGGCGTATTTACATTTGATCCATTAAAGCAAATAGAACCGCTTGCTGTTCCTTGCTGAGCCTTGACCAGCGCTCCAGAAGTTCCTTTTGCAGATCAGTCAAAGATACGGCTTCCCCATCTTCCGCCAGAAGCTGAGAAAGGGTCATTCCAAAAGCCGTAGAGATTTTTTCCAAAGAGGGAAGCGTGGGGATCATGTTCTTGCGGTACCATGAAGAAATGGTGGATTGAGGCAAACCGGAGCGCTCTGCCAACTGATACTCCGTCCAGCCCCGATCCTCCCGATACGCGGTTATAGCAGAGAGAATATCCTTCACATGAATCCTCCTTTGCTTGTTTTCTTCGTAAATTATACTTTTACAAATCGTTGCTTTTTAATCATTTTTATCGTATAATTTTAACGAAACACACAAGTATGTGAGGTGTGACTTTTATGGAAGGAAAATGCTGCTTTTTCATTGGTCACAGGGAAGCATCGGAAGAAATCTACCCTGCATTATGCTCTGCTGTCCGGGAACACATTGTGCGTTGGGGTGTCACAGAATATATAATTGGTCATTATGGCGGCTTTGACCGCCTTGCGGCCAAAGCTATAAAAACAGCAAAGCAATGTCATCCGGAGCTGAAACTTACTTTGCTTCTGCCGTATCATCCCGCAAAATATTCCATTTTCAAACCGGATGGATTTGACTATACTTTTTATCCTCCCGGAATGGAAACCGTCCCTGGGCGGGCTGCCATTGTCCGGGCTAACCGGTATATGGTAGATCATGCAGATTTCCTTATCGCTTACGTATGCCATGCTGCCAGTAATGCGGAAAATCTGCTTACCTATGCAAAAAAACGAGAACGCAAAGGTTTGATCCGGATAACCAATCTGGGAGAAAATTCTTTCATAAAATAGCCGCAAGGAAGGCACTGTTTTCTTTTTCTCAGTGCTAAGCGCTTTAATTTCAAAGTTTTACAAATAAGTGAAAAAGAAACAAAATATAAACGAAAGCCTTTAATAAAAAAGCATGTATTATATTCTGGTATTTCTGCAGAAAATGAATCTGCAAAAAAGAAAAAAGCTCCCGGCACAAGTATGCGTCGGAGCTCTCCACAGTAAAAAACTAAAAAAATGCCAGTTAAAACCCAGGCATCTTTGATGAAAATAAAAAGAGGCTTGGAGCACAAATCGGCTCCAAGCCTGTTTGGAAGGGTAGCGTGAAAGGAATCCCTTAAAATATAGAATTGAACTCTCAAAACGTACTATTTCAATATTTGGGCTTCACTATCTAAAAACACTTTTGACCCTGTAGCGCCTACTTGGCACTGATATTTCCCATTGTATGGATTTAAAGCACTATCGTCCATTTGTGCAAAAACAAGTTGCCCGACTCTGCGACCACACTTCAATTCAATGGCACATCGATTGGCGTTATACAATTCAAGAGTTATCTCCCCTTTAAATCCAGGGTCAACCCAGCCTGCATTTTGAATAAATAGCCCCATTCTGCCAAGAGAACTCCGCCCCTCAACAAAAGCCGTTAAATTATCAGGCAACTCTACATATTCCATTGTAGTGGCAAGGACAAATTGATGGGGCAATAAAATATAGGTATTGCTTTTAATAACTTTATAATGTATCTCATCTTTCATTGTGATTATCCCTTGAGAGGAATCTTCAACAACGCTAAATGTATCCCCAAGTCTTATATCTACACTTGCGGGTTGAATTTGTTCTTTTTCTAACGGGGTAATCTTAAGAGAATGATTTTCTAACATTTTCAAAATCGTTTTGTCGGATAAAACCATAAACCCCACCCTTTTAGAGTATTATAGAAACTCCACTTACACGGCTGATTATAATACAAAAAACAAAAAAGCACAACACAGGAGTTTAACTCTGCAATGTTATGCTTTTTGGTGGGATAGGGTGGATTCGCGAGCCGCGCACTTAAATCTTGACTGGTGGAGCATTCCAGACCAAAAACAAAAATGTTTTACTTTGTGGGTGGATTCGCCATGACACGGTGGTTGTGATGGTAAAAATGAATATAACGCTTATTATTAGAAATTAAATTGTTCTATCTATGATTTCAACCTGAGTAATAATATCACGTAAACGAATGCCATCAATCATATATTCTAAGACTTCGTCAGCGGTATTATATTGTTTGCCAATCATATCAATACATTCTTGATGATTAGCTACATTATATGCTATGCCGTCTTTTATATAATACCCCTCTCCAATATCAATTTTATTGTTGGGATGGGTAATGGAATATGAACGGCCATTATACTTAAACTCAATCTCTCCACCATCATTTATACACCATTTAAACTCACTGATTGTCTTAAAACGATTTTCTTCAACACTACTATCATTAATTGATTTAGTCATAAAATGTTTCTCCTTAAAACTTTTAAACTCTGGAACGTCACCATCAGGATAATTAATTGGGGGACCTGGTTGAGGATTTCCCCTATCGGAATCCCAATTAATGTCATGGTCATGTGGATCAGTATGACCTGTATGCGCTCTATTATGATCAGTCCAATGGCGTTCTTTTGTTGCTCTTCCGTCTTCTCCTATTTTTGTACTTCTTCGATAACCGCCTTTTGCAATGGTTTCCTTAACTTCACCAGGCTTACCCAAAAACCTTTCATCATCTTCTTTTGCCGGCTGCCACTCACCGCCATAGGCACTTCCCATACCTTTTAATTCGTAATTGGATAATATTTTTCCTGTCTTAATCACAATATCGCAATTTTCAGGCCACGGTTCTTCACCGCAAATATATTTTGCATATTTAGACGGTACATAAGGGTCATCATTCATATAGCGCCATAAGCTGAGGTCATAATCCACAAGAACAATATTCCCCTGCATTTCAGGGAATGGCTTATTATAACATATTATCGTTTCCGGCTCAACTCGCCTTAACATTTCATTATATCCTTTTAAGAAAAACTCTTTCTGGTCTTTGTGGCTGCCATGCTCAGAAACCATGTATGTTGAGACAGCCACAACAGAACCTTTTTCAATACCGTCAAAGCAAAACGCAAAAGTGTTTTCATCCCCCCAACTAACAGATGGAATCACTCTTATTCCTTTTGAGGCATAGTAAGCGCCGCACCATCTATTTCTAAAAGTATTATAAAGCTGCATGACTGACGCCGGATTTCAGTATACATACTGAAATCCGGCGTTAGTACCGCTCGGTAGCGTTTCAACTTTTCAAGGTCAGCATCTGGATTTTTCCACACACGCTCAAATTTATAGTCATACAAGAAAAAATGCACCATACGATCGAGATGATTGTTGTTTTCAAGTTTTGTCTTGTCAAATCCAATAAGCTTTAAATCAGTAAAATCATCTTCTTTTTCTTGAAATTTCGGGATAATTGGAATTTTAAATTTACCCTTGCCCTTAAATTGATTTCTGAGTAAAAATGGGCTCGTTCTATACCGATAGTTTTCTTCTGTCACTTCTAACATCTCCTATTAAATGATAAGAACGAAAATGTCCTTTCACTAATAGGCTGAAAACGGCGTTTTGTTGCACGAAAAAGGGCAACTTTCTAAAATATTTACAAAAAGTTTACGATTTTATCAATGAACATTCTATAAATAATGTTCACAACGAAGTTATAACAAAAGCCTGCCACAAAGGCAACACAACATATATGTATAAAATAATCAAAACCACTATATTATACAAAATATAGTGGTTTCTCTTTTGGCAAATGACCCTAATTGTGATACAAATGAACCCCCTTTGGGCGTCAGGGGGTTCACTTTGCGCCAAGGGGGTTCACCGATTCCTGAGGCCGGTGTTCTCCGAGCCGCGCACTTCCTCGTGATA
>CALWUW010000034.1 GCA_944384815.1 uncultured Clostridia bacterium
CCGGAGACCCTACATGATGCACAGACGCTCATTGATGAATATATCGCTTTTTACAACCATGATCGCATTCAGCTTAACTCCAAGCTCTCTCCTATCGAAAAACGGCGCCTCTTTGCGTAATCCTTCCTTATCCTACCAAAGGTGGTTTTATTTCTGTCCTTTTCTTCTGGAACAGTTCATTTGCCGGGGGATATTTGTTACGCTTTTGCGTTTCCAAATAAAACAGTTACAACTCTCTCTTTTGATAAAACAAAATAGAAAGACGCCATGATAATAGATACAGCACAACAGCTGCTCCTACAACTATACCCCAAATCCACGAATTCCCTATTTGTATGAAAGTTTGGAGCCCCAGTCCATTGGCAATCACACTGGCTGCGCACAGAAATCCGATCATAACATAAAAAATAATACGACCTTTTTCGGTGCCATATTTAAAAACAAACGGCAGTAACAACATGGGCCCGATTAACCCCAGAACCAGAAGCAATGTCCCTAAAAATAATAGCTCTTCCATAGAAAAGTAGTTGTTTATAGTCATTCGGACTACTGTTGCTCCCAGAGAAACCAGATAGGCCAACCCGCCGAACATCAGGCCAATCAAGTATTTCACGGTCACTAGTTGTGCTCCGGAGTATGGCAATGTTCTGCTGTACAGCGTCCACTTGTTACGTTCATCGTAGGAAAGAAGAGTCATAGGAATGATCCCGGCGATCATAGTGGGATATACGGTAAAAAATATGTTATCATTTTCCCAAAGAGAAAGCATCAAAAACACAATCACAAGAAATAGAAACGATCGGCAGTATTTAGCTGCCATGTATAAATCTTTCAGCAGTAACCCTTTCATATTATTCGCTCTCCTTTACCATAAAGATAAACAGCTCTTCAATATTCACCGGGCTGATATGCCATCCCCGTGGAATGCGGTTGCGTAGGACTAGAGCCTGCACTCCATAAGGAGAGCTTTTTTTGCCTTTGATTGCGTTTGGGTCCAATTGCGCCAGCTGCGCTTGCGAACATTGCACCAGTCCATACTGCTCCATTAGAACATCTTTCTCCTCACATAGCAGCAGTTTGCCTTTGTGCAGAAAGGCAATATAATCACAGATTTTTTCTAAGTCACTGACAATGTGAGAAGAAATAAGGATAGAGTGATGAACATCCCGAGTAAATTCGCTGAATATATCAATGATCTCATCTCTTATCACCGGATCCAGCCCAGAGGTGGCCTCGTCCAAAATCAGCAGTTTAGGGTCATGAGATAGCGCTACCGCGATTCCCAGTTTCATTTTCATTCCACGGGAAAATTCTTTGAAAGGTTTGTTAACCGAAAGCGAAAACTTTTTCAGATATCCCGCGTAGACCGAATTGTCCCACCTGGTAAACGTATTTTCCATGATTTTTCCAACCTGTGCTGCCGTCAAACATTCTGGTATTCCTACATCATCCAGCACGACGCCGATATCTTGTTTGAGCAGCTGAATGCTTTCCCGATTGTCTTTGCCCAGGATAGTAATATGACCGTCGTCCCGGCGGATCATGTCGAGGATCAGCTTGATGGTGGTACTTTTTCCCGCGCCGTTTTCTCCGATCAAGCCTAGAATACAGCCGTTGGGAAGTGTTAAATTCAAATGATCAAGTTGGAATCCAGTATAGCTTTTTGTCAAATTCCGAATTTCTAACGCGTTCATATTGATTCCTCCAGGTTGATTCGAAACATTTCTATGAGTTCGTCGTTTGTTAAATTGCACGATGCGGCCAAGTGAATAATTTTTTGCATATAATCTTCCATTTTTTTCAGATTTTCCTCTCGGAGCAGTTCTGTATTTTTCGGTGCCACAAAGCAGCCTTTTGCCGGAAGTGTGTAGATGAATCCTTCCCGCTCTAATTCATCGTAAGCCCTTTTGGTTGTAATTACACTGATTCTTAAATCCTTTGCCAGATTTCGAATGGAAGGAAGCATAGTATCCTCTTGCAGGTCTCCGCTGATGATTTGGTTTTTGATTTGTGTGTAGATTTGATCGTAAATTGGTATGCCGCTTTTATTGTCAATACAAAGATTCACATCACCACTTCCTTGCAATCTGTATATTAACAGTATATACAGTTAAAACAGTTTTGTCAATTGTTTTCTGAGAATGGGGGAAATATTTAAAGTCCGTCTGCGGCGCTGCCTCATAGGAATGTCATAAATTAAGAAAATTCAAAACAACAAAATCATAATTTTTCATCCGGTACCGATAAATAGGACTTGTCCATTATTGAAACAAAACAAATAATCGCTTACAAAATGTTGAAATCTGTAAAATTAAACAAAATGCAAAAATAATGTATTTTTCTATTGCCTTTTACAAAAAATTATGCTATTATTACTAAGCTGTCTCCAATAAGTGACAGCGATCCGGGGCATTAGCTCAGCTGGGAGAGCGCTACACTGGCAGTGTAGAGGTCAGCGGTTCGATCCCGCTATGCTCCACCAAATCAAAACCCGAACACTTTGTGGATGAACAAAGCGTTCGGGTTTTTGCTTTTAGGATCAATGTTTACGAACCGGCAGAGAGTACATACTCTCTGCCGGTTTTTATCTTCCCGATGAATTTATACTTTTCTCTATTCTTTCTCCGGATACGGTACACTTTCTTCCGAAGAAGATGCCAGTCTAAGTAAATACCCGCCCTTTTCCGCCAAGTCGTTAATATCCTTGGCAGTCAGGTCCATAAAGTAAGCTTGTTGTTTATACGCAGCATAGATTAAAACGTCAGATTCGTCAGAAATGAGAATCGGAGCCGTTTTGCTTCGATTACTGGCGTATTCAAGACGGGCATTTACAATGTTTTCGCAGTACTCCGCGTTCAATTTTTCTCGACATTCATCACATTTGCGCTGTAAGTCTCTTGCTATTTTTTCTTTTTCGTTAATTTCATTCACAATCACCGCACGTTCCGATTCATCGCTTACCCCTTTTAAACTTGCCAACGCTTTTTCATAGGCTTCAAATGCCTCGTTTTCTTGCTCTTCCAGCATAAGCAATTCTTCATCCGTCACAGTGAATTCGTCATAATCCTCAGCGGTGATCAGAATTTCCACAATGACTCTATACACAGCATTCGTTCCGTGATAGGTTTGCATTTTTTCCAGCAAAGAGGGAGAAATATACTTTTCATCTCTGCTTTTTAGATCTTCCAGTTCAAGTCCATAAGTATCATCGTTGTCTGCCACGATGTAAGGAGTTCTATTGGGCTTGCTGTTGTCATCGTTACTATCAAGGAGAATTAGAGGCGAATCTCCAGTGGCAGGAGAGAACAACGCGGGCACATAAAGCGCTACACCAACAACCAAAAGCAGACAAGCAGCGAAGACTGTCGCTCTACGGAATATAGGGGAAACATAAAAGGGTTTCTTGTTTTTCACGTTTTTCCTTTGGATATATTCCTGAAGTTTTTCTGAAGTATCCACTTCATAAGCTTTGGCAAGGATCTCTTCATCCACATTCAATAAGTGTTGGGACAATTTTTCGCTGCGAAGGATTTTCATATGTTAATGCCCTCCTTTTCAAGTGTCTTTTTTAGCTTTTTTCTTGCGCGGTACAGCTTTACAGAAATGCGGTTTTCATCCAATTCAAACCGATTCGCCAGATCTGTCACGGATTCAAAATACATATATCGGCGTACAAACAGTATTTCCGTTTCGGGATCAAGGCTGCGAAGAAATTTGGATAACGCAGAACGAATAACTTCACTGTTTTCATTTGTATCATCAACAATTTCTTTTGCAGGTAAACAGTCATTAAGTTCTGAAAGCATAACTGTATATCCGGTGTTCCTTTTTTGCCTTGTGTTATACCGCAGTTTGTCAACTCCGACACGCCTTGCGATTTTGCATATGTAGGCAGGCAGACTGCTTGGACGATTTGGCGGGATGGAGTTCCACACCGCCAGAAGCACGTCATTTCCACATTCGTCCACATCGCATTCATCGCTTAAAATTTCTCGGATAATCCCTTTGTACAGTCGGGAATATTTATAGGACATTTCATCCAGCGCAGTTTCAGTACGTTCAAACAACAATCCAATTATTCTGTTATCATCCATAATACTCCTATCTGTGACAAATCAGCACCGCGCGGTTGCCTTCGTTTATTAAGTCGATATTTTAAATAAAATCTGTCACAAAAAATACGAAAGCCCGCAACTTTGTTGTAAGTTACAGGCTTTTATTGTATTCGGAAATAGCAAGCAGCACACAGCACATAGTACACAATCTTCGGTCTTCAGATGGATAATACTTTTCCAGCAGAGCAGAATTTTCCCAGCGGAATGATTATAACATGTATTTTTGAGATTTTCCACCCAAACCAAGGCGGGCTTAACAAGTGAAGTTCAATTAGAATTTGCTGATTTATAAAAATATTTTAACAACACAGAGGCTTCAGAACGGTTATAAATCACCCTCGCGGCAGAAAAACTCAAAGTGATGATAGTGCTCGCCCTGAAATTCGGGTATACGTTTGGTTCATTTGGATAAAATTTCCAGGGAAATGCCGTGACGGTCTTTTCTTTCAATGCTGTTTTTCGGGAATCCGAGGGCGATTTTTAGTAATTGTCATAGTGCCTTTACAAAGGTATATCCCATATGTTTATTGCCGTCACCGGTTGTGCATTCACCGTGTGCGGCAACGATATATCCGTATTTTGTATACAGATTTCGGGCGGGAAGATTGTCCTCGGTAGTGTGGATTGCCATTTTATGAAAGCCTTTTTCTTTTACAAACTTCTCAGAAAATTCTATTGCATAGCTGCCTACACCTTGGCGTTGATATTTATCGCTTACCGCAAGCATACTGATCCAAGCCATATCTTTGTTAAGCAGCCCGTTAATGCGTAGCCACGCAACTGGAACACTACTGCGGCAGATCAAAAAATTCTGTTCATCCGGATCATCGGCGGCCAAAATTTTTTTCCATTGCTCCAGCTCTATAGTGGATCCATGCAGAGCTTCCAGATTTTGCTGGTAAAGTGTCATAATAAGTTCGGCGTGCTTCGAAACTGCCGGAACAGCCGTACAGAGGCAGGATATGTCAATGCTTTTTTCATAAATCTCCAGCTTATTTTCCGGGGAGATTTCTCCGGTTTTCTTAAATCCCATGGATTCCCAGAATGGTTTCCCGGTGACAGGATCAGCTGTAAGATACATCTGTTTTGCGCCATCTTGAGCAAATAAACGTTCCAGCCGCAGAAACATTTCTTTTCCATAGCCTTGCCGTCGGTATTGGGGTTTAACATAAAATTCCATGATGTAGCCGTAGTTGGGTTTAATAAATCCTTTGTGCTCCGGCTGATCGATTTTTCCGTATAAAAAACCGATCAGCTCACCTTCATGGTAGCAAAACTCAAAGTGGCGATGGGGCTCGCCCTGAAGTTCAGGTATGCTTTTGATCCATCTGGACAAAATTTCCGGGGAAATGCTGCTGCTGTTGCGATGTTTATTAAGTTCCGCCGTATAAAAAATCATCAGACTGTTTAGCAGAGATTTTTGTTCTTCGTTTCCTTTTTCTAGGGAGACGTATTGCATTTTTTTCATTTGCTTACCTCATTTCTCCAATTTTGCAACAAAAAATCGCCCCTGATAAAATCAGAGGCGGCAACTTTGATCCGTAAAAAAGGTAACTCAATCAGCGGACAAAATGACATCTGATTTTATCTGTGTAGGCATAATCATTTTGTCCACCTCACTTTCCTGTCTTTTTAGCCAAATTATAGCACGATACAATTTGTTTTTCAATAAATTTAACATAAGAATTTTTTAAAAATTATGATTTTTGCATTGACAAGAAGGGGAATTGGTGCTAAACTTTAGAAAAATCAATACGGTAAACCGTTGAGGCGGGAGTAAAAGCAGGGATGACTTCAAAGAGAGCCTGTGGTGCTGGGATGCAGGTAAGAAACACGTTGCTAAATGGGCCGCTGAGGGCGCAGTCAAATGTGAGGGATCACAAAGTATTCTGCGACGTTTTGGCATACGTCAGTTGCCGGGGATATGGAAGTATCCTGCTTAAGAGCACAGGGAGTCCTGTGAATTCAAGGTGGCACCGCGGATAATGGGTTGCATTGTTCGTCCTTGACAGAACAGATAGTTCTGTCAGGGCTTTTTTGTTTTCAAAAGCTTCTTTGGCAGAACGAAGGCCAAGGAAGCTTTTCCTTTTGAACGGGGGCTATGAGAAATGTTGTTAACAAAACGATGGCGAAGCTCACAGATTTGATTTTTAAAGCCGCTGGAGGCTTGCGACCTAAAAGGTTGCCATTAAAATATTTTCAGTATGGAGGAAAAGAAAATGAAATTTAACAATGTGGATTTTGATACGTATTTTAAAAATTATCCGGATGAAAAAGGCTATTTCGGCAAATATGGCGGTTCTTATGTATCTCCGGAGCTGCAGAAGGCTATGGATGAGATTACGGAAGCTTATTTTACCATTTGTAAGTCCAGCAAATTTGTCAGCGAACTTCGCCGCATTCGCAAGGAATTTCAGGGCCGTCCTACGCCGGTTTCTTACCTGGAAAGATTGTCCGGGAAGCTGGGAAACGTTCAGCTCTATGTAAAGCGGGAAGACCTTAACCATACCGGCGCCCATAAACTGAACCATTGCATGGGTGAGGCGCTGCTGGCTAAGTATATGGGTAAGAAAAAGGTTATTGCGGAGACCGGCGCCGGGCAGCATGGTGTGGCGCTGGCAACGGCTGCGGCTTATTTTGGACTGGAATGCGATATTTATATGGGAGCGGTGGATATCAAAAAGCAGGCTCCTAATGTGGCCAGAATGAAGATCCTGGGTGCCAATGTGGTGGAGGTCACCGAAGGTCTGGCAACTTTGAAAGAAGCTGTGGATGCAGCGTTCGCGGCTTATTGCCGGGAGTATAAAGATGCGATCTATTGCATCGGATCCGTGGTAGGACCGCATCCCTTCCCCATGATGGTCCGGGACTTTCAAAGTGTTGTAGGCATTGAAGCCAGAGAGCAGTTCCTGGATATGACCGGTGAGCTCCCGGATGCCATTGTGGCTTGTGTAGGCGGAGGCTCCAATGCCATGGGATTTTTCTCCGGTTTCCTCAATGATCCGGTCACCATTTACGGTGTAGAACCCCTTGGCCGTGGTGCGGCGCTGGGCGATCATGCTGCCAGTTTGATGTATGGCTCCGAAGGCATTATGCATGGATTCAACAGCATTATGCTGAAAGATGAAAACGGCGATCCTGCTCCGGTTTACTCCGTGGCCAGCGGCTTGGATTACCCCTCCTCCGGTCCGGAACACGCGTTCCTGCATGATTTAGGAAGAGTGAAATACGATGTGATCTCCGACGACGAAACTATCGATGCGTTCTTTGATCTTTCCCGGATGGAAGGCATCATTCCGGCCATCGAAAGTGCTCATGCGGTTGCTTACGGAATAAAGCTGGCTAAAACCATGAAAAAGGGATCTGTTTTGATCAATCTTTCCGGCCGCGGCGATAAAGATATGGATTATATCATTGAAAAATACGGGATTCGCTGAGCCTGAGAATCGAATGTGAACAAAGGCGCCGCAGGCTTCACGCTGCGGCGCCTCTTTTTAGGAGAAGGACAAAGGGGAGGCGTTTGAAATGGATAAAACCATAAAAATCGGAACATTGGTAGAAGGAAACAAGGCGCTGGAATGGATTCCCAAGCTGATTCCCTATGGGTTTGAGAGTTTTTCCATTACCTTTTGGCAGAGCACCGGTTCGGTGGATTTAAAAGAACTGGCCAAGAGAATTCGGGAAATAACCGATCCTGCCGGGGTGGAGATCTCCTGTGTTTCCGTATTTGGAAATCCTTTGACAGGGGAAGGGGAAAACCGGGATACCCTAAAAAGCTGGGAACGACTGATCGATGCGGCAGAAGATTTTGGCACGGATCTGGTCACAGGTTTTACAGGGAGAATTGTGGATGAACCCATTGAGGCTTCCCTGGAAAAATACAAGGAAGTGTTTTCTGAATTGGCCCGTCGATCGGAAGCAAGAGGAGGCCGGATCGCCTTTGAAAACTGTGATATGGGCGGAACCTGGGAAAAAGGGGACTGGAATATTGCCCACAATCCTACGGCCTGGGAAATGATGTTTGAAACTTTGGATCGGGAGAATATCGGGCTGCAGTGGGAACCTTGCCACCAAATGGTCAGCTTGATCGATCCCATCCCGCAGCTGCGGAAATGGGTGAAAACAGGGAAGATTTTTCATGTACATGGAAAGGACGCCACCATTGCTTGGGATGTGATTCGGGAATACGGGATTCATGGCCCCAAACCGTTTGTTTGGCATAGAACGCCCGGCTTTGGGGATTCCAATTGGACGGATATTATCTCCATCCTGCGGGCAGGGGGGTATAAAGGAAATATTGATATAGAAGGATATCACGACCCTGTATATAACGGAGAGCTGGAACTGATGGGACAGGTCCGTGGGCTACAGTATCTGAAGCAGTGCCGGGGCGGGGACTTTGTTGAAAGCATCTTTTAAAGGGCATAAAACTTTCCCCAATGCGGTATATGGCACAGGAGAGCCTTCTTTATAATTTTTTTGCAAAATTTATCACTCAATTTAATTGATTAGGGAAAGGAAAATATCTCTTTCCCAAAAGGGAACTGCAGAAAAATTTAATTTCATGCATACAAAAAGCGGCCGGAATCGGCCGCTTTTTGTAATGGGTCAAAAACTTTTTTGTGCGAAATTTCGGTATTGGGAAGGAGGAAATCCAATGGATTTCTTGAAAACCATGGAAAAATAGTAAGGCGTGGAAAACCCAAGACGGAAACTGATCTCCGAAATAGTCAGATCGGATTCTTTTAGCCATTGGCAGGCACGAAACATCTTTCGTTCCGTGAAATATTGCCAAAGGGTTTTGTCTGTGCAGCGCTTGAATTCCCTGGCCAGATGAAATTTTGTAACATGAAGATACTCAGCAATCAAATCCAAAGAAAGGCGATCTTCCAGGTGTGTTTCTAAATAGTCCTTACAAGATTGGATCAGTTTATTTTCAATTTTTGAAGGGAAGGCAAAATGCTCGTATACCCTGCAAAGAAAGAAATTCAAATGACCGTCAGCAGAAATCGCCTGCTGGTATGTTACAGGGGCAGACATAAGGGAAATGATTTTCTGAAAGACCTCCTCCAAATCCGGCTGTACACCGATGGAGATTTGTGTTTCCGAAATTTCTTTTTTTAAAAATCCGGAAAGGTCTTCAAAATGTGCCCAGTAAATGGTCCATGGATTCTCGGGGATACTTCCATAGAAATGCGGTGTATTTTTGGGGATCAGAAGAAGGGTTCCCGGACGAACATCTATAGATGTTCCGGCAATTCCGGCTCTGCCATTCCCTTCTATACAGTAAATCAATATATTCTGTGAAATTCCGGATCTTTCGATAAAATGATCCCGGGCTTTCCGGTAGTATCCGCAAAGGTTGATATGACAAGAGATGGGAGAAATACTGGATTTTTTCAGTGGGTTTGTTAAGTTGACATATACAGGCTCCATGACGGTCTCCTTCTCAAAGATTGTATATCAATATTTTATAGGGTACGGGCAAAATATTCAATGTTATTTTTCGCAAAACTATGGTATTCTGAAAAAAACACAGGATGGGGGAGTTACGTTGGAGCAGAAAGATCGGGAAATTCTGAGAGAATTGGCCAAAAAACAGAAGGAGATAGCCCTTTCTCCGAAAATGCAGGAGCTGCGTGATCAGTGGCGAGCTCACAACGACTGCAAAGGGCAGCGGCCTATGGTGACTGTAGAGCTGGGAACCTTCCAGGAAGAAGTAATGGAAGGCAGGCTTTGCTGTGAAGATCCCCAGGCTCGCCGATTGGAGGAACTGCTGCGAAGCAATTTGATCAATTATGAATATTTCGGGGATGACACGGTGGTGGATCCATTTCTTTCCACACCGGTTCGGTCCTATTTTAAACCATTTGGGATCGATGTAAAAATTGAGCACAGTCAGGGCCTAGGGCATCATTTTGTGCCGGTTTTGCACGATTTGGAAGAAGATTATTCCAAATTAAAAAAATCCGACATGGGGATTCGGGATGACAGCCAGTGGGTGAATTTTATTGAAGATGCCGTGGGAAATATTCTTCCCCCTAAACGTACGGGATTTTCTCTTTATGCCGTGCCTACCCAGGATATTGTGCACATTATGAGCATGGAAGATATGTATCTTGCCATGTATGATTCCCCTGAATTGTTTAAAGAAATGCTGGAGCGGCTTTCGGACGATTATCTGGAGTATTTTAAGATGTTGGAAAAAGCAGGCGCTTTTCGCTCTACAGTAGATTCAGAGTGGGTAGGGCAGGGCACTTATAGTTTTACGTCCGATCTGCCTGCTGAAAAAGAAGGACCTTTCACCAGCAAGGATATTTGGGGATTTATGGATTCTCAGGAGACTTCCGGCATATCCCCGGAAATGTTCCGGGAGTTCGTCTTTCCCTATTATGAAAAAATCAGCCGGTGCTATGGGCTTCTTTCTTATGGATGCTGCGAACCGGTGAATCCCATTTGGGAGAGCTGTTTATCCACGCTTCCAAACCTTCGGAAGGTTTCCATTTCTCCCTGGTGTGACGAAGAATATATGGGGCAGCAGCTTAGTGGCAAAAAAATCATTTATCACAGAAAGCCCAGCCCTAATTTTTTAGGCGTGGGAGAAGGTTTGGATGAAGAAGAAGTGCGCAAACACATTCGCCGGACGTTATTGGCCGCCAAAGGCTGTCATATTGAATTCACCCAAAGAGATGTTTATACCATTCATCACGATTTGAATAAAGTGCGCCGGTTTGTAGAGCTTATTCGGCAGGAATGTGAAAACCACTATTGCCCTTAAAAGTAGCTCCCGTTATCAAATCAAAGCCCTTACCGCAGACATTTTTCTGCGGTAAGGGCTTTTGACTTTTCTTTGCTCTTTACAAAGGATTTAGAAACGTACGCGCTAAGTCAGCGGGCAAAAAGCTTTCCGCATTATTTAATCCGAAAGCTGGCGCATTCCGTCTGGCTTTTGCAATCCGGTGTGGAACATCCGCAGGGCGAAATATCAATGGAAGAAGCGGAGCATTCGCCCTTTTGATTATAAAGGCAGTTGGAAGCGCTGCAATGAACCTGTAGGGATTCGTTGGGAACCTTGCGTCCGCAGGCGTTTACAGCGGCACTGCCTGTTCCGTTTTGCATTTCAAAAGAACCGCAGCAAGTTTGTTCGCAGCCGCAGGCGCAGGGACCGTCCACATGAATTTCCGGTTTGCAGCAGCGCTCCGGAGAATGATGAATGCAGTTGTCTACATGACATTTCAGATTTGTCATAGTTAAATCTCCCTTTCCGCCGGAAAGTATCCGGCCTAAATTAGTTTGCTCTTTTGCAGCTGAAAAATTCAAAAAGAACCTGTTTTGCTGCATTTGCTTGCTGCGTTCATTTCCATTTTTCACAAAGGGAACCCATATTCGTTTTTAACATAGTATAGAATAGCCGCATTGCGGCTTAAAAACGATAGGTTATCTCATGTTCAGGAGGTATGCCAATATGCAATATAAAAATCCTTGGGAGTTGCAGAATTGCACTCCCTGCCGCCCTCCTTCGCCGCATCCATGTCCGGATCCCCGTTGTTTCATAGGGCCAACCGGTCCCACGGGTCCCACCGGCCCTACAGGGCCGACAGGTTCTTCCGGTTTAACTGGAAATACTGGTCCCACTGGCCCTATGGGTCCCGCAGGTCCTGTGGGAGCCACCGGCCCCACAGGAGCTACCGGTCCCACGGGCGTAACCGGCCCCACAGGAGCTACCGGCCCTACGGGAGTAACCGGCCCTACGGGAGTAACCGGCCCCACAGGAGTAACCGGCCCCACAGGAGTAACCGGTCCTACGGGAGTAACCGGCCCCACAGGAGCTACCGGGCCCACGGGAGCAACCGGCCCCACAGGAGTAACCGGCCCCACAGGAGCAACCGGCCCTACGGGAGCAACCGGTCCCACAGGAGAAACCGGTCCTACGGGAGCGAAAGGGCACACGAGAGAACTCGAGTCAACGTGAGATACCGTAGACACAGCACAACTACAAACA
>CALWUW010000035.1 GCA_944384815.1 uncultured Clostridia bacterium
GACCTTCAAAAACAAAAAGATTACTTTGTCGTAAGGGGATATTTTCATCTTTACAACCGATGATGTGGAAGGAAATGAAAAGCGTGTTTCCGTCAATTATGACCACTTGACGGAAGAGTTATGAATATTGATGATTTTATAATTTCAAGTAAAATACTTTTAGAAAAAGGACAATTTGAATCCGCTTTATGTTTAATATGTTGTGCTATAGATGCCTGTGCAAATAGCAAATATAGAAATATCAAGGGTAACAGAAATCGTATTTGTAATTTTTCAAATGAGTATATGTCAATCATTACACAGTTTGGTATGCCGGTACAGTTCTGTCAAAAATGCAAATTTCAATTTGGGAAAAATACCAAAGGCTTGAAAACTGATAACAATGGGTTTGCTGAAATTGAAGATATTATATATTTTTGTATAAGATGTGGTTTGATTCATGAAACTTGCGTATCGCCATCTTTAATATTTAGCAATGATTTAATTTTTACCTATCACGATGGAATAATGTTTCTTCCGAAAACTTTGATATTAGGTTTGATTGAGGCTGTAGAAGTATTTAGAAGAGATGAAGACAATACTTAATTTAGACGAAGACGGTATCTAAAGTGTCCACCCCTTCCAAGTAATGTGACCGATTTTACTGTCGGTCACATTTTTCTTAGTATTCATGCGGGTTTGCGGGCTTTTTTATCCTGTAAAAAAAGATAGTTGACCCATTACTGTCATTCCCGTTTTCAAAGATATTTGCAAAGTGAAGCGGATCAAAACTACCCGGACATTACCCTCCTCCCTCGTTTGGCAAAAATTTTGGGAGTAACGGTGGACCAATTTCTTTCCGGGGAGGAAGATCCCGCTCCTGCGGCGCAAATGCTGCCTGCGGAGTCCCGAAAGGACTTTCAGGATATGCTCCTTCGTGTGGTAGTGGATTCCTCTGACGGGGACAAAGTCCGGGTCAACCTTCCTTTGGTTCTAGTGGAAACGCTTCTGGAATCCGGCGTGGAGATTTCCGGCTTTTCGAAGAATGCCTTTTTGAAGAATCTGGATCTGCATCAAATTCTGGATTTGGTTCGCCAGGGTGTGGTAGGCAATTTGGTGGAAGTAGATTCTGCAGATGGGGATGTGGTTCGGATCTTTGTGGAATGATAGGAGTTTTCTATGAAAATAATTGTAAAAGATTCCTCAACCCATTTTTGGCTCCTCCTTCCCACAGGCTTGCTTCTTAACCGGCTCTCCGCCCGAATTGTTTCTCATTTTTTAAAAAAAGCAAACATTTCACTAACTCGGAGCCAGGCCATGTCGCTGATCAAGGCCATTAAACGATATAAACGGCGCCACCATAAGTGGAAACTGGTGGAAGTACAAGGAAAAAACAGAGACCGGGTGGAAATAAAGCTTTGACCTGCGATTTTCCATGAAAGCGTAAGCATTTGAAAAGCAGACGTTTCTTTTAGGAACGTCTGCTTTTTAGCCTATATGAAATTAACCTAGAAACATTTACATACTGATGCTATAATAACATCGTATTTATACGGAAAGCTATCAACAAAAACCTTTTTAACCCAACAAAAGTAACCTCCGGGGAAAGTTCAGTAGGACTATATGAAAGAAGGGTCTTCATGCCAAGTGCTGTAAAGCTACGAAAATTTGAATATTTTTTGTTTGAAAATTTTGATGCGAATAAGGAATTACATAATCCTTATAATCCTAGACTTTTTCTAACCGAAAAAATAGACGCTCTTCTTTCGGAAATTCTTAATTATCGGGATAAAATTTATCCGTGTAGCGACTATAGTGTTAAATACGATTCAAAAGTCATTCAAACGTTTTAATCAGAATGGATTTAAAGAAGGCTCCTCCCCAATGGGGAGGAGCCTTTCAGCTTCTCTTCTTTTTTCGGTTTACTCTTCCCGGAGGGGCACCGTTTTTGTGGCCACCAGATTAACTCCCAGCCCCAGGAAATTTTCCAGCACAACATCTCCAATGGAAACCGGAGCCTTCATTTCCACGTTTTCCAGTGCCTCCATAGCGGGAAACAGCTGGCTTTTGGGAATATCCCCATCGGTTTTCACGGAGACCCGCTTCAGCGTTCCTCCTGTAACCTTCACCGTAGAAGTCAGCACCCGAGTGGGGTTGACCAGTTCTTTTTTTCCATATACCGCTCCCCGGGGGCAGGAGTTTCCGGTAACGGCATACCCGTTCTCCTCGTCCACCTTCAGGTGGCAGCCTTTGGGGCATACAATGCAAATCAGTTCCTTCATTCCGCCTGTGCCTCCTTTTCCACGGATACCCGAATTTTCCCATCCCGGGCTTTCTCCAGCAGCGCCTTGGGCAAAACGATCTTTTCCATTTCGCCCGGAGCCATATGCTCCCGCTTATAGCTGGCCAGCACTTCTTCCCCGGAAGTGACCCGGATCACCACATCCCGGTACACAAAGTTCACCCGGAAGAAGATCTCCACAAATTTCCCCACGTTTTCCGGCCGGATCTTCTGGGGCACGGTGTAGTTTACGCAAGCGCCGTTTTCCACCAGGATCTCTTCCCCGGGCGGTGTCTCCCCATGAAGGGCAAAAAGCGCCGCGGCTTTTCCCGCCCGCTGGCTTTCCGCCGTTACAAAATCCACCAGATCGTGGACATGCACTACGTTTCCGCTGGCAAATACGCCGGGAATGGACGTTTCCATATTCTCGTATACTTCCGGCCCGTTGGTTCTCCGGTCCATCCGGATCCCCGCCTGCCGGGAAAGCTCGTTTTCCGGGATCAGCCCTACGGAAAGAAGGACAGTGTCGCACTCAAATTCCATTTCCGTTCCGGGAATGGGCCGGCGGTTTTCATCCACCTTGGAAACCGTCACTTTCTCTACCCGCTTATCGCCTTGAATATTGGTAATGGTATGGGAAAGATACAGGGGAATGTTGTAGTCATTGAGGCACTGTACAATGTTCCGGTTCAAGCCGTTGGAATAGGGCATCAATTCCACACAGCCTAAAACCTTGGCCCCTTCCAGAGTCATCCGCCGGGCCATAATCAAGCCAATGTCCCCGGAACCTAAAATCAGCACCCGGCGCCCCACCATGTAGCCTTCTACGTTGACATACAGCTGCGCCGCGCCGGCGGTGAAAATTCCCGCAGGGCGGTCTCCGGGAATGGCGATGGCTCCCCGGGTCCTTTCCCGGCAGCCCATGGTCAGGACAATGGCGGAAGCCGTCAGCTGCATATAGCCATCCCGGCTGTTCATGGCGTGGACCGTCTTATCCGGAGTGATCTCCAGCACCATGGTATCCGCCATAACCTCTATCCCGGAGCCGGGAAGCCGGCTGATAAACCGGCCAGCGTATTCCGGCCCGGTAAGCTCTTCCTTAAAATGATGAAGACCAAACCCGTTGTGGATGCACTGGTTCAGGATGCCTCCCAGTTCATGGTTTCGTTCCAGAATCAGCACCTTTTCGGCGCCGGTTTCTTTGGCTTCCAGCGCCGCAGCCAGTCCTGCGGGGCCGCCGCCTACCACAATTACATCGTATTTTGTCTGTCTCTCCGTACCACTCATTGGTTCTTCCCCCCTTGCTTGGTCTCTCCGGTGATAATATACATACCTTCCCGATCCTGCATCACCTGGGTCTGGGGCACGCCCAGCTCCCGGGCAATGATCTCCTGCACTCTGGGGCCGCAGAAACCGCCCTGGCAGCGCCCCATACCGGAACCGCAGCGACGTTTCACGCCGTCCACTGAGCAGGGTGGCAAAGGCCGGTGCAAAGCGTCCACGATCTCCCCTTCGGTAATGGTCTCACAGCGGCAGACGATTTTCCCGTACAAAGGATTTTCCTGAATTTTCCGGGCCCGTTCTTCGTGGGAAAGCTTTTTAAAGCGAGTCACTTTCCGGGTCCCGTCAAAATTCTCCTTCTCCTGAAGAGGAAGCCCGGCTTCTCCCAGCATCCGCACCATATCCTCCGCGATAGCCGGAGCGCTGGTCAGGCCTGGGGACTTGATCCCGGCGATCTGGAAAAATCCAGGAACTTCCGTTTCTCCCACCAGAAAATCTTCCTGATCCGTGTTGGCCCGCAGCCCGGCAAAATTCCGAATGGAATCCCGGTAATTGATGCCGGAAACGGAAAGCGCCGCTTTCTCCCGAACAAAATCCATTCCTTCTGCGGTGGTGCCCACATCCCCTTTTTCCGCCGGCTCAGCGTTGGGGCCTACCAGAAGGTTCCCGTGCACCGTAGGCGCCACCAAAACGCCTTTGCCCTGGCTGGAAGGGCACTGGAAGATCACGTGCTTCACCAAGTCTCCCTGGCTTTTATCCAAAAGGTAATACTGCCCCTTGCTGGGATAAACCGTATACGAAGGGGGGCAAAGCATATTGTGCACACGGTCGCAGTCCACGCCTGCGGCGTTGACCACAAAGCGGGCGGAGATCACTTCTCCCCCGGCGGTGACCCGGAATCCTTCTTCCGTTTTCTCCATAGCTGTCACCGGACAATTGAGCTTCACCTGCGCCCCGTTTTTCACCGCTGTCTCCGCCTGGGCAATGGCCAGCTCCCAGGGGCTGATCACCGCCGCCGTAGGGGCATACAAAGCGGATTTCACCTGATCGCTGACATTGGGCTCCATTTCCCGGATCTCTTTAGGCGTCAGCACCTGCAGCCCGGGAACGCCGTTCTGCCTTCCCCGGTGGAAGAGGGTATCCACCACCTGCATCTGTTCCCCGTCAAAGGCCAGCACCAAAGAGCCGGTGCGCAAATAAGGCACATCCAGATCCTGGCAAAGCTTCTCCATCTGCGCGTTTCCTTCCACGTTGTACCGGGCCATTTTTGTTCCCGGTTCCGGGTCATACCCGGCATGCACAATGGCGCTGTTGGCTTTTGTGGTTCCCAGGGAAACATCATTCTCCTTTTCCACCAGAACCACATTCAGCTTATAACGGCTAAGACGGTAAAGCAGTGAGCAGCCACAGACGCCTCCACCGATGATCAATACGTCCACCATGTAAAAACCCTCCTTGTCCTGTTTCCTGTGTCCTATTTCCTGTGCCCTAAAACGGTCCGCCTTTTTATTTTGACAATAAAAAAAGCCCAGCAAAAGAAAGCCTGTTTCACAGGCTTCTTCTTGCCGGACTCCATTCTCTCAAGCAACCGTATGAACTTCTATAGAAAGAATACCACAATTTCCGGGAAAAAACAAGCCTTAACAGGGCTTCTCCCGGGATTTTCCTATTCCCTGCCGTTTTTTCTCCCTTCCGACCCGGCCTTTTGGCGCCTACATAAACCACACCTGAGGATTGGTGGTGGAAATGGCGCAGGCGCCTGCTCCCAGCGCCGCCATAATGTCTTCCTTGTCGCTGATCAGCCCCCCGGCGATCACAGGCGTCTGCAGCTGGTTGCAAATCCGGCGGAAAATCTTAGGCATGGTCCCGGGAAGGATCTCGATAAAATCCGGGTGACAGGAATCTTTCTGCCGTTCCACATTGGAAAGCGCCATGGAATCAATGACGAAAAAGCGCTGAATGGTAATCAGCCCCAACTCTCTGGCTCTGGAGATCAAAGCCGCCTTGGTGCTGATGATCCCGTCCGCCCGGGTCTGCCGCCGGATAAAATCCACGCAGATTTCCCGCTGGCTCAGGCCGGTGATCAGATCCACATGAACAATGGCCATCCGCCCGGAATCCTTTACCTGCCGCACCAGTTCCGGAATACTGCAGATATTTCCAAACAGAATAAACACCACCCGGATTCCCGATTCCAGGCTTTTTTTCAGCCCTTCCTCGTCCTTCACCGCCGCTACCAAAGGGCATTCTTCCAGGATCTTTAAAAGCTCCGTTTTCATGCTCTCCATCCCCATCGGCCTTTCCTCTCCGTTTTTCCTTATTATACGGTATTTTCTCATGTATCGCAACGAAAAGAGATTTTTGGCCAAGCAAAAATCTGCAAATTTTACAGTTTTTTCCTTTCTCTCACTGGTTTTATTGACAATTTGCCCTGCCTGTGCTAGCATGAGCACAAGGATAACTGGAAAACTTGGAAACCCGGAAACCTGAAAAACCGGAGTCTCGAAAGAACGGAAAAAAGAAATCGGGCTCGTTCCCCAAACAAAGGAGGAATGGTTTTGGAAAAGAAATACATTGCCGCATTGGATCAAGGCACCACCAGTTCCCGCTGCATTTTATTTGACCGGGAACAAAACATTTTATCCATAGCCCAGAAAGAATTTCCCCAGATCTATCCCCAGGCCGGATGGGTGGAGCATAACCCAACGGATATTTACGTCACCCAGTACGGCGTTTTGATGGACGCCCTTACCAAAATGAACGTGCATCCGGGAGAGCTGGCGGGGATCGGCATCACCAACCAGAGGGAAACCACCATTGTCTGGGATAAGGACACCGGTCTCCCTGTGTACAATGCCATTGTGTGGCAGTGCCGGCGCACGGCGGATATCTGCGAGTCCATCCTGAAAGACCGGGAGCTCACCGCCTATATTCGCAGCGCCACCGGGCTTTTGCCTGACGCCTATTTTTCCGCCACCAAGCTGCGCTGGATCCTGGATCATGTAGACGGCGCCAAAGAAAAAGCCCGGGCAGGTAAGCTGCTGTTCGGCACAGTGGATACATTCCTGATCTGGAAGCTGACAAACGGCGCCGTTCATGTAACGGATTCCACCAACGCCTCCCGGACCATGCTGTTTAATATCCACACCCTGCAGTGGGACGAAAAAATTCTGGAAGCGCTGGAAATCCCCAGGTGTATGCTGCCGGAAGTCCGCACCTGCTCGGAAATTTACGGCTATACCCTTTTAGGCGGGGAAAGGATCCCCATCTGCGGTATCGCCGGCGACCAGCAGGCCGCCCTGTTCGGGCAAACCTGCTTTAAAAAAGGCGACATCAAAAATACATACGGCACAGGAAACTTTATTCTGATGAATACCGGCACGGAGCCTGTAACCAGCAAAAACGGCCTGATCACCACTATTGCCTGCCATCGGGGAGAGACTGTCACCTACGCCTTGGAAGGCAGCGTCTTTGTAGGCGGAGCGGTCTTACAGTGGCTGCGGGATGAGATGCGCTTTTTCTCCGCCGCACCGGACGCGGACTATTTCGGCGCCCGTGTGCCGGATACCCAGGGAGTCTATTTTGTCCCGGCCTTTACCGGTCTGGGAGCGCCTCATTGGGATATGTATGCCCGGGGCTGCATTTTTGGTCTTACCCGGGGCACTTCCCGGAATCACATTATTCGCGCCGCGCTGGAGTCCATTGCTTTCCAGTCCAAGGATGTGATCGACGCCATGGAGCGGGATACCGGTGTTTCCATTGAGGAAATCAAGGTGGACGGTGGCGCCAGCGCCAGCCCGGTGATTTTGCAGTTCCAGGCGGATATCACCCAAAAGAAGCTTCGCCGGCCTATGATTCGGGAAACCACAGCCTTAGGCGCCGCCTATCTGGCAGGGCTGGCCGTGGGCTTCTGGAAGGACCTGGAGGAGATCCAAAGCCTCTGGAAAATCGACAGCCTCTATGCGCCTAAAATGGAAGAGGCCCAGCGAGAAAAGCTTTTGCGGGGCTGGAAAAACGCCGTTGCCTGCGCCCGTATGTGGCGGGAGGAATAAGCGTTTCTTTAAAGCGGTTTGCTTTTGCTTTTTTGGTTATACGGATAAAAATGCCGGGGCATATGCCCCGGCATTTTTATAGCTGTTTATTCGTTATTCGGCCTGCCGCTTTTTAAGGGGCAGCGCCGGTTCCTTTTGTATCCGCCATCCCCAAAGGTCCCCGGTTGTTTACGGCTGCCGAACCGGACGTATTGGCCAGAACATACCCGTTCAGATTCGGTATTGTGGCTTTTCTCGTGGAATTTTTTATACCTTTTGTAATATTGTCACATAATATTACTATTTTTCCTTCTTTCCACCGTCCCCGCCAGGCTCCGCAGTTCCGTGCCCTTTCGTTTGGGCCGGAATAAAGGCTCTACCCGAACGTGTACTTTTTGAAAAAAAGGATCTTTTTCCGAAAGGTTCCGTCCATTTTCCCCCTGCCGCTCCATAACCGCCAGCACCATGCTTTCTACCGTCAACGCGTCCGGCGTTTCTCCAAACCGAAGCAGGACCCGGCTGTTTTTTCGTTCTCCTCCGTGCTGATAAAAAACACATTTGATTTCCCGCACACAAGGAGTCTCCAAAAAGCACAGCTGAATTTTCAAAACCGGACGATCTTCCTCATCCCGGGCCATCCGCGCCATGGCTCCCAGCAAAAAGGGATCCCCATTGATGGTTTGGGAAAAGACTCTGGTCTCCCCATCCAGCCCGGCCCGAATCCAAAATTTCTCTTCTCCCTGGCCGGCGAAAAGGATCTGCACTTCCTTTCCTGTCTTTTCTCCCGGTTCCCTTTTTTCTCCCGATCCTTCTCCGGATACAAAGCGAAACGATACCGTTTTCGGGGAAAATAAAAAGTTATTGGTAAGGCAAGCCAGCACCAAGGGCACAGGTCCTCCTTCCCCCGGTTCCAGCCGGTAGCGCCTTCCATCCAATTCTTTGGAAAATTCCCGAAAATCTTTCCCGGCTTTTTCCCATAAACTTAAACGGCGGGATTCTTCTCCCTCATACCGGTGAAAAGCCCGCAAGGAATCCAAGGTTTTCCGCAGAGCCCGTTGGGCTCCGGGGATGGGTTTCAGGGGCCTGAAAGAAAGAGGCTCTGCTTTCTCCCCGAAAAATTCCTGGGTAATCCGGGCGATGGGGTCCGTGAAGGATTCCCGGCTCCCCGCTGTTACGGCAATCACCAGATCTTTATCAGGCAGCACGATCACCCGCTGCCCAAAAACGCCGTTCATTTGAAAGCCTTCCTTCCCGAAACTCCAGAATTGATAGCCGTATCCGGCCGTGATCCCTTCATCGCCGGTAAGGACCTGGGTGCTGCAGGCTTCTTCTACCCACTGGGAAGGAACCAGCTGTTTTTTCCCTTCCGAAGTTTCCCACATCCCCTTTTGCAGCAAAAGCTGCCCCAGCTTAGCCATATCCGATACCGTCAGATACAGGCCCCATCCGCCTTTTTCTACTCCCATAGGGCAGGTCTCCCAAAACGGCACAGGAATCTCCATGGGTTCAAAAAGCCTGGGAGTAAGATATTCCGTAAGGGGCATACCGGTAACTTTCTGCAAAACCGCGCTGAGCATATACGTATTCATGCTGTTATAAACGAACCGGCTTCCCGGTTCTCCGCTGCAATCTCCCGCCAGAAACGCCCGCACCCAATCCTTTTCCGCCACACTTCCCGCCTCGGAAAAAGTAGCGGTGCTGGTCATGGTCAGCAAATGCCAAAGGGTGACCTTTTCCATTCTGGGGCTGCGAAACAGCGCCGGCTTCTGGGGAAAATAAGAAACCAGCCGATCCTCAGGAGTAACCAGCCCTTCCTGGCAGGCGATTCCAAAAGCCAACGACACCACACTTTTGGAAAGGGAAAACATCATATGAGGGATCCGGTCGCTATAAGGGAACCAATTCCCCCGGGCGATCAGCTTCCCGCTCCGAAGAATCCAAACGCTGTGAGGATGGGCGTCCGGGCAGGCGTCCAGCGCCTGAAAATACTGCCGGACCCGAAGAGAAGAAACCCCTGTTTTCTCCGGAGCCGAAACCGAAAGACCGATTTCCGTTCGCTGCCGGGGATCCGGCTTCCGGGAAACAAAGGGATAGCCCGCCATATGGCGCACGTCTCCCCGCATCAGCTTTCGAAAAACATCCAACGTCTTCATTTGTCCGATCCAATCCATTCGCTGAACCTCCGTTTCAAAAAACGCCCCGAGTCTCGGGGCGTTTGGCCAAATCCCGGGCTTTCCCCCAAGAATATACATCTATATTCATCTGAGAAGCAAAATCACACTTTATACACGCTTACACAGGATCTCCCACCCGCCGGCAAATTTCCTGCCGTTGCAGGGAAAAATCCACCAAAGGCGGTTCCTCCGGTTTGGGCAAAAGGGAAAATTTTCCTTCCAAAACCGGCAGCATCTCTTCCAGAAGGCCCAGGGCTTTTTCCGGAACATCCGGCAAAAAACAAATCCCCTGCCGCTGGCTTTCCAAAAGGCATCCACGGCTTTCTTCCCGGGAAACCCAGTGGATCCATCGGATCTCCTTTTCCGGATCCAACGGGATCTCCAGCGCCTGAAACACCGGCTCCGCTCCCTGAGGAATCCCCCCTTGCTCCCCAGAAACCACCAACACCAGGTTTCCCTTTTTCAGCATTCCTTCTAATTTTTGAAGGACTTCCCCCGGCTCCGTGGCCACCTGGGCTGTTTCCAAAGAAACACCCCGACCTTTCAGAGCGCCTTTCAAAGCCTCCTGCAGATATCCGGTTCGATCCGCCCGGAAAAACAGCAGCTCTCCCGAGAGGAGCCTGCCTGCCCCGGAGCGTACGTTTTCTGGATTCATTCTACCACCGCCCAGCTCAGCAATCCTTTTTCCAATGCTTCCTGATAGGTCTCCGGCCAGCCGGGATCCGCAAGCCCATGATCCTTCCGGTAATTTTCCGGGAAAACCGTCCGGCTGCTGTAAGAAGCCTTGCTTACATCCACAGAAGGGTCTTCCCCTTCCCGTACCTTCCGGGCCGCCACCACCAGCCGGTAGCCATCGTATTCATAGGAGCAGGTGGAAAGCAGCAGCAGCTGATCGGAGGGGCCGAAATCCACATCCGTCTCCAAAAGGGAGCGGATCCGGATCTGGTAGACGTAATTCATAAAATCCGTATCGTCCTGGAACTCCACCCGCATATAGTTGAAAGGCTCTCCCTGGGAAGCGTCCGTATTGGCTAAAAATACGGAAAAAATCTTCCATTGGTTCTCATCTTCCACGGTGTCGAAGGTAAAAACCGGCCGTTCCTTATAAAAATCCAGATTCTTATATTGCAGCAGCGGAGTAAACATCAGCCCCGAATTCAGAGAATGACCGAACAAAATCAGCGCCCGGTCATCCAGCTGGCAGCGGGAATCCAAAAAGATGCTGCCGGCAAAGGAATACTCTTTTTTGTAATTCTTATAAAGATAGTACTCGGGGTACGCTTCCGAAGACTGCAGCACCGGCAAATCGATAACGGTATCCGGCACGGTGATCCAGCCCTGAATATCCGGATTGATTTCCCGAAGGTTCTCGATTTTTACCAGATGCCCTTCTTCCGTCCGTTCCGGTTCCGATGCCTGGGATCCGGATCCGGAGCCTTCGCTTTCTTCCTCTCCTTTGGAGGAGCTGTGATAGATCTGGGAAAGCTCCTGGTTTTGCTGAGAAACGGCTCCCGGCTTCAGCACCAGGTCATTGAGCAAAATGCCCGCGCAAACCACAAACACTGCAAAACAGATCAGGCAAAGAATCTTGTTGATCACCAGGCGGCGGCTGTCCCCTTTGCAGGGAAACACGGCTTTCCAAAAGCTTCTTTTCCGCCGAAAATGCTTTCCGGCCTTTTTATCCGGCTTGTTTTTTTCTCTATCTTCTTCCGGGCTATCCTCTCCACCGTTTTTTCCGGTCTGCTCTTCCGGCTGCTCCGCAATCTGCTCTTCAGCCGATTCTTCAACCGGTTCCTCAGCCTGCTCTTCTATCGGTTCCTTCACACCGGTCTTAGAAGAAGGCTCCGTGGTTTCTCCTTGGAAGCCCTCCGTATTCTCCGTGCTTTTCTTATCCTTATCCTTATTCTCAGTCATGGGGTTTTCCGGTGGAGCTTCTTGGGGATTTTTTGGATTGTCCTCCGGAAGCATTCGGTTTTTTTCATCCATATTTTGTATTCCTCGCCTTTCCCGACACCAAACGTGCCGCTCATGGTTCAAAGCCGCTGTTTTTATAAATACCCTGCCTCACGCCTGAGCGGAAAAACAAATGGCTCCCGGCTGGGGAAGCCCGGTCAATCGGCGGCGGATCATATCCAGCGCCGCGGAGGAAGCCCTCCCCCTGCATTTAGCCCGGGAAGCCGCCTGCCCCGGCGGATTCAGCTTCAGCACCCAGGTCCGCTCCCCGTCACAAAGGCCGATATATACCAGCCCCACCGGTTTTTCCGGCGTGCCTCCATCCGGCCCAGCAATTCCCGTAATGCCTACCCCTAAAAAGGAACCAGAGACCTTCCGCACGCCTTCCGCCATCGCTCGGGCCACTTCCGGGCTCACCGCGCCGAAGGTATCCAAAAGCTCCCGGGGGACGCCCAAAAGCTCTTCCTTGGCCCGATTGGCGTAGGTGACAAAGCTCATTTCCAAAATCTGGGAGGCCCCGGGAATATCCGTAAGCCGTTTGGCTAAAAGCCCTCCGGTGCAGGATTCCGCGGCGGAAAGGGTTTTCTCGGCTTTCTGCAAAAGGGAGACCACCGTCTCTTCCAGGCAGCTTTCCGAAGAACCGTCCTGGTTTACCGTATACACCACGTCTCCCAGGATCTCACATACCTGTTTTTCCGCCGGCAGGACCAAATCCTGCGCTTGGGACAGGGTTTCTCCCCGGGCGGTGATCCGCACAAACATTTCGTTTTCCTTGGCATAAGTGGCCACCGTGGGGTTTTCCCCTTGGGTCAGCTCACCCAGCCGCTGGGCCACGGCTCCTTCTCCCATGCCGAATACGTGCACCATTCGGGAAGCGATCACTCCCCCTGTTTTTCCTTTCAGGAAGGGGATCACCTCCTGTTGCAGCATGGGGACCAGTTCCCCCGGCGGTCCGGGCAAAATCAGCACAAGCCCTCCCTGCCCGTTTTCCCAGGCGCAGCCGGGAGCCGTTCCACGGTGATTGGGAAACACCTGCGCTCCCTCCGGGAGCAAAGCCTGGCGAAACTGGTTTTCGCCGCATTCCCGCCCCCGGAAGTATTCCCGGATCCGCTGAACGCTTTCCGGATGAGACACCAGCTTCCTGCCGGTGCATTCCGCGGCAATTTCTTTCGTCAGGTCATCCGGCGTGGGTCCCAAGCCCCCGGTAGTCACCACCAGGTCACTGCGGCCAAAGGCCTGCAGAAGCGCCTGTTTCAGCCTTTGGGGATTATCTCCCACCACGGAAGAATACAAAACGGAAATTCCCAGGGCGTTTAATTCCTGAGCCACAACCGCCGCGTCCGTATTCACCGTATGCCCTAAAAGAAGTTCCGTGCCCACGGCAAGGATCTCCGCGGTTTTCAGCGTTTTCCCGCAGCCTTGGGAAGCCGTTTGTTTTTCTTCCATTTTTCTCCCCGCCTTCCTTTGAATCCTGGTTTCTGGTTCCTGTCTGCTGTCTGCTGTGTGCTGCTTCTGTTTGCTGTTTTCAGGTTTCGGATTTTCTGTTTCCTGGTTCCCGGCTCCTGTCCTCGCCCTTTATTTTCCTATTTTCTCCCGCTCCTTAATCAAAGGGCTTTTCCCCGGTTTATACCGGGGAAATCCGGGTAATTACCGCGTTTTCCACGCATTCCTGCACCAAAGCCTCCACATCCAGCGCGCTTTCCGCTTCCAATACGGCGGAAAGCTCCGGCCGGGTTCTGGGGTGCTTGGGGGTAAATACGGTGCAGCAGTCCTCAAAGGGCTGAATGGAAATGGAGAATGTATCGATCTCTCTGGAAATTTTCACGATCTCGCTTTTGTCCATACCGATCAGCGGGCGAAATACCGGCATCTCTGCCGCCGCGTCGGTGCAGGCAATGGCCTGCAAGGTCTGGCTGGCCACCTGCCCCAGGCTTTCCCCGGTAATCAGCGCGCCGCATTGCTCTTTCCGGGCGATCCGTTCCGCCACCCGCATCATAAACCGCCGCATGAGAATGGTAAAGTATTCCTCCGGGCAGTTTTGCAGGATCTCTTCCTGCACTCTGGCAAAGGGAACGGTAAACATAAACATCCGCCCGGCATATTCGCTGACCTTTTTCAGCAGGTCCTTCACCTTCTGCTCCGCCCGCTCACTGGTATAGGGCGGGCTGGCAAAATGAACCGGCACCAGCTCCAGCCCTCGTTTGGCCATGCACCAGGCCGCCACCGGGCTGTCAATGCCGCCAGAAATCAGCACAGCCGCTTTTCCGCCGGTGCCCACCGGAATCCCGCCCGCTCCGGGCAAAGGTTCCCCATGAATATATGCGCCAAAATCCCGGATCTCCACTCGTACCACCAGATCCGGCTGGTGAACATTCACCGTAAGGTGGGGGAAGGCTTCCAGTAAAGCTCCGCCTACTTCCCGGGAAATTTCCGGAGAAGTCAGAGGAAACGCCTTATCGGACCGTTTTGCCTCCACCTTAAAGGTCTTGCACCGGCGAAGGGTATCTTCCAGATACCGGCAGGCCTCCGGCAAAATACGCTCCATGGATTTTTCCGTCACCCGGGCCCGGCAAAAGGTCACGATCCCGAAAATCTTCTGCACCCGCTCCGCGGCCAGCTCCAGATCCGCCTGCTCATCCCGGGGGATCACATACACAGTGGACTGTGCGATCTTTACATCAAAATTACCCACAGCCGCCAGCCGCCGCCGCATATTTTTCAAAAGAACCGATTCAAAGGTGTTTCGGTTCAAACCTTTCAGCACGATTTCTCCCAGTTTTACCAGGATGACTTCCTCAGGCACAAAACCTGTGGTTTCCCTTGTTTTTTCCAGCATATAAAATTCTCCTTATTGGTCAAGACCCAGTTTCAGATGGTTTTGGGGGTTGGGTTGGAGATTGGGTCTGCGGCTTTTGGGCGGCATCCTTCAGCGCCGCCGCACCAGCCGGTGAAGACCTTCTTCCAAAGCGTCCGCAAAGCGGTCCGCATCTTCTATGGTGTTCATCCGGGAAAAGCTTACCCGCAAAGCGGAAGCGATCTGCTTTGCAGGAACCCCCATAGCCTTCAGCACATGGCTGGTTTTTCCTTTGGCACAGGCAGACCCGGAGGAAACAAAAATCCCCTTGGAGGAAAGAAAATGCAGCATCGTCTCCGCGGAAACCTGCCCGGCGGAAAGATTCAGAATATAGGGCAGCGCATCCTCCGGGGATAAAAGGGTCACTTCCGGCAAATTTGCCAGACGCCGACGCAAATGCAGATTGATTTCCCGGATCCTTTTCTCTTCCGCCGCCAAAAGAGGAAGCGCCCGAACAGCAGCTCCCAATCCGGCGATCAGCGGCGTTCCTTCCGTGCCCGGCCGTTTTCCTTTTTCCTGGGCGCCGCCAAAGATCCTGGGTGCCAGATGCACCCCTCTTCGGATATACAAAGCGCCTATTCCCTTGGGGCCGTGGATCTTATGGCCGCTGAGGGTCAGCAGATCGATCCCTTCCGATTCCGGCTTCAAAGGAATTTTCCCAAACGCCTGCACAGCGTCCACGTGGAAAAGTGCCGGGGCTTTTTTCTCCCGAATAGCCTGGGAAGCCGCTTCCAGCGGCAAAAGAACGCCGGTTTCGTTGTTTACCGCCATCAGGCTCACCAAAATGGTCTCCGGGGTAACGGCTTCCCAAACCTGCCGGGCGGAGATCCGCCCCTGGGCATCCGGCCGAAGATAAGTTACGGAAAAGCCTTCCTTTTCCAGATATTGCATCACATGGAGCACTGCCGGATGCTCAATAGCGGAGGTGACCAAATGGGTGCCCTGTTTTTTCCGGGCATAGGCCGCGCCTAAAATAGCCAGATTATTTCCCTCTGTTCCGCCGGAAACAAAAAGGATCTCCTCGCTGCGGCAGGAAAGAGCGTCCGCTACCGCCTGCCGGGCATCTTCCACGGCCCTTTCCGCCTGAAAACCCAGGCTGTGGAGAGAAGACGGATTTCCCCAATTCTCTTCCATAGAGTGAAGAACAGCCTGCACCGCTTCCAGGCAAGGCTTCGTTGTGGATGAATTATCCAAATATACAAAAGAGCCGGCTGTCATTTGTTGCTGCATTTTTACGGCTTCCTTTCCGCTATCTTTTCACTTTCCTTAGCTGGCCTGCCTTAGACGTTGATTTAAAAAATCTCCTTTGCACTCCTTGGCAGCGCCGTAGGTATCGGGTTTATTATACAACAAATCCCTTTGCTTCGCAAACCGTTCCACCTTTACGGAAGGCTTCTTTTTAACTTTTAATTTTTTAATTTTTCCCTTTATGCTTATTGCCTTCCGAAATCGGGAATGCTACAATGCAGGAAAGAACATATCTCTTCTCCTTGCGCCTTTAAATACAAGCTCTCCCCATAAAAAATACAGATAGGAGGAATCCTTATGGATATTTCCCGCCAAGTGGCCGCGCAGAGGACTTTCTTCGCTTCCGGAGCCACTTTGGAGCTTTCCCGGCGGAAAGACGCTCTGCTGAGGCTGCAAAAAGAACTTTTGGCCCGGGAAACACAAATTGAGGAAGCTTTGAAGGCGGATCTGAACAAATCCCCCTTTGAAAGCTTTATGTGTGAATTGGGAATGGTGCTGGATGAACTTCACTATGCCCTTTCCCATATGGAGAAATGGGCCAAGCCCCGGCGCGTTCCCACACCCTTTTCCCAGTTTCCGGGAAAAAGCCGGATCTATAAGGAGCCTTTTGGGTGCGTTTTGATCATGGCCCCCTGGAATTACCCCCTGCTTCTCAGCCTGGAACCATTGATCGGTGCAGTAGCCGCGGGAAACTGCGTGGTGTTGAAGCCTTCCGCCTACGCTCCCCATACCAGCCGCGTGCTGGCGGAATTGATAAAGGCGGCGTTTTCCCCGGAATATGTGTGGGTGGTGGAAGGCGGACGGGAAGAAAATCAGCTTCTTCTGGAAGAACGCTTTGATTTTATCTTTTTCACCGGCAGTGTTTCCGTAGGGAAAACCGTTATGGCAAAAGCCTCTCGCTTTCTTACGCCGATAGCTTTGGAGCTGGGAGGGAAAAGCCCCTGTATCATAGATGAAACCGCCGACCTTCCCCTGGCCGCCCGACGGCTGGCTTTCGGAAAGCTTTTAAACGCAGGGCAAACCTGCGTGGCGCCAGACTATGTGCTGGTGCACCACTCGGTTCGGGAAGAGCTTCTGAATCTTTTAAAGGAAAACATTCAGACATTTCTGGGGGAGCACCCGGAGCAGAACCCGGAATTTCCTCGTATTATCAACGCCAAGCATTTCCAGCGGCTTACCGATCTTCTGGAGGCGGAAAAGTCCTCCATATGGTTTGGCGGAGAAACCAATGGAAAGGACACCATCGCCCCCACTCTGGTATTGGCTTCGCCGGACAGTCCTTCCATGGAAGATGAGATTTTCGGCCCGATTCTCCCGATTTTGTCCTACCAAGATCCGGAGGAAGCCTTCCGGCTGATCCGTTCCCGGGAAAAACCTCTGGCGCTGTATCTGTTCACCAGGGATAAAGCTATGATCCGCCGGGTAATTCGGGAAGTCAGCTTCGGAGGCGGCTGCGTAAACGATACCATCGTGCACCTGGCCAGTCATCACCTGCCTTTCGGCGGCGTAGGCTCCAGCGGTATGGGCTCTTATCACGGGCGGAAAAGCTTTGAGACTTTCACCCATGAGAAAAGCATTCTGCATCGGGGTCTCCGGCCGGATCTTACCTTGCGCTACCATCCCTACACCCCTGAAAAATTTCGTCTTCTGAAAAAAGTGCTGAAATAAAAACACAGTAAAACTATCCCCCGGCAAATGAACTGTTCCAGAAGAAAAGGACAGAAATAAAACCACCTTTGGTAGGATAGGGAAGGATTACGCAAAGAGGCGCCGTTTTTCGATAGGAGAGAGCTTGGAGTTAAGCTGAATGCGATCATGGTTGTAAAAAGCGATATATTCATCAATGAGCGTCTGTGCATCATGTAGGGTCTCCGG
>CALWUW010000036.1 GCA_944384815.1 uncultured Clostridia bacterium
CTATCGTTCTACTGGGGAGCAGCAAACATCTCAAAAGCCCGAAAGCTCTTGAAATCAGGGCTTTCGGGCAAAAAGAAAGCACCGCAATTCTGATACGCTTTGTATCAAAATCGCGGTGCTTCTCTGGTGGACGCAAGGGGACTCGAACCCATGACCTCTCGCGTGTGAGGCGAACGCTCTAACCAGCTGAGCTATGCGTCCATACCTTTTTAAGAAAAGGTTTAACCTCTGGAAATCCAGAGGTTAAACAAAATGGTGACCCGGACGAGAATCGAACTCGTGATACCGCCGTGAAAGGGCGGTGTCTTAACCGCTTGACCACCGGGCCGCAACATGGTAGCGGCAACTGGATTTGAACCAGTGACACTTCGGGTATGAACCGAATGCTCTAGCCAACTGAGCTATGCCGCCATAAAACGCTTTCAGCAGCTGACTCAACTGCAAGAAGCGTAGTTAATTATAATACGAGCCTGTCCTTTTGTCAATAGATAATTTCAATTTTTTTCGAAAAGTTTGAAAAACATCTCTTTCTCTCCTGAATCCTGTCCCGAGCGGCATTGGCTCCGGCCTTTTTCCTTTTCTCCTTCGGCGTTCCGGCGGCATTCCGGCAAAAATGCAAAGGCCCCCGGTTCCCATAAATCCCGGATCCCGGAGGCCCTGGCGTCTTCTTTCCTGGGGGAAGCCCCTCTGCCCTTCCCGGTTTTACCCGGTGATCTTCCACCCTTTGGCTTCACAAAGCCCGTCGAATACCGAATCATTCACCTTCAGGCTAAAACCTGCTTCCGGGGCAACCAACACTTTGCCGTTTTCGATTCGATACGCGGACGTGTCCACTCCTTCCGCCTGGGCCTGATCCCATTCGGCAAAGGCAAATTTCTCAATGGAAGCGGAGAAATGCAGCTGGGCGTAATTGCCGTAAAATCCGCCGTAGTTGTGAGGGGCGGAAAGAACGCCGTAACGGTCCATCTCCCGGCCCAGCTTCATCCATTTAAAGAAGCCATAATCCCGAAGGTCATACTGCAGCACGTTCACCAAGCCTTTTTTGGCCCAGGTCTCGATGCCAGGGGAGGCATATGCTGTGGCAATGGCAAAACCGATACCGTAGGAAGCGCCGGTCACCAGGGCGACTTTCCCTTCCAACGAAAAACGATCCAAAATATTCATGGTCTCCTTTTCTCCTTCTGCCTGTTATACAGTTATACAGTTATGCTGTTATGCTGTTACATTGTTATACCTGCTGTGTCTGTTCCGGCTGTTTGGCTGTTCTGTTTAGCTCCTCCGCCGTTCTGTTTCAGCTTCCTTTACTTTAAGGAAGCCGTGGGGATCTCATCCATGTCGTCAAAGGCCTGGTTTTCCCCGCCCATGGCCCAGATAAACGTATAGTTGGACGTGCCGCAGCCGGCGTGAATGCTCCAGGAAGGAGAGATCACCGCGTCGTAATTCTGCAGGACAATGTGCCGGGTCTCTTCCCCCTGCCCCATCATATGGAACACCACATTGTTTTCCGGCAGCTCAAAATAGGTGTAAATTTCCATCCGGCGCTCATGGGTGTGGCAGGGCATGGTGTTCTACACGGAGCCCGGCTCCAGGCAGGTCATTCCCATGGAAAGCTGGCAGGTGGGCAGCACGTCCGGGTGAATAAACTGGTGGATCACCCGCTTGTTGCACTGCTCCAAGGTCCCCAAGGGCTTTTTATTGGCCTGCTCCAGTGTGATGCGCCGGGTCTCATAGTCTTTGTGGGCCGGCGCGCTGACCATATAGAACCGGGCCGGGGCTTCCTTATCCGCACTGCGGAACAGCACTTCCCGGGTGCCCATGGTTATATACAGGCAGTCCTTATACCCTAAGGGATATTCCTTTCCGTCGCAAATCACCGTTCCCTTTCCTCCCAGATTGAACAGGCCCAGTTCCCGGCGTTCCAGGAAAAAGCGGGTGCCGAAGCTGGCCCATACGTCCATCCCCTTTTCAATGGAGACCGTCTCCTGAACCGGCATGCAGCCCAGAGTCACCATACGGTCCACATGGCTGTATACCGCCCGCACTTCATCCGGCTGATACAGCCCTGTTATATGAAATTCCCTGCGAAGCTCCTCTGTGGTGTATCGCTTTACGTCTCTGGGGTTTCCGCTGTAACGAATGTCCATATCCTTTCTCCTTTTCTGTTTATAGTTGACTGTTTACTGTATAAAATATTTTTGAAAATCCGTTCGGATTCGTTTTTCCAGGCGGTGGATCCCTCCATACAAATGCCGGTTTACCAATTCCTCCATGGCTCCGGCATCCTTGGCGCAGATCCGTTCCAACAGCCCTGATGCTCCTGGATAATGGTCTCAAAATCCTGGGCCTCCGCAATGTCCAGCATACGGAACCGGGTGTAATGGATCTGGGCTTTCTGGATCCACTTCCATATCTTTTTCTTATCCGTCTCATGGAACCAGATACTGTGCAGCCGGGAATCCATTTCGTAGAATTGGGCGATCTCAAAGTCCCCCTGCACCAATATCACCTGCTTGCGGATCTGATACCGGATCTTTTCCTCCAGCAGCGGCGTGCAAAGGGGAAGAAAGTCCCGAAGAACAGCGCTTTCCACCGCCGCCCGAAGATAAATCATCTGCTGAATGTCCTGAAAATCCAGAAGGGCGATCACCGTGCCCTTATACGGAATCACCCGCACCAATCCATCCCCCTGAAGCCGCTGGAGAACGGTCCGCACCGGCGTTCTGGAAACGGAAAAACGGTTGCAGATCTCGTACTCGCTGATGCTCTGCCCGGGCTTTAACGTCAGGTCTAAAATTTCTTTCTTCAGGATCTGGTATATGATTTGGCTGTTTATCTCTTTCATTTTCCCGCACCTCGTTTATGTATTTAAAATAGCATAGAGGATATCAATTGTAAATTTGGATACAAGCCAAAAAATAATCCGAAATCTTTATAAAATATTCCTAATATTTTTTGTCTGTCCTCCTTGAAAAACGTTAAAACAGAGACGTTCTTCTTTTCCCTACAAAGTAGTCACAAAGCAATACAAAACAGCCATAAACAGCCCTCTTGTTGGGGAGGGGCTTTCTCCTGCCCTTTCCTTTCTTACTATTTGCTTGTATGTTTGAACGCTTGTTTACTTGTTTGATGTTCGCTGTTTTCCCGCCTATCCCTTATTGCTTATCGCTTTTGCCGCTTTCCTTTTTTCTTTACGCAAGTGGGTTTACGTATTGCGGAAACGCCGGCTTTTTCTCCCTTTGAAAAACTTTTCTTTGAGAAAAGCCTTCCGGGCACAACAAAAAACTCCCGGAGGACAAATCAAATTGTCCTCCGGGAGTTTCAAATCCCAGATCCTATTCACCAAATCCGCAAAAGCAGAAAAATCAGCCTTTGATGGTGGTGACGTTTTTATCCTTCAGCACCACGTCATGAGCGCCGCCTTCCACAATGCTGGTGGCGGACACCAGGGTGATCTTGGCTTTCTGCTGCAGCTCCGGAATGGTCAAGGCGCCGCAGTTGCACATGGTGGATTTTACCTTGCTGAGAGTCAGCCCTACATTGTCCTTCAGGCTTCCGGCATAGGCCACGTAGGAATCCACGCCTTCCTCAAAGGAAAGCTTCTTGGCGCCGCCCAGGTCATACCGCTGCCAGTTCCGGGCACGGCTGCTGCCTTCGCCCCAGTACTCCTTCATATAGGTTCCGTTTACATTCACCTTATTGGTGGGGGACTCATCAAACCGGGCAAAATAGCGGCCCAGCATAATAAAGTCCGCTCCCATGGCCAAAGCCAGGGTGATGTGATGGTCATATACAATGCCGCCGTCGGAGCAAATGGGCACGTAAACGCCGGTTTCCTCAAAATATTCGTCCCGGGCCTTGGCCACATCAATCAGCGCCGTAGCCTGCCCCCGGCCGATACCCTTGGTTTCCCGGGTGATGCAGATGCTGCCGCCGCCGATGCCTACTTTCACAAAGTCCGCGCCGCATTCCGCCAGGAACCGGAAGCCTTCCCGATCCACTACGTTGCCTGCGCCTACTTTTACGCTTTCGCCGTACCGTTCCCGGATCCACTGAATGGTCAGCTTCTGCCACTCGCTGAAGCCCTCGGAGGAGTCGATGCACAGCACGTCCGCTCCGGCTTCCAGCAAAGCGGGAACACGCTCGGCATAGTCCCGGGTATTGATGCCAGCGCCTACCACATAGCGCTTTTTGGTGTCCAGCAGCTCGTTGGGGTTATCCTTGTGGTTGGCGTAGTCCTTCCGGAACACCATATACTGCAGATTGCCGTTTTCGTCTACGATGGGCAGGGAATTCAGCTTGTTTTCCCAGATAATGTCGTTACATTCCGAAAGGGAAACCCCCTGGGGCGCCGTAACCAGTTTTTCCACCGGGGTCATAAACTGGGAGACCGGCAGGGTCTCTTCCATACGGCTTACACGGTAATCCCGGCTGGTAACCAAGCCCAGCAGCTTTCCGTTGGCGGTTCCGTCGTGGGTCACCGCTACGGTGGAATGCCCGGTTTTCTCTTTCAGCTCCAGAATGTCCTTCAGCGTGGCTTCCGGACGAATGTTGGAATCGCTGACTACAAAGCCTGCCTTATAAGCCTTGGCTCTGGCTACCATAGCCGCTTCGTTTTCCACGCTCTGGGAGCCGTAAATGAAGGAAATGCCTCCTTCTTTAGCCAAAGCCACCGCCATGCGGTCGTCGGAAACGGACTGCATGATAGCGGAAGTCATGGGAATATTCATCTCAATTGCCGGTTTTTCCCCTTTTTTGAAACGGGTCAGGGGAGTTTTCAGGCTTACATTGGTGGGAATACACTGGCTGGACGAATAGCCGGGCACCAAAAGATATTCGTTAAAAGTGCGGGACGGTTCCGTGTAATAATACGCCATAATTACGCCTCCATTTTAAGTATAATACAAAGAGCATACCGAAAAGAAGGGGTTTCCCTTCCAACTATTTTTCCCTTCCGGAACAGATCCGAAAGAATTCCCGAAAAAAGTGTTGACTACTATTGTATCACCGCCGCAGGGGAATTTCAACCGAAAAGCCCCGTTTTCCCCAAGATTCTCCTTTTTCCCCGTTTTCTCTTTCTTCCCGTGTAAAAATTCAGGCATTCCCGCCGGAATCTTTCCTGAACGCCGCCTGTAAGATCAGGCACCAGGTCACCAGGAATCAGGCATCATACACCAGGCATTACAGACATTGCAGGCATTACAGGCATCCTTCGTCTGTACCCATGGGAAAACGAAATATAAAAGAAAAAACAGAAGAATCCGCTGCCCGGGGCGAAAGGCCACCAAGGCAAAAGGATACCGGCGCAAAAGATCACCGGGGCAAAAGGATTCCCTGAGCGGAGAAGCAAAGCCCCCGGGGATGAAAACCCTGGAGAAGGAACGTGCCATTTTCTTCCTTGCCCCGAAGAAGGATCTCCTCCCCCAGCCGAGCCTCGTTTACATAATCGATCTGCACCTGGGCATAGGTGTGTTCCTGCCGGGAAAGGGGCAAAAAGTCCTCAGTAATATCCCCATACACCGTGTTGTTCATATGGCCGTTGCAGTCCAGATCGGAATAGCGCACGGTGCGGGTGCCCAGCAAAGGCATGTCCTCCTGGGGATGGGCCCGGGGGATCTTCATGGAATCCGGGGTCTTTTCCTCCGGGAATACGCCGTATTCATAAAAGACCTTGGGCCGCAGAGGCGTATGTTTTTCCGGGTCCACACAAACGGAGGACTGCAGCACAAAAACCGCCAGCTTTCCGTCTTCCCCGAAAATCTCAAACCCCCGGTAGAAGGTCACACCCCGGGACCCCAGAGGGAAGGTACGGATCTGAATTTCCTCCCCGTATTTAGGCATCCGGGTCACTTCCGCTTTGGTGCTTACCACCAGGAACACAATGCCGTCCCGGCGGAGAGGGGCATATCCCACTCCCAGCCGTTCCATATGCTCCCAGGCTGTATTCTGGCATAAACACAGCAGAGAGGAAAGCCGCAGCTCCCCGGTGGGGCCTGCGTCAAAAATATCCACCCGGTGGGTCTCCCTATACTCCTGATACCCAAGCGGTGCAGCCGTTTCTATATCCATTTGTTTCCATCTGCCTCTTTTCTTACGTTTCCCTTCCGGGATCCTTTCCCGGGTTCCCGGCTCCAGACCGGGGAGCCTCTCCCCGATCCTTTTGACCGTTTCCGCTGTTTTTATCGCTTCCGCTGCCTCAGCTGCCTCAGCGGCTTCAGCGGATCACTTCCTGGCCGCCCATATACTTGCGCAGCACTTCCGGCACGGTGACGCTGCCGTCAGCATTCTGATACTGCTCCACAATAGCCGGCAGCACACGGCTGGTGGCCAGTCCGGAAGCGTTCAGGGTATGGGCGAAGGCAAGCTTCTTATCCGCGCCTCTGTATTTTACGTTGCCTCTTCTGGCCTGGTAATCCCGGGCGTTGGAGGCGCTGCTGACTTCCTTGTAAATGCCCATGCTGGGAATCCATACTTCAATGTCGTAGGTTCTGGCCATGGAGAAGGAACAATCCCCCGCCGCCAGCTTGCTTAAACGGTAATGCAGCCCCAGTTTCTGCACCAGAGCCTCCGCTTTTCCTACCAGCTCCTGGAACGCCTGGTCGGAGCCTTCCGCCGTGGTATACTGCACCATTTCCACCTTGTTGAACTGGTGCCCCCGGATCATGCCCCGCTCCTCGCTGCGGTAGCTTCCAGCTTCCCGGCGGTAGCAAGGCGTATAAGCAATATACTTTTTGGGGAGCTCCTCCAGGGAAAGAATCTCGTCCCGATGGAGATTCACCAAAGCGGTTTCCGCTGTGGGCAGCATAAATTTCTTATCCGCGGAGGTGGGGTTCTGGATCCAGTAAACCTCCTCCTCAAATTTGGGGAACTGCCCGGCCACATAGCCGCAGGGGTAGTTCAGCATATGAGGGGGCAGGATCAGCTCATACCCATCGTTCAAATGCTCTTCAATAAAGAAATTCAAAAGGGCCCATTCCAGCCGGGCGCCGGCTCCCCGGTATACCCAGGCGCCGTTGCCGCCGATCTTGGCTCCCCGGGGATAGTCGATCATCCCCAGGCTTTCGCAAAGCTCCACATGGTTTTTCGGGGTAAAGGAAAATTCCGGTTTCTCCTTAAAATAATGCAGGGGCTCATTTTCTTCCTTTCCTCCGGCTTTTACGTCTTCATCCGGCAGATTGGGCAGAGAGAGCATCAGGGTCTTCTGCTGCTCTTCCAGCTGGGAAAGCTCTTCGTTTTCCTTGGCGATGGCCTGGGAAAGCTCCTTCATTTCCTGCATCAGGGCGGTGGTGTCCTCCCCTGCTTTTTTCATGGCGGGAATTTTCTTGGTGGCGGCATTCTGCTGCGCTTTCATGCCCTCCACTTTTCCCGTAAGCTCCCGGCGCTTTTCGTCAATGGCCAGGATCTCATCCACTACGGAATCCAGGTTCATTTCCCGTTTTTGAATGGTTTTCTTCACAAAGTCCGGATTGGTCCGAATCAATTTAATATCCAGCATGGTTTTTCTCTCCTATATTTTGTCCCTTTTTCGGGAGATTTGGATTGCAAAAGAAATTGTTTGTAATGGCAATGCATAATCAACCGTCAACCGTCAAAAGCAAATCGCTGCCGAACCGGAAAACCGAAAAACCGGCAGCCAGTAAGCTTGTAAGCTAACAAGCTTACAAAATGAGTATGGGAAATGCCGGTAAACAGTAAACAGCAAACAGTAACAGTAACAAGTAACCCACAAGCCTACAAGCCTACAAGCCCACAAGCCCACAAGGCCACAAGCCTTGCAAATCCGAAAGGCAAAGGCTTTTGGATTTTGACTTTTTGCTTTTGGCTTCCGCCCTCAGCCTTCAGTCCTCAGTCCTCTTTAAACTGTTTCAAAAGCTCTGCCAGGTCCTCTTCCCCGTAGAACTCGATTTGCAGAACGCCTTTCTTCCGGTTTCCCTGCACCGTCACCTTTCGGCTCAAATGCTCATGCAGCGCCAGCTCCACTTCGCTGAAATAGGGGATCCGGTGTGTCCTTTCCGGCTGGGACTTTTCCGGAACCGGCCGGGCAGCCTTTCGGGCCATGGCCTCCACTTCCCGGACGGAAAGTCCTTTTTTCACCGCTTCCCGGGCAGCTTCCAGCATTTTCTCTTCCTCCGGAAAGCCCAGAAGCGCCCGGGCGTGTCCGGCGGAAAGCTCTCCGTCGTCCACCATTTGCCGGATCTCCTCCGGAAGCTTCAGAAGCCGCAGGGCATTGGTCACCGCCGGGCGGCTTTTCCCCACGCTTTTGGAAACTTCCTCCTGGGTGAATCCGTAAGTCTCCATCAGGGACTGATACCCCAAAGCCTCTTCCAAAGGCTTCAAATCTTCCCGCTGCAGGTTTTCGATCAACGCCAGCTCCATTACCTGGCTTTCATCCAGCTCCCGGATAATCACCGGCACTTCCTGGAGCCCCGCCATCCGGGCGGCTCTCCACCGGCGCTCCCCGGCTACGATCTGGTATCCTCCCCCAAAAAGAGGGCGCACCAAAAGCGGCTGCAAAACCCCGTGGCGGGAAATGGAATCCGCCAGCTCCGCCAAGGCCTCTTCGTCAAATTCCCGCCGGGGCTGTTCCCGGTTGGGTTCGATCTCGCCAATTTTCAGGGTAACGGTAGCGTTTTGATCTTCCGTGGCATTCTCCGCGAAGATCAGCTCCAGTCCCTTTCCTAATCCGCCTTTTTTCTTGGATGCCATATCTTTCTCCTTTCCCCGCCCCATCCTTTAAAAGGCAGGCGTTTCTAGTTTCTATGGCTTTTTTATCTTTGCCTGGTTTGTTTTAGGGGGCTATGGGTGTGGGGGTGTATAAGTTTATGGGTTTGTTTATGGGGCTCCCCGAAAACTTCTTCCTTATCTCCTTAACCCTTTGACCCCTCAGCCCCTTCAGCCCCGGTTCTGCTTTAAAAGCTCCCTGGCCAAAGCGTCGTAGGCTTCCGCGCCCCGGTTGTGTTTATCAAAATACTGAATGGGCATCCCGAAGCTGGGGGCTTCGCTGAGCCGCACCGTTCGGGGGATCACCGTAGAGAACACCTTCCGGGGGAAGTACTTTTTCACTTCTTCCACCACCTGCTGGGTCAGGTTCAGCCGACCGTCATACATGGTCAGCAGCACCCCTTCAATGTCCAGCTGGGGGTTATACTGGCGCTTTACCCGGCGGACGGTATTCATCAGCTGGGAAAGTCCTTCCAGGGCATAGTACTCACACTGAATAGGCACCAAAAGGGTATCCGCCGCCGTCAGAGCGTTGGTGGTCACCAGCCCCAGAGACGGGGGGCAGTCGATCAGCAGATACTGGTATTCCTCCCGCAAAGGCGCCAACGCTCCCCGGAGGATCTGGATTCGGTGCTCCAAAGAAGCCAGCTCGATTTCCGCCGCGGCCAGATCCATCCCCGAGGGAATCAGATCCAGGTTTTTATACTGGGTGTGCAGGATCACTTCCTTGGGGGTGACCATTCCCAAAAACATCTCGTAGGAAGTGGCTTTCACCTGCCGGCGGTCCACTCCCACGCCGCTGGAACTGTTCCCCTGGGGATCTACGTCCACCAAAAGCGTCTTTTTCCCCTGCAGCCCCAACCCGGCGGCTAAATTCACGGCGGTGGTGGTTTTTCCCACACCGCCTTTCTGGTTGGCAATGGCAATGATTTTCCCCATTCTCTCGTCCCCTGTTTTCCGAATCAATGGTTCCCTTTTCGGAAATTTTCCATGAAGAAATTTTATCCAAAAGGGAATCTTTTGTTATTATACCATGGCTTTTCCGGAATATAAAGGGAAAATTCGAAAATGCAGGGAAAACCCCTGTATCTTTTGCGAAAAGTCCCGGAAAAAGCATTTAAAAAAGTTTCACGTGAAACTTCTTAAGAACCGCAGGCCAAAGCAAAGAGCCCGGATCTCTCCGGGCCCTTTGCTTTGGCATTGGGTATGCCATACAGGGAAAATGATAAGGGAATAAAACGGAGCTCTCCGGCTCCGGGCTTATAAACCAGTAAACAAATTCATGGCTTCATTTTTCCGGCTTTATACTATGCAGGCCGGAAAGCCATTTGAAAATCTGCCCTCCGAATTTTGGGGCAAACACTAAACTTCGTCTTTCTCTCTCGGGGCTTTGATAAACAGGCTTTCTTAAAACCTGTAATTCTGTAATTCTGCTATCCTATACCCCCAATAACTCTGTACCCCAATAACTTTGCAAATCTGCAACCAGCAATCAACAATCAGCGATCTGTAAATCAGCAAATCTGCAAAAGCGGTTCAGGAAATTGCCTTTTGGGGAGAAGCCGGGGAATACATGGAGGAGGGTTCCGGAGAAGTTTCCGCAAAACCGGCTTGTCCGGGAAGATTCCGGGAGGACTCCTTTTTCCGGCTGCTTTCTCTGCCTTCCCTGCCTTCCCTTTCCTCTCTGCCTTCCGGCGGTTTTCTCACAATTTCCGGAAGTTTTTGGATTTTTCCCTGGGTCTTGGGAATGCGGATCCGATATTCTATGTAGTTTTCGGTTTCTTCCTGCTGGCTTTCCGCCGGGATGCCGCTGCTGCGCATGGTGGTCACCGCATGGCGGATGGTATTGAAAAAGATTCGCACATCCCGGATAAGAACCGTTTTCCTGGGTTTCTCCGGACGAAGCTCCGCCTCCCGGTCCCGGAACAGATCCTGCTGGTTTTCTTCCGCCTGTTCGGTTTCTTCCTGCAAAAGAGCCAGAACGTATTCTTCCGCCTGGGCTACAGTCATATCCTGCTGCAAAAAGGTCTCCATAGCTTCTTTTCGCTTTTCCCGGGTATCCAAACGGAGCAGGACCCGGGCGTGACGCTCGGTCAGTCCGTTTTCCAGAAGAAAGCTTCGTTCCTCCGGGGTAAACCGCAGCAGCCGCAGCTTATTGGCAACGTAAGACTGGCTTTTCCCCAAACGCTGGGCCGCTTCCTCCTGGGTCACGTTCCACTGGGCCAGAATTCGGGCGATGCCCTCCGCCTCCTCAAAAGGATTCAGGTCCTGCCGCTGGAGGTTTTCCGTCATAGCCAGAACGGCGCTTTCCTGATCCGTGCAGGAAAACAAAAAGCAAGGGATCTTTTCCAGCCCCACCTTCTGGGAAGCCCGCCACCGCCGTTCCCCGGCCACCAGCTCCCACCGGGAGCCGTTTCGCCGCACGGTGATCGGCTGCAGTAGGCCGTTTTTCTGAATGCTTTGCACCAAAGCCTCCATCTCTTCCGGCGGAAAATACTTCCGGGGCTGGGAGGGATTGGGAATGATCTCCTCCGGTGAAAGCCATAAAAGTTTTTGTTTTTCTCCTTTTCCCAGTCCTAACATTTTGTCCTTTTCCCCCTTTTCCCGTATTTTGGATGTTTCCCTGTTTTCTCCTTGCAAATCGCAGAGAAATCCTTTGGAAAACTTTCCACTGTATTTCCTTTGTTTGTGGAAAACCCGGCGATTTCTTGTTCTCTATGTTGGCTGGCCTTTTGCCTGTTACCTGTTTTCCTGTTTCCTGCTGCTTGCCGTAAGGCTTTCGTCTTTTTCAAACCCTTTGGGGCCGGGCATCCTGAGAGCTTGTCCTTTTTCGGCTGGCGCCTTATGTTCTCCCCCTGGATTTGATCTCTTTCTGCTTTACATCCTACCACAGGAAAAGGAAAAGTTCTGTCGGTTTTCCGCCGGGGAAAACCGGAACGTTTTGAAGGATTTCCGTCCTTTTTCCGGGAGCCGGGCGTTTTCCGTCGATTTTCCGGATTTCTTTTTCGGTTTTCCGGGCTTTTCCGCAAAAAAAAAACAGCACCGGGAACCAAGGAACCAGGGAACCGGCGTTCCAAGCAAACACACACCTACACACCCTTACACCTGTACACCTACAAACCCACACATTGTGTGTTCATTTGCTTGCTTTTCCAATGCTGCTGAATGAACCTTGTAAAACTTTAAAAGTAAAAGGCAAAAGTACAAAAGCACAAAAAAACAGCAAAGCAGCAAGCAACCTTCACCGGAGGACTTTTCCCCGCCGGCATGTCTTGTTGCTTGCTGCTTATATCTTTCCGCTTTTACTTTTACTGGGCTGCTTGCCTTCCGCTCTCCGCTTTTCCAGACGGCGCTGCATGTACGGACTTACGCCGTGCACCCCATACACCATACACAGAGCAGGAGATTTCTCCGCCAATTACAAAGGTTTCTTCTTTATTTTGGCAGTGGGCCTGGGATAAACGGAAGATAGCGGCTTCACCCGCCGGATCCCCGCCAAAACCCGCTGATCGCCCCCGGGCAACGTGTATTCCTGAAGCACTTCCAAAGCGCCTCCCAGCTGCCCTAAAGCGCCCCGGGCCTGTTCCAGCTCTTCTTTGATCCCCGGGCCCTTCAGCGCCAGGAACCATCCCCCTTCTTTCACAAAGGGCAGGCAGTATTCCGCCAAAAGATTCATAGGAGCCACCGCCCGTGCTGTGGCGAAATCAAATCCGCAGCGCAGAGAAGGCATCCTTCCTCCTTCTTCCGCCCGGGCGTGGACCAGATCCACCGTCAGCTCCAGCTCTTTGGCCACTTCCCCTAAAAAGGTCAGGCGTTTCTGCAGGCTGTCCAAAAGGGTCACCTGCAGATCCGGGCAAAGGATCTTCAGCACCAAACCGGGGAACCCGGCGCCTGTGCCCACATCAATCAGGCGTTTTCCGGAAAACTCTGATAGAATCCCTTCACCGGAAATTTCCGCCGCCTGTTTTCCCTTCCCTAACATACCCAACACTAACAGGCACTGCTGCAGCAGAAGCCCACTATCCAAAAAATGCTTTACCGCCACCTGCTCCGGCTCTGTAATGGCCGTAAGGTTCATTTTCTGGTTCCACTGGATCAGCAGCTCCATATACCGCTGAAGCTGGTCCGCCTGCTTTGGAGTGCAGGGAATGCCTGCTTCCGAAAACAAGGTATTCAGCAAGGGACGAATGTCCGAAACAGCTTCCCGGGGTTCTTCCGGATCGTTCCGGGAAAAATTCTCCTTCCGGTCCCTTTCCGGAAGGCTTTCCTGGGGCTTTTTGCCGGATAAAGCTTTATCTGCCGTCTGTTTCAACTCCGCCTCTCCTTTCCGCTTCTGCTTCTGTTTCTGCTTTCGTATGGCTCCGGGGATCCGGTGTTTCCTTCTCCACTCCCGGATGCAGCGGCTCTCCCGCTTTTTTCGCCAGCCAAATCAAAAGCACGCTAACATCCGCCGGGCTGACCCCGCTGATCCGGGATGCCTGCCCTACGTTTTCCGGGCGAATCCGGTTCAGCTTTTCCTGGGCTTCCGCCCGGAGGCCTACGATTGCCATGTAATCCATGTCCACAGGAAGGACTTTCTTTTCCAGCCGGCGCATTTCCGCAATGTCCGCCTTTTGCCGGCGAATATAGCCTTCGTATTTCAGCTCGATCTCCACATTCTCAAAAACCGCTTCCGGCAGATCGGGACGCTGGGGATCAAAAGGCGCCAGCACCTTGTAATTCATCTCCGGCCTGCGGAGAAGATCCGCCAGCCTGACTCCGGAAGACAAGGGAGATGTTCCACGTGAAACCAAAAGGGCGTTCAGCTCTTCCGTGGGAGAAAGCACGGTTTTCATCACCCTCTGCCGTTCCTCCTCTTTCTGGGCTTGCTTCCGGGAGAACTTTTCCCACCGCTCCGGGGAGATCAGCCCCAATTCCCAGCCCATAGGCGTCAGACGCTCATCCGCGTTGTCCTGGCGAAGCACCAGACGGTATTCGCTGCGGGAGGTCATCATCCGGTAGGGATCCGTTACCCCCTTGGTAATCAGATCGTCCACCAAAGTGCCGATATAGGAGCTGGCCCGATCCAGCAAAAAGGGAGATTTCCCCTGCACCTTTCTGGCGGCGTTAATTCCCGCCAGAAGGCCCTGGGCCGCGGCCTCCTCATAGCCGGAACTTCCGTTGAACTGGCCGGCGCCGTAAAGCCCCGGCAGATCCCGGAATTCCAGAGTACTATCCATTTGGGTGGGATCCACGCAGTCGTACTCAATGGCGTAAGCGGAGCGAAGGATCTGCACCTTTTCCAAACCGGGAATGGAATGATAAAAGGCGATCTGCACATCTTCCGGCAAACTGCTGCTCATCCCCTGGAGGTACATCTCCTCCGTATCCCGGCCGCAGGGCTCGATAAACAGCTGATGCCGGGGTTTATCGGAAAAGCGCACAATCTTATCCTCAATGCTGGGGCAGTACCGTGGCCCCACTCCCTCGATCTTTCCCCCGTACAAAGGAGAACGATGGATATTTTCCAGAATGATCCGCTTGGTTTCCTCGTTGGTCCAGCTGATATAGCAAGGCTCCGTGTTTTCCAGAGGGAAATCCGTATCGTAAGAAAAAGGAACAATGGGCTCGTCTCCCTTTTGTTCTTCCAAACCGTCAAAGCAAATGCTGGAACGAAGCACCCGGGCCGGGGTCCCGGTTTTGAACCGGCGCAGCCGCAGCCCCAGTTTTTTCAAAGGCTCCGTAAGGAAAGCCGCCGGGAACAAGCCGTCCGGTCCGCTTTCGTAAGACACATCCCCCACGTAGATCCGTCCGCCCAGGAAGGTCCCCGTGGCCAAAATCACTGCTTTGCACACATACTGGGCTTCCAGACGGGTGGTCAAAAGCCAGGAGCCGTCCTCCTGCCGGGAAAGATCCGTCACTTCCGCCTGCTTCAGCTGCAGGTTGGGCTGGGTTTCCAGCTTATGCTTCATGATCTTGGAATACTCCCGGCGGTCGATCTGGGCCCGAAGGGAATGCACCGCCGGTCCCTTTCCCAAATTCAGCATCCGGCTTTGCAGAGTGCAGGCGTCCGCCGTGCGGCCCATCTCTCCGCCTAACGCGTCGATCTCCCGCACCAAATGACCTTTGGCCGTTCCTCCAATGGAAGGGTTACAAGGGCAGTTGCCCACGGCGTCCAGGTTAATGGTGAACACCGCCGTGCTGCATCCCAGCCGGGCGCTGGCCAAAGCCGCCTCAATCCCTGCGTGCCCGGCGCCGATCACCGCCACGTCAAAATTTCCCCCGAAGTATTTCATTCCCTGTCCCTGCTTCCTTCCTTTTTCTAAATCCTGTGCTCTTGTGTTTTTGTTTTCTTGTTCTTACGTTCTGTCTTTTCTGTCTTTCTGGTTTCCTTCCGGTTCTTATCCGGCTATCCGCTCTCATCCGGTTTTCCACAAAGAATTGTAATTTTGTGGAAAACGTGCCACCCCTGTTTCCGATCTATACGCGCCGCGTCCATACGGCCATACGACCATGCGCTCATGCAGTCATGCGACTATACGGCTACATGGCTATACGACTATACGGCTATGGGCTACGGCGGATTTTACTTTAAAAGCCTTCCTGATCCCCCGGATTCCCATATTCCCGGTATTTTCTTTATTTCCTTTATTTACCAACGCAGAACCGGGAAAACACCTGCTCCACCACCGCTTGGGAGGCCCGTTCCCCGGTAAGTTCCAGCAAAGCGGAAACCGCTCCTTCCAGGGAAACCGTTACCGCGTCCAGGGTCATGCCCATGGAAAGAGCGTCCCGGGCTTCTTTGATGCAAATTTCCGCTTTCCGGGCCGCGTCTCTTTGCCGCTGGGTAAACAGCATACCCTCCTGGGGATCCAAATCCCCGGTGCGCAGCAACCCGGTCACCGACTGGGAAAGCTCCTTGAGGCCCTGGCCTGCCAAAGCAGAAATATATACGATTTGTTTAAAATTATCTTTTATATACTGATCGTCAATTTTAGATTCCAGATCGCTTTTGTTGATTACAGCCACTGCCGGCACATCCCGGCAGGCTTCCACCAGCTCCCGATCCTCCTGATTCAGCGGCAGGGAAGAATCAAACACCGCCAGGATCAGCCCTGCGGTGCGCAGACGCTGCCGGGCCTTCTCCACGCCGATGGACTCCACCGGGTCCTCTGTAAACCGCAATCCGGCGGTGTCCGCCAGGCGCAGGGGGATCTCCCCTAAAAGCACAGTTTCCTCCACAATGTCCCGGGTAGTGCCGGGAATCTCGGTGACAATGGAGCGCTGGCAGCCGGAAAGAAGATTCATCAGGGTGGATTTTCCCGCATTGGGCCGCCCGGCGATCACCGTCTCCACCCCTTCCCGCAGGATCTTACCGGTTTCAAAGGAATCCAAAAGCTCCTGCACCTGCAGTTCCGCTTTTTCCACGGAAGCGGCAAGGTTCTTTGTATCCACCGCCGGAATTTCCTCCTCGGGATAATCCGCCCAGGCGTCCAAATGGGCGCAAAGGCCCAAAAGCTCTTCCCGAAGCCCCCGAATCTTTTTTTCCAAGGCGCCGTCCCGCCCGGCCAAAGCCGCCCGGGCAGCCTGCTTGCCTTTGGCGGAGATCAGCTCCATAACGGATTCCGCCTCCGTCAGGCCCATTTTCCCGTTGAGGAAGGCCCGCCGGGTAAATTCTCCCGGGCCGGCAGGGGAAGCCCCTGCATCCAGCACCGCCTGCAGCAGCTGCCGCAAAAGATACAGCCCCCCATGGCAGGAAAGCTCCGCCACGTCCTCCCCGGTAAAGCTGGCTGGCGCCCGATACACAAACGCCAGGGCTTCATCCAGATCTTCCTGCTCTTCCGGCCCCGGGCCTTCCTCTATGGGGGTATGCACCCGGCCGTAAAGCATGGTATATCCCTTCTGGTCTTTCAGAAGCTTTCCGCTTTTAGCGGTAAACACCCGGTCCGCTACTTCCAGGGCTTTAGGGCCGGAGATCCGCACGATCCCGATGCCTCCCGGCGCCTGGGCCGTAGAAATGGCCGCCACAGTGGAACCGGAGACTTCCCCGGTTTCCCGGCGGATCTCCCGCCCCTGCTCTCTGCTTTCCATGGTTCTTTCTCCTTTCCCGCCGTCTCTCTGCCGTCTTATCCGTATACACAGCCTGCTGCAGCTGCAGAACCGCCAACAAAACAATCAGCAAACTGCCGGCAAACTGTCAGAATACCGTCAGCAAACAGGCCTTACAGAAAAAAGGCGGTTCCATCGAACCGCCTTCTCTTTTCAGTTCCTCTTTACGTCGATTCTTCCGTAAAGCGCGCCCTTGATCTCCTGCCGGGGCGCAACGTTCTCTTTGGGGGCCTCCGGCTTTTCCAAAGGTTCCCGACGGGAAGCGTACTCTCCCGAAGAACGGTCCGGACGGCGGGAACGGTTTCCTTTAAAGTTCCGGTCCCCTCTGCCGTAACGGCCGGAAGACTCCCGGCGCTGGGGGCGTTCCCCATCCACAGGGCCAATCACCACATGGCGTCCGGTATCTTCTCCCTCACTCCAGGACTTGGCGCCTTCCACTTCCTGCACCGCGGTGTGAATGATCCGCCGCTCATAGGGATTCATAGGCTCCAAAGAAACGTTCCGGCCGGTGCGCACCGCTTTGGCCGCCATTTTCCGACCCAGAATATCCAGGGTATCTTTCCGTTTCTCCCGGTAATTTCCAATATCCAGGGTGATCCGGTAATAGGAATTTTCCACGTGGTTGGATACCAACCCGGCCAGATACTGCAAAGCGTCCAGGGTCTCCCCTCTATGGCCGATAACAAATCCAATGTCCTCTCCGGAAATGGTGATCACCGCGGAGCTTTCTTCCTCTTCCACGGAAAATTCCGGATTCTCCACGCCCATATAGGAAAGGATCTCCTTCAGGTACGCGGCGGCCGCCTGAGCCGGACTGGTTTTGATAAACGCCCGCACCTTGGCCGGACTTCCTCCGAACAAACCGAATTTCTTCTTTTCCGGCAGCTCCAGCACCTCAAATTCCGCTTCGTAGGATTCCACTCCCAGCTCCCGGCAAGCGGCTTCCTTGGCCAGCTCCACAGTCTCTCCCGTGGCGATTGCTTCTTTTATCATAGCGGATACCTCCTGATAAAGGCTTCCTTTCCTATGGGAAAAGAACCTTTTTAAACTCTGTATTCCATGGCAGAAGGCACATCCGCGCCTTGCTGCAAAAATCCTCAAGCTGCTGTTTCCCGTTTATTTCGCCGGGCCCGGCTGTTTCCGGGATCATTTCTTGCTTCCTAAATAATCGGATGAGCTCTTGGAGCGGGAAGCTTTTTTAGAGGAAGTTTTCTTTTTCTGGGGGTTCTCTTCTCCGGAAGATTTCTTTGCGGAAGCGGCATATTTGGCTTCCAGCTGCCGGCGAAGCTCCAGCTGCTGATGAGGGGGCAATTCTTTTACCTTTTCTTCCTCTTCCCGTCTCCGGGCAATTCGGGCCGCTTCCGCGTGAGCGGTCACGTCCGCCGGGCTGTAGAACCGATGAAGCACTACCGTCTGCACAAAGCCCAGAACCGTCTGCAGGGTCCAGTAGAAACCTACGGCGGCAGGCATGGTCCAGGCCAGATAAGCGGTAAAGAAGGGGAAGCCGTACATCATAAATTTCATGCAACCCTGCTGGCCCTGCTGGGCGCCGGGCTGCAGCTTCTGGGTGGCGAAGCTGGCCGCCAGGGAAAGCACAAGGCACAATACCGGCACCAACCAAAGCATGGAAGCAAAGGTGGAGACGGCAGGGGTGGCTAAAAGATCCCATCCCAGGAAGTTGAATCCGCCGCTGAAAGATTCCACTCTGGCGGCTTCTTCCGCGGTAAAGGAATGCTCGCCCATGTTCATCAGATAGGGCTTCAGATAGGAAAAGTGCTTGATAATGTCAATTTCGCTGTAAGCGCCGGAAAAACCGGAGCCGATGCCGGGGATCTGCCCCAAAAGCTGGGTGGCCGAGGAGACATGGTCCACCGCCACATGCAGCGCGTTCTGCAAAGGATACAGCACCGCGTAATAAATTCCGAACAAAACCGGGAAGGGGATCAGCATGGGCAGGCAGCCGCCTGTCATACTCACGCCTTCCTTATCGTAAAGCTTCTGGGTTTCCTGCTGCAGCTTCAGTTTATCGTTAGCGTAGATCTTCTGCAGCTCCTTGACCTTTTTCTGCAGTTTGGTCTGGGAGGCCATGGAGCGCTGCTGCTTAATGGAAAAGGGAAACAGCGCCAGCTTCATTACCAGGGTGAACAGCAAAATGGCCACGCCGTAGTTCTGCACGATCTGATATAAGAACCAGAGCAAATACCCCAGCATGCTGCCGAGCCAGTTAAAAATTGCCATACTCAGTCTCCTCTACTCCTGCCTTTTGAAAATCGTTTTATTGTTCAAAATTCAAAAGACCTTGTGTATCTAAAGCCCTGCCAGGCAGGACTTTTTTCATCTAATAAAAGCTTTCTTGTTTCTCTGCTTGCCTTCCTTCTTGCCTTCCCCTTTTCCGGATTTCCCGGAAAGCAGCGAAAGCTTTGAATGCTGTGAATGCTGCAAAGGCTGCGAAAGGAACAGAAGGCTCCAAAGTGACCCTCTGGATTTTTCAAAATCCTTTTTCGGAAGGGCCCTTTTTCCCTTTTCGGGACTTTTTCTCCGGAACCGGGTCATACCCGCCCCGGCTGAAGGGGTTACATCGCAAAAGCCTCCATATAGACAGCCCCAGGCCTTTGATAGGCCCGAACCGCTCAATGGCTTCAATGGCATAAGCGGAACACGTGGGAATGTATTTGCAGCAGGGCTTTTTTAAAGGAGAGATCCCCTTTTGGTAAAACCGGATCAGCCGGATCAGCAGCTTTCTCATGAAAGCAGCCCTGCTTTCCGAAGCTGTTTCTCCAATTCCGCCGCCAAAGCCGTGCTTTTCACATAAGGCGTCTTTCCCCGGGCTACCAGAACCAGGTCATACCCCCGGGGCAGCTTTTCCGCAAAAGGCCGGAAAGCCTCCCGGATCACCCGGCGGCACCGGCTGCGCGAAACAGCGTTTCCCACCTTTTTGCTGGTGGTGATGCCCATACGCAGCTCCCCTGTCCGGTTTCGCAGAACGTAAACCACCACGCCGGAGGAAACATACGATTTTCCCCGGGCATAGAGCCTGCGGAAATCCCTATTCTCTTTTAAGGAAACCCACTGCTTCATTCCACCGCCGCCTCAGGCTGCCTGCCGTTTTTTCTTTAAACCCTTCAAAACCAGGTCACCAGGTCTGTTTCAAAGGATTTCCCCGGCCTGCTGAAAAACCGTCGGGATCTGTGCTTTCATTCTTTCACGCTTCTGTGACTTTGATGATTCTGGTGATTCTGTAGATTCTGTATTCTATAAAGAAAGGCCACTGTATCAGTGGCCTTCTGCGCTTGGAGAGCCAAAGCTCCCCCCACACAACGCCCGCAGGCGTTTTTTCCGGCCAAACGCATTTCTTTCGGGCCTCCGTTTCAGTGGGAGACCCCGGAAAACAAATGCCTTTCTTCGCCGGCATATAAGCCGGCCGGCTTGTCCGGATCCTTTGGAGCGCAAAGCTCCTCTCCGCTTCCGCTTACCGGGTACCAGGTCACCGAATTACCGGGACACAGGAACACAGGGATCAGTAGCTCAAACGAGCTCTTCCCTTGGCGCGGCGGCGAGCCAGCACCTTCCGGCCGTTGCTGGTGGACATTCTCTTCCGGAAGCCATGCTCCTTCTTTCTATGGAGCTTTTTGGGCTGATAGGTTCTCAGCATGCAGAAAACCCTCCTTTCAGGCTTTAAAGCTCTGGAAACACCGGGCCAAAGGCAAAACGGCGTCATCCTCTTCTTTACTAAAGCGTTCCAACATACAGATGCCCTTTTTTCCGGCTTTTTAAAAGGATACCGAAAAAACAAGCCTTCCGCGAATCCGCGGAAAAGCCCCGGGCACAAACCTTGCACCTTAGCATTATAATGAAAAAAGGGCTTGCTGTCAACACAAACTGCCGATTATTTTTGATTTTCCCCGGCTTTTTTGCAGTTTTCCCCCGGGTTTTTTCCTGTGCTTTTTCTCTTTGCGGGAAAAGCGGACCGGATCCCGGAAAAAGCCTTAGGGTTTCCGCAAAAAATTTGTACAGTTTGCCCCAAGAATCTCCTTTCTTTTCCAGGGATTTTTTCCGCCCCTTTCCGTTGAAGTGTTTTCTCCTTTATGCTATACTTAATTTTGTATAGGATACGGAAGGGTATTAAGTCGCTGCCTGCCGGGAACTGTCCCGAAAAAGCGGCTTTTCAGCCGATCCGCCGGGATCCCTTCAAAGCTTTTTTGTTCCGCCCAAGCGCACCCAAACGGGATGAAAAACCAAGGAAAACCGTCGGCGTCTGTTTTGCGCCCATTTTTACAGCACTATCTTACAGGGAAAGGGAATTTTGTAGTATGGAATCTTTTACGGAAGCCTGGGGCTTAGTCTGCAATTATTGCAGAGAACGCATCACCGAGGTGGCCTTTACCACCTGGATCAGCCGCATTCAGCCGGTGGACCTGGATTTTCAGGGAAATGTGGCGATTTTGCAGGTGCCTAACGATTTTCACCGGCAGACGCTGACCCGGTGCTACACCACGCTGCTTACGGAAGCGCTGGAGCATATTTTCGGCATGAAGTTCAGCATTCAGTTTGTGATCCCCGAAGAGGTGGCGCCCAAGGAGGAGGAGTCCGATCCTTCCGAGGATTATGAGTACACCTTCGATACCTTCATCGTAGGGCCTTCCAATAAATTCGCCCATGCCGCCTGCCTTGCTGTGGCTGCCAAGCCCGCCACGCTGTACAACCCCTTGTTTATTTACGGCAATTCCGGATTGGGCAAAACCCATTTGCTGCGGGCCATCTATAACTCCATTGCCAAAAATTACCCGGAGATGACCATTCTCTACATTAAAGGTGACGATTTTACCAACGAAATGATCGACGCCATCCGTCACGGTACCACCCAGGATTTCCATGAGCGGTACCGGAAGGCCGACGTGCTTTTGGTGGACGACATCCAGTTTATCGCCGGCAAGGACTCCACCCAGGAAGAATTCTTCCATACCTTTAATTCTCTTTATGAGGCCCACCGGCAGATCGTTCTCACTTCCGACCGTCCGGCCAAGGATATCGCTACTCTGGAAGAACGGCTTCTCACCCGCTTTGAGTGGGGCCTGACCGCAGACGTGCAGCCCCCGGATTTCGAGACCCGCATCGCCATTATCCGGCGGAAGGCGGAGCTTCTGCAGATCGACATTCCCGACGCCGTGTGCGAGTACATTGCCAACCGGGTGAAAAACAATATCCGCCAGCTGGAAGGTATTGTGAAAAAGATGAAGGCCTATTACCTTTTAAATGGGGACATGCCCTGCATCAACACCGCCCAGGCGGCTATCAGCGATATTATGAGCAACGAACAGCCCACGCCCCTGACTGTGGAAAAGATCATCGAGGAAGTGGCCAGGACCTTCGGCGTCTCCGCCGGGGACATTCGCTCCGCAAAACGTTCCTCCAACATTTCCAAAGCCCGGCAGATGGCGATGTACGTGGTGCGGGAGATCACCCAGATGTCCACGGATTCCATCGGAAAAGAATTCGGCGGGCGGGATCACTCCACCGTGGTATATTCCCTGCAGGCCATGGAAAAGAAGATCGCCAAGGAGCCCCGCTCCCGGGCCACCGCGGAGGATATTATCAAAAATATTCGGGACCGCTAATCAGCTAACAAGCCAACAAGCCAACAAGCCAACCAGCTAAACAACTGATCGGCTAAACAGCTAATCAGCCAACCAGTGCTCCCGGGTAAAAAAGCTTCCCTGTTCCGGGTTCCGGAAATTTTTTCGGAAATCAATCGGCGGAAGCTTTTTTTGCAGGCATTTATTCTTCCACATTTTTTTCAACTTTCCCCACAGAGTTTTCCACAGTCCGGTGGAATCTGAAACTCCGGCTGTGGAATTCACAAACTTTCAACATGTCTTTTCCTCCGCTGTTTCCATGTGATTTTGCAGCAAGTTCGGGGGTTTCCTGCATTTTTCCACTTTTCCGCGCCCCCTACTGCGACTACTAAAATAAAAAGATATAGATAAGAAGATATATATATAAATCAGCTCCTCTCCCCTAAACAGGGAACCCCCCTGGGGGTAAGCACCAAGCTTTTCTCTCTTTGCATAGAACTTGCATTTTTATACATACATCCCAAACCTTTTGAAAGGAAGTTTTGCTATGGTCCGATTAACTTGTCAGCGCCAGCAGCTGGTGGAAGCGGTTTCCAACGTGCAGCGGGCGGTTTCTCCCAAATCCTCCATTCCTGCTTTGGAGGGAATCCTTCTGAAAGCGGAAGAAAATCAAATGACCCTTTCCGGCTTCGATCTGGAGCTGGGCATGACCACCACCCTGGAAGCCTCTGTGGAAGAAAGCGGCTCCGTGGTGCTGAGCGCCCGCTTGTTTGGGGACATTATCCGCCGGATGCCCGGGGAGTGGGTCCGTTTGACGGTGGATGGCAAAAACGTCACCACCATTGAAAGCGGGCAAAGTGAATTTTCCATTGCCGGCATGGGAGCGGAAGAATACCCGGAATTTCCGGTGGTTTCCACAGAGGACGGCTTCTCCGTTTCCGGAGAATGCCTGAAAGGCATGATCCACCAGACGATTTTCGCCGTGGCGGATTCCGACGCCAAACCCATCCACACCGGCACGCTGTTTGAGCTGGATTCTTCCGCCGGGAAGCTTCGCCTGGTTTCCGTGGACGGATACCGCCTGGCTTTACGGGAAGAGCCTTTGGAAGTGGGCACGGATCTTTCCTTTGTGGTGCCTGGAAAGACCCTTTCGGAAGTAATGAAGCTGCTGCCGGACAATTCGGACCCGGTGCAGGTCCATGTAGGCAGCCGGCATATTTTGTTTACCATCGGGAACTATACCGTGGTTTCCCGGCTTCTGGAAGGAGAATTCCTGGATTACCGGGCAGCCATCCCCGCTTCCAGCTCCACCACCATCCGGGTAAAGACCCGGGAATTTCTTTCCAGCGTGGAGCGTGTTTCCCTTCTGATCACGGACCGGCTGAAAAGCCCCCTGCGCTGTGTGTTCGGAGAGGGAGAGATCCACATTTCCTGCTCCACGGCTATGGGCCGGGCCAGCGACCAGTTTGAGGCCAATATTCAGGGAGCGGCGGTAGAAATGGGCTTTAATAACCGGTATCTGCTGGACGCCCTGCGGAATACGGAGGGGGACGAAGTCCGGGTGGAATTAAACGGGCCTTTAAGCCCCATGAAGATCCTGCCTCCGGAAGGGGAAGACTATTTGTTCCTGGTGCTGCCGGTTCGTCTGAAAGCGTAAGGACAAGGATAAGGACAAGGAAAGCGGCTCCGGGGATGTCCGGGGAAACATCCGCCTTATACGTATCTGCGGGAAAAAGAAAAATCGAAAAATCAGAAGGCCGGGGGCTAAGGAGCAGGAAATTTTCCCCGCTCCCTGCAGCCGGCTTTTTTAAGGCAGCCGGAGGCTCCGGCAAAAGAAAGGAAGACATACAGTGAAGGAAGAAATCGTACGGATCCACACGGAGTTTATTCGGCTGCAGGATCTTCTGAAGCTTTCCGGCGCCGCGGAGACCGGCGGCCAGGCCAAGGTGGCGGTGCAGCAGGGGCTGGTAAAGGTGAACGGAGAAGTGTGCACCATGCGGGGCAAGAAACTTCGCCCGGGAGATACGGCGGAATATGGGGACTTTCTCTGCAAGGTGGAAGGAGAAACGGAATGAGAGTCCTTTCTCTGGGCTGCCGGGGCTTCCGGAACCTGGAAGACTCCCTGAAGGCTCCCCTGGAATTTTCCCCTTCCGTCAATGTGCTGTTTGGGGAAAACGGCCAGGGAAAAACCAATTTTCTGGAAGCTATCTGGCTGTTTACCGGAGGACGTTCCTTTCGGGGAGCCAAGGACGGAGAGCTGATCTGCCGGGGGCAGCAGGAGGCCCGGCTTTCTCTGGAATTTTTCAGTGAGGAACGGCAGCAGAAGGCGGGCATTGCTTTGCGGGAAGGAAAGCGATTTCTGGAACTCAATGGAGTGAAAAAGCGTTCCGCTTCCCAGATGGTGGGGGCATTCTGCGCGGTGATTTTTTCCCCGGAGCACCTTTCCCTTCTGAAAGGAGGCCCGGCGCTTCGCAGGCAGTTTCTGGATTCTGCCGTGTGCCAGTGCAAACCCGCCTTTGCGCCTTTGCTTTCCCGGTATAACCGCACAGTGTTTCAAAGAAACGCTTTGCTGAAGGACATTCCCCGGCACCCGGAGCTTCTGGATACCCTGGAGATCTGGGATCAGCGTCTGGCCCGGCTGGGGGAAGAGATCACCCGGCGGCGGCAGGAATACCTGGAGGGGTTTACGCCCTTGGCGGAAAACTATTACCGGGGTATCTCCTCCGGCCGGGAGACCCTTTCTTTCGGCTACCGTCCCGGATATGACGGCTCCCTGGAGCAGGCTCTTTCTGATTTGCGCAGGGAGGATCTCCGGTTGGGACATACGGCGGCAGGGCCTCACAGAGGGGATCTGGAAATTTTCCTGAACGGCGTCCCCGCCAAATCGTTTGCCTCCCAGGGGCAGCAGCGCTCCGCTGTTCTGGCCATGAAGCTGGCGGAAGCGGATATGCTCTGCCGGTTTTCCGGAGAGGAGCCGGTGGTACTTTTGGACGACGTGCTCAGCGAGCTGGACCAGCGCCGGCAGGAATACCTTCTGAACCATTTGGAAAACCGGCAGGTGTTTCTCACCTGCTGCTCCCCGGAGCCGGTTTTGCATCAGGGGCTCCGTTTTCAGGTTCGGGAAGGAAAAGCGGAGGGTCCGGTTGGACCTGTTGAACCGGTTGGGCCTTTTGGTTCCATTGATCCGGTTTTATAAAAAGAGAACAGAGAGCAGAGAACGAGGAACAGGGAACAAGGAAAAAGGAAAACAGAGGGAAGATTCTGCCTTTTTCTTTCTTCCTTTTCCCCTTCTCCCATTTGTCGCCATTGTTTTCTTTTTCCCTCTGGTAAAAAGCCCGGCATATGGGCTGTTTTCCGGGAGTTTCAGAAATTGGATTCTTGTGAAAACGGGGATTTTGTGCTAAAATAAGAAGCAGAAAGAAGAGCAAAAACAGCCGAAACAATTAGCATCTCCGGAGCAGCCGGCCCATTGGACGGCTGAAGCGGAAAAACGGTTTGCCCTGCAGAAGCCGGGGCAAGGAAAGCGGAGGAAACTATGTATCTCCATTTGGGGCAGGATACGGTAATCAAAACAGATTCCATTGTGGGTATTTTTGATATGGATACCTCTACGGTCTCCAAAATTACCCGGTCCTATCTGGCGCTTTGTGAAAAGCAGGGGCGGGTGGTGAATGTTTCCCAGGAGCTTCCCAAGTCCTTTGTGCTGTGCACCGGGGAACATCCCGGAGAATTCACGTTGTATATTTCCCAGATCTCTTCCGGGACCCTTTTGAAGCGCAGCCGGTTTGTGGATCGTATCTCCCTTTAAGGGATTTGCTTAAACAGTTTGTTGAAGCAGCCTGTTTGAGCGGTCTGTGGGGAAAACAGAGAAAAGAAAAAAAGAAAAAACAGGAAAATTGTGCGGGCGTTTGGAAAAAATTCCAAAACAGCCCGTATTTTCGTCTCAGAAAGGCTTTTTTTGAGGGTAAGGGGGAATACGGGAAAGGGCTTTTTGTTGGAATGCTTGCGATTTTCCTGAAAATGCGGTATACTTATTCTTTGGAATCCCTTGTTTTTGCCATAAAAAGGATGGAAGGACGCTGAAAGGACAAAATTCCTTTGAAAGAGGTTTTTGTCTTTTCTTCCGTAAAAATATCCGCTTCAGTAAATACAGCCGCCATGCCGGCTGGGAAGGTAGGAATTATGAAAAAGTTTCAGCTTGCCCGGTGTCCTTATTGCGGGAAAAAATTAAATCCGGCCATGAGCTGGTATATGAAGACCCAGGGAGAATACATTTGCCCCAAGTGCGGAGGCATTTCCAATGTGGCCCTGGATCCGGCGGTGTACATTCTGGCCTGTGCCGCTATACTCCTTTCTTTGGCGGCGTTTCTCATTACCCGGGCTGTGAATAATATTTTCTCTGTATCCGCTTTTTTGTATATGACAGGCCCGGTGTTTTTGTTTTCCCTTGCCAGTGCTTTTTTGGTGCGGCTGAAAAAGCCTATTCTTCGGAAAAAAACGAAGGTCTCTCCCGGGGGAAATCCCTCCGGAGCCCCCGGAGCGCCGGAGGTTTCGGGTTATACCACCCAGTTTACCGGGATTCCCGGGGCTGCCGTGCCCCCTGTTTCCCAGGAGACGGTGCAGTTTTCGCCTCCGGATAAGGAGCAAAATTTCCCATCCCCTGCTTCCCCTACGGAAGCTGGGCCCTCCGCTCCCTACCCCCCGTATGCTTCCTATTCCGGCCAACCTCCTGTTTTTCCTCAAGGGCAGCCGGTACAGCCGGGGCAGCCGGGGCAATTCCCCCAGGTTTCCTACGCGCCCCCATCTTCCCCGGGATCGGATCCCTGGAGCCCCGCGGGAAATTTCCCCGCCGGCGGCGGATGGCCGGCGCCCGGTGGAACGGATCGCTCTGTGACGGGTGAAAATTATACAACCCGAAAATAAAAGGTTTGCAAGGGCTGCGCTGTCTATTTATAAAAGCCAAAAGCTAAGAAAGCCAAAGGAAAGGTTAGCGGCTATTAGCCAGTAACCAGCAACCAGCAGCCAGCAGCCACCAATCAGACCGGTAACGAATACAAGGATAAGAGATACAAGGATATAAGGATAAAGGATAAGGAGCTTTATTATGGAGTTTAACGAGATCACCCATGCCCAGCAGCAATACGACGCCAGCCAGATCCAGGTTTTGGAGGGGCTGGAAGCGGTTCGTAAGCGGCCGGGTATGTACATTTCTTCCACAGGTCCCAGAGGGCTTCACCATCTGGTGTATGAAATCGTGGACAATGCCATTGACGAGGCTCTGGCCGGCTATTGCGACCGGATCGATGTGGAGATCCTTCCGGAAAATATCATCAGCGTAACGGATAACGGCCGGGGCATCCCTGTGGGCATCGAGCAGAAAACCGGCCTTCCGGCGGTGACGGTGGTTTACACCGTGCTTCACGCCGGCGGAAAATTCGGCGGCGGCGGATATAAAGTAGCCGGCGGCCTTCACGGCGTAGGCGCTTCCGTGGTAAACGCTTTGTCCCAGTGGCTGGAAGTGGAAGTGTATACGGAAGGAAAGATCTACTTTCAGCGGTTTGAGCGGGGCAACACCGTTACGCCTCTGGAGGTTCGGGGCGAAACGGATAAAACCGGCACCCGGGTGCGCTTTAAGCCCGACCCGGAAATCTTCCGGGAAAGCACGGAGTTTGAATACGCCACTTTGCAGACCCGCCTTCGGGAGCAGGCGTTTCTCAACGCCGGGGTGCATATCTGCCTGACGGATCTGCGCACCGAGGACGGCCAAAGCGACAGCTTCTGCTATACCGGCGGCATTTCCAGCTTTGTGGAATACATCAACCGGAAGAAAGCGGTGGAAGTGATCCATCCGGATATTATCCATTTTTCCGGCACGGCCGCGGACCAGAACTCCACGGCGGAGATCGCCATGCAGTATACGGATTCCTATAACGAGCTGATGCTGAGCTTTGCCAACAATATCCATACCACCGACGGTGGCACCCATGAGGAAGGCTTTAAGCGGGCACTGACCCGGGTGATGAACGATTATGCCCGGAAATATAATATTCTCAAGGAAAACGATAAGAACCTTTCCGGAGACGATGTCCGGGAAGGACTGACAGTGGTTATCAGCGTCAAGGTAAAGGACGCTCAGTTTGAAAGCCAGACCAAAGGCAAGCTGGGCAATACGGAGATCAGCACATTGGTAAACGGCTTGGTAGGGGATAAACTTTCCCAGTATCTGGAAGAAAACCCCTCCGTGGCCAGAGCCATTTTTGATAAAGCCCTGGCGGCGGCCCGGGCCAGAGAAGCGGCCCGGAAGGCCCGGGAGCTGGTGCGGAGAAAATCCGCCCTGGAAAACGCCGCTCTTCCCGGAAAACTGGCGGACTGCCAAAGCCGGGATTCCCAGGAAACAGAGATCTACATCGTGGAGGGCGATTCCGCCGGCGGTTCCGCCAAAGGCGGACGGGACCGGAAATTCCAGGCCATCCTCCCTCTTTGGGGCAAAATGCTCAACGTGGAAAAGGCCCGGCTGGATAAGGTTTACGGCAACGAAAAGCTGATGCCTGTGGTAACGGCCCTGGGCTGCGGCATCGGAGAGGAATTTGACCTGAGCCGGCTTCGCTACGGCAAGATCATCATTATGGCGGATGCCGACGTGGACGGCTCCCATATCCGCACGCTGCTGCTGACCTTTTTCTATCGCTTTATGAAGCCTTTGGTGGAGGAAGGGCATGTGTATCTGGCGCAGCCTCCCCTGTATCGGATCACCAAAGGCGGAAAGCATCGGTATGCCTATTCCGATCTGGAGCGGGATAAGATCATGGCCGAGCTGGGCAGTGGGTATGACATTCAGCGGTATAAAGGCTTGGGCGAAATGGATTCCGAGCAGCTTTGGGAGACCACCATGAACCCCGAGACCCGGATCATGCTGCAGGTGGAAGTGGAAGACGCCGCCGCCGCGGACGAAGCCTTTACCGTTTTGATGGGAGACAAAGTGGAGCCCCGCCGGGAATTTATCGAGAAAAACGCCCGGTATGTGCAGAATCTGGACGTATAAGCCGAATTTGTACCCTGTTTTATGTTTCTATGTTTTCTTCCGTTCTCAATTTTTTAGAGAGCAGAGAATCAGGAAAACAGGAAACCAGGAACCAGGAAAGCAAGGAAAGCAAGGAATCTCCTGTGCTTGCAGGCAGCAGGTAACAGGTAACAGGCAGAAAAGGAGTTTGAAACACATATATGGACATCAACCGAACGGAGAACCCCGGTGCGGGAGAAGAAGCTCCCCCTTTACCGGAAATGACCCCCAAGGCGATTAAGGAAGAACGGCAGGAAGAAAACCGGGAAGAAATGTCTTCTACGGGTGCTTCCCGTTTTTCGGGCTGGACGGAAGAACCCTCTCCCCGTTCTTTCCGGGAGGAAGAAGAGGGCGAGGAAAAAGAAAAGGATGTTTCAGGCCGGGACGAAGAAGAGGATGAAGAAGAGGAAGAAATTTCCTGGGACGGAAGCCAGGCCCATTTGGTGCTGGAAGAGGACGCGGCGGAATATGAGCAGGCGCAGACGGGGATCCGTCTGGGCTGTTCTCTGCGGCCGGAAGAAGTGATGACAGCCTTGAACCGTTCCGGTTTCTCCAAAACCTTAGGCCGGAGAGCGGTGGTGGATGCTGTTTTGCTGGGGGCTTTGGCGGTGCTGTTTTTTGTGCAGCACTTTTTCTTCCAGGTAGGGCAGGCGTTGTTTTTCGGGGTGGTTGCTTTGATCTGCCTGGGGCTGGTGTTCCTGGTTCCCTATTTCGGGCGGAAAAAAATGACCCAGAGGATCCTTTCGGACCCCCATTCCGCCAAACTGGACTGCGTGATCTATCCGGACAGCGTAGTGCTGGGCAGCGGCGAAGGCCGTTGGGAGATCCCTCTGGATGGCACCTGCCGGATGGAAACATACAAAAAGATGCTTCTTTTGTTCCCCGCAGGGCAAAGAGAAATGGTAATCCTTCCCCTGCGGTGTATCGAGCCTTCGGTTCTGCCGGAGGTGCAGGCGATTCTGGAAGCCGGCACGGCCCGGCAGGAAGAAGAAGCCTGACAGGTTTGGCCGAAAGGCCCCGGATCAAATCAGGCCGGCGGAGTTCCCTTATGGGAAATGAACCGATCCCGGCCGGAAAAGGAAGAGAACAATGCCTGGATTTTACGAAGGAGACCCGTTTTTTACCGGGGAGATCACCCTTTCCCCCAAGGATCTGGCCAAAGCTTCCCTTTTGGCTCAGCGGCAGAAAAAACCGGCTTCCCGGCCCTGGGTGCGGGGCGGCATGCTGCTGACGGCTTCCCTTTTGTTTTTGGCTGTGATCCCCTATTATCAGGCGGTGTATAACGAATTTTGGTTTCCCCTTGCCCTGTGTCTTTTGTTCTTACTTTTGGCGGTGGGAGCCTGGGCGGTTCTGCCCCGGCTGGAGGAAGAAGAAGAGATCCGGCGGTTTTCCACAGACGGATTTCGTTTGGAGCCTGCCCGGGTTTGTTTATACCGGGATAGTTTTACCCTGGAAAATGCCTTTCAGCGTTTTACGGAAAACTGGGTGGACTTTCAAAACTGCTATGAGAGCCGGGAGTATTTTATCGTCACCGGCGGGAAAAATTATCGCCTTTTGGTGCTGCCCAAAGCCCAGCTTTCCCAAAAGCAGCAGGAAGAAGCGGCTTTTGGCCTGCAGCAGCAGTTTGCCTTTCGCTATAAAAAAGTCTAAAGCCTTTATCCCCCAGCCTCCTTTTCAGGGGGCTGCTGGAAACAATAACGGCACCTCCCCCGCCTTAAAAAGGCAGACCCTGCGCCGGGAGCTTGAAATTTGCAGGCTGCCCGGGGAATAAACCATCCTGCGCGGATCCGCCCGGAGTGTATAGGTTGTAGGCTATAGGCTATAGGTGCTGTACAGAAAAGAGGAAACGGCCCCGGAAACGGGGAGGAAAGGAGAGGAAAAGCTTTGCAGCGGGAACAAACACAGAACGTTTCGGAAAATCCCAAGGTTTCCCCGGAGCACCCGGAGAACCCGGAGTCCTTGGAATCCTTGGAAAATAAGGAAGAGATTTCCGTCAGCTTTCTTCTGACCAAAGAGGATTACGGCGCCTATTGTGTGGAAGCCGTAAAAGCCAGAATCCCTAACCGGGACAGAATGCTGATCCGTATTTTGGGAGCGGTGTCCATTCTGGCGGGCTTTATGCTGGCGTTTTTCCTTCGGGAAAGCCCCTGGGGATTCGGCTGGACAGCCTGCCTGGAGCTTTTGGGGCTGGTGCTGCTGATTTGGTACGATTTTATTCTGCCAAGCTACGTGCGGGCTTCCGCCTGCGGGTATATGGACCGGCACCGGGAACAGCTTACCTCCCGGAACTTTATCTTCACCCCTTCCCGGTTCTTTTACACCAGCGACGGCTGCTCCATGGAGATCCCTTATCAGAAGCTGCATCAGGCTTTGGAAAGCGGAGGCATGCTGCTTTTGTATCTGGGGGCGGACGATCCGCTGTATTTGCCAAAACGAGCGGTGTCCCAGGAAGAGCTGGAGACCATTCGCTCCTTTCTCTCTTCTTCTCTTAACGAAAAATTTCATCAGGAAGGTGCCCGATAAATGGACGAGATTTTTGAAAACAGCCGCATTATTCCAGTGGATCTGGAAAAAGAAATGAAAAAATCCTTTTTGGATTACTCCATGTCCGTCATCGTTTCCCGGGCGCTGCCCGATGTGCGGGACGGATTAAAGCCGGTTCACCGCCGGATCCTGTATACCATGTTTGAAAACAATCTGGCTCCCAATAAAGCCTACCGCAAGTGCGCGGACACGGTGGGAACCGTTCTGGGTCGTTATCATCCCCACGGAGACGCTTCGGTGTATGACGCTTTGGTGCGTCTGGCCCAGGACTTCTCCATGCGGTATATGCTGGTGGACGGCCACGGAAACTTCGGCTCCGTGGACGGAGACCCCCCGGCTGCTTACCGATATACGGAAAGCCGTATGAGTCCCCTTTCCGTGGAAATGCTCCGGGATATTGAAAAAGAGACGGTGGATTTTGCCCCTAACTACGACGACCGCCTGAAAGAACCCACGGTTCTTCCCTGCCGGTTCCCCAATCTTCTGGTGAACGGCTCCACAGGTATCGCCGTAGGTATGGCCACCAATATCCCGCCCCACAATATGGGAGAAGTGATCGACGGCATGTGCTGCCTCATTGATAACCCGGAGGCTTCCCTGGAAGACCTGATGGAGCATATCAAGGGGCCTGATTTCCCCACAGGGGGCATCATCATGGGCCGGGCGGGCATCCGCGCCGCCTACGCCACCGGTCGGGGACGGATCACCGTTCGGGCCCGGGCGGAGATCGAAGAAGAGAAAAACGGCCGGTTCAACATTGTGGTAACGGAAATTCCCTACCAGGTGAACAAAGCCCGGCTGATCGAGAATATTGCCGATCTGGTAAAAGAAAAGCGCATTGAGGGCATTGCCAATGTGGACGACCATTCCGACCGGGACGGCATGCACATTGTCATTACCGTAAAGCGGGACGCTTCCCCCCAGATCGTGTTGAACCAGCTGTATTCCTACACCCAGATGCAGACCACCTTCGGCGTGATCATGCTGGCGATTGTCAACGGAGAGCCCAAGACCCTGACCCTGAAGCAGTGTTTGGAGGAATATATCCAGCACCAGGAGCAGGTCATCACCCGGCGCACCCAGTTCGATCTGCGGAAAGCAGAGGAACGGGCCCACATTCTGGAAGCGCTGAAGATCGCCGTGGATAATATCGACGAGATCATTGCCATTATCCGCTCCAGTAAGGACAGATCCACCGCCCGTGCCCGGATGACGGAGCGCTTCGGGCTGGACGATGTGCAGACCCAGGCCATTGTGCAGATGCCTTTGGGCAATCTTACCGGTCTGGAACGGCAGAAGCTGGAGGACGAGCTGGCGGCTATTGAAGCCAAGGTGGAAGATCTGAAAGATATTCTGGCCAACCATAGCCGGCTTATGGGCATTATCAAGGACGAAGCCATGGAGATCCGGAAGAAGTACAGCGATCCCCGGCGCACGGAGATCGCCGCCATTACCGGAGAAGTGGACATCGAGGATCTGATCCCCCGGGAGGACTGTGTGCTGACCCTGACGGATCTGGGATATGTAAAGCGCCAGCCTACGGATACCTACCGGCTCCAGCGCCGGGGCGGCCGGGGCATTTCCGGCATGAGCCGCCGGGAAGAGGACGCGGCCTCGGAGATGTTCGTAATCAATTCCCACGATTATGTGTTGTTCTTTACCAACCAGGGCCGGGTGTACCGGCTGAAATGCTATGAGATTCCGGAGGGCTCCCGCACCAGCAAGGGCATGAACATTGTGAACCTTCTGCCTTTGGGTGGGGATGAACGGGTTACGTCCATGATCCGGGTGCCGGAATTTGATGAAGAAAGCTTCCTGGTAATGGTTACCCGGAGAGGCACCATCAAGCGTACGGAGCTTTCCGCCTTCCGCAGCGTGCGAAAAGGCGGGCTCATTGCCCTGACTCTGGAAGAAGGGGACGAGCTGGCTTGGGTGCGGCTCACGTCCGGCAATGATCAGCTGATCGTTGCCACCCGAGGGGGCATGGCCATCCGCTTCCAGGAAACGGACGTGCGTGCCATGGGCCGGACAGCCCGGGGCGTGCGTGCCGTGCACCTGAAGGAGCAGGATGAAGTTATCGGCATGAGCACCGTCCGGGAAGGCGGATTGGTGCTGACGGTTTCCGAAACGGGATACGGCCGTCTTTCTCCCCTGGAGGATTACCGGATCCAGTCCCGCGGCGGCAAGGGCATTACCAACTATCATACCCAGCGCTACGGCCAGGTGGCGGGAATCAAGATCGTGGATCCGGAGGACGATGTGATCCTGATTTCCTCCGACGGTATCATTATCCGCATCCAGGCCAGTTCCATCCGGCTTTGTGCCCGTCCCAGCAAAGGCGTGCGGGTGATGAAGCTGGCGGAAGGAAGCCATGTGGTCACCCTGGCCAGAACCGCCCATGAGGAGGAAGAGGAAACCGATGCCCTTCCGGAGGAGGACGATGTGCCGGATCTGACGGAAGAAGAACTGGCCGCCTCGGAAGCGGAGGACCAGGCCAACGAAACTTCCCATGAGGAAACCCTGGAAGAAGAGCTTTCGGAAGATCTGACGGAAGAAACTTTGGAAGAGATCCCGGAAGAAGAACAGGAATAAACAGCGGAACAGGAGCGGAAAGATGAAAAATCTATATATCCCCCGATACAGCGCCTTTTGCCGCCGGTCGTGCCTGAAACGGCGGAGCCTTTACGCGTGCGTGTGTTTGTGTTTATGCCTTAGCTTATGTTTTTCCCTGTTTGGGTGCGCCAAAAAGGAAGAAACTGCCTCCGGCGTTTCTTCCGGGGCGGAAAGCAGCGCCCAGACCAGCGGGGAGCCTTCGGAGCCTGCCGGGGAAGAAAGCTCCCAAAGCGGAAACGTAGCCCCGGAAAGCCAGGACACGGAAAGCTCTTCCCCGGAAAATTCCGAGGAACCGGCGGCGTTTACCCAAAAATTCCAGGAAAATCCCTTAGATGCCGCCTACCGGGCGGAATCGGAACAGGCGGTTTCCAATCTGGAGATCAAAGCCGTAGCGGAGAAATACGCCGGGCTTTGGGCGGCAGAAGGAGAAGCGGCCTATGATGCCCTGCTGGAAGCCTCCGGGCAGGACCCGGAAGTGATCGCCCGGCAGGAAGAGTGGTATGCTTCCCGGCAGGAGGAAATGGAGAAAATCACCCAGCAGGCCCAGGAAATCGGCGGCTCCCTTGCCCAGGCGGAGGAAGCCACCCTGCGGATGGAGTATTTCCGGCAAAGAGCCCGGGAGCTGTATCTGGAGCTGTTTTCCTATGAGCCGGATTTTACCTTCGCCTTTGTGCCGGAGGAAGAATAAGCCGGAAGTTTGGTTGAAAGAAAACCGGCTGCCGGCAAGGCAGCAACTTAGCAGGCCAACAAGCCAACAAGCTGGCAAGCTAACAAGCCGACAGACCGGCAGAAAAAACATTGTTTACGCCCGGCGGACCTCTGCCGGGCGTATTTTCCCTGGAAAGCAAAGGAGGAAAGCTCCCATGCCCCAGGGATTTCCAGATTTCCCCGTTTACGGGGCGGAGAAGGGATGGTTTGCCATGAACACCATGAAGAACAAAGAATCGGCAGAGAAAGTCATTCAGGAAGAAACACCGCAGCGGCTGTGGGAGCGGCGGCTTTCCGGGGAAACCCTGTATAACGGCCGGATCATCCGGGTGGAAAAGGACCGGGTGCAGCTGGAAAACGGCCAGGAAGCTTTTCGGGAAGTGGTGCGGCATCCGGGAGGGGTGTCCGTAGCGGTGCTTACCGGAGAAAACCAGATCCTACTGGTGCGGCAGTTCCGGTATCCCTATGGGAAGACGCTGCTGGAATGCCCGGCGGGAAAGCTGGAGCCCGGAGAGGACCCCTTTGAAGCCGCCTGCCGGGAGCAGCTGGAAGAAACAGGCACCACCGGCCAGACCTATGTGTTTCTGGGGGAAATGTACCCCACCCCCGGCTATTGCGACGAAATTATCCGGATGTATGCCTGCCGGCAGGCCCAGGCCGGAGAGCAGGACCTGGATCCGGATGAGTTTTTGGAAGTGGAGCGCGTTCCTTTGGAGGAAGCGGAGCGAATGGTGCTGCAGGGAGAGATCCGGGACGGCAAAACCCAGATCATGGTGCTGAAAACCGCCGGACTGGTCCGGCAGGGAAAACTGTAAGCAGCAAGCAGCAAGCAGTAAGCAGAAGCAACAAGCAATAAAAGCAAAGGGAAAATAAAAAGCGGCAGCGGGAAGTTTGGAAGGATACCAGGTGCAGGGCGCCTGCTGAAAGCCAGAAGCCAAAAGCTGTAAATGGTTTCCTGCTTTATCTCCCCCTTTTTGCGCCTTTCCCCTTTCCCCTTTTCCCTTTTCCTTTTTCCCTTTTTCCTTTTCTATTTGCTGATGGAATCATGCTTTTCCATACATTGTATAATTGTATATATTTCGGGATACCTCCAAGATCTTGTGGGATTGTGGGAGCATCCCGGTTTTTTTCTTGAAAAAAGGCTATAAAATGGGAAGAAGTTTTTCACAAAACAGGAAAAATCAGGAGAAAGCCGTTCACAAAATCGTAAAAAAATCCAGTCTGTACGCCAAAAAACAAGGATTTCCACTTTTCCACAGAAATTCAACATATTGATTATTTCTTGTTTTTCATTGACACCAATCACTATATATAGTATAATCATTTTCAGCACGTAAAGGAAGGAGGACGTCCTTCCAGATTATAGAATTCTCTTAAAGAAAAACGAGAGGCAGTGATCCCTATGATAACCACCGTGAAACTGGCGGAGACCATTCGGAAGCGCAACGGCGTAGTGGTTCCCTTTGATCCCTCCAAGATTCGCAATGCCATTGAAAAGGCCAACCATACCGTGCCGGATGAGAACATGACGCCCGCTACCCTGGCCTATCTGACGGAGCAGGTGTGCACCTGCCTTACCGGCCAGGTCCCCACTGTGGAAGAAGTACAGGACCGTGTAGAGGAGCAGCTGATCGCTTTGGGCTTCGGCAAAACCGCCAAGGCCTATATTCTTTACCGGGCAGAGCACGCCAAGATCCGCCAGGCGGAAAGCGACCTGATGGATATTTACAAGGAGCTGACCTTCCAGGACGCCAAAGACGCGGACATCAAGCGGGAAAACGCCAATATCGACGCGGATACCGCCATGGGGACCATGCTGAAATACGGATCCGAGGGCAGCAAGTATTTCATCAACAACTATGTGCTTCCCAAGGACATTGCCGCCGCCCATATCGGCGGGGATATCCATATCCACGACCAGGATTTCTATATGCTTACGGAAACCTGCTGCCAGATCGACCTTCTCCGGCTGTTTAAGGACGGTTTCTGCACCGGTCACGGCTTCCTCCGGGAGCCCAACGATATTCGCAGCTACGCCGCTTTGGCCTGTATCGCCATTCAGGCCAACCAGAACGAGATGCACGGCGGCCAGAGTATCCCCAACTTTGATTATTCCATGGCCCCCGGCGTGCGGAAGACCTTTAAGAAATCGTATTTCAAAGCGCTGAGCCAATATATGCAGGTGGCCCACGGTGTGGAGAAAGAGGTTGCCCAGCGCCTTGCTAAGGAAGCCAAGGAAAAGATTCAGGCGGAAGTGTCCATGGGTTCCGGAGAGACCTATGCTCCCTATATGGTGGATTTCCTGCTTTCTCATCCGGAGAGCAGTCTTTCCCGGGAAGAAGCGGAAAAAGCTCATGAATACGCCATGAGCGCCGCCTGGGACGATACGGACAACGCTACCTTCCAGGCCATGGAGGCGCTGGTGCACAATCTGAACACCATGAATTCCCGGGCAGGCGCCCAGGTTCCCTTCTCCTCCATCAACTACGGAACGGATACCTCCCCGGAGGCCCGGATGGTAATGCGGAACATTCTCAAGGCCACGGATAACGGCCTGGGAGACGGGGAAACCCCCATTTTCCCGGTGCAGATCTTTAAGGTCAAGGAAGGGATCAATTATAATCCCGGGGACCCTAACTACGATCTGTTTAAAATGGCCATTAAAACCTCCGCCAAACGGCTCTTCCCCAATTTCAGCTTTATCGACGCGCCCTTTAACCTGCAGTATTATAAGCCCGGCGATTACAATTCGGAAATCGCCTACATGGGCTGCCGCACCCGGGTTATGGGAAATATCCACGATAAAAACCGGGAAGTGACCTGCGGCCGGGGAAATCTCAGCTTTACGTCCATCAACCTGCCCCGGATCGCTTTGGAATCCCAGGGGGATGTGAAAAAGTTCTATTCCATTCTGGATTCCCGGATCGAAATGGTATTCCGGCAGCTTCTGCACCGGTTCCGGATCCAGTGCGGCAAAAAGGTATATAACTATCCCTTCCTGATGGGCCAGGGCGTTTGGATCGATTCCGAAAAGCTGGGCTCCACGGACAGCGTGGCGGAAGTGCTGAAGCACGGCACGCTGAGCGTAGGCTTTATCGGCCTGGCGGAGACCCTGAAGGCTCTGACAGGCAAGCACCACGGGGAAAGCGAGGAAAGCCAGAAGCTGGGGCTGGAGATCATCGGCTATATGCGCCGTCGGATGGACGAAAAAAGCCAGGAGACCGGGCTGAACTTTACTTTGCTGGCTACCCCTGCGGAAGGCCTTTCCGGCCGGTTTATCCGCATCGACAAGAAGAAATTCGGCATTATCCCCGGGGTAACGGATCGGGAGTATTACACCAACTCCTTCCATATTCCCGTGTACTTCCCCATTCAGGCCTTCCGGAAGATCCGTCTGGAAGCTCCCTACCACGCCTTTACCAACGCCGGGCACATCAGCTATGTGGAGCTGGACGGCGATACCTGCAAGAATCTGGATGCCTTTGAAAGCGTGATTCGCTGCATGAAGGAAAGCGGCGTAGGCTACGGCAGCGTGAACCACCCGGTGGATCGGGACCCTGTTTGCGGGTATACCGGCGTTATTGACGAAGTATGCCCCCGGTGCGGCCGTCGGGAAGGGGAAGCCGTAAGCATGGAGCGTTTGGCGGAGCTGCGGAAGAAATATCCCAATATGCCCCGAATCAATCCTTATGACTGCTGCCACTGATTTTGCATTCGGCAGCGGGCAGCGGGAAACCCTTTTAAAAAGGGCGGCTCTCCCCCGGGGAGACTCGGAGACCTGAGGACCTGAGGACATGGAGACCTGGGAACCCGGAGCCCCGGACACCCGCCGCTGCCATATAGTTTTAAGTTACACAATACAAAAAAGCAAACGAAACAACGGAAACAATAGGGACAATATAAACAATACAAACAATACAAGGAGGATTTATCATGAGCCAGAAAACTCTCAGCTGCGATAAAAACGGAAAAGTAGGAGAAGGCGTTTCCTTTGAGCGGATCCGCCGGATCACCGGTTACCTGGTAGGAACCCTGGACCGGTTCAATAACGCCAAGCGTGCGGAAGAGCACGACCGCGTAAAGCACAGCCTGTAATGTGTAAAATGGAAGATACCATTCAGGTTGCAGGCCTGCAGGACGATTCCATTGTAGACGGCCCGGGATTTCGCTTTGTGGTGTTTACCCAGGGCTGTCCCCATCACTGCCCCGGCTGCCACAATCCCCAGACCCATCCTTTCCAGGGCGGGGAGACCGTAACCATCGGGGAGATCCTGGAGCGGATCCAAAGCAATCCGCTTTTGAAGGGCGTTACCCTCAGCGGCGGAGAACCCTTCTGCCAGCCGGCGCCTTTGGCAGAGCTGGCCCGGCAGGTGCACGCTTTGGGAAAAGATGTGGTGTGCTATTCCGGATTTACTCTGGAACAGCTTTTGGAAAAGCGAAAAACAGAGCCTTCCGTGGGTGCGCTTCTGGAAGAAACGGATCTTTTGATCGACGGTCCTTTTTTGCAGGACCAGAAGGATCTGACCCTTTTGTTCCGGGGCAGCGCCAACCAAAGGCTGATACAGGTGAAGCCCACCCTGGAAACCGGAAATGTGGTGCTTTGGGAGCCGGAGTGGTGAGAACATGCCCCCATTACCGGCGGCCGGCGGGCGGAACGCAGAAAATAAGACGAAAAAAAACAGAGAAAAGGCGATGAAAACGGCCTTTTCTCTGTTTTTTTGTTTGCCTGTAGCCTGTGTATCCGTTGTCCAATCTACCAACTTATCAGTCTACCAGTCTATTAGTTGACCGATCTCCCTGCCTGCCTATTGCCTTGTTGCCTTGTTGCCTTGTTATCTTGTTATCTTGTTCCCCTGTTTTCTGCTTCTTTGCCCCGTGTTTTTTGGATGGGAGCAAAGGAAGGAAAACAGGAAAGCAGGAAGGCAGAAAACAGGAAACAGGAAATCTTTCCACAGAAAAGGGAAATCCGGTGGAAAATTTTCCTGGGATGGATCCGGGCAAAACGAACACGCCGCCGTTGCACGGCCTTTCTGTTTTATGGTTGCACGCTTTCAGCGCCTGCAATCCTTACTTACAGCTTTACAGCCAGCCCTACAACCCTACAGCCTTACAGACTTACAGACTTACAGCGTTACAGGCGCAGGGAGGAAAACAAATGTCCTTCTTCCTGAAGCACTTGTTCCAGAAGCGCCGGGGTATAGGCCTTTGGGGGCTGGGGATTTTCCGGCAGCGGATCCAGCATCTTTTCCATAACGATCATATCGTGCCACTCCCCCAGCTTAAAGCCGGTTTTGGGATACAGGCAGATCTGGGAAAAGCCCACGGACTGGTGAAACGCCCGACTTTGGGGGTTGGGCACGGTGATCAGGGCATATACCCGCAAATACCCCATTTCCCGAAGAAGCCGGAACAAAAGCCGATACATGGCGGTTCCCAGCCCCATCCCCTGAGCCTTTGGAGAAAAATAGGCGGAGACTTCCACGTCCCACTGAAAAGCCGCCCGGGGATGATGGGCGGAAGCGTATACATAGCCCAGAACCTCTCCCTGCTTCTTGCACAAAAGCCAGGGAAATTTCCCTTGAAGAGAAGCGATTCGCCGGGCAAACTCCTCTGCGTCCGGCGGGGTATATTCAAAGGTCACCGATGTGTTTTCCACGAAAGGCTTGTAAATTTCGCTGCAGGCGGCGCCGTTCTCCGGGGAAGCCTGTACGATCTGGATAATTTGCGCTGTTTGCGCTGTTTGCTCCTCTTGTTCTTTTTGCTCTGCTTGCTTTGCTTGTTCTGCTGGTTTTAACTGCATAGGTATGTCTCCTTTTTCAAAAGGGATCCTTTTTATTGCTTTCTTTGTTCCCTTATTTTCTTACTTCCTTACTTTCTTACTTTCTTACTTTCTTACTTTCATGTTCCCTGTCCCCTGTTCCTTGTTCCTTGTTCCCCGCCTCTTGCTTTCCGCTTCCTTCCCCTTGCCCGCAGGTCTTATGGAGGGCTTCCGGTGCTGCTTTGGGGGGTTAAGATGTGTGTTTATCCCTTTGGGACTTTTTGGGGGGTGGACGCCATGGGAAAGCCTGTTAAAGCTTGTTGAGACTGTTAAGCCTGGTGTTTGCTTTTGGGGAAGGTTTTTTCCTCAGGGGTACAACAGGGGCACAGGGCCGGGGATCCTTGGTTCGCAGCTTCAGAGGGCCAGAGGGAAAGCTTCTTCCCGTCTTTCCGGAAATTTTCTCCCAAGATCCGGCGCCGGACTCATTATACCATGAAAGAGGGAAAAGAGGAATTTCAAAATAGGTTTCCTGTGTCGTTTCGGAGTTTTTTCGGAAGATGGGATGAAAAAAGAAGGAGCTTTTGGGGTTTCCCGGAAAAAATCCGGGAACTTTGTGGAAATTGGGGAAAAAATCACAGTATTCCGGGGAAAGAATCGAAATTTTTCGGTATTAAGCAGAATTTGTTTTACGGCGTTGTCCCCCGGGTAAAAATAGTGTAAAATAAAGTATAATTCTGATAGTTAGGAGTGACTTCCGTCCAATGGATGCAAAAACCATTTTTAAATCGGGTACTCGGATGGCCTCTCTGGGGCTGATTGTTCCGGAAGGAGCGAAGGAACTGGGCGAAAAGATCAACGGCCATCTGGTGGACTGGGCGGAGGGCTCCCCCGAATACAAGGAAACCTTTATTGTGGAAAGCCAGTGCCCCCGCTTTTCTTCCGGGGACGGAAAAGGCATAATCAAAGGCACTGTCCGGGGGATGGACCTGTATTTTATCGTGGATATGGGAAATTACAGCTGCCAGTATCGTTTGTTTGACCGGCAGAACGCCATGAGCCCGGACGATCATTTCCAGGATCTGAAGCGGCTGATCCAGGCCGCCAGCGGCAAGGCGCACCGGGTGAATGTAATCATGCCCCTTTTGTACGGCGGGCGGCAGCATCGCCGGAGCTACCGGGAGAGTCTGGATTGCGCCGTGGCGCTCCAGGAGCTGCAGGCTATGGGCGTTTCCAATATCATCACCTTTGACGCTCACGACGCCCGGGTGCAGAACGCAGCCCCGCTGATGGGCTTTGACAACGTAATGCCCCATTACCAGGTGCTGAAGAAGCTGATCCATGATTTCCCGGATCTTTTGGTGGACCGTTCTCACTTTATGGTGGTGAGCCCGGATGAAGGCGCCATGAACCGGAATATGTATTATGCTTCCGTTTTGGGCGTGGATCTGGGTATGTTCTATAAGCGCCGGGACTATTCCTCCATTGTCAATGGGCGTAACCCCATTGTGGCCCATGAATATCTGGGAGACTCCGTGGAGGGCAAGGATATCTTTATTTCCGACGATATTATTTCTTCCGGTGAGTCCATGCTGGACATTGCCTATGAGCTGAAAAAGAGAAAAGCCCGCCGGATCTTCGCCTATGCCACCTACGCCATTTTCACCAACGGCCTGGCTGCCTTTGATAAAGCCTACAGTGACGGTGTGCTTTCCGGCGTTCTGGGCTCCAACCTTACATACCGTACGCCGGAGCTTCTCTTCCGCCCCTGGTTCCATGAGGTGGACTGCAGCAAGTACATCGCGTACTTTATCTCCGCGCTGAACCATGAAATGTCTGTCAGCGAGATCATCGATCCCCATACCAAGATCCGGGCGCTGCTGAAGGATCATGGATTTTGCCCCCCGGATGAGGGATAAGCTTTTATAGGACCTTTTGCTTGTTAAGTAGCACATAGCAGCGCGTAATAGATAACAAGTAACAAGTAACACGTAACAGGGGAAACCGGCAAAGCCTCAAAGGGCTCTGCCGGTTTTTTTAACAAGGCTTTTTGATGAAACACCTCCGGTTTTTCCGGGACTTTATCCGGAAAGAGAGAAAATTGTCGGGAAATTTTTCTGAAAACCCATTCCTTTTTTAGCCCGCATGCCTTGTTATTGCCTAAAAAATGTGCTAGTATAATTTTGAGACTATACGGGGTGTTCAGTAACGTTATTTCGACTTTTTTTCTGTTTTTTTATATTTAAGACTAAAAAAACAGAAAAAATCTAACCGAGCCCCGGGTTTGCCGGATAAAAGGCAAGCAAAGCAGATAAGGCAAATAAGGCAAGCGTTGCTAAAAACCGGAAGCAGCAAGGAGGAGGCGTGAACCATGGCAGGAACCCAAGGTCCTGTGATCTCTGTTCATATGCTGGGAGAATTTTCCATAACCATAAACGGGAATACCATTACCAACCTGAAAGGGCGCACCAAGCGGGTGTGGATGCTGGTGGAATATCTCATTGCTTACCGGCATACGGATGTTTCCCTGGAAAAGCTCATGGATATTTTGTGGGAAGAGGATGAATGCGGGGACCCGGTCAATGCTCTGAAAAACCTGGTCTACCGGGCCAGGACCCTTTTAAAGGAGCTTTGCGGGGACGAACAGGCGGAGTTTATCCAGTTTGCCCGGGGCACCTATTCCTGGAACAACCAATATCCCTGCACAGTGGATACCGAGGAAATGGAAGAAGCCTGGAAAACAGCTTCCCGCCGGGATCTTTCCAGCGAGGAACAGATCGCCGGGTATAAAAAGGTCATCGACCTGTATCGGGGAGAGTTTCTGCCCAAGTCCAATTACCGCAGCTGGGTGGTTTCCATGGGCGTGCGGTACTCCACTATGTTTACCGAGTCCATCCTTCGGGTCAGCGACCTTTTGGCGGAGCGGAACCGGCATCAGGAAGTGGTGGAGCTTTGCGCCAAGGCATTGAATTTTGCCCCTTTGGATGAAAATATACACAAAACTCTTTTGTATGCCTATGCCAGCACCGGCCAGAAAGGCAAGGCCCTGGAGCATTATAATTATGCCACCAACCTGTTTTACAAGGAAATGGGCGTGGATATTTCCGGTTCCCTGCAGGCGCTGTACCAACAGCTGGTGGAAAATGTAAACAGCGTGGAAATGGACCTGAACGTGATCAAAGAGGATCTGAAGGAAGCTGTCCGGGCTCAGGGGGCCTTCTGGTGCGATTATAACGTATTTAAAAACATTTACCGCATCCAGGCCCGTTCCATCCGCAGAACCCACCATTCTATTTTTGTGGTGCTTCTTTCCATTTCCGATCGGGAAGGCAATATTCTGGAAGAAGAAGTGGGAAAGATAGCGGTGGAGCGGCTGAAAAATGCTATTTTGGGAAGTCTCCGTCAGGGAGACGCTGTGGCTCCCTACAGCGCGTCCCAGTTTATTATTATGCTGCCTATGATCACTTATGAGAATGTGGAAATGGTGGTGAACCGGATCCTGCAGCATTTCCGCTTTGATTACCGCCGAAACAATGTGCGGATTTCCAGCCGGATCAGCACCTTGGATGCTAACTGCTGATCTTCTCCTTTTCCCTGCAGCCACAGGCTCCGGGCATTGGCGTATCCAAAGATCCCGATGACACGGTGATCCGGTCATCCGGTGATATTCCGGTTATATAAGGATGGCGGGATGGCGAATGCTGGAATGCTGAAAATAAGACGAAATGGATGAAAGCTCCGTGCCGAGACGGCACGGAGCTTTTTTATACCTGTTACGCCTGTTACGTCTGTTACGCCCGTTACGGCTGTTGCCTTGTTGTGCCTTTTACATCTGCTTTTGTGGGATCCCCTACCCTTATGGAGATTTCCGTGAAAGCAAAGCGAGCAAAGCAAGCAACGCATATAAAGCAGTTGAAGCAAACGGAGCAGACGGAGAAAGGGGAGGCAAAATGGTTTCCTTTTTCTCCTTTCTGTAGGGGATACATCCCCCCTTGCGGATCCATTTCGGGTGTGCTTCCTTTTGGGGTGATGGGTGGATGTTCCTCTCTCTAAGATTTGAAAGGTTTGGCTTTTTCAAGCAGGAAAACCCTGAAATATAGGTGTCAAAATGTTATAACTTTACTTTTTTTCGAAAAAGCTGCAACTTTGGATAAATCGCTGTATAAATTTTTTGAATTTTGGGAGGTGATTGGTTAGTATTTTCAAAAACGGTCATAAAAATTAACTAGACAGATAGAAAGTGATTTAAAACCATCCTGCTTTTTGCTATTTCTGTGACTGGAAAAAATGCCCTCAAAAATCGGTAACAATTTCTGTGTCAAAAGCCCGAATTCCTCATTTTTGAGGAAATTGTGTTACTTGACGGTTATAAAAAAATCATATATTATACGGATGTCGAAAAGATTTCAAGAAATTGTTACTAAATGGAGGCGTTTTCTATGACCAAAAAAATGATTCGTACGTTGGCTGCCGGACTGGTTCTCACCCTGACGGTTTCTTCTTCTGTTTTGCAGGTTCCCGCTTCCGCCTATGATGTGGAAGTTCCGGTAGACAGCATTTCTCTCCCGGCCATTTCCGCTACGGTAGTGACCCGTTCCGTAAATGCTATCAACAAGGCTCGTGAGGAAGCGGAGAAAAAGCTGACTTCTTCCCAGGCTTCCCAGGGCAATACTTCCAGCCAGCAGAATACTTCTTCCGGAAGCGTATCTTCCGGTTCTTCCCAGAGCTCCTCTCAGGGCTCTTCCCAGAACTCTTCTCAGGGTTCTTCTCAGACTGCTAATCCGGGCGCTTCCCAGCGTCCTTCCCAGAATACAAATCAGAACTCTTCTTCCCAGGGTTCTTCTTCCTCATCCTCTTCCTCTTCTTCCTCCTCTTCTTCCTCTCAGGGTTCTTCCCAGGGAAGCAGCGCTGTGAAGGATGACCCCAATGCGGTAAACGGCTGCTCCGTGGATCTCAGCGGCGCTTCTTCCGGCACGGTTCTGGTTCGCCAGAAGGGCAGCACCACCAAGATCAAGGTTTTGCTGTACTTCAACGGCTCCAGCAAGTACTATCAGTACACCATCCCCACCAACAATACCTGGACGGCTATTCCTCTGCAGTCCGGCAGCGGCAGCTATAAGATTCGCTTCATGCAGCAGGTTTCCGGAAATTCCTATAAAGAGATTCATTCCGTATCCTTCCAGGCGGGCCTTTCCAGCGAAATGGCTCCCTATCTGAAACCCAGCCAGTATGTGGTTTACAACAGCGGTTCCGCCAGCGTAGCTAAGGCAAAGAGCCTGGTTTCCGGCCTTTCCGGCGACGCCCAGAAGGTAGCGGCTATCTATTCCTACATCACCGGCAACATTTCCTATGATTACGATAAGCTGGCAAATCTCACCACCGGGTATCTGCCCAATCCCGACAGCACTCTTTCCTCCAAAAAGGGCATCTGCTTCGATTACGCGGCGCTGATGGCCGCCATGCTCCGCAGCCAGGGCATCCCCTGCAAATTGGTGATCGGCCATGCGGACGGCGAGTACCATGCCTGGAACATGGTGTATGTCTCCGGCGCCTGGAAGCTCTATGACGCCACCCTGGGTGCAGCCGGCCAGCGGGCTTCCTCTTACACCGCCGAGCGGGTGTATTGATCCCGGTTTTTTCAAAAAAGCGATGTTTTGAAAAATACCATTTCTAAACTTACCAAACCCCTTTTTCCCGAAAAAACTGGAGGGCAAAAAACGGGCACGCCTTCAAGCGCCAATCGAAAGAGCGGACCTAAAAACATGACCTAAAAATCGGACCTAAAAAAGCAGTTCCTTTTCGGGAAAACTATTGGATTATGATACAAGCTTCCCAGTGAAACGGAAGCAAAGAAGCAGGGAAAAGTGCCCTTCCCCCCTGAATTTGCTGGATTTCGTCTCCAGGACTTTTCGACAGGAAGAAGCGCGGTGAGCTCGTTCTCACCGCGCTTTTTCCGTTTTGCAGCGTAAAAAAAGAGCCGGGAAAATCCCGGCTCTTTTTTATGCGGCAAGTTCATGAAATTTCCAAAGATCCGCAGAAGCTGGAAGCTATGGAAATCGCAGAATTTATAAAAAATTATGGAAATATAAAAATACGGAAATCATAAGAATCATAAGAGTTATAGAAACCATGAATCATGGGAGTTATGGAAGTCATGAAAATCATAGGGCCTACGGAACCCATTGAGTCCATGAAACCTATGAAGCCCATGAAACCCATGAAATTTATGGAATCTGTGGAACTATAAAATCGCTGAAAGAATACGCTTTACCAGTTATTTACGGCGTGCTCCGCAAAAGCAGGAAGATCTTCCACCAGAAGGGAACTTCCATCGTCCAGCACCAAAGTGCCGTTAAACAGGCCAAACACTTGGTGGCAGCAGTTGTTTACAAACAGTGCTTTGTCCCGGGTGGTGCGGTCGTACAAAGGGGTCATGGTAAGATCGCAGCGGCCTTCCCGGTCGATCAGGCGCCAGGGAGCCATCCAGTCCTTTTGATGAGAGATCACCACTTCCTCCAGCTTGTGAGCTTTTCCTTCGTAGAAGAAAATATTTTCCGTGGCCTTTGAAGTGTCCCCGAAGCCGCAGCCCAGATTAAAGCCCAGCAGGGATCCTTCTGCCATGCCGCTGCCGCTGCTCCAAAACCATTCGTTGGAAAAAGGCCAAACGCCCCTCCCCCAGTCCAAAAGGCCGTAGGCTGGCTCTTGTTCTCCCCAAACCAGGGTGTGTTTTTCCTGTCCCCAGGATATGGTTCCCAGAGCCTCCATACCGTTGATTTTGTGATTGTAATAAAACTGCCGGGGATTTCCGGGGAAAGGAACGTTGATCACCATAGCATGGGGAATTAGAGGGGAAAGAGTCACATCCGCCTGAAAGTCTTCCCAGCGGCAAAGAAGATGACGTTTCGTCCCCTGCTTTTCAAAGCGCAGGAACACCTTGTTTTTGTTATACTCCACCGCGCTGTCCCGGGAGGCGCTGGCGGGAAGTTTCATGGAACCAAATGGCAGGGGAATCAGCCGGGACTTTTTCGCAAGGACCTCTCCCTTCCGAAAGTCAAACAGCAAAATGGAGACCTGCCCTACATAGGAAGCGTGGCCATAGGTCATTTGCAGGCAATACCGGGAATCGGAAACCTGGTAGTAATCCCATTCCTTGATCCGCCAGGGCTTGGCCCGAATGGCCTTTCGGTCATAGCGGAGCAGCTCCTGGGTGCTGTAGCCCGCCACAGGGCTTCCGTCCTCCCGAAGAACCGGGCCGGGTTTGGTGATCTGCGTCTGCATACAATTCCCTCCTCCGTAAAATGCCGCAAGCGTGCCTCCTGCAGCCGTACAGCCACGTAGCAACGCCGCGATGCATGGATGCATCGGTGCATCGACACATTGACACCTTGACACATCGACGCCGCAAACAGAAATGCAGAAATATAACCTCTCAAGCAAACAAGTAAACAAGTAAACAAGCAAGTGAACACAAAAGCTTTCTACAAACCGCACAAAAAGCGCAAATCCGCAGCGCTTTTTTTAAGTATACTCCCAAATCCCGGGGAATGGCAAGAAAGAGGGAAAGAAAAAACTATACAAAAAACCCCTTTTCCGTTTGTGGAAAAAGGGGTTTCCAGAATGGATTTTGTCTCTTTGTCATGTAGACCCCATAGACCATAGACCATAGGACGTAGTCCATAGGCCATAGGTTTAGGATCCGTCAAATGGATTTTGGAAAGAAGGGGCGGGGAAGAATTCTTCCCCCGGAAAAAGCGCCTGAAGCTTCCGAAACCCATAGGTTTTTTCCAAAGCCAGGAAGTGTTCCTTTTCTTTTACCAGCCGCCTGTGAAGGGAAAGCATTCGGGGATGGGAAAAGGCCAGACCTTTTTGGTAAAGAGCCTCGATCTTCCGTTCCAAACGCCTTTGGCGGCGGCCGCTTCGCCAAAGGGAGATCCCCAGGCTAAGCCACAGCCCGGCGGAAACCAATATGTGCCGCCAACGCTCCACGGCCATTCTCCTTTCGTAAATCCTATAAGCCTTTGAAAAGGCCAAAGGGTGAAAAATAAAAAACAAGGAAACAAGAAAACAATTAAACAAGCCAACAAGCCAACAAGCCAACAAGCCAAAGGGTTTCCGGAACCCTGCAGTTCTGCAGCCCTAAAGCCCTGGGACCCTAAGAATTTGGAACCCAGGAACCCAGGAACCCCGGGAACCAGGGAGTCCGGGAAGAGAAGCTTCTCTTCCCGGAAAACGCTTTAGCAAAAGGAAATCACAGGGATCTCAAGACTTTCGCAAAGCCGGAACCACCAAAGCGGCCAGAATCCAGAAAGCGAAGTACAGCAGCACCACTCCGGCGCTGAGCTGATACAAAGCCGAGCAGCAAACCAGGAAAGCGGTAAGGACAAAGCCCAGAATGTTGCACATGGCCTGAAGGGCCGTTCCCATGGAGATATTCCCTCTTTGCCGGATGCAGGCTACCAGCATCCGGGCCATGGAGGTGAACCGGCCCCGGGTGGCCAAAGTGGCTTCTCCGGCGGGGTCCGGATCGGAGATCCGGTCGTGATACGGCCGGCCCAGCTTGTCCGGCAGAATGCGGATGGATTCCGTATCCAGGTCAAACCGACGGCTGATAAGATCGGGGGTGATGTTGGGGTCGCAGGTGCGTACCAGAATAGATACCCCGTGATCCTCCAAACGCTGCAGCTCTCCGGCGATTTTTGGGGAAGCGGTGTAGGTAATCAGGAACATGGCCACCACTTCTCCCCCGGAGGCCAGGTAGACATGGCTGCGGTCCTGGGTAAGGAATTGCTTTTCGTAATCCCGGGAAGGGGGCTCTATACCGTGCTTTTCCATCAGCTCCCGGTTGCCTACCAGAGTTCTTCGGCCGGAAACCCAGCCTACAATGCCCATACCGTCCTCATAGGAGACGTTTTCCGCTTTGGGAAGGATCTTGGCCTGGCTGCGGATCACCTGGCCGAACAGATCGCTGAGAGAGCCGCCCACCGCTTTGGTCAGGGCGGTGGCGTCCAGAATGGCGCTGTCCACCCGCTGATCCCCAAAGGTACGGATGCCCCCCAGCACTAAGGTGCTGGGCGGGAAAAGCTCGGCGCTGTCCACCACCACGGCGTTTACGTCACTGAAGGTATCCAGGGCGGTATAGCCCACCAGCATGGAGCGGTTCTGTTTTCCCAGCCGGTAGATCCGGCGTAAGGGAAGCTGCACGGTTAACAGATTCATCATAGGGGTAAAAATGGCGCAGCCTGCGGCAAAAGCGCTGATGCTGGCGGCGGTGTCCCGATTCAGGTAGAAGCAGACCCCCGCCAGGATCAGGGAAGAGATCAGCCCCACCGGAGCCAGAGTTTGAGCGGAAAAATCCGAAGGATCCGGATCCTGGGAGTTGCGCAGAAAATGGTGCAGAAAATCGGCTTTTCGCTGATAGGCGGCCACAGGAACCCCGGGGACGCAGTCCTGGGCCATTTCCATGGCGGTGTTTACGTCCTCCACGGTTTTCACGCCGTATAAAGAGCCGGACTCTGTAAGATATTTAAAGTTGCCGCACATCCGCCGGGCCAAAAGCAGCTTTCCCCAGGAATTCAGGAAAATTCCCAGGATTCCCACGCTGCAATAGGTGGAAAGGAACGCTGCCCCCTGACCGGCCATACGGTCCGGGAAAAACAGCAGCGCCAGCGGGTGCAGAAACAGCACGCAGGCGGAAAGAGCCATGCCGCTATCCCCATTGGCTTTCAGGGTAAAGAGCCCCTTCAGGCCGCTGCGAATGGCTTTCAGGCTGAACAAGATCCCCACGCCCAGCCCTAAGAGACAAAGAAGGATCCTTAGCTGCAAAGGAAGGACATCCTCCGGGATCCGTCCGCCGAAAATTTCCAGCGCCGCTACCACCACGGTCAAAAGCCCTGTGGCGCAGGTGCGGATCAGTAAGGCACGGCTGGAGGTTTTCAGCTCGTTCCAAATGGCAGGAGCGTCCTCCTTCTGGGTGTAATCCTCCAAAGTGGGAGTCTCTTTCTGAGACTGGGTCTCGTAATCTTCCTCCGGACGGTTTTCCGGTTCGTCGCCTCCCAGCATCTGGAAGGAAGGACCCTTTTTCCGCTTCTTTTTGGAAGCGGCCTGGGCCTGTTTGGCGGCGTCCCTGGCTGCTGCCGCGGCTCTGGCGCCGGCGGCTGCGGCTACATCCTCCCGGGTTCGGGGGTCAATAGGCTGAATAAAGGGGAACATATCCTCCAGGCCGTCTTTTTTGATCCGGGAAGGAGTGGAAGAACTGGAAGAAGCGGAATCCTTGGCCTTGGCCTGGGGTTTCCCGGCTTCCTGCTCGTCCGGCTCCTCCGGTCCTTCCTTTTGGGAATCCGTAGGTTCCATGGATTCCGTAGGTTCCGCAGGCTCTGTGGAATCCGCAGGCTCCGGGGAATCCGAAGAAACGGCGGAGGCAGGGAAGGTTTCCATGGAGAAAGACGGCGGGTCTTCCTTGGGAGAAGAGGACGGATTGGGCTGGGAGATATGTACAGCGCCGGAAGATTCCTCTCCGGCGGTTTCTTCGAAAGAAGCCTGAGAAATCTGGGAAGAGGCCGTGGAATCGGCGGCCGGCAGAGACTGCTCTACCTGTTCCTGCAAGCCTTGGTTTTCCGGGATTTCTTCGGCGTGGGAGCCCCTCAGGGGCTGGGAGGCTTCTGCTTCCTGAGGCACTGGCTGTTCAGGCTGCCGGGATTCCGGATGGAAATACTGGTGGATTTCCCGGGAAAGGATGTCTTCCTGTTCCTGGGAGGTAAGATCCACCACATACCGGAACCCACCTCCACGGGAGGCATGTTCCAGACCGAACACGGCGCTTCCCGGTTCCAGACCCAGAACCCGGGGAATTTTAGGCGCTTCCGGTTCCTGCACCTTGGGAGCGGTGGAACCGCTGCCGGGAGCTTCCGGAACGGCCACCGGTTCCTTTACCGGAGCCGGCTTTTCTTCCCCCGCAGGTTCCCGGGCGGAAAGCTCCCGGGGTGTTTCTTCCGGCGTTTTTTCCGCAGCCTCCCCTGCTGTCTCCTGCAAGGGCAAAACCGCGGCAGCAGAAGCAGCGGAGGGTTCTTCCTCTTCCCGGGAGGAAATCCCCTCCTCCTGGGGCAGAACATCCTGCATTTCTGTATTTTTTTCGGTATTTATACTTTTTGTATATATTTGTTCCTGGGAAGCTTGGCTGTCTGCCTGGATAGCTGTGGTTGTGGTTGTGGCTGTTTTCTGGGTTTCCCCTGTTTCCGTGCTTTCAACATTCTCAATACTTTCAACACTTTCAGCTGTTTGAGCTGTTTCGGCTATTTCAGTCGTTCCAGCAGTTTCAACGGCTTCGGGTTTCTCCGGCTGTTGCTGTTCCGGTTCCGCCTCCCTGGTGAGGTGGGGCAAATCCGGCTTCTCTTCTTCTCCCCGGATCACCGAAGGTGCCTGGGGCGCCGGGGCATAAGGGATCTCCGGCCCAGGGGCTCCGGGAATATCGGGAACACTGGGAGTGCTAGGAGAGCTGGGAGTGCTGGGAACGGAAGGAGCACCGGGAACGGGAGACTCCGGAGAAGGCAGGGTCACAGGCTCCTGGGGCCGGGAAGGCGCCGGGCGCTCTTGCTGCTCCTGCTGTTTCTGTTTTTCCTGCTTTTCCTCCGCCAGCAAAGCCGCGGAAAATTCTTCCGGCGTAGGCAGACGGTTTTCCTGGGCGGATTTCTCCCGAAGAATCTGGGAAGAAAAGGAAAAAATTTCCGGGGAGGGTTTTTTCCGGTTTTGCCGGGAAGGCTTTTGGGCCTCCCCCGAAGAAAAGTTCTTTTTCCCGGAAGACGGTTTCCCAGGCTGAGAAGGCTGAGAAGACTGGGAAGGCGAAGCGCCCTCAGGGAAATCGCTGTAAAGATAAGAGAACCGGGAAGTTCCGGACATATCAGATTTCCCCGGGGAAACCGGACGCTCCAGGGCTTCCAGAGATTCCTGATACTGCTTCCGGTATTCCTCCAAAGGCTTCAGCTTCAGGCCGTAGTAGGGGTCATCCTCCGGAAGGAAGGCTTCCTGCTTTTTCTCCTTCCGCCGGCGGAACCAGCCCTTTTTCTCCTTTTTCTCTTTTTTCTCTTCCTGCCGGGGTTCCTGGGAGAAGGTTTGGGCAGTCTGCGTGGCCGGTGTGGCCTGTATGGCCTGCGCGGCCGGTTCCTCTCCTTTTACCAAAGAGGGCTCTCGGGTTTTTTCCGGGTTCTGGGCTTCCCAGGCGCCCCGGGAGGCTTTCCCGCTTTTGCCGGAAACCTCTACCCGCATAGGCGGCGGGCTGGCTACGGAACGAGGCACAGGGTCCCGGATCACCGCTGTGGCGGCAGTGTCTCGGCTTTTCTCCTTTTGGCCTTCTTTCCGGCTTTCCTTCTGCCCCACCGCGTCCTCAAATACCGCGGCGGGGGGAGGATTCTTTTCCCGGGAAAGCAGGTCCTTCCGGCTTTTTACATCCGCCAGGATCTGTTCAATGCTTAAATCGGAAAGGGGATCGACGGAATCAAGGGAATCGTCCTCCCCTTTAGAGGTATTTTTGGAGCCGGAGCCATGCTCCCGGCGGGTCCAGAGTTTCGATTCCTCCCCGGGCAGCTCCCAGGGGGAAAACGGTCTTTTCTGCCTTTTCATCCTACTGGCATCCTCCTTTTATGAAAGCTTGTTAAGCCTGTTAAGCCTGTTAGACTGTTAAACTGTAAGCCTATGTGTCTGTATAAAAAAGCCTGGGTGTTCCCGGTTTCCCATTTTTGGAAGAGAGAAAACACCGTAACACCGTAACACCGTAACACGATAACATCGTAACACTGTAATATCGCAATAACATCATAACATCGCAACGCCAAAAGCCAAAGGCTCCAAAGCCAAAACACCGGCAGCCGGGCGTGGGGTTCAGCGTGGGGAGCTTGGCATCCGGTTGGCATCCGGTTAGCGTTGGGTTAGAACTGGTTATCACTGGTTGGCACTGGGTTAGTATTGGGGAAACCCTCCGAATTTTTTCTTTATTTTTTGGAAGCCGGGGAAAAACCGGAAAGCCCGGCTCTTTGTCTGGCCACTTCGTAGCACAGCACTCCGCAGGCCACGGAAGCGTTCAGGGACTGAATCTTCCCTTTCATAGGAAGGGAAAGGACAAAATCGCATTTTTCCTTTACCAGCCGGCTGACGCCGAATCCTTCGGAGCCGATCACCAAAGCCACCGGACCGGTGAGATCCTGAGCGCACCAGGGATCGCCGTCCATATCGGCGGCATAGATCCAAACCCCCCGGCGTTTCAGCTCTTCCATAGTGGCCGCCAAATTGGACACCCGGCACACCGGCACGTATTCCACGGCTCCTGCGGAGGTTTTTCCCACGGTATAGCTCAGCCCTACGCTGCGCCGGGAAGGCAGGATCACTCCATGGGCGCCGGCACATTCCGCCGTACGGAGAATGGCGCCCAGATTATGGGGGTCCTCCAGCCCGTCCGCCAGAATGAAAAAGGGAGGCTCCCCCTTTTCTTCCGCCGCCCGGAACAGCTCTTCCAGCTCCACATAGCCCTTGGCGGCCGCCATGGCTACCACCCCCTGATGCACACCGCCGGCGCTGAGGGCGTCCAGCTTCCGGGGGTCCGCTTCCTTGATCACGGCGCCGGCTGCTTTGGCTTTGGCCGCCAAAGCACCCAGGGAGCCTTTCAGGGAGCCCCGGGCCACAAACAGCGTATCTATGGGTCGGCCGTTTTTCAGCGCTTCCGAAACGGCGTTGCGCCCTACCAGCACATCCTCTTTTTCCCGGGAAATCTCCGGGGAAGCTGTATGGGTTTTAGTATGTTCCTGTTTTTCTGCTTTAAAAGCGGATTTCGTATATTGGGGCATGGTAATATCCTCCAGAAAAAGTCATAGAAAAAATTCTTCCAAATCTCAAAGCCCAAAGCCTGAAAGCAATAGGGAACCGGCAACCGGCAACAGGCAATGAGCAAAGGCCTGATAACCGCCGCAAAATTTTCCTGAAAGCCGCCGGTAAAGCGGCTGGTTTTTCCCGGCGCTCTATTTCATCAGTATACCATATTTTTGCGGAAAAAAGGAGATTTTGCAAAGAGAAAGTAAAAAAAAGAAAACGGAAAATCTTTCCTGTAAAAAACAGGCGAAAAACAGCCCCATAAAATAAAAAACCGGAAACCGGAAGCCGGAAGCTTTTTTCAGGCTTCCGATTTCCGATTTCCGGTTCCGATTATCCGTTATCCGTTATCGTTTGTTAGTTAGCAATAAGCCATACCGGCAAAGGCAAACAATGAGGGGACGTGAAAAGCGGCATACGGCCTTGCAGCCTTACAGCCCGGCGATCTCCCCATAGCAGTGGGGGCGACGGTCCCGATACAGCCCCCAGTTCAGACGGTCCGCTGCCAGGGCGTTCAAGTCATAGGAAGCGGTGAGCACGGTTTCCTCCTCCCGGCCCGCCTGGGCCACCAGTTCCCCGGTTCCGTCCGTCAGGAAGGAGGAGCCGTAAAACAGCAGAGAGGAAGACTGCCCTCCGTTTTCCGGGCAGGGAGAGACGGTTTCCAGCCCGATCCGGTTGGCGGCCACCACGGGGACCAGGTTGGCGGCGGCGTGCCCCTGCATCACCCGGCGCCAGTGAGGCATACTGTCGCAGGAAAGAATGGGCTCGCTGCCGATGGCTGTGGGATACAAAAGAAGCTCCGCCCCCTGAAGAGCCATGCACCGGGCGGTTTCCGGGAACCACTGGTCCCAGCAGATCCCTACCCCCACCCGGCCGTAAGCCGTGGGGAATACCCGGAAGCCGGTATCCCCCGGGGAGAAGTAGAATTTTTCCTGGTAATAGTGATCGTCGGGAATGTGGGTTTTCCGGTAGACCCCCAAAAGGGAGCCGTCCGCGTCCAGCATGGCCACGGAGTTGAAAAGACGGTTTCCGTCCCGCTCGTAAAAGCTGACGGGAAGGACCACCTTCAGTTCCCGGGCCACTTGGGAAAGCCGCTGCACCGCAGGGTTCTCCTCCACAGGCAGGGCGTAGTCATAATAGGCGTACTGGCGCTCCTGGCAGAAATAGGGCCGCTCAAACAGCTCCGGCAAAAGGATCACCTGGGCGCCCTGGGCCGCAGCCCGGCGCACCATCTGTTCCGCTTTTTCCAGGTTTTCGGAAGGATGGACGCTGCAGCGCATCTGCACCGCCGCCGCCGTAATCATGCGGCAAGAGGAATCAGCCATGGGAAATCGCTCCTTTCGGGATTTGCTGGGTAATGCAGTGAATGTTTCCGCCACCTAAAAGAATGTCCCGGGCGGCAATGGGGATGGCCTTTCTTTGGGGGAACAGCTCCCCTAAAATGGAAAGGGCTTTTTGGTCGTTGGGGTCTCCGAACTGGGGCACCAGCACGGCGCCGTTGGAAAGATAAAAATTCACATAGCTGGCGGCCAGGCGCTCCCCGGCCTCCCGGCGGTCCTCCCCTTCCTCAAAGGTGTAGCCTTCCAGATCTTCTTCCCGCACCCGCACCGGCCGGGAAGGAATGGGCAGCTTGTGTACCTTCAGCCGGCGGCCCTTGGCGTCCCGCATTTGGGAAAGGGCTTCCAGGCAGGCGGCAGAAGCGGCGTACTGGGGGTCCTCAGGGTCCTCCGCCCAGGAAAGCACCACTTCCCCGGGGCGGACAAAGGCGCAGATATTGTCCACGTGCTGGTTGGTTTCGTCCCCTAGAATGCCGTAGGGCAGCCAAAGGACGGTTTCCGCCCCCAGATATTGCCGCAGCTTTTCTTCGATGTCCTCCCGGGAAAGAGAGGGGTTCCTTCCGGGGGAAAGCAGGCAGGGCTCCGTGGTAAGCACGGTCCCCTCCCCGTCGCTGTGAATGGAGCCCCCTTCCAGCACAAAGGGAGAAGCGTCGTAATAAGGCACATCCAAAACCCGGCAAAATTCCCCGGCGGCCTGGTTATCTTTCTCCCAGTGGGGATAAAGGCCGTCGTAGGTTCCGCCCCAGGCGTTGAATTCCCAGTTTACCCCCCGAAGGTTTCCCTTTTGATCCACAAGAAAGGTGGGGCCTACGTCCCGGGCCCAGGCGTCGTCTGTGGCAAGGGGCACCAGGTGCACCCCGGCGGGCAAAAGCTCCCGGGCCTCCTGAAGGTCCTCCGGGTATACCAGCATCCAAAGCTCCTCGCTTTCCAGGATCCCTTCCGCCACCTGGGCAAAAGCCTTTCGGGCGGCTTTGGCGCCGAAGGGCCAGGAGCCAGGGCGCTTGGGCCAGATCATCAGGCAGCCCCGGTGGGGTTCAAATTCTCCGGGCATCCGGAAGCCGTCTTCCCGGGGAGTGGATAAAAGCCGCATGGAATTCTCCTTTCAAAAGCGCCGGCCTTGGAACGCAAGGCCGGCAGGGGTTCGTAGTTTATAGTTTGCAGTTTGCAGTTCACAGTTCATAGTCCGGATTTTCCTGTTCCGTATACCGTATATTGATACCGTCTGCAGGCCCTCAGCCGCCATCCGCCAGCCCTTCTGCGGCTTGTAGCTTATAACCTGTGGCCTGTGGCCTGTGACCTGTAACCGCGGCCGATGCCGGCATCAGGAAAGCCTGGATTTAAAATCCTGGTATCCGAATTCCTTGATGATCCGGCAGTCTCCCTTTGGATCCATGGCGCCGATAGTGGGCAGGGGGATGCCGTTGAAGGTGTTGTTTTTCACCATGGTGTAAATGGCCATATCCCGGAAAAACAGCTTATCCCCGGGGAGAATGGGACGGTCGAAGGAATAATCCCCGATCACGTCTCCGGAAAGGCAGGTGCAGGAGGAAAGCCGGTAGGTATAGGCTTTTTCTCCCGGCAGGCCGCTGCCCTCCAGGGGCGGGCGGTAGGGCATTTCCAGCACGTCCGGCATATGGCAGGCGGCGGAAGTGTCCAGCAGCAGGGTGGTGACCCCGCCGTTTTCCACCAGATCCAGCACCTGGGTCACCAAATATCCGGCGTCCAGAGCCACAGCCTCTCCCGGCTCCAGGTAGACCTGCACGCCGTAGGTCTCCGTCAGATGACGGATGCAGCGTTCCAGCAGGGGGAGATCATAGTCCGGGCGGGTGATGTGATGGCCGCCTCCTAAGTTGATCCATTTCATCCGGGAAAAATACGCCCCGAATTTTTCCTCCGCCGCCTGAAGAGTTTTCTCCAAAGCGTCGGCGTTTTGCTCGCAGAGGGTGTGAAAATGCAGACCCTCCACCCCTTCCAGCAGCTCCGGGCGGAACTGGGAAAGGGTCACGCCCAGGCGGCTGCCGGGAGCGCAGGGGTCGTAAATGGCGTGCTCCTGTGGCTGGGTGGAGCACTCCGGGTTCAGCCGCAGGCCGATGCTGGCGTTTTTGCACCGATGGCGGTATTTTTCCAGCTGGGAAAAGGAATTGAACACAATGTGCCCGCAAAGGGAAGCGATGGCATCAAATTCCTCGTCCTTATAAGCCGGGGAGAAAATATGGGTCTCGCCCCCCATTTCCTCCGCTCCCAGCCGGGCTTCAAACAGGCTGCTGGCGGTGGTGCCCGCCAGATATTTCCCAATTAAGGGGTATTCCGCAAACATGGAAAAGGCCTTTTGGGCCAGCAGGATCTTGCAGCCGGTGTCCTGCTGCACCTTCTGCAAGATTTCCAAATTCCGCTGCAGTTTTCCTTCGTCCACCACATAGCAGGGGGTGGGCATTTCCGTTATGCGCATCAGTCCACCAGCACAGGGTTCTCTTCCACATGCCAGGGAAGGCCCCAACGGTTCAGGGCGTCCATAAAGGGATCGGGATCAAACTCTTCCAGATTGAATACGCCGGGCTTCTGCCAGACGCCTGTGGCCACCAGCATGGCGCCGATCATGGCGGGAACGCCGGTGGTGTAGGAAATGGCCTGGCTGCCTACTTCTTTATAGCACTCCTGATGGTCGCATACGTTATAAATGGAGAGGGTCTTTTCCTTGCCGTCCTTGATACCGGTGAAAATACAGCCGATGTTGGTTTTGCCCACGGTGCGGGGGCCCAGGGAGGCCGGGTCCGGCAGAAGGGCTTTCAGGAACTGAATGGGAACAATGGACTGCCCCTGGAATTCCACCGGCTCCGTGGAAAGCATTCCCACGTTCTGCAGGCAGTTCATATGGGTCAGGTAGCTCTGGCCGAAAGTCATGAAGAAGCGGATGCGCTTCACCCCGGGAATGTTTTTCGCCAGGGACTCGATCTCCTCGTGGTGAAGAAGATACATATCCTTCTTCCCTACCTGCTGGAAATCGTATTCCCGGTGAATGGACATAGCCGGCACTTCCACCCATTTTCCGTTTTCCCAGTAGGAGCCGGGAGCGGAAACTTCCCGAAGGTTGATCTCCGGGTTGAAGTTGGTGGCAAAGGGATAGCCATGATCTCCGCCGTTGCAGTCCAGAATATCGATGGTGTGGATCTCATCAAAATAGTGCTTCAGGGCGTAAGCGGTGAACACGCTGGTGACGCCCGGGTCAAAGCCGGAGCCCAGAAGAGCGGTGAGCCCTGCTTTCTGGAATTTTTCCTGGTAGTTCCACTGCCAGGAATAGTCAAAATAAGCGGTAAAGCCCAGCTCACGGCAGCGCTTTTCATACACTTCCCGGAAGGCCGGATCCTGGGTGTCTTCCGCTTCATAGTTGGCGGTATCGATATAATGCACGCCGGCTTCCAGGCAGGCGTTCATAATGGCCAGATCCTGGTAGGGCAAAGCCACGTTCAAAACCGCGTCAGGCTGATATTCCCGGATGAGAGCGACCAGGGCGGCCTCGTCTTCCGCGTCGATCTGGGCGGTGGTGATCCGGGTCTTGGTGGTGCCTTCCAGCTTTTCCTTCAGCGCGTCGCATTTGGAGACGGTGCGGCTGGCAATGCAGATGTCGGTAAACACTTCGCTGTTCTGGCAGCATTTGTGGATGGCCACGGACGCAACGCCGCCGCAGCCGATAATCAGAAGTTTGGACATAACAGTTGACCTCCTTTATAGAACAGGGCAAATGCCCTTCCGATTTCCGGTTTCAAATTACATAGGTTGCACAGGTACACAGGTTACACGGGTTACGCAGGTTACAAAGCATAGAGAGCATAGTAAAGAATAGAAAGCGCCGAAGCTTCTCAGCCTTTTTAGCCTTCCTGGCCTTCCTAGCCTTCCCGGCTTTTCCTCTTAGCATTCCCGGCTTTCAAAAGCCCGGAAACGGGCTTATCGGTTTTTTTCCGTGGAGACTTCCGCCTCCACCAGTAGCTCCTCCACGTATTTGGGAAGGAGGAACGCTCCTAAATGGAGATTGGTGGTGTAATACCAGGTGCGGATGCCCCGGGCGTTCCAGCGGGCGGCGTCAAAATCCGCCAGGGGATGGTATTTCTTGGAAGCGAAGCCGAACATCCAGTAGCCGGAGGGGCAGGTGGGGATATGCGCCTGAAACACCCGGCTGATGGGGAAGCTTTGGTACACCTTCCGGTGCATGGCCCGGAAGGCTGTCTCGTCCTCGTCAAAGAAGGGGCTTCCGTGCTGATACACCATGATGCCGTCTTCCTTCAGGGCCCGGTAGCAGCTTCCGTAAAATTCCTTGGTGAAAAGGCCTTCGGTGTGGCCGAAGGGGTCCGTGGAATCGTTGATGATAATGTCGTATTCCCCCTGCTTTCGCCGGAGGAACCGCAGGCCGTCCCGGTGGATGATGTTCACCCGGGGGTCGTCGAAGCTTTTGGCGGCTTCGGGAAAATATTCCCGGCTCACCTTTACAAACAGCTCGTCCGGCTCCACCACGTCGATGCACTGGATCTCCGGATAGGAGGTGAATTCCCGGGCTACGCCTCCGTCTCCCCCGCCGATAATCAGCACTTTTTCCACATGAGGGTGCACGGCCATGGGCACATGCACTACCATTTCATTATAGATAAATTCATCGGCGGAAGAAAAGATAATGTCCCCATCCAAAGCCAGAAGCCGGCCGTAATCAGGGGATTCAAACACTTCGATGGTCTGGTACTCGCTTTCGGCGCTGTACAGCTGCCGGCTCACCCGGAAGCTCATCTGGCCGTTGGCGGTGCGGATCCACATATCCAAGAGGATCCCTCCTTTTTCAGGTAATACAGCAAGTAAGCAAATAAACAAGTATACAGGTAAAATAAGGAAAACAGGCGGAAAAACCGGGGAAGGAGCCCTTTCATCAGGGCTCTTCCCGGATCACCTGCAGAAAGTCCACATGGGGGTCCGCCGCTCCCTGAAGGGAACAGCCTTTTTCCCGGGCGTAGAGGATATGGTCGATGATCTCTTTGGTCACCAGTTCGCCCGGCGCCAGAATGGGGATCCCCGGGGGATAGCACATAACGAATTCTCCCGAGACCCGCCCGGCGCAGTTCTTCAGGGGAAGGGACTCTTTTTCCGAATAGAAAGGCTTCTGGGGGGAATATACCACCGTGGGGGAAACAAAGTCCTTTACCGCAAGGCCCGAAGGCTCCCGGCCGTAAAGACCCTGAATGTCCTCCAAAGCGCCCACCAGCCGTTCAATATCCTGGAGGCGGTCCCCAATGGAGATATAGGCCAGAAGGTTGCCGATGTCCCCGAATTCGATCTGGATATCGTATTCGTCCCGCAGCAGGTCATACACTTCGATGCCGGTAAGCCCCATGCCCCGGGTGTATACGGAAAGCTTGGTCACGTCGAAATCATACACGCCCTTGCCGTCCACCAGATCCCGGCCGTAGGCGTAGAAGCCTTCGATGCTGTTGATCTCTTCCCGGGCGTACTCCGCCATGCGGATCACCTTCCGGAAGGATTCCTTTCCCCGCAGGGCCAGGTTCCGCCGGGAAATATCCAGGCTGGAAAGGAGAAGGTAGGAGGCGCTGGTGGTCTGGGTGAGATTGATAATGGACCGCACATGGGCCGGGTCCACCTTGGGCCCCAAAAGCAGAAGGGAGCTTTGGGTCAGGCTTCCGCCGGATTTATGCATGGACACCGCCGCCATATCCGCCCCCACTTCCATGGCGGAAACCGGCATGTCTTCCCCGAAATACAGGTGAGTGCCGTGGGCTTCGTCCACCAGCACCTGCATGCCGTGGGCGTGAGCCAGGGCCGTGATGGCCCGCAGGTCGGAGCAGATGCCGTAATAGGTGGGGTTATTTACCAGAACCGCCACGGCGTCGGGATTTTCCCGGATGGCTTTCTCCACCGCGGAGACTTCCATCCCCAAAGCCACTCCGATCAGCGGGTGGATGGGAGGATTCACATATACCGGCACCCCGCCGCAGAGGATCAGGGCGTTGATAACGCTTTTGTGCACGTTGCGGGGCAGGATGATCTTATCCCCGGCCCGGCATACGGAAAGCACCATGCTCTGTACGGAGCTGGTGGTCCCTCCTACCATAAAGAACGCGTGGCTGGCCCCGAAGGCGTCCGCCGCCAGCTCTTCCGCTTCCCGGATCACGGACACCGGGTTGCAGAGGTTATCCAGGGGCTTCATGGAATTTACGTCCAGCCCCACGCATTTTTCTCCCAAAAGCTGCACCAGCTCCGGATTTCCCCGCCCCCGTTTATGCCCGGGAACATCAAAGGGAACCACCCGGCGCCGGCGGAATTCTTCCAGCGCCTCGTAAATGGGCGCGGATTTCTGCCGTTCCAGATTCATACTGCCTCCCCCTTTCCCCGGGTTTACGCAAAAAAAGCCGCAGATGCGGATCATCTGCGGCTTTGTCAATAAACTGGACTGCCAACCACCCATCAACAACCACCGGCCACCGGCTACCGGCCGCCAAGCAGGCGCACTAGGCTCTTTTCCGGCTTTGCAGCCTGAAAAGGAAAAGAAAGGCACCCCGACCGGGAGAAGGGACATTCAGCAGGATACAGTTGCTGCTTTATTGACCGTTTCACAAGATGATTCACCCAAGGGAATGATTATAAAGTAATCAACTTATAAAATTTGAGCTTTTAACTCCATCAATAACGCGGATTTTACCGCCCGGCAACCGACCCGCCTGTCCGTAAGGGCTTATCCGCGAAAAAGCGCGGATTGGTCTGGCTCTTTTTTTCAAAAGATCGTAAGTTAACTCTACCATAGAAGGCAGGGAGTGTCAAGGAAAATTTGTGAAAAGAAAGACGAAAAGCCGGGAAAAAAGCCGAAGAAAAAACACGTTCGCCTTTGGGGAAATTTTTGGAAAAAAAAAGGAGAAAAGCCCCTTCCTTTTTTTTAAAACCATGCTACAATGGGAGCAGGAAAACCGCCCCTTTCCCGGAAAGGGGAACAGCCGGGAAACCGGCGGAAAAAGGAGGATTTGTATGGGTATTGAATCGTACATGGGCATGACCACCGGCGTCTGCTATTACCCGGAGCACTGGGAGGAAAAGGACTGGAAGCCCGATTTGCTGCAAATGCTGGAAAACGGCATTCACGTGGTGCGGGTGGCGGAGTTTGCCTGGAGCTTTTTTGAGCCGGAGGAAGGAGTTTTCACCTTTGATTTCTTCGACCGTTTCCTGGAAGTGGCCCGGGAAACCGGCATGAAGGTGATCTTCTGCACCCCCACCGCCACGCCCCCGGCCTGGGCGTCCAACCAGTATCCGGAGATCCTGAACGCCAACCGTCAGGGTGTTTTGTACCGGCATGGTCATCGGCGGCATTATAACTATAACTCCCCCAAATACCGGGAGCTGACCCGGAACATCGTTACCCGCCTGGCGGAGCATTATGCCGGGCATCCGGCCATTATCGGCTGGCAGCTGGATAACGAATTCAACTGCGGCACGGACGAGTTCTATTCCCAAAGCGATTCCCTGGCCTTCCGGGTCTACCTGCGGAAGAAATACGGGACCCTGGAAGCCCTGAACAAAGCCTGGGGAACGGTATTCTGGAACCAGAGCTATACTTCCTGGGAGGAAGTGTTTGTCCCCCGCCCCACCGTGGCCGGATATACCAATCCCCACATGGAGCTGGAGTTTATCCGCTTTATCTCCCAGAGCACCCGGGAATTCGCCAAGCTGCAAAGCGACATTCTCCGGCAGTATCTGCCCAAAGAGACCTTCATCACCACCAACGGCATTTTCGGCAATGTGGATAACCACGCCATGACGGAGGAATCCCTGGATTTTATCACCTATGACAGCTACCCCAATTTCGCCTATGATGTATTTTCTTCCGCTCCCGACCCCAAGGAGCCGGAGGACCGGAAATGGTCCCGGAACCTGGCGCAGGTGCGCTCCATCTGCCCCCATTTCGGCATTATGGAGCAGCAAAGCGGGCCCTGCGGCAGCGTGGAAGGCTATGGCTCCCCCACCCCCAATCCCGGGCAGATCAAGCTCTGGACCTTGCAGAGCGTAGCCCACGGGGCGGATTTTGTCAGCTATTTCCGGTGGAAAACCGCCACCATCGGTTCGGAGATCTATTGGCACGGCATTTTGGATTACGATGGCCGGGAGAACCGCCGTCTCCGGGAAGTCAGGGAAACGGCGGCGGGGCTGCAGAAGCTGCGGGATGCCGCCGGAAGCACCTATAAGGCTTCCTTTGCCCTTTTGCAGGATTACGATAATCTTTGGGACAACCGGGTGGATCCCTGGATGGAGCGCATAGACCGGCAAAGCCAGAAGGCTTGGTTCCAGGCTTCCCAGAAGTCCCACATTCCCATGGACTATTTGTATCTCCGGGAAAACACCACTTTGGAGCAGCTGCAGCGGTATCCGCTGCTGGTGTATCCCCATGGGGCTATTCTCCGGGAATCCACCGTCCGGCTGCTGGAAGCGTATGTGGAGCAAGGGGGCACCCTGATTCTGGGCTGCCGCACCGGGTTCAAGGATGAATACGGCCGCTGCCTGCGGCTTCCCGCTCCGGGTTTAGCCCGGGGGCTTTCCGGCGCCACTGTGGAGGAATTCACCTTCCTGCGCCCGGAGGACCCGGCTCCCTCTATCCGTTGGGGAGAAAAGACCCTGGAAGCCAGCGTGTTTGCGGACCTTCTAAGCCCGGACCCGGAGGGCGAAGTGTTGGCCACCTTTGAGGGCGGCTGCTTCTATGCCGGAACCCCGGCGCTGGTGCGGAAACAAACCGGGCGGGGCGCTGTCTACGCCTATGCTTCCGCCTTTACGGAGGAAAGCGCCCGGGCGTTTTTGGAGGCGCTGCCGGTGGAATCTCCCTTTGCTCCCTATCTGGAAGGGGAAGAAGCCTGCGAGCTGGCCCTTCGGGAAAAGGAAGGGAAAAAATTCCTGTTTGTGCTGAATTACAGTAAAGAACCCCGGGAAATTTTCCTGAAGCAGCCCATGGAAGAACGTTTGGAAGGGAAGCTCCATCCGGAAGGAAAGGAGCAGGTGGAGCCCTACGGCGTGCGGGTATTTGCCCTGTAATCTTGTAAACTTGTAGGCTTGCGGGTTTGTGAAATTGTGGAATTCCAGCCCAGCGGGCTTTTGGGCTTGTGGGTGCGGAACCCTGTAAACAAAGAAAGGATCCCCGGAACCCTGTGGAAACAGGCCCGGGGATCTTTTTGCTGTGAATAGATCCGCTGTGTAAAGTAATCTGCATAAACGTAGGCGTTTCGATCAAACCTTTTTAAAGGTTTGCGGTTTCCAAAGGCAGCGCCTTTGGACGCTCTCCGCAGAGAGCGGAACTCTTTTGCCTTTTAAAACGCAGGAAAGGGTGAAAAAACAGTCCGGCGGACTGTTTTGAGGGGAAACCCTCGTCAGGGGTTTCCCTTTGATGCTCTTTTTATGATGCGATCTGTCTACTGCTCCTATCTTTTTCCATAAACTGACATCCCCGGAACCCTGTGTAAACAGATCCGGGGATCTTTTTGCGTCTTTTTGCGTTTTTTGGGCTTTTTAGCCTTCTTAGGCTTCTTAGGCTTTGAAAAAACCAAAATATACAAAGGGTAATGAAGGAAACGAACATAGTTTTTCTTTTTGTTTACATAATACGAAACCGTTTTTGGGGAAGACTTGTGGAAAACTCGGTGGAAAATGTTTAAAACCCGCTAAGAGACAAAGGTTTCCTTTTTACAGGAAAATGTTGAATTTTAAATTTATGTAAACGCGTATGGCTAAGGCAAAGAAACGCCTGTAACAACGGACTGTAATCAGCCAAGGCGTATAAAAGGGAGCGAACAGAAGGTATATGCCCCCAATCTTTAGGTTTTCTGCTATGCTTTGATTTTGTAAAGAGGAATAAGAGGGATAAAAGGAATACGAATACACCTTACAAAACAGAAACGATGGATTTATACCCAATAAGCCCGGTGCGTGTGGATGTGCAGATGTGTGGATGTGTGGATATGCGGATACGCGGATGTATAATACATTTAAAAAAAGGTGAGTAAAAATTGCACTCTACGCAACTAAGGGTATGAAAGCAGGTGAAAGTAATGGAGGAAAATAACGGTGCAAGTAGCTACCATCGTTATCTTGAAGGAAACAAAGAAGCGTTTAATGATATCATTTACCTTTATAGAAAGGGGTTGATAGGCTTTATATACCGCTATGTGGGGGCTGTGGATGTTGCGGAAGATCTATCGGAAGATTGTTTTGTTGAATTGATTGTAAATCCACAAAAATACAAAATGAAATCAAGTTTAAAAACCTATTTGTATGGGATCGCACACAACAAAATTAAACAATACTTTCGGCGAAAAAAAGTCGTCCCCTATGTATCCATGGAAGATGCAGGTGAACTTCTCTCTTCTGATCACATAGGTAATGACATTATCAAATCGGAAACGCAAACGATGATCTATCAGGCGCTTTCAGGGCTTCCGAAAGATTACTGTGAGGTTCTGTATCTGCATTACTTTGAAGATATGTCGTATGAAGACATTGGAAAGGTGATGCGGAAGAATACAAAACAAGTTTATAACCTTGCCGCAAGAGCGAAAAAGAAACTGAAAGAAAACCTTGAAAAGGATGGTTTTGTTTATGAAGAGCAATGAAGAATATAGAAATTCCATTGACCAAAAAGTAAACATGATTATATGCAAAAGAAAAAGGCGTAACCGTTTTATTGCTACGGTTACATCTGCCGTCACCTGCCTTGTGTTGGTTATCTGTGCTGTTACGGCAATACCCAATTTAATAAACAAGGATTCTCTCATCGAGAATCCAGGCAGTTCCTATGTTGACCCGGCGGGCTCAAAAGAGGAAACAGATGGCAGCCAACCGTTTGATGGATTTGTACTCACTGCATATACCGCAGCGGAAAAAGATGGAATGCTAACAGCCAGTTTTCTATCGGAGGAGACTTCCGTTGTTTTGCAGCCCAATGTGAATGTTTTGTTAGGGAAGTATAACCCTCTTATGAGCTCCGTACCCGGCTTGCCTTTCAGATTTAATACGGAAGAGGACTGCGAAATAGAAGTTTCTGCAGATAAAGGCACGTTATGCAGATGGGATATTCAAAACGGCATGGTGACTCCATGCGGCAAAACAACCTCCTGCGCCAAAGGGGAAATCCTTTATTGGTCACCGCTGGCGGAAAGCGAGGAATCCGCGGAAAACACAGAAAACATGGAAAAGGCAGTCGTCACGGTTACTGCAACGGATAATGGGAAGACAATTGGCCAGCAGAAAATTACCATTGTATCCAATGATTTTATGTATAGTGCCTGTGTGGGTGAACTGGAAATCATTTAATTGGTGGGACGGTCTTTTTTGCTATATCATTAGAAAGCCCTTAAAGCCGTCCTATGGAAAATCATTTTGCTTAAAAGGATGGCTGTATGGATGCGGCTTAACAATTAACAATTAACGGTTAACGGCGGTTTTGAGACAGAAAATCAAAACCGCCGTATGTTTTGCAAAAATCATAGTACGGAAAAAGGATCAAGTGCGTTCTTTTCAATGAACAAGGCCGAAAACGGCGTGCGGCACGGGGCAAACGGCACACGGTATGCAGCAGGCGGTAAGCAGGATGTTATAAATCCCAGGAGAAAAGAGAAAGGAGCAGAGGAGAATTTATCTGTGCAAATAGAAATGATACAAATGCCTTTGTGTTTTCCAATAGGAGGCATTTTGTTATATGGTTTCTAGTGAAATTTTGCGGCTGCAAAGCGGATGCCGGCTAAGCTGGCGGTTAAGCTGCCGGGACAAATAAAAACCCATGGCAAAAAGAAAAGAAAGCGGGAAATTTTTCTTTTTCGGGAACGGTTTCAGGAACTGGAGTTTCTCCCTAAAATATGCTACAATATCCCGGAGAAAAAATGAAAAGCCGAGAAAAAACGGGAACCGAAAGCGAAGGGAAAAAGCGGGAACCGGAAGATCCGGAGAAAAAGGAGGCACTGGGATGCGGGAAGATATTTGCAGTATTCCCATCAGTGAATTGTTTGAGCCCCGGCAGGGCTGCCCCATCTGCCGCATGGAGAGGATGCTGGAGCAGCGGCTGGCGGATTATATTACAGGCGCGGCCATGATGGAGCCGGATGTGCGCATCGAGACCAATCGCCTGGGCTTTTGCGCCCGGCATTTTGACAAGATCTGTCAGGTGGGCAGCCGGCTTTCCGTGGCATTGATCCTGGAAAGCCATTTAAAGGAAATGGAGCAGCGGCATTTTTCTGAGGAAAAGGAGAAAAAACGCCTTTTCGGGGGTTCCCCTGCCAAAGAGCCGGAAGAAACCTGCTTCATCTGCGAGAATCTTCAGAAAAACCGGGCCCATCTGGTGGAAAGCCTGGTGCACCTTTGGGCCAAGGAGCCGGAATTCCGGGAGCTTTACCGGCAGCAGGAATGTATCTGCCTGCCTCACAGCCGCCTTCTTACCCAGGCTGCCTCCCGGCTTCCCAAGAAAAACGCCCAGGCCTTCCTGGAGGATACCCGGAAGCTTTCCCTTTCCTATCTCCAGACGGTGGAAAAAGACGTGACCCATTTCTGCCGGATGTTTGATTACCGGAACAAGGATGGGGACTGGGGCAATTCCAGGGATTCCATCGAGCGGGCCATCGCCTATCTCACCGGGCGCATGGCTCCGGAAGAATATGTGGACGAAAAGCTGGAACGGGAGAAACGGCGTTGAAGGGCGAAAAAACGTTTCCGGAGGTTGCCGGTTTTGATTTGGGAGCCACCCTGGAATGCGGCCAGTGCTTCCGCTGGAAAGCCCTGGGAGAAGGGGAATACCGGTTTTTTGCCGGCAGCCGCCAGGGCACAGCCGGCCCTAGCTCTCTGGGAAGCCTTTGGGAGGACCCGGCGTGGCGGCAGTACTTTGACTTGGAGCGGGATTACGGAGGCATCCGCCGGGAGCTTTCCGGGTTTCACCCCATTTTGGCCCAGGCGGCGGAATTTGCCCCAGGGATCCGGATTCTGAATCAGGACCCCTGGGAGGCGCTTTGCTCCTTTATTTTATCCCAAAATAATAATATCCCCCGGATCCAGGGGATCATCGAAAGGCTTTGCCAAACCTTCGGGGAGCCTTTGGAGGACGGGGGCTTTTCCTTTCCCGGACCGGAACGCCTGGCGGGAAGATCCCCGGAGGAGCTGGCGCCTTTGCGCTGCGGCTTCCGGGCCCGGTATGTGGTGGACGCGGCGGAAAAGGTGTGCCGGGGTTTGCCGGATCTTTCCCAGCTGGGGCAGATTCCTTTGGAGGAAGCCCGGCAGGCGCTGATGACCATTGTAGGCGTAGGGCGGAAAGTGGCGGACTGCACCCTGCTTTACGGCCTGCACCGGCTGGACGTTTTCCCTGTGGACGTGTGGATCCGTCGGGCGCTGGATCAGCTGTTCCCGGGGATGACCCCGGAATCCTTCGGCCCTTACGGGGGCATCGCCCAGCAGTATATTTTTCATTACAGCCGGCAGCATCCGGAGCTGTTTTCCTGAGCCCGGGGCGTTTTGGTCGGGTGTTTTGATTCAGCATTTTGATTTGGCACTCAGATCCGGGATCACAGCCCGGTATTTTAGTCCTAAAGGAGGAACCCTTATGAATTTAAGCGTGTTTGAAGTGCTGGGCCCGGTGATGATCGGCCCCTCCTCCAGCCATACCGCCGGAGCGGCCAAGCTGGCCCGGGTGGCGGCGCTGATCGCCGGGAAGCCCTTTGACAAAGTGGAGTTCGGCCTTCACGGCTCCTTTGCCAAAACCGGCCGGGGCCACGGAACGGACAGAGCCCTTCTGGCCGGGGCCATGGGCATCCGGGAGGACGATGAAGCTTTGCGGGACGCCTTCTCCCTGGCGGAAAAGGCGGGGCTTTCTTATTCTTTCCCGGAGATCGACCTGCCGGACAGCCACGAGAACTCCGCCCGAATCACCTTTTTCCACCGGGACGGCACCCGTACGGTGGTGGAAGGCAGCAGCATCGGCGGCGGGCGGATCCGCATCAATTCCATCGACGGCCTTGCCGCAGGATTTTCCGCGGAACAGCCCACCCTGCTGATCGCCCAAAGGGACATTGCCGGAGTGGTCAGCCGGATCGGAACCATTTTGGCCAGCCAGGGCATCAATATCGGGGTGATGCGGCTGAGCCGGGAAGCCCGGGGCAAGGGCGCGGTAACGGTTTTGGAAACGGATTCCCCTGTTCCCGATTCCGCCCTGGAGCAGCTTCGGGAAGCGCCCGGGGTCTTATCCGTGCGGCTGATCGATCTGAACCGGTAAGGATAAGGACAAGGATAAGGAGGAAGCGGTATGTACAGCAATATAGCCCAGCTGGTGGAACAGGGAAAGAAAACCTCCCTGCCCCAGGTGATTTTGGAAGATGAACAGGAGCTGACCCAGCTCCCCTTGGAGGAGATCCGGGAAACCTTTCGCCGTCGCTGGCAGGTGATGCGGGAAAGCGCCCGGCGGGCGATGGAGGAGCCCCAGTCCATGGTAGGGAATCTGATCCGGGGGCAGTCCCAGCGGCAGAACGTTTACAGCCGGGGCTTCACCCTTTCCGGGGAAAGTATGAACCGGATGATGGCCATGGCCTTTTCCGGCAGCGAAGTCAACGCCGGAATGGGCCGGATCTGCGCCGCGCCCACTGCCGGAGCCTGCGGGATCCTTCCGGCGGTGCTGCTGGAGGCGGCGGAGAAAACCGGCGCTTCAGAAGAAGCGCTGCTGGACGCGCTGATTGTGGCCGCCGGTTTTGGCGCGGTGATTACCAAAAACGCCACGGTTTCCGGCGCGGAGGGCGGCTGCCAGGCGGAATGCGGAACAGCCGCGGCCATGGCGGCGGCAGGCGCGGTGCATCTGGCGGGAGGAACGCCGGAAATGTGCGCCCAGGCCTGCGCCATTGCCCTGATGAACTGCATGGGGCTGATTTGCGACCCGGTGGCGGGGCTGGTGCAGTTGCCTTGCTCCTTCCGCAATGCCAGCCAGAGCGTCAACGCCCTCACCAGCGCGGATATGGCTTTAGCCGGGCAAAACGCGGTAATCCCGGCGGATGAGGTGATCGAAAGTATGTACCAGGTAGGCAGGAAGCTGCCTTTGGAATTCCGGGAAACGGCTTTGGGAGGCATTGCCGCCACGGAAACAGCCAAGTCCATTGCCGGGACCATTTTCGGGGAGCATTGACGCTGGGTGTGCGGATGACAGACCGGTAGGCCGGCAGCCGGCAAAAGGCAAAAGGCAGATTGGGAAAACAGGAGGAACAGGCATGTGGGTTCTGGGGGTGCTGTGTGTGGGGGTCTATATCGGTTATCGATGGTTCCCTGCGCGCTTTCACCGGGCAAATTCCATTTTACAAGTGATCTGCACGGCGGTGCTGATTTTTTCCATGGGGATCGTTTTAGGCAGCCGGGAGAATTTTTTGCGGGAGCTGGCCTTTTTAGGGGTGGACAGTCTTCTTCTGGCGGTTTTGCCTATGGCGGGTTCCGCCCTGCTGGTTTACGGGATGACCCGGCGGTTTTTCCCCAGGGTCTCCCCCTGGGAGCCGGAGCAACCGGAACAGTCGGAACAACCAGACCGGCTGGAGCAATGGAAACAGCCGGAGCCGGAAGAATCTTCCGAAAGCAGGAAAGGAGAGGGATAAAATGGCTTTGATTGCCGTAGGAGCCCTGGTGCTGGGGATTCTGGCCGGCCAGCGGGCGCCTTCCTCCCCGGTTCTTTCCTGGCTCACTTATGTGCCGGAATATACAGACGCCGTGCTGTTTGTGCTGATGATCACCGTGGGAATCAGCGTAGGGGCCAACCGGGTGGTGCTGCGGAAACTCCGGGAGATGGATCTGCGGATCCTTTTGCTGCCCTTTGGGGTGATTTTAGGCTCTCTGGCAGGGGGCGCTTTATGCACGGCGCTGAACCCCTTTTCCCTGGGGGCCAATCTGGCGGTCAGCGCGGGTATGGGCTGGTACAGCCTTAGCGGCGTATTGCTGGGAGAAGCCCTGGGAGCGGACATAGGAGCGGTTTCCTTTTTAAGCAATTTGATCCGGGAGTTTCTTTCCTTCCTGCTGATTCCCCTGGCGGTAAAGACCCTGAACAGCTACGCGGCCATCGCCCTGGCCGGGGCCACCAGCGAGGATACGGCGCTGCCGGTGCTGATCCGTCATGCGCCGGAGGAAACCGTGGTGTACTCCGTGCTCAGCGGGGTTCTTACCAGCGCCGCCGTGCCGGTGCTCAGCCGGTTGTTTATTGCTTTGGCGGGTGGCTGAGCCGTTTCTTTCTGCCAAGTGTGGTACTATCTATTATAAAGTTTGTTGCGTTTGTTTTCTGATTGCGACCAAGCCGTTATGCAGAACAGTCTTTGGAGGCGGAAGCTGCGCTTCGCCTATCTTTGCTGTCTGTGTAACGTTTTTTTTGATGGAAAGTGCTTTTTAGGGGCTGCTTTTATATAAGGGCCTCTATTGCTCTAATCAGAAGCTTTTGCGTTTGTTTACCGATATATGCAAATATACGCAAATCCGATTACCGAAAATGTTGAATTGTTACCGATTGGGTTGTATAATGATGGCGTCGAATTCGATATTATAGGATTCTCTATTTGGAGGTATGGTTATGTTTATGGAAGAACGTCATCAAGAAATAGCAAACACTATCCAAGCAAATGGAAAGATTACCGTTGCTGAGATCACAAGTAAATATGGAATCTCCGACGAGTCTGCCCGCAGGGATTGATACACTTGCGTTTTATGATAAAAACAAAGGCAGGGAGTATCCCTGCCTTTGTTTTCTAACTAAGAACTATACTATACAATGCAATCCTACCAGCAAATATACGCTATGCCTTTTTTCGGCCAGTCTGTCCGTTTTTGAGCATTGCCAGGTCTATCCTCCAAAATGATTCTATAAATAAAACTCCAATGGGTCTACCTCCAGTTTTTGGCAGATTTTGATTACTATATCAAAGGAAGCGCCGCCAATATCACGAGACAGCAAAGTCATCAGTGTACTATACGGAATATCTGCTTCCATAGCAAACTGGCGAAGGCTGGTGTACCTACCAAGGATCAGATTCCGTAGCTTTTGCTCCCGATTCATTTGGGCTTCTCAACAACCGTAATTTCGATGCCTTTTTCTTCCATGGCAGCCATCTGGTCTTCTGCACAATCCCAATCTGTGATAATACAGTCAAAGGCATCTGCATCGCAGACTTTAATAAAGGAATCGACGCCAACTTTTGAACTGGGTATGATAAGGCATCTGCTGCGGCTGTTTTTAATTACGGTGCGCTGGAATGCTGCCGTCTCATCCGTGCCGTTGGACAGACCAAACTCCGCTGTCAGACCGGCTCCGGTAATAAAGCAGAAGCCTACTGTTTATTTTCAAATCCTTTCCTGCGGATCTTCCCTTTCGGAAGATCCTTTTGTTTTTTATGGTCCGGAAATTACCGGCGGACCGCAGATGCTTTTCAGCCATCAGACATCTCAGACTATACAGACAATAGAGCTGGGAAGCGGGAGAAAATCTGCATAAAAAACCCTTCATGAAAAAAGATTCTTTGGTGAAAGAAATCCTGCTGACAAAGTTGACAAATAAAAGGTTTTGACTATAATTGTTAGTGGGCTAACATTTAACTGATTAACTATAAATCAGTTTACAATAAGAAGGAGGGAGATGCGTGCAGGAAGAACCCCTTAGTTTTACCTTGCGGACCTTGGTGCGTCTGATCAAACAGCGGTTTGACAGCTGCGTGTCCCATGTTCATCCGGATGTGACCACCGGGCTGCACGGCTGGATCCTGGGCTATTTATATGACCGGCGAGGAAAGGAAGTATTCCAGCGGGATCTGGAACGGACCTTTTCCGTCCAGCGGGCCACCATGTCGGCCATTCTCCAGAGAATGGAAAAAAACGGGCTTTTGGTGCGGCTTCCCGTACAGCGGGACGCCAGGCTGAAACGTCTGGAGCTGACGGAAAAAGCCGCCGGCATCCACCGGCAGATCGTCCGGGAGATCGAAAATACAGAAAAGCAGCTTCTTTCTGGAATCTCTCCCAATGAGGAGCTTCAGTTCCGGCAGACGCTGGAAAAGATCCGAAGCAATGCGGAGAATGCGGAGAAAGCGGAGGCGGCAAAAAAGAGAGGAAAGCCCCCAGCGGCTCTCTCCCTTCCCCCCATGAGGAAATTTCCCGGGAAATAGAGTCTTCCGGGCTGAAAAACAAAAAAGGAGGCGTATGTAAAAATGGTGAAACGACTGAGCCGGTGCATCCGGGAGTATAAGCGGGACGCTGTGCTGACGCCCATTTGCGTAAGCATGGAAGTGGTAATGGAAGTGGTGATCCCGCTTTTGATGGCCAATCTCATCGATTTCGGCATTGAGAAAGGAAGCATGACATACATTCTGCAGATGGGCGCAGCGCTGGCAGGGGCCTGTATCCTTTCCTTGATATTCGGAGTTTTGGCCGGACGGTACGCGGCTTCCGCTTCCGCCGGATTTGCCAAAAACCTGCGGCAGGATCTGTACTACGCGGTGCAGGATTTTTCCTTTACCAATATTGATAAGTTTTCTTCCTCCAGCTTGGTGACCCGAATGACCACGGACGTAACCAACGTGCAGAACGCATACCAGATGATTATTCGTATTGCCGTGCGCTGCCCGGTGATGCTGGTATTTTCCATGATCATGGCCTTTTCCGTAAACCCGGAGCTTTCCCTGATTTTCCTGGGAGCGGCGCCCATTCTGGCAGGGGGACTTTTCTGGATCATGCGCCATGCTCACCCGGTGTTTGAGCGGGTGTTCCATACATACGACAAGCTGAACAACGTGGTGCAGGAAAACCTCCGGGGCATCCGGGTGGTAAAGTCCTTTGTCCGGGAAGAGCACGAAGAGGAAAAATTCCAGAAAGTTTCCGGCAGCATTTTCCAGGACTTTGTAAAGGCCGAGCGTCTTCTGGCCTTTAATATGCCTTTGATGCAGTTCTGTATGTACGGATGCACCTTGCTGCTTTCCTGGCTGGGCGCTCAGCTGATCGTTTCCTCCCATGGCAGCGCCATGAGCACAGGGCAGCTGATGAGCCTGTTTTCCTACGCGGTGCAGATTCTTTCCAGCCTGATGATGATTTCCATGGTGTTTGTTATGATCACCATGTCCCGGGCTTCGGCGGAACGTATCACGGAAGTGCTGGATGAAAAAAGCGACCTGGTAAGCCCTCCCCAGGCGGTGGAGAAGGTAAGGGACGGCAGCATTGATTTTGAAAACGTATCCTTCCGGTATTCCCGGAAAGCTCAGCGGGACTGCCTGTCCAACATCAATCTGCATATTCAGTCCGGCCAGACGGTGGGCATTTTAGGCGGCACCGGCAGCTCCAAGTCCACCTTGGTGCAGCTGATTCCCCGGCTGTATGATGCCACCCAGGGCAGCGTCCGGGTAGGCGGCGTGGACGTAAAGGAATACGATCTGGAAGTCCTTCGGGATTCCGTGGCCATGGTGCTGCAGAAAAACGAACTGTTCTCCGGAACCATCAAAGAGAACCTGCGCTGGGGCGACCCCAACGCTTCCGATGCGGAGCTGGAACGGGTATGCCGGCTGGCCCAGGCGGATGACTTCATCCAGGGCTTCCCGGAAGGATATGATACCTATATCGAGCAGGGCGGCACCAATGTTTCCGGCGGCCAGAAACAGCGGCTGTGCATTGCCAGAGCCTTGCTGAAAAAGCCCAAGATCCTGATTTTGGACGATTCCACCAGCGCTGTGGATACCCGCACGGACGCTCTGATCCGGAAAGCCTTCCGGGAAGAGATCCCGGACACCACCAAGCTGATCATCGCCCAGCGGATCTCCTCCGTGCAGGACGCGGATCTGATTTTGGTCATGGACAACGGAAAGATCCGGGATTTGGGCACCCATCAAGAACTGATGGAGAATAGCCCCATTTACAGAGAAGTGTATTTCTCCCAGACGAAAGGAGGCGAAGAGAATGGCAGCCAGAAATGAAAAAACCACTTCTGCTCCCGCCCGCCCCGCGGCAATGCCTGCAAGAGGACCGGGAAGGGGCCCCAGAGCCTTCGGCCCCATTCAGAAACCGGATAAAGCGGTGACTCTTCGGCTTTTACGGTATATGGGGGCTTATAAGCCCCAGCTGGCGCTGGTGGTGCTGTGCATTCTGCTCAGCGCCGTGGCCGGTGTGGCAGGCTCCATGTTTTTGCAGGTGCTTATCGACGATTACATCGCGCCCTTGCTGAAAGAAACCAATCCGGCCTTTTCCGGCCTGCTGCAGGCCATTTTCCTGATGGCCGGGATCTATCTTGTGGGCATTCTGGCTTCCTGGGCCTATAACTGGATCATGGTAGGCGTGGCTCAGAAGGTGCTCAAGCAGATCCGGGACAGCATGTTTTCCCATATGCAGACCCTGCCCATTCGCTATTTTGATACCCATACCCACGGAGAGATCATGAGCCACTACACCAACGATACGGATACCCTCCGGCAGATGCTGGCCCAGAGCGTTCCCCAGACCTTTTCCTCCCTGGTCACCATTGTAACGGTGTTCTGCGCCATGCTGTACACCAATTTGATCATGACAGCCTTTGTGGTGCTGACGGTGGTACTGATGCTGCTTTCCACCGGAAAGATCGGCGGAAACAGCGCCCGGTTCTTTGTGAAGCAGCAAAGCTCCCTGGGAGACGTCAACGGCTATATCGAGGAAATGATCAACGGCCAGAAAGTGGTAAAGGTGTTCTGCCACGAAGAGGCGGCCAAACGGGATTTTGACAAGCTGAACCAGGAACTGTGCGATAACGCCACCAACGCCAACCGGTTTGCCAATATTCTGGGCCCCATTATGAACAACCTGGGGCATCTGCAGTATGCTTTGATCGCCGTGGTAGGCGGCGCTTTGGCCCTTTCCGGCTTCAGCGGCCTGACTTTAGGCGGCATCGCCGCCTTCCTGCAGCTTTCCAGAAGCTTTACCATGCCGGTGAGCCAGATCTCCCAGCAGGTAAACTCCGTGGTTATGGCTTTGGCCGGCGCGGCCCGGATCTTTAAGCTGATGGATGAAAGCTCCGAAGAGGACCACGGCTATGTAACGCTGGTCAATGCCCGGATAGAAAACGGAGAATTGGTGGAGACCAAGGAGCATACCGGCATTTGGGCCTGGAAGCATCCCCATCAGGACGGCAGCATCACCTATACCCGCCTGACCGGCGATGTGCAGCTGGACAGCGTGGATTTCGGATACGAGGAAAACAAGCTGGTGCTTCATGAAGTGTCCATTCACGCCAATCCCGGCCAGAAGGTGGCCTTTGTAGGAGCCACCGGCGCCGGAAAAACCACCATTACCAATCTGATCAACCGCTTCTACGATATAGACGACGGCAAGATCCGCTACGACGGCATCAACATCAATAAGATTCGCAAGTCCGATCTTCGCCGCTCCCTGGGCGTGGTGCTTCAGGACGTAAACCTGTTTACGGGAACGGTGATGGAAAACATCCGCTATGGCCGGCTGGACGCCACCGATGAGGAATGTATCGCCGCCGCCAAGCAGGCCAACGCTCACGATTTTATCACCCGCCTTCCCCAGGGCTATGATACCCTGCTTTCCGGGGACGGCTCCGGTCTTTCCCAGGGGCAGCGGCAGCTGTTGTCCATCGCCCGGGCGGCGGTGGCGGATCCGCCGGTGATGATCCTGGACGAGGCCACCTCCTCCATTGATACCCGTACGGAATCCATTGTGCAAAAGGGCATGGATGCTCTGATGCAGGGACGGACGGTGTTCGTTATTGCCCACAGGCTTTCCACCGTGCAGAATTCCGATGTGATCCTGGTGCTGGAGCTGGGGCATATTATCGAGCGGGGCAGCCACGAAGAGCTGATTGCACAGAAAGGAAAGTATTACCAGTTATATACCGGCGCTTTCGAGCTGGAATAAAGGAATCGTATAAAAAGCAGAGGCAGAAACAGAGAAACCGGCACAAGAGGCAGTTGCCTTTTGTGCCGGTTTCCTTTGCAAAGATAAAATACAAAAAATCCCGGAGCCGGGGCCCGGAGACGACCACTGGCTGATGGCTGATGGCCGCGTCTGCCGCCCGTTGCCCGCAGCCCAACAGTTCACTGCTGCTTCCGCTATTTTTGCCGTTTTCCGCTGTCCTGAGACTGCCCTGAAGTTTTTCTGAAGCTGCTCTCAAACTGCCATCAAGCGGCTTTCCATCCCCTTTCCGGGGATCCTCAGCCGAAGAACTTCTGCCAGTAGCCCATAATGAAAATAAACACCACGATCAGCGGCAGAATGTAGGTGACGTAAAAGCGGGCCCATTTGGGGAAGCGAACGCCCTTGCCGGCATCCGCTTCTTTCACAAAGGCATCCCAGCCCCAGCCGTAGCGGCTGGTGCAGAACAGCAGATAGAGAAGGCTGCCCAAAGGCAGTAGGTTTTGGGTCACCAGAAAATCTTCCAGATCCTGAATGGTGCTGGTTCCCCCTAAAGGATGCCAGCCGCTCCACAGGTTAAAGCCTAAAACGCAAGGCAGGGAAAGCAGGAAAAGAAGAATCCCGTTTACGATAACGGCTTTCCGGCGGCTCCAGCCCCAAAGATCCATGGCAAAGTTCAGGATGTTTTCAAAAACGGCGATCACTGTGGAAAGAGCCGCAAAGCTCATAAACACAAAGAACAGAGAGCCCCAGAGAGCGCCTCCCTGCATACACTGTCCCTGTAAGCATAGCAGAGGCGGATGGCTTCGTCAAGGAAAGGAAAAATTTGCAGAAAACGATTTTTCGGGAAATTTCCGGAAAAGGCAACTTTATTTTCCAAATCGCTTTCCAAGCCCATAAAAATGCGGTATAATAAAACCATCAATCAGATGGGAGTGTGACACCAATGCCATTAGTAAATACCACTGAAATGTTCAAAAAGGCTTACCAGGGCGGCTATGCAGTAGGCGCCTTCAATGTGAACAACATGGAGATCGTCCAGGGTATTACGGAAGCTTGCCAGGAGCTGCAGGCGCCTGTAATCCTCCAGGTTTCCGCCGGTGCCAGAAAGTATGCCAATCATACGTATCTGGTGAAGCTGGTGGAAGCGGCTGTAAAGGAAAATCCCAATATCCCCATCGCTTTGCATTTGGATCACGGCGCATCCTTTGAGATCTGCAAGGACTGCATCGACGGCGGCTTTACCTCCGTTATGTTCGATGGTTCTTCCAAGCCCTACGAGGAAAATGTGGAAGAAGCCCGCCGGGTGGCGGAGTATGCCCATAAATACGGCGTTACCGTAGAAGCTGAGCTGGGTAAGCTGGCCGGCGTGGAAGACGACGTAAAAGTGGAAGACGATAAAGCCCAGTTTACGGATCCCGATGAGGTTCAGGATTTCGTTACCCGCACGGGAGTGGACTCTCTGGCTATTGCCATCGGAACCAGCCACGGCGCTTATAAATTCAAGCCCGGCCAGAAGCCCCAGCTTCGTCTGGACATTCTCCAGGAAGTAGCCAACCGCCTGCCCGGATTCCCCATTGTACTTCACGGCGCTTCTTCCGTGATTCCGGAATTTGTGCAGATGGTGAACCAGTACGGCGGCCAGATGCCCGACGCTATCGGCATTCCTGAGGAAATGCTTCGTGAAGCGGCGAAAATGGCCGTTTGCAAGATCAATGTGGATTCCGACATCCGTCTGGCCATGACAGCGGTGATCCGCAAGTATCTGGCGGAGAACCCCAGCCATTTTGACCCCCGTCAGTATCTGGCTCCGGCCCGTACCGCGGTGAAGGACATGGTGGCTCACAAGATCAACGTAGTTCTGGGCTGCGCCGGCAAAGCATAAGCTGCCGCAGAAATCCCCCGTTTTCCCTGTTTTGGTAAACGGCAGGGTCACGAAAGGTACAGCCAAAACCCAAAGAAAGACTAAAAAACCAGGGCTCTCCGAAAAACCGGAGAGCCCTGGTTTTGGTTTACAGGAGGCATAAGGTGTATGCGTTGTATACGGTTTATACCGGTGTATTTTATCAATACGTTTTGTTAATAAATTTATTTTTATACGAAAAGTTATCTTATGAACGTATTATTTGTAAAGGCATTCTTCCCAGGCGGTGACCTCCGGCCAGCCTTCCGTGGAAAATCCGTCCCGAATGCAGCGGCAATAGTACTCAAATTTTTCCTGCATGGGAGGATTGTTCTGGATGCCGCCGCCCCAGATGCTCCAATCCTCGCTCATAGCGTCCTCCATCAGCTGGGCCCGGTCCTCCGTGGGATAGGTCATGGAATAGGAGCTGATAAAGTAGGAGTAGAACCGCTCATAATCCTGATAGGGGTATACGTCCTCGGAATAGGTTTCCAGGTAGGTGAACCCGTCGGGGTTAAAGGAACTCCAGGTTTCTTCGGAGAAAAGACTGTCCGGTTTATAAAGACTGATGTATTCCAGCTTCCGGTCGATCATATGGGAAAACTCATGGTAAAAAGTGGAAACGGTTAAATAGTCCTGCCGGGCGTCCACCGCCATTTCCATTGTGTTGGTGGACTGGGTCACATAGCCGCCGGCCTGGGTTAGGGTTTCCCCGCCTGGGGAAGTCAGGCTGCCGGTGAGGCCGATCCGGATGGTGTACAGATCTCCGTAAGGAAGCTGGCGGAAAAAGTTTTCCGGATAGCGGGCCAAAGCTTGCTCCAGAAGGTCCAGCGCATGACGGATATCGGTTTCCGATAAAAGAGGTTCAATTTGGTATCCGGCTTCCGTAAGGTTTACCTTTTCCCCCACCTGAATTTCCAGACCGTATTTTTTGCTCATGGTTTCCGCCCGCTGATACAGAGAGCGAAGATTGGGATATTGCAGCTCCGGCTCCTCCACAGCGGAGGAAAGGACGGAAAGGGAAGTCTCCGAGGAAGGAGCGTCCAAAAGCCAGAACAAAAGGCCGCATTCCTCATCCGGGTCAATGTAAAGGCAGACAAAGCAGTTTTCCTCCGGCAGGTATACCCAGTCCCCGGAAAGGCCCAGGCGGCCCCGCTCCGAGGAATCCCGGAAATACGAGAAGGAGGAAACGGCCTCCCCCTGTCGGTTATACGCCGTATAAAGGTTGGTCTCTTCCTGGTAGGTCACTTCCAGAAGATAGCCGGATTCTCCCATATGAAGAAGGGTGTTGGAAGAGAAAAACACGTCTTTTTCCGCGTCTGCCAGGGAAGCGGAGGCTTCCGCGGGCAAAGCAGGGATCATAAACTGGGCGGATTTTTCCTGCTGATAACCGTCCAGATAAAAGGTCTCTCCGTCAAAGCCTACGGAGCCGTATCCCGGAATGGGCGCTTGCGCCACTACCTGCTCCCGGTAAGGGTCCACAGCCAGATAGCGCAGCTGAAACAGGGAGTTGAGCCCTTTTACCAAAAGGAACTGCCCCTTATTTCCGCTGCCAGAAATCTCCACAGGTCCCAGCTGTTCCAACACCGTACGGCAGGTAAGAGCGCCGCCTTTGGAAGAAAGGGAAGCTTTTAGAAGGCCGGATGTCCCGGTGGACTGGAAAAACATCACGTCCCCCTGGGGAGCCAGCCAGCAGGAATAAAAGTTGGGCACTTGGGTATACCGGGCTTTTTCTTTCAGGGAGGAATCCAGAAGGATCATGGCTTCCCCGTCGAAAATCGCCACATATTCCCCGGAGATCACCGGGGCGTTCATAAAGGTATCTACGGAAATGGTGCGCTGAGCTTCCACCTGGGCGTTATAGGGATCGTAGACCATCAGATGGAAACAGATTTTCTCCTGGTCGGCCGTGGACCAATACAGCAGCAGATTTTTTCCAAAGGGGTAAATGGAAGGTCCATCGGAGAAGGAAGTTCCCTCCAAAGCCAGCTTCCGCAAATTGGACGCGGCCTTCTCCCCTTTTTCCAGGAAAGCAGGTTGGGGAGCAGGTTCCGGCTCCGGTTTGGGTTCCTCCGCCCGGGAGGAAACCGTCGGCAGGGAGTTTTCCGAAGAAACGGTGGAGGACTCCCCCTTCTCCTGGGGGAAAAGCAAACTTCCGGGGGTGCAGCCGTAAAACAGCAAAAGCAGACTGAGAAGCCCGGCGCCCAGCACAGCCGGCAGTTTCCCAACAGGCCGAGAATTTTTATGGAAACGTTTCATGGAAAACACCTCCTGACGGGGCCCGGAAAATACCCGGAAAGCGCCCCGGATCTTTCTTTACTTTTACTATATCCTTTTTCCCAAACACTGGCAAGAATCCTTGCAAGATTGTAATGGATTCGTCTAAATTGTTATTTTTTCCTCTTTTTCGCGAAAATTACAAAAGCTGCCTGCCTCTTTAAAGGCAGGCAGCTTTTGTTTCTCAAAAAGCAGCCAAAAAGCCAATACAATCCGTGATTTTTTGCCCGGTTCCGCCCAGACCGGCAGAAAAATCAGAAAAGCTGTTGGGGATTTGTCAGGCGCCTGTTGGAAGGCTTGTGGGAGCCTCCTGAGACTTTTCACTTTTTCAGGAAAGCTGGAAAAAGCGGCGGGAAAGATCCAGCCGCCGGATCACCAGGATCAGCGGAACGCCCAGAATGACGCAGACCGCCAGCTCCCCTACTCCCACGGAAAATGCCGTTGCCCAGAAGGCGGGCCAAAGGAAGCCCTCCGGCGCCAACGCGGTGATTTCCAGCCCGATGATCACAGCGTTAAACAGCACGGGAGAGAGCACGGAAAGCCAGGGGATCCCTTTCAGTGTCACCCGGCGCAGAGCATAAGTACAAAGGCAGGCCAGCAGTGTGGCCAGGGTGCCGAAGATCATATCCGCGGCGCCGTAAGCGCTCCAGATATTGGAAAGCAGGCAGCCCAAAGTCAGCCCGGGAATGGCCGCAGGGGTAAACACGGGCAAAATGGTCAGGGCTTCGGAAAACCGGAACTGCACCGGGCCGAAAGCCAGGTTCATGGCGGAAGCCAGCATGGTCAGCACGGTGTACAGGGCGGCGATTACCGCGGCCTGCACCAAAAAAAGCGTAGAATTTCTGTGATTTTTCATTGTGTATTCCTCCGTAGTTTTGATTTGGTCCTTCCAAAGGAAGAGCCGGTCAGGATATTGCGAACTGACCTTTTCATACGAAAGCGGGTCCCGGGCGGTGGGAAGCGCCTTGGTAAAGCCGCCGGAAGGGTTCCCTTCCGGCGGCTCGATGCTCAGTATACTACAGTTTTCCCTTTTCCGCAAGTCCGCTGGGCAAAGGGGCAAAAAGAGCTTTGAAACCGCCGGGTTTTCCGTTGAAAAGAGAGAAAACCGGGGAAAGGATTGTTTTTGGCAGGGAGCTGCGCTATAATGAAAAAAGAAATTTTTCCGGAGAGAAATCCGGAAAGGAATTATGAGGTGGATATCATGAAACGGAAATGGCAGAAATTGGCGGCGTCTTTGCTGGCGCTGAGCGTTTTTTTGTTCGCCGGCTGTTCTCAGGCTCCTCGGGAAAACGCGTCCCAGGGCGAAGGAACCTCTCAGGGTGAAAACTCCCAGGGCGAGACTTCTAAGGAGGAAAGCCAGCCGGAAGAATCTTCCCCGTCTTCTCCCTATGTGGGAAAATGGGAGCTGACCAGTGTGACAGAGAATGGCCAGGAACTTTCCAAGGAAGAAATTGAGGAAGGCTTGGGCGGTTCTTCTCTGAAAATGATCCTGTATGCGGACGGTTCCATGGAAGTGTCCCTGGATTCCCAGACGGTATCCGGCACTTGGGAGGAAGACGGCGAGTCCAAACTTAAGCTGATCAACGGAGACGGCGAAGAAGAAACGCTTACCGTTGGTGAGGACGGCACTTTGTTAGCGGAGCTGGCCGATAATGTTGAAGGTGTTTTCACCCGGACAGGAGATGCGCCGGAGAAGGAAGATTCCGATTCTTCCAAGGAGGAGAATGAAGAAGTTTCCCTTTCCCAGCTGGAAGGCAAATGGGTGCTGGTTTCCGTTCGGGACGGTGACGATGTAACCACCGATTGGGATGAAATGATAGATGCCCTGAATATGACGGACGACGTGGCCGAAATGTGGGTGGAAATTTCCGACGGCCAGTACAAGGCCGTTGCAGTGAACGATGAAGGCCAGGAATATACCGGTTCCCAGGGGGATGTGGAGATCAACGGCAGCGAGATTTCTTTGAATTCGGATGACTATGAGCAGAAGGCCTACCTGGAAGACGGCAAGATGTATATGGATGCTACAACCTGCGAAGCCTGCTTCGAGAAAAAATAAAGCCTTTCCCTATTCATTGGAGGCTTGGCTTTTGGATTGGAGCTAGCGAAACAAAATAGGCGAAACCAATGAGCCGGGAGGAAACGCTTTTGAAAGGCGTTTCCCCCGGCTTTTTTTGCCTCCGGAAAGAAAAAGGGAAAGATGCTTTTTACAAAAACGGAGATTTCGAGAGATTAAGTGAGATTGAGGGCGTAAGAATGAGAACGGGATTTCTCCTGCCCCGGCGTTCTCCCCCGGAGCATGGGGCTGCCTTCCAAACGCAAAATTCACCTTTGCAAAACCCGGCCCTTTTTCGTATACTGATAGCAACTTCCCAAGGGAAAGCGTTTAGCAGAATTCCAGAGGCCTTTGGAAGCCGTTGGAAGCTTTCGGGCTCCGCGGGCCCGGCGGCCGGCTCCTGGAAAAAGACCCCGGCGCACAAAGACAAGAAGCAAAAACAAGGAGCAAAGCACAAGACACAAGGCACAAGAAGCAAGGTATAAGGCACAAGGAGTAAAGACCGGAGCCAAAATCTTTCCGGCTTCGGCATTTGAAGGAGGAAGTATTATGTCGTTTAAACAATGGTTCACAGGGGACGGGTTTCCTTTTTCCCAGCTGTTTCAGGGAGAACCCCAGTCCTCCCCATCCCGGGAACCCCGGCCGGTGCGGGAGAAAGATCCGGAAAGGAAAAAGAAAAGCATTCGGGCAGCCATAGCCATAGTGGTGGTGGCTTTGGCGGTGGTTTTGGGCAGCCAGTCCTTTTATACCATCAACGAGCAGGAAAACGCCGTGGTGACCACCTTGGGCACCCCTGCCGCCGTGGATTCCCCCGGCCTGCATTTCAAGATTCCCTTTTTGCAGCAGGTGCAGAAGGTGGATATGACCATCAAGGGCTTTGCCATCGGGTACGATCTGCAAAGCGGGGAATCCATCCCCGATGAATCCCTGATGATCACCTCGGACTATAATTTCGTAAACGTGGACTTTTTCGTGGAATATCAGGTGACGGACCCGGTGAAGGTGCTGTATGCCTCCCGGCAGCCGGAATTTATCCTGAAGACTCTGGCCCAAAGCTATATCCGGGATACCATCGGTCTGTACCCGGTGGATGAAGTGATCACCACGGGAAAAAGCCAGATCCAAAGCGAGATCAAGGAAAAGATCATGGCCCGGATGGAAAAGGAAGACATCGGCATCCAGCTGGTGAACCTGACCATTCAGGACGCGGAACCACCTACGGAAGAAGTGCTGGCGGCGTTTAAGGAAGTGGAAACCGCCAAGCAGAACAAGGAAACGGAAGTAAACACCGCCAATAAGTACCGCAGCGAGCAGCTGCCTTTGGCGGAAGCGGAAGCGGACCGGATCCTGCAGGAAGCCCAGGGCCAGAAGGAAGCCCGGATCAACGAGGCGCAGGGTCAGGCAGCCCGATTCCTGGCGCTGTATGCGGAGTACGCCCAGAATCCTCTGGTGACCAAGCGGAGAATGTTCTATGAAGCCATGGAAGAGATCCTTCCGGGAATGAAAGTGGTGATCCAGGATGATTCCGGCTCCACGGTGAACATCCTGCCTTTGGATCCCCTTACGGAATAATCGGCGGCGGAAACGGAAACAGCCCGGCGCGGCATACCGGATGGATCCGGGTCCGGCCCTCCTTATATAAGGAAAAGGGAGGAGACGGATGTTCCGAAATTTTCCGAAAATAAAGGAAAAAAGGAAAAAGGAAGAAAGAAAAAAGCTGCCCCGGCAAGAAAAAGGAGAAATGGATATGAAAAATAAAAAGAAAAAAATAGGGATCCTGGTGGCTGTGCTGCTGGTAGCGGTTGGAATTTTAGGCGCCTCCTCCCTGGTGGTCACCCGGCAGAATGAATACACCGTGATCCGCCAGTTCGGAAAAGTAACGGATATTCGCAGCACAGCGGGAGTGAGTTTTAAAATGCCCTTTGTGCAGACGGCTTCCACCGTCCCCAATACGGTGCTTTTGTACGACCTGCCTTTGTCCGACGTGATCACCCAGGATAAAAAGACCATGGTGGCGGACAGCTTCGTCCTCTGGAAGATCCAGGATCCCCAGAAATTCATCCAGACCTTAAACGGCCAGATGAACAACGCCGAATCCCGGCTCAGCACCATTGTCTACAACGCCATGAAAAACGTCATCAGCAGCATGCCGCAGTCGGAAGTGATCAGCGGCCGGGACGGCGCTTTGGCGGAAGCCATTAAGGAGAGCGTGGGAAATACCCTGGAGCAGTATGGCATTGAGCTGATCGCCGTGGAAACCAAGCATCTGGATCTTCCCAACGATAATAAGGAAGCCGTATATCAGCGGATGATCTCGGAACGGCAGAACATTGCCGCTTCCTATACCGCTCAGGGTCAGTCGGAAGCCCAGAAGATCCGTTCGGAAACGGATAAGGAAAAGGAAATTTTGATTTCCCAGGCCAAGGCCCAGGCGGATCAGCTGGTGGCGGAAGGCGAAGCGGAGTATATGCGCATTTTGGCTCAGGCCTATAACAGCCAGGAAAAAGCGGAGTTTTATTCCTTTGTCCGGGCTCTGGACGCCGCCAAGATCTCCCTTTCCGGAGAGAACAAAACGCTGGTGCTTTCCAAGGATTCCCCTCTGGCCCAGATCTTTTACGGCGAAGAATAAAAAGCAGCGAATACCTGTGAACAACGGCGAATAACAGCGAATACGGACGGAAGCAGGTTTCCTACCGTTCCCTTTGCAAAGATCCGGCGGCGCGTTTGCTCCGCCGGATCTTTTTATGCCTGTTTTTTTATGCTTGTTTTTATGCTGGCTTTTATGTTTGCTTTTATGACAGTTTCCTTTATGCATCTTTCCTTCCTCCCAGCCGCCCCATTTCTTTGAAAAAATCTGCGTTTTTGCGTTTTCGTTTTTTCCTATGCTCTTATTTTCCTGTTTTCCTGTTTTCCGCGCCTTTTTCATGTTTGTTTTTGTGTTTTTTCCAAGCTTTTTTCTAAAGAACGATTGTGTTTTCTTTTGAATTGATGTAGCCTTATGGATAGCACCACTAAATTTTAAGGGAAATGGGGAGAAAAAATGGGAAAGAATTATCTTTTGATGAACGATTATTTTGATGCGGTCCTTTGCTCGTCGGGCTTTTCCAGCATTCGCGCCACGGAAGATGTCCAGCAGACCCAGATCGTCCGGGAAGGAGAATATTACGGAGAGATCGAGGCCAATTATGCCTATGGCGGGGAGACCATCCATTTCGACACCGGTGTGGATCCTGCACAGGAAGCCTATGAGCGCCGGGGCGGCAAGGTGAAAGTAACGTATACCTACCCGGGCAGCCCCCAAAAACCTCTTGCCTGTGAGAATGTGTATTACCTCCACGGCGAGACCCTGACCCAAACCTTTACCTTCCGCAACACAGGGGATCAGCCTTTGGAGATCCTGGATCTTTACACCCACTATCCCTCCAACACCCATTTCGGCTGGGGGCAGAGCGCGGTGGATAAGCTGATCGTTCACAGCTTTATGGCGGGCCACGGCTCCTATATCTATCATACCCGGCTGGATCTTACCGGCCCTTACCTGACCATTTTCCCCACAGGGGATAGCAAATTTGAGTATTATTTCGGCCGCCCCACCCGGGACCCGAAAAAAATAGAAGGAGAGCACCGCCCCGATTACCTGGGAGCGTATATCCACGCCAAGGGCGCCCACGCAGAGGCGGTGGAAAAGCACGGCACCAACTGGCGCCACCCGGTTTCCTCCCGGGTGCTTCAGCCGGGCGAAAGCGCGGAATACAGCTTTGACTATTTCTGGGTCAACGGCCGGGATAACGGCGTCCGGGAAGCGCTGTACCAGCGGGGTTCCCTGGATATTCTCTCCGTTCCCGGTTATACCCTTCCCCGGGGAGACGACGCCCGTCTTTCCATCCGCACCAAGTATCGGGATCTGGAGATCCAGGCGGAATATCCCGATTCCACCTGCGTCCGGCTTCTTTCCCATGAAGGGGATCGCTACATCTATTCCCTGGATTTCAAAAAGCTGGGAGAAAATAAGCTGACCGTCCGTTACGACGGAGGCAGAAAATGGACGGACATTCAGTATTTCATCACCGAGCCGGTGCGCACCCTGCTGGAAAAGCGGGCCAAATTCCTGGTGGATCACCAGATGCGGGATGAAAGCAAGTGGTATAAGGGCCTTTTCTGCGAGGTGAACAACCGCACAGGAGAATGGATGCACCCGGATTTTTACGATCTCATCGAAGGCTGGCGGATCTATATGGTCACCTGCGACGATCCCGGCCTGGCCAAGCCCGCCTTCCTTTCCGGGCTTTTGGCGGAGTATCCCGATCCCCGGGGCGTGGAGGCCATGGATTATTACATCCAGAACTATGTATGGGGCGGCCTGCAGATGACCACGGAGGAGGAATACCCCTACGCCATTTACGGCACCCCCAACTGGTACGCAAACCGCACCAGCGAAGACGACGGCCTGGGCACCACCATGAAGCCGGCGCAGCTGCATTTGTGGCGGATCTACGATTATGCCCACATTGCCCTGATGTATCTCAATATGTATCGCATTGCCCGGGATTATCCCCAGATCAAGACCCAGCTCACCGCCAAGGAATACCTGGAGCGAGCCTATGAGACGGCCCGGGCGGTGTTCATCTATCCCATGGAGCTGGACAGCTGGTCCGCTTATAAAACCGGTCTATACAACGAGCTGTGCTATCCGGAGATCATTGCGGAGCTGGAGAAAAACGGGGAGCATCGCAAAGCCCAGCGGCTGCAGTTCCACTGGGAGCGGAAGGTGCGCTTCTTCGTCAATGAAAGCACGGACCTTTTCGGCTCCGAGTTCCCCTTTGACACCACCGGCTTTGAATCCACCCATGCCTTTGCCAAGTGCGGCCTCCATTACTCCAACCCCTGCCAGCCGGAGCAGGAGCATATGCGCCGTCGGGATATGCCTTACGATCACGCCATCCGGTTCATGCGGGCGCAGATCAACTCCAACCTGGCCTGCCGGGGCACCATCGAGCCCGCCTATTTCTGGTACGGCAGCGATTATCGCCCGGGGAATTATCATTCCCTGCTGGCCTATATGTCCCCGGTGTGCGGCTGGGCGCTGATGGACTATTCCCTGTATTACGCGGAAAAGCCCTTTGATTACCTGCGCATCGGCTATGGCTCCATGCTTAGCTCTTACGCCATTCTGAACACCGGAGACGAGGAAAGCAATTACGGCTACTGGTACCCCGGCAAGGAAATGGACGGCGCTTCCTGCGGCGTTTACGAGGCTTCTCCTTACGGCTACAGCTGGCTGGGGATCCTTCATCCCCGGGGCGTGTGGTTCTATTCCGGAGAATCGGATCTTACCTGGTGCGGCTCCATGCGGGGAATGCACACTATCCTGACCGATGACCCCATCTTCGGCAAATTTGTATACGGCGGCAATTATAGAGAGGAAGAGGGCGTCCAGCGGGTCACTCCCCGGGACGGCATCCTCCGCCGGTTCCATATTGTGTCGGAAAACCGCCAGCTGAATATGGTCTTTGACCGGGGGCACTTTGTGGAAGGGGAGGACATCCGTGTGTCCGGGGATTACAGCCGGATAGAGCTTTCTCTGGACGCTTCCGCCATTCCCCAGGGGGAAGTCACCGCGGCTATCCGTACCGGTGAATTCGGAGAGTACCGCCTCCTTTGTGACGGACAGGTTCTGGAAGGCAAGTATGACGACGGTATCACCCTCTACACCTTCCCGGCGGCCGGAAAAGTGCATCGGATAGTTTTGGAAAAGATTTGAGCCTGAGCCGGCTTTCGTAAACTGGTGAAAAACCTGGTGAAAACACAGAAAAGCCCCGCCCTTAATGGGCGGGGCTTTTATAGTATGGATCCATCTGATGTTTCGGTCATCGGCCCAATGGTTCGGCCATTGCGGTTATTGCGGCGATTGCAGCCATTGGGGTGGCTGCAGCCGTTAAAGGCAGGAGAGGGAAAACGCAAAACGCAATCCACAGACCACAGGTTTCAGTCCTCAGTTTTTAGCCCTCAGTCCTTAGTCCTCATCAGAAGGCTTTTTCTCCCGGTTTTTTTCTTGTTTTTCCTGTTTTTCCTTTTTGGGGGCTTCTTCTTCCAGATCTTCATCCGGCAGGGAACGCTTTTCAATAAAGATCCGGGCGATACGACGTTCTTCCACTCCTTCCACCGTCAAAGTCAGGCGGCCTATTTCCACGCAGGGGTGTTCCCCAGGGAGGGGAATGCGGCCCAAGCGCTCCATCATCAGCCCGGCGATGGTATCGTACTCGCTTTCGGGAAGCTCCACCCCGGTAAGATCTTCGATCTCGTCAATGGGAGTGGTGCCGTCCACAGTGAAGGTGTTGTCGCTGACTTTCTGAATCTCTTCCTCTTCGTGGTCGTATTCATCCTGAATATTGCCCACAATGGACTCCAGAAGGTCCTCCATGGTGATCAGGCCTTCTGTTCCGCCGTATTCATCCACGATAATGGCGATCTGCAGCTTGCGCTCGGTCATTTCCGCAAACAGATCACTGCAGCTTTTGCTTTCCGGCACAAAATAGGCCGGACGCATCAGCTCCGTCAGCTTCAGATCCTGGGCGGAGGCTCCTACGTATTTCAAAAGATCCTTTACGTATACAATGCCAATGATATTGTCCAGATCCTCGTGGTATACCGGGATCCGGGAATAGCCTTCCTTCACGGAAAGGGAGATCACGTCCTGAATGGTGTCCGTATCCTCCACAGCGCCGATGTCCGTGCGGTGCGTCATGGCTTCCACCACGGAAGCGTCGTGGAAATCAAAGATGTTGGAGATCATATCCTTGGCGTCCCCGTCGATAACACCTTTTTCCTCTCCGGCGTCCACCATCATCAGGATCTCTTCCTCTGTGACCATATCCTCCTTGGCGTTGGGGTCCACCCCTAAAAGCCGGAGCACCAGGTTGGTGGAAACGGTGAGCAAAGAGATCAGGGGCTTAAACAAAACGGAGACGAACCGCAAGCTTCGTTCCACCCGGAAGCTGAACTTTTCCGGATTCTGAATGGCGATCTTTTTAGGCACCAGCTCTCCGAAGACCAGGGAGAAATAGGAAAGGATCAGGGTAACCAGCACGGTGGATATGCCGGCCAGAACGTCCACGGAAACCGGCAGGAAGGAAGCCATCCACAGGGCCATGGGGCCGGAAAAGCTTTCTGCCGCGGAAGCGGAGGTAAGGAAGCCGGCCAAGGTCACGCCGATCTGAATGGTGGAAAGGAAGCGGCTGGAATTTTCCGTCAGGCGAAGAAGCCTGCGGGCCTTTTTGCTGCCCTCTTCCGCCATTTTCCGCAGGCGGTTGTCATTAAGGGAGATCACGGCCATTTCGGAGGCCGCAAAGAAGCCGTTAATGAGAATCAGCACCACCAGGAGGAAAATGGAAAGCAGCGGATTCCCTCCGGAGGAGACTCCCTCCGCCCCGGCGGCAGCCTCAGCGAGGTTCGGATCACCGGTCAGCGGCAACGTGCCGGACTGGGTGAGAAAACGGATACCGTCAAAACATTGCAAACTTTGCAAACAGTGAAAACAGCCTTCTGGTTCGGGAGGCATAAAAATTTGTTCCCCTTTCTTGGATCTTACAATATTTTTTCCTTTGTTCCCCGGATTTCGGGGAGCTTTTCTGCCGAAGCAAAGCCCCGGCCTTGCCTTTTCGTTTCCGGAAAAGCAAACTGACAACTCCATTTTACCGTAAAACCCAAGGGTTTGGCAAGGAAAGCGCTTTTGTCTGCGGCATTGTGCGGCGGAGAAAAAGAAAGGCAAGGGCGGTGTAAAACCGAAAAAGCAATCCACAGGGGGTCTCAGGGCGAAAAACGCCTGTTTTTCCCTATCTTGTAAAACCCAAGAAAAAATTTTTCCGTTTCCGGGAAAAATCCGGTGCTCTCCCAGGGAATTTTCCGGAAATACCCCGTAAAAAAGCTGTTTTTCCCTTTACAGAAAGCGGAAAAAATGGTATGCTGTAAGAAACGTGGACGGGGCATCGCTGCGCCCGCGCCCGGATGTTATACATTTTATCCTTAAAGGAGGAAAATACCATAATGATGGATGCCAGAAAAATGAAAAGTATGGATGGCAACACCGCTGCGGCGCATGTAGCGTACGCATTTACGGAAGTTGCAGCCATCTACCCCATCACCCCGTCCAGCCCTATGGCGGATAATGTGGACGTTTGGTCCGCTGCCGGCCAGAAGAACATCTTCGGCACGCAGGTGAACGTAATGGAAATGCAGTCGGAAGCCGGTGCTGCCGGCGCCGTGCACGGCTCTTTGGCCGCCGGTGCTCTCACCACCACCTTCACCGCTTCCCAGGGCCTTTTGCTGATGATCCCCAATATGTACAAGATCGCCGGCGAATTGCTGCCCAGCGTGTTCCATGTTTCCGCCCGCTGCGTAGCCAGCCACGCTCTGAGCATTTTCGGCGATCATTCCGACGTGTATGCCTGCCGTCAGACGGGCTTCGCCATGCTGGCGGAGACCAATCCTCAGGAAGTTATGGACCTTTCCGCTGTGGCGCATCTTTCCGCCATCAAGGGAAGAGTTCCCTTCATCAACTTCTTCGACGGCTTCCGGACTTCCCACGAGATCCAGAAGATCAAGGTTTGGGATTATGAGGACCTTGCCCAGATGACCGACTGGGATGCCATCAAGGCGTTCCGGGATCATGCTCTGAATCCGGAGCATCCGGCCATGCGCGGCTCCCACGAAAACGGAGACATTTTCTTCCAGCATCGTGAGGCCTGCAACAAGTACTATGAAGCCCTTCCCGCCGTTGTGGAAGAGTACATGAACAAGGTCAATGAGAAGCTGGGAACGGATTACAAGCTGTTCAACTACTACGGCGCGCCGGACGCGGACCGTGTGATCATTGCCATGGGCTCCGTCTGCGACGTAGCCGAGGAAGTCATTGACTACCTCACCGCCAAGGGTGAGAAAGTGGGCCTGGTAAAGGTTCGCCTGTATCGTCCCTTCGTAGCTTCCAAGCTGCTGGAAGTCATCCCTGCCACGGCCAAGAAGATCGCCGTGCTGGACCGCACCAAGGAGCCCGGCTCTTTGGGCGAGCCTCTGTATCTGGACGTTGTAGCGGCTCTCCGCGAAGCCGGCAACACCGCAGCCGTTATCGGCGGCCGGTATGCCCTGGGCTCCAAGGATACGCCTCCTTCCTCCATCTTTGCTGTGTATGAGGAGCTGTCCAAGGACGAGATGAAGCCCCGCTTCACTCTGGGCATCACCGACGACGTCACCTACCTCTCTCTGGAAGAGAAGCCCGCTCCCAACACCGCCGCAGAAGGCACCACCGAGTGCAAGTTCTGGGGTCTGGGCGGCGACGGCACCGTAGGCGCCAACAAGAACTCCACCAAGATCATCGGCGACCATACCGATAAATACATCCAGGCTTATTTCCAGTATGACTCCAAGAAGACCGGCGGCGTCACCATCAGCCACCTGCGCTTCGGCGATAAGCCCATCAAGAGCCCCTATTACATCAACAAGGCGGACTTTGTGGCTTGCCATAACCCCTCCTATGTGGTTAAGGGCTACAAGATGGTCAACGACGTAAAGCCCGGCGGTATTTTCCTGATCAACTGCCAGTGGAACGACGCGGAGCTGGATCATCATATGCCTGCAGAAGCCAAGCGCTATATCGCTAAGAACAACATTCAGCTTTATACCATCAACGCCATTGATAAGGCCATCGAGATCGGCATGGGCAAGCGCACCAACACCATTCTCCAGTCCGCATTCTTTGCTCTGGCCAACATCATGCCCGCTGAGGACGCTATCCGCTTCATGAAGGAAGCAGCTAAGAAGTCCTACTCCAAGAAGGGCGAAGCCGTTGTGGAAATGAACTATAAGGCTATCGACGCCGGCAAGGACGCTATCCACAAGGTAGAAGTTCCCGCTTCCTGGGCAGAGGCCACCGACGCTCCCAACACCACCGTTCTGGAAGGCAATGCCGATACCGTGAAGATGGTAAAGGAGATCATGGAGCCCGTTGCCAAGATGGACGGCGACAGCCTGCCTGTTTCCGCTTTCATGGAGTATGTGGACGGCCAGTTCCCCCAGGGTGCTTCCGCTTATGAGAAGCGCGGCGTAGCCGTGACCGTTCCGGAATGGCATCCCGAAAACTGCATCCAGTGCAACCAGTGCGCCTTTGTTTGCCCCCATGCCACCATTCGTCCCTTCGCCCTGACCAAGGAAGAAGTGGAGAAGGCTCCGGAGGCTCTCAAGTCCGTAAAGATGAACGGCAAGGGCTGCGAGGAATATTCCTTCACCATGGCCGTTTCTCCTCTGGACTGCATGGGCTGCGGCGTTTGCGTAAAGGTTTGCCCCATGTCCGCCAAGGAAAACAAGGCTTTGGTTATGGTTCCCCAGGAGAGCCAGGCAGCGCAGCAGGAAGTATTCAACTATGCAGTTGAAAATGTCCGCAAGAAGGACAATATGCCTGCCGAGACCACTGTGAAGGGCTCTCAGTTCAACCAGCCCCTGCTGGAATTCTCCGGCAGCTGCGCCGGCTGTGCGGAAACCAGCTATGCCCGTCTGATCACCCAGCTGTTCGGTGAGAGAATGTTTATCTCCAACGCAACAGGATGCTCCTCCATCTGGGGCGGCCCTGCGGCAACCTCTCCCTATACAGTGAACAAAGTCAGCGGCCACGGCCCCGCATGGGCAAACAGCTTGTTTGAGGATAACGCCGAGCACGGCTTTGGTATGTACCTGGGCCAGAAGGCTATCCGTGATTCCCTGATCGCTCAGATCCGTGAGCTGCGGGAAGTGACCGAGTCCGAGAGCAAGAAGGCGGCTATCGACGCTTACCTGGCTACTTTGGACGACGGCAAGGCCAACGGACCTGCCACGGACGCTTTGGTAGCAGAGCTGGAGAAGGATCCGGACTGCAAGTACAGCCAGGCCATCCTGCCCAAGAAGAGCTACCTGGCCAAGAAGTCCATCTGGATCTTCGGCGGCGACGGCTGGGCATACGACATCGGCTTCGGCGGCCTGGATCACGTTCTGGCCTCCGGTGAAGATGTAAACGTAATGGTATTCGACACGGAAGTGTACTCCAACACAGGCGGCCAGGCTTCCAAGGCCAGCCAGATCGGCCAGGTGGCTCAGTTTGCTGCCGCCGGTAAGGCCATCGGCAAGAAGAGCCTTGCAGACATCGCCATGAGCTATGGCTACGTATACGTGGCACAGATCGCCATGGGCGCCAACCAGGCTCAGACCATGAAGGCTCTGATAGAAGCGGAAGCGTATCATGGTCCTTCCCTGATCATCGGCTATTCTCCCTGCGAGATGCACGGTGTAAAGGGCGGCATGACCAACTGCCAGGATGAAATGAAGAAGGCTGTTGCCGCCGGTTACTGGAATATGTTCCGGTACAACCCGGCTCTGAAGGCAGAAGGCAAGAATCCTTTCATTCTGGACAGCAAGCCCGCTACGGAAGACTATAAGGCCTTCATCACCGGCGAAACCCGTTACAGCCGCCTGAAGCTGGCGAACCCGGAGCGCGCCGAGGTTCTCTTCGAGAAAGCCGCCGAGCGTGCCCAGGAAAGATACCAGCAGCTGGAAGAAAGAGCGAAATAATCTCTTTGGCTGAAGGTTTCTCTTAGCTTATTCACTGCAAATGCCATCTCCCGTTTCCCTTTGGGAAGCGGGAGATCTTTTTTTGGCGGACAAAGGTTGAAGCTTAAATACAGTGTCGTGCGCCCAGCGTCTAAAGAAAAATACCCTCTGCTTTGCAAAGCAGAGGGTATTTTTAATTTAGCATATCGATTAGATTATCTTTAAATTGTAACCATCCGGCCAAAATCGGGGGAAGAGCTGCTGAAGGTTTCGGACTTCTGGGTCTCTGGATTCCCGAATTTTTAGGCATCCAGGCATCCAGACTCCCGCAGTTCCGAATTTCCGGTCTTCCGGTCTCCCCGGGGATCCCGGGAGTTCCTTGCCTTTTACCGGATAAAGGATAAGGGACAAGGGATAGGGGATAAGGGATAAAGAAAACAAAAAAGGGAAAAGGAAAAAGGAATCAGTAAAGGATCATGGTGTCCTCCCAAACGGCGCAGCGGCCTTCATAGCTTTGCTGTTTTCCGGTTTTGGTGTCCACCACGGAATGAAATTCGTAGGAAACTTCCTGATCCGCCAGAATATACCGGGCCAGAAGAAAGCGGTCGTCAATACAGGCTTCCAGATCCCCCAGTTCCTTGCTGTAGCAGTGGTCCATCTGGGAGGACGCGGCGCCCTGCACCCGCCAGGCGTCTTCCTGCTCCGTGATCCGGTAGATCCGGAAGGGTTGGGTCTCCCCGGCGCAAAGGAGAAAGTTGGCGGAAGGCTCCCCTTCCTCCAAATTCAGGTCGGCGGCCACAGCCTTTTTCCCGGTTTCCATATCCAGGGAAAGGATTCGCTGGTCGTTGGTGGGAAAATAGCGGGCCCGGAAATACAGGCGGTCCCGGTCTTTTCCGGCGTAGCGCACCATGCCGGCTGTCTCCGCGCTGAATACCGGCGCCAAAGGCGTATGGGATTCCCCGGCCTTTACGGAAACGATCCAATCCAGCAGAGGGCATTCCCAAATGGTGTCGCAAACATGATCTCCCAGCCAGCGGCGGTTTTTGTAGCAGGTTTCCTTTTCCTCCTCGTCCCCGTGGGGGCGCAGCAGCAAAAGCCAGGGCTGACCCTTGCGGGAAAAAGGCAGCAAACCGGAAGCTTCTCCCCCGCAGACCCGGGGGTCCCGGACATACCAGGATTTTTTCTCGTCCAGATCGTAGAGAAACACCACCCGCTCCAGCCCGGTGGCTTCCTGATACCGGCGCAGCAGCAGCTTATGCCGTTGGTTTTCTCCTGTGAAAAACACCAGGTGGCTGCCGTTTAAGGCGGCACAGCCTCCAAAAGCTCCCACCAGACGGATACGATCCAGATTCCGTTCTTCTCCGGTGGCTTTGTCCACCCGCAGCACCCAGACCTCGCTGTCCCCGTTTTCCATCACCACCACAATGTCGTTGGGAAATCCGTAATAGTGATAGACAAAGGAAGGGTTTTGGAGAATGTAATTGGAAAGGATCCGTTCCCGTTTGGTTTTTCGGTTGTATTCCAGAAGGAAAAGGCAATCCCTTCCTTCTTCCACTTTTTCCTCGGCGTAGTAAATAAACTCCTGGCTGACCTCAATCAGCTCGTCCCGGCAGTGGGCAAAAATATTTCGAAGGTCTTCAATAATCATGGACGTTCCTCCTGGCAGTCTGCTTGGGTGGGCGTGGCTCAGCTTGTGGCGGCCTGGCCTGGCTTAGCTTAGCTTGGATTCTTTCTGCCTGCAAAGAGGCACGAAAACCGGGGACATCCCGGGGAAAATATCGGTTCCCTTTTTCCGGCGAAAAAGCCGGGGAAAAGGAAACCGATATCCTGTTTATTCTACGGATTTCAGGCTTTCCACCATGTCGATCTTCCGAAGCTTGGGGCTCATAAACAGGTTGACAATCAGGGAGAAGCCCATGGTAATCAGCCCGCTCCAAAGGAAGCTCAAGGGTTCCACATGGCGGCCGAACATCACCATATCCACTTCCACCGTCTGGATCACGAAGGAATGGAGAAACACGCCGAAGAAAAGCCCGGCGGCGCAGCCTAAGATGGTCAGGAGAATGATCTCCCGGTAAATATAGGCGCCCACCTCCCGGTCGTAGAAACCCAGAACTTTAATGGTAGCCAGCTCCCGCTGCCGTTCGGTGATATTGATATTGGTCAGGTTGTACAGCACCACAAAGGCCAGAGCGCCGGCACAGATCACGATGACCAGAATAATGAAATTCAGGCTCTGGATCATATCTTCAAAGGTGCGGCTGATGGTGTCCGTAAAGGTGGCTGTGGCAATACCTTCCGCCGCCAGGAGACGATCCTCTATGGTTTCTTCCGCCTGCTCCCCTTCCACCAGGCACTGAGCGTTGACTTCCGTAAACTTCAGGGTCTCCCCCATTTTTTCTTCATACAGCGCCGGGTCGATGTAGACGTAATGGTATACATAGTTTTCCGTAATGTCCGTAATGGTAAAGGGGACACGGGTGCCGGAGCTGTTCTGCAGGGTCACGGTATCTCCCACGGAGAGCCCCAGTTTCTGGGCCAGCTTTTCCGTTATGACCACGCTGTTTTCCTCAAAGGGAACGTCCCGGCCGGAAACACGGTCCCGCAAAGTGATAAAGGATTTCAGATCCTCCCGGTTCTGGGGCACAAACAGGAATCCCGTCATGCTGGAATCCGGCCCGTAGATCTCCATGGATTCTTTATGAGCCAGGAAAAATCCCGAAAACAGGGAAGAATCCTCCAAAATGTCCCGGGCGTCCTGGGAGAGCTCGCCGTCCTGTAAAGTGGCCGTAAGATTAAAGTGGTAAATATCCTGATATTGGTTGCTGAGAATGCTGGAAACGGAGTCCTTGATGCCGAAGCCGGTGACCAAAAGCCCGGTGCATCCGGCAATCCCCACCACCGTCATAATCAGCCGTTTTTTATACCGGAACAGGTTCCGGCAGGTGACTTTCTGGGTGAATTTCAGCCGCTTCCAAAGGAAGGGCAGCCGCTCCAGAAGAATCCGCTTTCCGGCCTTGGGAGCTTTGGGCTGCATCAGCTGGGCGGGGGTCTCCGCCAGTGTGGAGCGGCAGGCCGCCAAGGTGGCGCCTAATGTGCACAGCAGCGCGGCGCCGCTTCCGATAACGCCGTATTCCCATTTAAAGTGCGCCACCAGATCCGGGGCGGTATACAGCATACGGTAAGCGTTCCAGCAAATGGTGGGAAGGCTGAAAAAGCCCAGTATAACGCCTACCACGCAGGCTCCCGCCGTGGCAAGGGCGGCATAGGCCAGATATTTTCCGGCGATGCGGGCCTTGCTGTAGCCCAGAGCTTTATAGGTGCCGATGATGCCCCGTTCTTCCTCTACCATACGGGTCATGGTGGTAAGGGCCACCAAAGCCGCCACCAGGAAGAAGATCACGGGGAATACTCCGGAAAGGGAGTCCATCCGCCAGGTATCCGCCTCAAAGCTGGCATAGCCTACATTCAGGCTCCGGTCCATGACATACCATTCGGGAACGCTGATCTCGTCCAGCTCCCTTTGAGCGTCCTCCAGCTCTTTCCGAGCGTCTTCCAGCTGGGCCAGAGCGTTTGCCTTTTCCTGCTCATATTCTTCTTCCCCTGCGGTCAGCTCTGCCCAACCGTCCTCCAGCTCTTTCTGCCCGTTTTCCAGTTCCTTCCGGGAGGCGGCCAAAGTCCGGTTTCCTTCATCCAGCTCCGCCTGCCCTTGCTGAATCTGCGCCTGGGCTTCCTCCAGCTGCAGCTCCGTGGCGTCCAGGGTCTTTTTGCTTTCCTGAAGCACAGGCAGAGAAGCGTCCAGCTGGGCTTTCGCCTCTTCCAGCTGGGGAAGGGCTTCCTGTTTCTTTGTTTCCAGCTCCTGGCGGGCCGCGGTCAGCTCCTGCTGACTTTTCTCAAAGGTGGCAACCACCTGGGAAAGATACAGCTTCAGCCCCGCCAGTTCTTCCGGGCTCAACTGCGAAAGGGCCACGGAAAGCTCCGGGGCGGAAAGGGCATTGAGGGTCTCTGCCAACTGCTGAAGGGCTTCCGGGTCCGTAGGGAGCTCCCGGGTTTGCCCTTGCTGCGAGAGGGATCCTTCGGCAGTTTCTGTGCTCCCGCTTTCTCCACTTTCACCGCTTCCACTGCTTCCGCCGCTTTCACCGCTTCCTGCAGAAGCCTCCCACTGGCTGATTTTCAGGTTCAGCTCCGAAGCCGTGGTGTAAAGGGGCCGGGATGCTTCCAGCTGCTGTTCTCCTTGCGCCAGCTTTTCTTCGGCGTCAGCCAGCTCTTTCATGCCGGCTTCATAGGCGGCCAGACCTTCCTGATAAGTGGCCATGCCCGATTCGTATTTTTCATAGCCCTCTTCCCATTGGGTGCGGCCTTCTTCATAGGCCTTCCGGGAATCGTTCAGCTGGGCTTGGGCGTCCTCCAACTGGGCCTTTCCTTCTTCATACTGCTGCCATCCGTCGGAGAGCTCCGCCTGGGCATCCTCCAGCTCTTTCCGGGCGTCTTCCAGCTTTTGGCGGCCGTCTTCCAGCTCCTGCTCCGCTTCCGCTTTGCCGCTTTCATATTCCGCCCAGCCGTCTTCCAGTTCTTTCCGGGAATCCGCCAGCACTTCGTCGTAACGAAGATCGTCCCGCTCTTCTCCCAAAGTCTCCAAAGCGGTCTGCACCGCTTCTACCTTATCCCAGTAAGCGTCGGTAAAACAGGATTCTTCCCGGGCGCCTTCCACGGTGACAAACAGGTCCGTAATGGCGCTTTGGTTGAAATCCTCATCCAGAATATACATAAAGCGGTTCACCGAGCCGCTGCCCAGATTGGTGCTGCCCAGGGAGAAAGAGATATAGTAGGGAGAATCCACCAGGCCCACTACGGTAAATTCCCGGCGGCTGAAGGAATCCTTCCAGCTGCCGCTGGTAAAGGTCACCGTATCCCCTACGGCGACCCCTTCTCCGGTTTTATCCCGGCTTACAAGGCATTCCCCGCTGTTTTGAGGCATCCGCCCTTCCACCAGAACAGGACGGTTCAGGTAGTCCGGATTGGAGGGATCCATGTTTTCCGGAAGACTATGTACCCGGATCACCAGGTCTTTCTCATTAAGGCTGGCCAGGGCGTCCGCTGTATGGCCGGCCATAACCCCCTCCACCCCGGGAACTTCCCCAATAGCGTCCACGTCCTTTTGGGAAAAGCCGAAGCCGGATAAAAGCCGCAGGTCCATCATATAGCCTTGGTCGAAATAATAATCTCCTGTGGCCTGCATATCAGGGGCCGTGGCCCGAAGGCCGGCGTAAAAACCCGCTCCCAGCGCCACAATGGCGAAAATCGCCCAGAATCTCCCCCAGGAATGGCGTATGGAGCGTCCAATATCTTTTGTAAACACACGCATTTTCATGAAAAGATCTCCGTTCTCATCCGCATTTATTTAAACAGAACGTATTATTTTACAAAAATATACAGAAAGAATAAATTAAATCCCGGTGCAAACCGCTGCCCTGGGAAAATCGTTTCCTTGTTTCCTTGTTCCTTTGTTCCTTTGTTTCGTTGTTCCCCTTTTTTACCATTCCAAAGTTTCCGCGGAAACCGGATGGGGGTTCAAATAGACTTCCGTGACTTTTCCGCTGCCGATACGGATCACCCGATCCGCCATGGCGGCGAAGGACTGGTTGTGGGTAATCACCACTACGGTTTTTCCCATTTCCCGGCAGGTATCCTGCAAAAGCTTCAAAATGGATTTGCCGGTTTTGTAGTCCAAAGCGCCGGTGGGCTCGTCGCACAGCAAAAGCTTGGGGTTTTTGGCAATGGCTCTGGCAATGGCTACCCGCTGCTGCTCGCCGCCGGAAAGCTGGGAAGGGAAATTCTTCATCCGATCCTTGAGCCCCACTTGGGCAAGGACTTCCTCCGGGGGGAGGGGATCCCGGCAGATCTCCGAAGCCAGCTCCACATTTTCCAAAGCTGTAAGGTTCTGCACCAGGTTATAGAACTGAAACACAAAGCCCACGTCGTGCCGCCGGTATTCCGTAAGCTGGCGGCTATTGTAGCGGCTGATGATGTTGCCGTCCAGAAGGATCTCCCCTCCGGAGCAGGTGTCCATGCCGCCCAGCATATTCAGCACGGTAGTTTTTCCCGCGCCGCTGGGGCCTACGATAATGACAAATTCGCCCTTCTCGATTTGAAAATCAATGCCGTCCGCGGCGGCAATGCGGATCTCTCCCATTTGATAATACTTGGTAACGTTCCGAAATTCCACAAAAGGCATAAGGCTCCTCCTTTGTTGCGGCAAAACAAAAATCCGTTTTTAAAATATCGGGAAATCCCCAAAAGATCTGCCGATTATTTCAGCAAAAGCCGGGTGGCGCCCGGGTTCAGGCTGATGAGCTTGGCGCTGATCCGGGGATGCTTCAGGCGCAGGCGCACCATATCCCGAAGGACCTGGCCGTTATTATAGCCATGGATCACCACCACTTCCTTCAGCCCGGCGTCCGCCCGGCTGAGGAATTGCTCCAGCTGGCGCTTGGCTTCCGCCTCCGTCAGCCCGTGAAGATTCACTTCCGCCACAGACCCCCGTCGTTCCATCAGCACGGGGCACTCCTCCCTTTTTCCAACTCCTGTTTTTCTGCCCTTTATGCAGATATAATTATTATACACGATGTCGGAAAGGAATTGAAGAAAAATTCGTGAACAACAAAAGGTTTTTCCGGAAAATCAACCCCTTTTTTCAGGGGGGAAAAGGAACCCTTTCCAAAATAAAAAAAGGACAGGCAGAATCCCGCCTGTCCTTGTCCGTATCCTTGATTCTTGCCGTTGGCAATGCTTTTCCGGATCAGGAGTGTTTCTTTCTTTTTTCCCCGGTGGGTTCTTCCAAAGGCAAGGGCTGCGCGTGCCAAATATCCCGGGCGTAGTCCCGAATGGAACGGTCGGCGGCAAAGCGGCCGGCCTGGGCGATATTGGTCAGGCACATTTTCTGCCATGCCTCGGTGTCCTTATACAGCTCTACGGCGTGTTCCCGAGCCTTGGAGTAGGAATCGAAGTCCGCCAGCACCATGTAAGGATCCACATTCCGCAGGGAATTGACCAGATCCCGGAAATCCACGCCGCCGATGCCCTTCTCCATAAATTCCAGAGCCCGGCGGATCCGGCCGTGATTCTGGGCAATCAGCTCGGGATGGTAGCATTTGGCTTTGAGATCCTGTACCTGGGGGGTGGTCATGCCGAACAGCAGAATGTTCTCACCCCCTACGGATTCATGGATCTCCACGTTGGCTCCGTCCAGGGTTCCCAAAGTAACGGCGCCGTTGATCATGAACTTCATGTTGCTGGTGCCGCTGGCCTCGGTTCCTGCCAGAGAAATCTGCTGGGAAATGTCTGCGGAGGGGATCATCAGCTCCGCCAGGGTGACGCAGTAGTTTTCCACGTACACCACTTTCATCTTCTTGTTTACCCGGGGATCGTTGTTGATCAGATCTCCCAGCTTTACAATAAAGCGGATCATCTGCTTGGCAAAATAGTACCCGGGAGCGCTCTTGGCGCCGAAAATATAGGTATGGGGAGCAAAATCCGCGTTGGGGTTTTCCAGCAGCCAGAGATAGGTATCCAGAATTTCCAAAGCGTTCAGATGCTGCCGCTTGTATTCGTGCATACGCTTGACCTGCATATCAAAGACGGAGTCCGGATCCAGGGATACGCCTGCTGCCTTTTTCATGTAGGCGGAGAAGCGCTCTTTATTGTGACGCTTGATCTTTGCCAGCTCCCGGAGAACGGAAGCATCGTCCCGGTACTTCATCAGCCCGTTAAGGCAGGAAGCGTCGGCAATAAATCCGTCCCCGATCAGGGAGGAAATCAGGGAAGAAAGCTTGGGGTTACTCTGGCAGAGCCAGCGGCGGTGGGCGATGCCGTTGGTCACGTTGGTAAATTTCTCCGGCATCTCCGTATAGAAATCGTGGAACACACTGTCCTTAAGAATCTGGCTGTGCAAAGCGGAAACACCGTTGACGGAGTGAGAAGCCACCACCGCCAGGTTAGCCATTTTTACATAGCCGTCGTTCAAAGGCGCCATGCGGCCTACTTTGTAGCCGTCCACGCCCTTTGCGTGCATTTCCGCGCAGAACCGGCGGTTGATCTCCTCCACGATCTGATAGATCCGGGGCAGCCGCAGCCGGAACATATCCTTGCCCCAGCACTCCAGAGCTTCCGCCATTACCGTATGGTTGGTGTAGGCAATGGTGCGGGTTACAATATCCCAGGCGGCTTCCCAGGTGTATCCGCATTCGTCCAGCATGATCCGCATCATTTCCGGAACTGCCAGCACCGGGTGGGTATCGTTCAGGTGAATGGCTACGGTATCCGGCAGATTATCCAGTGTGCTGTATTTAAACAGATGCCGGCGGATAATGTCCTGAATGGTGGCGGATACCAGGAAATACTGCTGGGTCAGCCGCAGGCTTTTGCCTTCCATATGGTTATCCTCAGGGTACAGCACCTTGGTGATGATCTCCGCCATGGCGTTCTGCTCCATAGCCCGCATGTAGTTGCCGGAGTTGAACATCTTCATGTCAAATTCCGGGGACGTGGCGGACCAGATCCGCAGCTTGCTGATGCTGCGGCCGTCCAGCCCGGCTACGAACATATCGTAGGGCACCGCCAGCACGTTGGTATAATCCTTATGGCGTACCACATGATACTGGTTGTTCCAGCTTTCCTCGATGTGCCCGTCAAAATGCACTTCCACAGCCTTTTCCGGCACCTTTTTCAGCCAGACCTTGCCGCCGGGCAGCCAGAAATCCGGCAGCTCCGTCTGCCAGCCGTCCACCAGCTTCTGGCGGAAAATACCGTATTCATAGAGAAGAGAATAGCCGATAGCAGGATACCCCTGGGAGGCCAGGCCATCCAGGAAACAGGCGGCCAGCCGACCCAATCCGCCGTTGCCCAGGCCCGCGTCGGGCTCCTGGTCATAAAGATCCTCCAAATCAATATCCAGCTCTTTCAGCGCCTTCCGGAAGGATTCCGTGAGATGCAGGTTGAACAGGGTGTTTTTCAGGGAACGGCCCATGAGAAATTCCATGCAGAGGTAATAGATCTGCTTGGTGCCGGTTTCCTCCGCCCGATTTTTGGTTTCCGTGCGCCCCCGGCTCATCAGGTCGCTGAGCACCAGGGAAACGGCCTTGTAGTAATGCTCGTAAGTGGCGTTCTCCGGAGAGACCCCGAAGCTGTGATACAACCGGTCCACAATACCGGTGCGGATCTCCTCCTGGGACAGCGCATAGTTCATATACAGTCATCCTTTCCAAGCCTTCGGTTTCGGGCAGGAAGATTCCCCGGGCCCGGGAAGACGAAGGCAGAATTCGTAAAACAGATTGATGGAGAAATGGACGCAATTCACAAAAAGAAACGGCCCGTGCTTAGTATATACCAAAAATTCGGGATATTCAAGACGAAAGAACAGAGTTTTTTGCTGGGCGGCAAAATTCTACTTCTTGTAGATTTTAAGCCGTTTTTTCATAAAATATGCACAATTTTTCCCGGCGGTGCCCTTTGTCTGAAATCCAGAATTATTTATGCAAATTTAACAAAAAATTTAAAACCTGTAAAAAAGCGTAAAAAGGCGCCCGGGTTCCCGGATACCCAGGTTCCCGAGTTCCCGGGTTCCCAGGTTACCGGATACCCGGGAAAGAAAAATCCTTCTGTTCCGGATGGGGAAATCCCGGAAGAAAAATTTCGCAGGGAAATCTCCCCATTCATAAAAAGGAAATGCCCGGGAAAGGAAACAGAAAAAAGGAGAAAGAAAACGGAAGAAGGAAAACAGAGAACAGGAAAACAACAAGAGAACAGCAGAAGAACAGAAGAAGAACAGAAGAAAACAATAGAAAACAGCGAAAGAAAACAGCGAAAGGGGTTCCCCATTTCCGAAAAATAGACTATAATAGATGCAGCAGATAAAGCTGTAAGAAATCACGGAAGGCGGCCCGGAAAGCGGGAGGCAGATCCCCTCCCCCAAGACCATATCGGTGTCCGGCCGGAAAGGATGAGCCTATGAATAAGAATAAAGTCCATCTCTCCATTTGCGGGATCGAATGCTCCGTCAGTTCGGAAGATCCGGAGCCCTATGTCCTTTCCGTAGCGGACGAGGTGCAGAAAATGATTCAGGGGATGACGGAGAAAAACCAGCATATCTCCGTTTCCACAGCGGCGGTGATCGCCGCCATGAGCTTTTGCGATGAATGCCGGAAAGCCAAGGATTCCGCGGACAACCTGCGTTCCCAGATCCGGGATTACCTGGAGGATTCCTCCAAGGCCCGCATGGAAGCGGACGAGTCCCGCCGGGAGATCGAGCGCCTGCGCCGGGAGCTGCAAAGCCTGCGCAGCCGTCTTTCCGGGGAAGGGGAAGAATCCGCGCCTGCCCATGCTTCGGCGGAAGCGCCGGTGCAGCAGGGCCGGCCCTCCCATTCCGGAAGCTTTTCCCGTCCGGCTGTGAGCCGGGAGGAGCTGGAAGAGCAGCAGGGCTTTATGAGCTTTTTTGAGAAAAAGCCGGAGGAATAAGCCCTAAGAACAACTTGAAACCCATAGCCCGCATCCCATAACCTGTAAACCGTAAACCGCAAGCCGTTGCGGCATCCATCGGTTTGTTGGGGTTCTATGGGTCTGCTTATGGGGCCATGAAGCATGTCTGGGAATTTGCCCGCAAGCAGGTTTTGTCGTGAAAGCTGTGAAAACGGAAAGCAGGAAAAGACAGCGGGAAAAAAGGCAAAAGGCGCCGTCCGTGCCGCGGGGCTCGGAGGGCGCTTTTAAGCGTTTTTCTGTGTATTCTGTGTGCTGTGTACCATATGCTGTGCGCTGTGGGCGCTGTACTTGCTGCACTTGCCGTAAATCCTGCAATTGCTTTGCTTGCTATGCTTCCCTGTTTTGCCGGTGTTTTTCATTGGCATGGATCAGAGGCATGGGCGCTGCCTGTTTGCTTGGTTGCCTGTTGCCGGCTGCTAATGGCGGGCCGGGTTTTACCGCCTGCCGCCTATGGATTGCCCCTATGGCGTATGGCTGTTTGTTACGGTGTTACGATGTTACTGTGTTACTGTGTTATGGTGTTACGGTTCTATTATGATACTTGCTCCCCGCTGCCCTTTGACCGGGGGCGGGTTTGGAAAGGAGAGGACCCTATGGAAATTCTTGCCCCGGCAGGCTCCCCGGAGAGCCTAGAGGCTGCTGTCCGCGCAGGAGCGGACGCGGTGTATTTGGGAGCCAGCCGGTTTTCCGCCCGGGCCAGCGCCCGGAATTTTGACAAAGAAGCCCTGGAAAAAGCGGCCGCCTATTGCCGGGGAAGAGGGGTAAAGCTTTACCTGGCCCTGAATACGCTGCTGCTGGATTCGGAGCTTCCGGAGGCTATGGAGCTGGTAAAGGAAGCCTGTTCTTTGCCGGTGGATGCCCTTTTGGTGCAGGATATGGGGCTGCTGCGTTTGGTGCGCCGCTGCGCGCCGGAGCTGCCAGTGCACGCTTCCACCCAGATGAGCCTGCACACGGGGGCGGGAGCCAGAAGCCTGCGGGACGCCGGATGCCCCCGGGTGGTGCTTTCCCGGGAGCTCTCTTTGGAGGAAATAAAGGAGATCCGCCGGGAGGCGCCCGGTGTGGAGCTGGAAGCTTTTGTGCACGGGGCGCTTTGTATGTCCGTATCCGGGCAATGCTATTTCAGCTCCGTGTTAGGGGCCCGCAGCGGCAACCGGGGGCTTTGCGCCCAGCCCTGCCGCCTGCCCTTCTCCGCTGCCGGAGGAACAGGCCATGATCTGAGCTTGAAGGACCTTTCCATGATCCGCCGGATGGAGGATCTGGAAAAGGCCGGGGTGGTCTGCGCCAAGATCGAAGGGCGGATGAAGCGCCCGGAGTATGTGGCGGCAGCAGTGGCTGCCTGCCGGCAGGCGGCGGACGGGGAATCCGTTTCCCCGGAATTGATGGGAGATCTGGAAGCGGTGTTTTCCCGCTCCGGCTTTACCAGCGGCTACCCGGACGGAAAGCGGGGCCGGGAAATGTTCGGCGTCCGTTCCCGGGAGGATGTGACAGCGGCGGATTCCTCGGTGTTCCACCGGCTGCACCCGCTGTATAAGGAAGAACGCCAGCAGGTGGAAGCGGAGCTTTTCTGCCGGATACAGGAAGGGGAGCCGGTGCAGGTGGAAGCCCGGGACAAAGAGGGGCACAGGGCCCTGGTTCAGGGGGATCCCCCTGAAAAAGCCCGGAATCTTCCTCTTTCCCCGGAACGGTGCCGGAGTCAGCTTTCCAAAGCCGGCGGCACGCCTTTCCGGGTGAGCCGGGTGGAGCTGGATTTGGAAGAAGGGCTGACGGTGCCCCTCTCCCTTTTAAACGGCCTGCGGCGCCGGGCCCTGGAAGAGCTTTTGGGCCAGCGCTCCCGGAAACCGGCGTTTTCCTATTCCCCTCCGGCATCCTTTCCGGAGCTTTCCCCGGCGCCCAGGCTGAGGGAAGCGGGAGAATCTTTCGGGGAAGGACTTCCCCTGCGGGCCCGGTTCTATCACTGGGAGCTGCCGGAAGCCGCCCGTCGGTGCCAGATCTGTTTCCTTCCCTGGGAAACGCCGGCGTCGGCTTGGGAAACCCTTTCCAAACAGGGATTTTCCCTGGGGCTGGAGCTTCCCCGGGGCCTTTTCGGCATGGAAAAGGCCGTGAAGAAAAAACTGGAGACCCTCCGGGAAATGGGCATCCGCCGGGTTTGGGCCGGCACCCTGGACGGGGTGCAGCTGGCCAAAGAAGCGGGCATGCGGATCCATGGAGGGTACTCTCTGAATATTGTCAACAGCCAGGCGCTGGAGTGGTTCCGGGAGCAGGGGCTGGAGGACGCGGAGCTGAGCTTTGAGCTTTCCCTTTCCCAGGCCTGCCGCCTGCAGGGGAGCCTGCCCCGGGGGCTTCTGGTGTATGGGCGGCTTCCCATGATGCTGGCCAGAAACTGTCCCGCCGCCAACGGCCCCCAGGGTTGTCTCCACTGCCGGAAAACCGGAAAGACTCCGGAACTGACCGACCGCAAGGGGATAAAATTCCCGGTGCAGTGCACAGGAAGCTGTGCCGAGGTGCTCAATTCCCTTCCCCTGGAAATGTCCGATTTTCTGGAGCAGATGGAAGGAATGCAGTTTGCTTCCCTGCGGTTTACTACGGAAACGCCGGAGGAACAGGAAGAGATCCTGGGGCGGTATTTCCGGGGAGATGCTCCCCGGGGAGAGTTTACCCGGGGGCTTTACCGCAAAGGCTTTGCCTGATGATTTTATCGGATGGTTTTGCTTGTTGATTCGGTCTGCTGATTCGGTCGGCTGGTTTGGTCTGCCGGTTCGGTTTGCCGGTTTTGCCCGGAATTTCCGAAAAAGCCGGGGAGATTCCCCGGAAGACCCCTACCGGGCTTTGCGTATGCTTGTTGCCTGTTGCCCGTAGGCCTGTGTGCCTTGTAGGTTTCTAGACTTATATACCTTTCCTGCGATGTTCAGGAAAGCTTTTTCCTGAACAGATCCCGAAACAGATAAAAGGTAAAAAGTAAAAGGAGGAATTGTTTTGGATCCATCGGTTCTCTCTCCCTTTCCCCCGTGCCCCGCTTCTCCCATTCAGGTGAAGCGCCTTCGGCCGGAGGCGGTGCTGCCCCAAAGAGCCACGGAAGGCTCCGCGGGAATGGACCTTTGCGCCTGTCTTTCCCAGCCTCTGACCCTGGCCCCGGGAGACTTGGCGAAAATCCCCACGGGCTTGGCCATCGCCCTGCCCGGGCCGGAATGCGCGGCGTTTTTGTTTGCCCGCAGCGGGCTGGGCGTAAAGCACGGCATTTGCCTTTCCAACGGCGTAGGCGTAGTGGACAGCGATTACCGGGGAGAGATCCAGGTAGGGCTTTGCAATGTGGGAAAAGAACCCTACACCATCTCCCCCGGGGAACGGATCGCCCAGATGGTGATTCTGCCGGTTTGGGCCCTGCCTCTTGTTGAAGTCCGGGAGCTGGAAGAAACCTCCCGGGGAAAAGGAGGCTTCGGCTCCACAGGAACGGCCGCTTTGCCCGGGCAGGAGACCTTTGCCCCGGAAGAAGAAGGAGCCGGGAAAGAACCGGCGTCTGAAAGCGGGAAATCAAAAACGGAGGGAACCTTATGAAAAGAAGTTTAATTAAAACGCTTTTGCTCATCGTCCTTTTGCTTCTGGCAGTGGTTTTGGGAAAAGTTCTGGGAGACGTGTGCGCCGGGACGGCTTTCTTCAGCTGGCTGGGGCTTTCCGCTTCCTTTGGGCTGGCTCCGGCCACGTTGGACCTGGCCATTGTGCAGCTGACCTTCGGCCTTCAGGTAAGCCTGAATACCGCCCAGGCCATTTTGCTGCTGGTTGCCATTCTGGTGTATACCCGGATCCGGATCAAGGACTAAACGGCTAAGAACGCAAGGAATACCTGAAACACAGAAACACAGAAACACAAGGAATGTAAGAAATATAAGGATAAAGGATAAAGGATCGATAAAAGATCGCAAGCTGTGAACATAAAAACAAAAGCGCCGCCGGAAAGCCGGACGGCCCAAGGAGGATACGTTCTACCATGATTCTTCTGGCTTCTTCTTCTCCCCGCCGCCGGGAACTTCTGGAAACCGCCGGGGTCCCCTTTCAGGTGGTGCCTTCCCGGGCTGAGGAAGACAATCCCCAAAGCACCCATCCCCGGGATGTGGCGCTGGAATTGGCCCGGCGGAAGGCTTTGGGCGCCCGGGAGCTTTCCTGCCCGGAAAAAGGGGACGTGATCCTGGGAGCGGACACGGTGGTGGCTTTGGAAGGGCGTGTTTTAGGGAAGCCTTCTTCCCGGGAGGAAGCCTTTGCCATGCTGTCCGCCCTTTCCGGAAAGGTGCATACGGTGTATACTGGCTGCTGCTTTTTGGACGCAGAGGGAGAGTACTCCTTCTGCGCGGAGACCCAGGTGGAATTTTATCCCCTTTCTCCCCGGGAGATCCGGGAGTATATCGCCACAGGGGACCCTATGGATAAAGCCGGGGCGTACGGCATTCAGGGCCGGGCGGGGACATTCGTCCGGGAGATCCGGGGGGATTATTTCACCGTGGTGGGGCTTCCTGCGGCCAGGGTGCGCCGGGTGTGGGATTTTTACCGGGATACCGGTTCTTTCCCCAAAACGGAGCCGTAAGCGGAGGGGTAAAACCGAAAATCCACAAAAGCATAAAGTATGCACAAAAAAATTGGAAATGTAAGGAATATGTTCACAAATTTTTTATTGAGTATTAGGCGGAATCAGGGTATAATACGTGTGTATGAGCGCAAAATTCCTATTCAAAGAGTCGCAGGCCGGGAAGATGTCGGTTTAGCCCTTTGTTTCGGAGATTTGCCGCTGTTTGCTGTTGTTTGCCGCCGCTTGCCGCAAACGCAGACAGGAAAAACCAAAAACGCTGTGAGACAGGCCTGCTTTGCTGGGATTTTTTTAAAGCCAGCCGGTGGCCGGCTGCAGGCTATAGATTTTGTGAAACGTCCCGGCCAATCCTTTGCGCCGGCGGGAATTTGAAAGGGGTAGAAACAATATGTTTTCAAAGGATATCGGAATTGATTTGGGAACAGCCAATACGCTGGTGTTTATGAAGGGAAAAGGGATCGTTATGCGGGAGCCCTCCGTGGTAGCGGTGGACGTACGCAGCGATACGGTGCTGGCTGTGGGCACCCAGGCCAAGGAAATGATCGGACGTACCCCCGGCTCCATTGTGGCCGTTCGTCCCCTGAAGGACGGCGTGATCGCCGATTTTGACATTACAGCTACCATGCTGAAGCATTTTATCCGCAAGGCCGTGAAATCCACAGCCTTCTCCAAGCCCCGGATCGTGGTGTGCATTCCTTCCGGCGTTACGGAAGTGGAGCGCCGGGCGGTGGAGGACGCCGCCGGCCAGGCAGGCGCCAGCCATGTGGAGCTGATCGAGGAGCCTATGGCGGCGGCTATCGGCGCCGGGCTGCCGGTGGCAGAGCCTACCGGAAGCATGGTTGTGGATATCGGCGGCGGCACGGCGGAAGTAGCGGTGATCTCTCTGGGGGATATTGTCACCTCCGTTTCCGTGCGCGTGGCAGGGGATAAATTCGACGAAGCTATCATTTCTTATGTGAAGAAGAAATACAATCTGCTGATCGGTGAGCGCACCGCGGAGCAGATCAAAATTGAGATCGGCTCGGCCTTCCCCACGGCGGAAACCGAAGGAGCCAGCCTGGAGATCAAAGGCCGGAACCTGATGGACGGCCTGCCCAAGAACGTGACCATTACAGCGGAAGAAGTGCGGGAAGCCCTCAGCGACCCTCTGGCCACCATTGTGGACGCGATAAAGAGCACGCTGGAGAAAACGCCTCCGGAGCTTTCCGCGGATATTATCGATCATGGCATTATGCTCACCGGCGGCGGAGCGCTGCTGCGGGGGCTGGATCTTCTGGTAGAACGGGAGACGGGCATGCCGGTGCATGTGGCGGACAGCCCGCTGGACTGCGTGGTAAACGGCACGGGAAAACGCCTGGAGCTGAATATGCCCAAAGCGTATTACAAGAATAACCGGCGCTGAGAAACAGCCGGTTGCGGGATTTTCCGGAACTTCCGGTCCCCCGGCATTTATGGATACGGCGGCGCAGGGGCGGGGCTTCCCTCTCCTGCGCGTTTTTTGTATAGTCCCGCCTGGGAAATTTTCAGGAAAACAGGGGACGAAGAAGCGGCTTTGAAAGGAGCGAAAGCGGTTTGAAGGAACTGGTGCAGACAAAAAAATTCCGTGCTTTGTTGACGGCGGTGTGTATTCTTCTGGTGTGCTCCGTGGTCACATCCGGAGGAAATAATGTGCTGGCGGATGCTTTAAGCTGGGTGACGGTTCCCATGCAGCGGGTGAGCACCCTGGCCGCCAACAACGCTTCCGTTTCTCTGGAGACGGCAGCTACCACCAAAGAGGAGCTTTTGCAGGAAAACCGTCAGCTTCGAGAGCGGATCGCCCAGCTGGAAAGCCAATTGGTGGAATATTACGATTTAAAAGAGGAAAACGCCCAGCTGTATAAATATCTGGATATGAAGCAGGAGAACCCGGATTTTAAGCCGGTGGCCGCTTCGGTGATCGGCCGGGATCCCAGCTCCTTCTATTCTTTTACCATCGATCAGGGCACCCAGGCAGGGATCTCCCTGAACGATCCGGTGGTAACGGATGAAGGCGTGGTGGGATGGGTCTCCGCGGTGAACTCCATTTCCGCCAAGGTGACCACCATCCTTTCTCCCGATACCAAAATCGGCGGCGTGGCGGAGATCGGCGCTTCCGATAAGGTTTCCGGGGAAGCGGGCGTGATCAGCACCAATATCCGTCTTTCCGATCAGGGCCTGATCAAGCTGGGCTATCTTACGGCGGATACCACCGCCAAAGAGGGCAATATTGTGGTGACCAGCGGGCTGGGCGGGCTCTATCCTCCCAATCTGAAAATCGGCACCATCCTCTCCCTGCATCATGAGGAATACGATGTTTCCCTGTATGCACTGGTGAAGCCTTTTGTGGATGTGACCACCGTCCGGGACGTGATGGTTCTTACGGAATTTGAGGGCCAGGGGGAAGTGCTTTCCGCTTCCTCTACGCCTCAGGAATCGGAAGAGGAATAAAGAACACGTCCGGGGCGTTTAGCATTTGGGGAAAGGAGGCGGAGCATGAGCCGCATTTCTGTTTTGCGCTGGATCCTCTATGGACTGGAACTGTTTATTCTGTTTGTGCTGCAAGAGACGCCGGGGCTCTGGCCGCTTCTTTGGGGGCAGAAAGCCCTTCTCCCCATCAGCGCCGCGCTGTCCATGGCGCTGTTTGAAAGCAATTTCCCGGCTATGGGGCTGGGGATCCTGGCGGGGCTTCTCCTGGATTTCGGCATGGGCTATTCCATGGGCTTCCACGCTATGCTGCTGGCGATTCTGTGCTTTTTCATCAGCGAAATGGGGCAGAATCTGATCCGCACCAATTTTCTCACGGCGCTGCTTACCGGGATCCTGGGAAGCGGGGCGGTGCTGTTTTTGCAGTGGCTGGTTTACTGCGTATTGGCCGGAAGCCAGGAGCCCATATATATGCTCACCCATCACTATGCCCCCCGCTTTTTGTGTACGGTTTTGCCCGTTCCCGTGGCGTATTATTTCAACCGGGCCATTTGGCTGTTTGTCCGGGAAAAGGAATAAAAATGCCGGGGAAGCCCAGAAGCGGTAAGCAGGCAGGAAGAAGAAAACAGGAAGCAGGAAGCAAGAACTAGGAACCAGGAACCACCAAGAATAGAAGCTGAAAAGTATAGAACAGCAGAGAAAAAACAGAAAATATAGATTCTGTAGAAAACGGCGAAACAAGACAACAAGACAACAAGGAAACAAGGAAATAGGGAAAGAAGGACAGGAATAGGCCTCAGGGAAAAACATGGGATCTCCGGCAGAATGGAAGGACTTGCGGCTCCGCGGTTCCGCAGCTCCCAGTTCACAATCCGCAATTCGCAGCCTACAGTCCACAGACCACAGTCCACAGTCCGCAGCCCCACAGGCAAAGGAGGTTTTTGCATGGAAGAGACGAAAAAGAATCGGCCGTATCGGTTTTTGGCTTTGGCGCTGGTTCCCCTGCTGGTGCTGGGGATTTACGTGGCGCGGCTGTACGATTGGCAGATCTTAAACGGGGAAACCTGGCTTACTACAGCGGATCACTCCACCCAGACAGTGGTGACCATGACTTCCGCCCGGGGAGAGATCCTGGACAGCCAGGGCAATCCTCTGGCGGTAAACCAGACAGGCTATTCCGTGGTATTCAACTGGCTGTATCTGAAGCAAAGCACCACGGAAGAGACCAACCGCACGGAAAACGCCACCATCCATATGCTGATTACCCTTCTGGACGAAAAAGGCGTAGAGTGGCTGGATACGCTTCCTATCGTGTGTACGGAAAGCGGCGGATATGCCTTTAAAGAGGGCGAAGAAAAGGAGATCGCCGTTCTGAAAGGGAAGGATTACGCCGACGTGAACTCCTACGCCGACGCCGATACCTGCATGGCCAACCTGATCCAGAAATACCAGGTGGAGGGTTATACTCCGGAGGAGACCCGGGATATTGTTTCCGTTCGGTACAACATGGTAAAAGAACGGTTCAGCACCTCCTACCCGTATACCTTTGCGGAAAATATCACCGCGGAATGCGTGGCCATTATCAGTGAAAATTCCCAGAAGCTTCCGGGGGTGACGGTGGAAGTTACCACCTCCCGGATGTATTACGATACGTCCCTGATCCCTCAGATCGTGGGACAAATGGGAAAGATCCCCTCCATGGATCTGTATAACCAGGAGCTGAAGGACAAGGGGTACCAGCTGGACGACCTAATGGGCATCAGCGGCATCGAATCGGTGTTTGAGGATGAGCTCCGGGGCGTACCCGGGGAAAAAATGGTGGAGACCACCTCCACCGGCCAGTTGGCGGGAGAAACGGTGATCCGGGCGCCTCAGGCCGGGCAGACCATCTATCTTACCATCGACAGCAATCTCCAGCGAGTGGCCAATGCTTCCCTGGCGAAGAATGTTACGGCGGCCAGAGAAAACGGGGAGCGGCTTTGTGAGATCCGGAAAAACGGGGAATCTTCCGGCCATGGAGAGGATTGCTACCAGGGAGGCGCCGTGGTGCTGGACGTAAAAACCGGCGGTGTTTTGGCGGCAGGCAGCTTCCCTACCTATGACAGCGTGCTGGCGCAAAAGGATGCTTCCTATTACCAGTCCCTTCTGGAGGACGAAAACGGAAAGCCTCTGGTGAACAAGGCTTTCAGCGGCGCTTATGCCCCGGGTTCCTGCTTTAAACCGGTGGTGGCCTGCGCCGGTTTGCAGGAGGGCGTGATCACCAACACCACCCAAATTACCTGCACGGGAAAATATACCCGGTTTGAAAACGATAACGCCCATACCTGTATGAGCGTTCATGGATCCATCAATCTGCGCACGGCTCTGGCCCGTTCCTGCAACGTATACTTCTTTGAAGTGGGCTATCAGCTGGGGATCAACCCCCTGAATCTGTATTGCCAGCGGTTCGGCCTGGGAGTGACCACCGGAGTGGAAGTGGGCGAAAGCAGCGGCCGCTTAGCGGGGCCTGCCATTAAGAACCCCTGGTATGACGGCGACACCCTGAACGCCTCCATCGGCCAGAGCGATAACGCCTTTACGCCTTTGCAGCTGGCCACCATGGCGGCTACCATTGCCAACGACGGCACCCGCCTGAAAACCACCCTGATCTCCCAGATTACCGATTATACCCGGTCGGAAATCCTGTATTCCATTACCCCGGAAGTGGCGGCGGAGGCCGGCGTTTCCCAGGAATACCTGGATTATGTGAAGGAAGGCATGGAGGCTGTTGTCAACGATCCCAGAGGAACGGCCCATTCCAGCCTGGGAGATTACCCGGTTTCCGTAGCGGGAAAAACCGGTACCGCCCAGACCAACGGTTCCGATAACGTGGTGTTTATCGGCTACGCCCCTGCGGACGATCCTCAGATCGCCATTGCCGTGGTGTTGGAGCACGGGGACGTAAGCTCCTATTGCCAGAATGTGGTGGTGGATCTTCTCAACGCGTATTTTTACGATACCACCGTGGATGAAAACGGAAACATCTATTCTCCTCCCCAGCAGCAGGCCATGGAGCAGGCGGCTAACGCCGGAAGCGGACGGCCGGAGGCATAAGCCTTTTAAGCCTTTCGAAAAAAGCCTGTGCCGGGAGTAGGGAACCGCCCGGCGCCATCCGGACGTTTCCCTTTTGCTTTTTCCTTTGGATGCTCTCCTTCTCCTTTTTGCTCTCTCCGGCGAAAGAACAAATTTAGATTTTTTATACGTTATAATACAAAGAGACCTGTGCAAATTGACGGAGATTTTCCCCGGAGTTTTGCCTTTCTGCTGAAAATCCCGGGAGAAGCCTTTTTCCTGCAAAAACATTTTGACTTGACAGGCGGAGTATGATACTATGAAAGTGGTGGTTTGTCAATGGGTGTTGTAACGGTTATTACATCCGGAAAAGGCGGCGTGGGAAAATCCACCGTGTCCGCGGGGCTTGGCGCTGCGCTGGCTCGAAGAGGACGCCGGGTTTTGTTGATAGACGGAGACGGGGGACTCCCCTCTCTGGATCTTTTGCTTTCTTTCGGAGAAAATCAAGTATACGACCTGGCGGATGTGGTGGCCGGGAGGGCTTCTATTTCCCAGGCTATTTATCCCTGCCCTCTGCTGCAGGGGCTGTGGGTGATGCCGGCTCCTTCCCGGGAGGAGGATCTGGTAAGCCCGGAGATTATGCGGCAGCTACTGCAGGTGCTTTCGCCCTATTACGACCATATTCTGGTGGATTGCCCCGCGGGGCTGGGGCTGGGATTCCGCAGCGCGGCTGCGGCGGCCCAGCGGGCGCTGATTGTAGCTACGCCGGACCCGATCTCCCTTCGGGGAGCAAGAAAGGCCCGGGAAGCTTTGGAGCAGCAGGGGCTTTCCCAGATGCGGCTTTTGGTGAACCGTTTTTCCGCCGCTTCTTTCCGGGCGCAGAAAGCGTTTCAGGATCTGGACGCGGTGATCGACGCGGCAGGTCTGCAGCTGATCGGGGTGGTGCCGGAAGATCCTTTGGTTTCCGCCTCCGCTTCGGAAGGGAAGCTGCTTCCGGAGAAAAGCGCCGCAGGAAGGGCCTTTGCCCGGACGGCGGCCCGGCTGGAAGGGGAATCCATTCCCCTGGCTTCTTTGCAGACATTCTGAAGGTAGTGGATTTTTCTTTTTGGCGTTTTGCCGTTTGATATGGGGAAACAGAGCAAAAGTATTGATGTTTTTTGTTAAAGGAGGAGTTTTTACAATGAATATTGCTTTGATCGCACACGACTCCAAGAAGGAACTTATGGTGCAGTTTTGTATTGCGTACTGCGGCGTTTTAAGCCGACATTTTCTTTGTGCCACAGGCACCACCGGCAAGTTGGTAGCGGAAGCCACAGGGCTGAAGATCCAGCGGTTTTTGGCCGGCTCCCAGGGCGGCGATCAGCAGATCGCGGCGCGGATCGCCTGCAACGAAGTGGATCTTCTGCTTTTGTTCCGGGATCCCCTTTCCCCCAAGCCCCATGAGCCCAACGATATGAACTTGCTGCGGCTGTGTGATATGCATAACATTCCCGTGGCCACCAATATCGCCACGGCGGAAGTGCTGATCCACGGCCTGGAGCGGGGCGATCTGGATTGGCGGAATATTCTTAATAGCAATGGATGAAACCGGGGGGTGACCCCGTGGGCTGTGAACGGATGAGTACCCATTTTTCCCTGCCACAGAGAAAGGCGCTTCTTTCTCCGGAAAGAAGGCTGAAAGCGCCTTGCCAAGGGAAGCGGAGAAGACGACCGGGAGCCCGGCGCATTCCCTGCGTATAGAGGGAAGAAAAAAGGAAGGCAAAGCACAGGGCAAAGGGCACAGGGCGCAAGCCCACAAGCTCACAAGCCCACAAGCCTTCGAAAAAGGGTGGCACCACGAGGATCCCCTCGTCCCTTTGCAGTTTGCAGGGACGGGGTTTCTTTATTTTCCGGATGTTTCCCGCTCTTTTGGGAAAGGCCGGCTTTGGCCCCCGGAAAACGAAAATATGCAGCTTTGTATAAAGCCGGATACGATAAAATAGATACGCACATAGATACCACAAGAAAGGATGAACCGATGTATGGCACTTCTTACACAGGCCCCCAGAGGGACCCAGGACATTCTCCCTTCCCAAAGCGGAGATTGGCAGCTTTTGGAAAAGGTAATGCGGGAGGAAGCGGAGCTCCACGGATTCGGCGAGATCCGCACCCCTGTTTTTGAGCACACGGAGCTGTTCCTGCGCAGCGTAGGGGAAACCACAGACGTGGTGCAAAAGGAAATGTACACCTTTAACGATAAAGGAGGGCGCTCCATCACCCTGCGCCCGGAAGGGACGGCGGGAGCCGTCCGGGCTATGCTGGAACACGGGCTGTATAACGATGCCCTGCCTGTGAAGCTGTATTATTTTACTTCCTGCTATCGCTACGAAAAGGCCCAGAAAGGCCGTCTGCGGGAATTTCACCAGTTCGGAACGGAAATGTTCGGCAGCGCCTCCCCTCTGGCGGATGCCCAGGTGATCTCCATTGCGGACTCCGTGTTTAAACGGCTGGGTGTTAAGGATCTGACGTTGGAGATCAACTCCATCGGCTGCCCCCAGTGCCGGAAAACCTATCTGGAGGCACTGAAGGAATATTTCTCCCAGCAGAAGGAGCAGCTTTGCGAAACCTGCCTTTCCCGTCTGGAGCGGAATCCCATGCGGATTCTGGACTGCAAAAGCCCGGTGTGCAGTCAGATCGCCCAGGGGGCGCCGAAGGTGCTGGATCACCTGTGCCCGGACTGCGCCCAGCATTTTCAGCAGGTGCAGAAGGCTCTGGAAGAGCTGAACATCCCCTTCGTTGTGAACCCCTCCATTGTCCGCGGGCTGGATTATTATACCCGGACGGTGTTTGAATTTGTTTCCCGCAGCACCGGCGCGCCTTTGACCTTATGCGGCGGAGGAAGGTACGACGGCCTGGTGGAAGAAATGGGAGGAAATCCCCTGCCGGCTCTGGGCTTTGGCATGGGAATGGAGCGGGTGCTGATGGTGCTCCAGGCCCAACAGGCGGAGCTGCCGCAAAAGTCCCGCTGCCAGGTGTTTATCGGCGCTTTGGGGCAGGAAGCCCAAATGGCCGCTTTCCGCATGGCCCATGAGCTGCGGCTTTCCGGCGTTGCCGCCGCCTGCGACGTAAACGGCCGGGGGCTGAAGGCGCAGATGAAATACGCCGATAAGCTGGGAGCGGCTTACAGCCTGGTGCTGGGAGACGATGAGCTGCAAAGCGGTTCCGCCCAGCTGAAAAACATGAAAACCGGCGAAAAGCATTCGGTATTCATTGGGGACGGCTTTGTGGAGCAGTTTGCCGCCATTGAAGCGGAAGACCAGCTGAAAGAGGATTTCCTCCTGACGATGGAAGAATAAGAAACAGATTCGGTGGTTTGGCGGTTTGTCGGTTTGGCATCCGGTTCCGTATCCGGCCCGGGTCTCCTTGCCGGGAGCCGAAACTCGGGAGGCAGAAAGCAGGAAACAGGCAACAGGAAACAGGCAACCCGGCAACCGGCAACCGGCAACCGGCAACAGGCAAAAGGCAATCGGAAACCCCGGATCAGGAAGCCAATAAGAATACGGATAATATGGCCAATACAGACAATACGAACAATACAAACAATACAGGCAGGCAAAGGGACAAAGCTCCGGAAGAGGAATACAGGATACAGAATGCAAGATACAAGACGCAAGATGTAGTCCCTGCAGCCTACCGATATACATTTGGAGGAATGGCAAATGGCAGAAACAATGAAAGGGCTGAAGCGGACCCATTATTGCGGGCAGCTTCGTCTGGAAGACGCAGGCAAGGAAATAACGGTTTGCGGCTGGGTGCAGCGGCAGAGAGACCTGGGGCAGCTTATCTTTATTGATCTTCGGGACCGTACGGGTATTGTGCAGCTGGCCTTTGACGACGATTCCCAGACAGAGCTGTTTGAGAAAGCCTTTACCGCCCGGGCGGAATTTGTGCTGGCGGCCAAGGGCGTGGTTCGGGAACGGGCCTCTAAAAATATGGAGATCCCCACGGGAGAAATCGAGATCCAGGTAGAGGATCTGCGGGTTCTGGCCAAGGCGGACACCCCTCCCTTTGAGATCGTGGAGCATTCCTCCGTTAAGGAAGATACCCGGCTGAAATACCGGTATCTGGACCTGCGCCGGCCGGGTATGCAACGGGCTATCTTAAAGCGCCATGCCATCACCAAGGCGGCTCATGACTATTTTGACGCCAACGGTTTTGTGGAGATAGAGACCCCCACCCTGATTAAATCCACGCCGGAAGGCGCCCGGGACTATCTGGTTCCTTCCCGGGTAAAGCCCGGCTCCTTCTTCGCGCTGCCCCAGTCCCCCCAGCTGTTCAAGCAGCTGCTGATGCTTTCCGGTTTTGACCGGTATATGCAGATCGCCCGCTGCTATCGGGACGAGGACCTGCGGGCGGACCGCCAGCCGGAATTTACCCAGATCGACCTGGAAATGAGTTTTGTTACTCCCGACGACGTAATGACCATCGGAGAAGGCTTTTTGAAGGACGTATACAAAAAGGTTCTGGATGTGGACGTGGAAACGCCCTTCCTGCGTATGCCCTGGAAAGAGGCCATGGAGCGCTTTGGCTCCGATAAGCCGGACCTTCGCTTCGGCATGGAGCTGAAAGATCTCAGCGATGCCCTGAAGGGAACGCAGTTCCGGGTATTTGCGGGAGCGCTTAAAAAGGGAAGCGTTCGGGGCATCAATTTCAAAGGTGGCGCCCAGAAGCTTACCCGGAAAGAGATCGATAAGCTCACCGAATGGATCAAGGCCTACGGCGCCAAGGGGCTGGCCTGGACCCGCCTGGCGGAAACCGGGGAAAGCTCTTCCTATGAGAAATTCCTTTCTCCGGAAGAAAACGCCGCTATCCGGGAAATTTTGCAGGCGGAGACCGGGGACGTGCTGCTGCTGGTAGCCAGCGAAAAGAACAGCGTGGTGTTCGCGTCTTTGGGCGCCCTTCGCTGCGAATTGGCGGCCCGTTATGAATTGATCGACACCCGGAAGCCCTGCTTCCTGTGGGTGACGGATTTCCCCCTGTTTGAGTATGACGATGAGGAAAACCGCTGGGTGGCCATGCACCATCCCTTTACCGCTCCCCGTGAGGAAGACCGGGAGAAGCTGCTGACGGATCCCGGCGCGGTGTGCGCCCAGGCGTACGACGTGGTGCTTAACGGCTATGAGCTGGGCGGCGGCTCCATCCGGATCAACGATCCCCAGCTGCAGAAGACTATGTTCCAGGCTTTGGGCTTTTCTCCGGAAGAAGCCCAGCGCCGGTTTGGCTTTTTGACGGACGCTTTCCGCTACGGTGTGCCGCCTCATGGAGGCATGGCCTTTGGGCTGGACCGTCTGGTAATGCTGATGCTGGGATACGACAGTATCCGGGACGTGATCGCCTTCCCCAAAGTGGCATCTTCCGGTGACCTGATGACGGATGCTCCCTCGCCGGTGGACGCAAAACAGCTGGAAGAGCTGCACATTGCCCTTCGAAAGGAAGCAGAGGAAGCGGTAAAAGCGGAGGAAGCGCCGGAGACAGCGGAATAACCGCTGGAAGGCCGGCTGCCTTTAAAGCCGCTGCAGGAAACCGAGGCCGGTTTGGCCGGGAAAGAAGAGGACTTTTTATGGAACGTTCCTTTGAGGGAGAAAACGAGGCTCTCCGGGAGAAAAACCAGGCAAAACCCGGAACCCCGGGAAACAGCGGGCAAAGCCCCAGGCCCGCCCCTGTGCGGACTGTGCGGAATTACCAAAAGGAGCTGGAACGGATCTTGTCCCGGCTGGAATCCCGGCAGGAGGAAAAACCCGGTGAGGCGCCGGAGAAGCTGCTGCTTCACGGCTGCTGCGCTCCCTGCAGCAGCTATGTGCTGGAATATTTAAGCCGGTATTTTTCCATTACCCTTTGGTTTTACAACCCCAATATCTCTTCAAAAGAAGAATATGAGAAACGGGCGGAGGAACTGAAACGGCTGGTGAAGTCTTTGCCGGTGAAATACCCGGTTTCCGTGGAGATCCCACCCTGGGATCCGGAACCCTTTTTCCGTGCGGCCAGAGGACTGGAACAGGAGCCGGAAGGAGGCGCCCGCTGCCGGGAGTGTTTTGCCCTGCGTTTGGAGCAGGCGGCGGCTTTGGCATCATCCCGGGGATTTCCCTGGTATTGCACCACCCTTTCCATCAGCCCTCTAAAAAACGCGCCCTTGCTGAACGCTTTGGGGGAAGAAATGGGGAAACGATATGGGGTTTCCTATCTTCCGTCGGACTTTAAGAAAAAAGAAGGGTATAAACGTTCCTTGGAGCTTTCCCGGGAATATGGGCTCTACCGTCAGGATTATTGCGGCTGTGCCTTTTCCCGTCAGGAACGGCTTCAAAAAAAGCAGGAAGTATGTGTCGGGGAAGGAACTGCGGTTTCTTTGGAAAAATCGGCAGCCGGAAAAGCTTCGGAAAGAGAATAAAGCTTGTAAATATATTTTAAAGAATTATGAAATCTCCAGATTGAGGTATGATTAAAGGACGATTTCACGATTTTACAGTTTTACGATTTCTATAGTTTCGTGGCACCTGAAAGGAAGTGAAGGCTTTGAAGAAAGAGAAAGATCGAGAAAAAGACAAAGAAAAAAAGAAAAAACGGGTAAAGAAGGTATCCGCGGAAACGCCGAAAAAAAGTCTTCGCCGGAAAAAGGAAGCTGCCGCTTTCCCGGTTTTCTCCAATGAGCCGTTGGACTTCTTTCTCCAGGCTGCCGGAGGAAAGTGGAAAATGCGGATCCTTTGGGCTTTGCGGGAGGCAGGCAGCCTTCGCTATCGGGCTATCCGGGACAAAGTGCAGGGGATCACGGATATGATGCTGAGCCAAAGTCTCCGGGAACTTACGGAGTTTGGGCTGACCATCCGGAAACAATATCAGGAGATCCCTCCCCGCGTGGAGTACGAGATCACTCCTTCTGGCCGGGAACTTCTGCCGATTCTGGAATCCATTGTGGCCTGGGAAGAGCGGTATCGTCCGGCTTCCGGGGAAGGAACAGTTTCTCTTTGAGCAAAAAAGTAAAAGGCCGGGGTTCCGGCCTTTTTATTTTTGTGATTTTGCTGAATTTTTGGTCAAAAATCCCAGAAAAACCTGTAAAAAATCTTTTTTCCTAACATTGACTTTTGCAAGGCTTTCCTGTATACTAAATTTACAAAAGTAATAAACAAATTTAGTGTTTTCAGGATAATTTTTAAGATTTGCCATTTTATTTTTCAGCGGCATTCCGTGAAAAAAGCAAGGCTTGGTAGTGAATAGCAAGCTTTGCGCCGTCTTTGCTTTGAGGTGGCTTTTCACGTGGGGCCTTATGGTGGCCCTGTGAATTCTTAGGATGCTTGTGCAGTCTGGCAGCCTGTCAGGCAGCCCAATGCTCCAGGCAATCAAAATTAACAAACAGGGAAGATCCTTTCTGCCTTTTCCCCGGTGGCAATTGGCTGCCGGGGACCTTTCTTGTCCTTTGGTTTTTGAATATTTTGTAGGAAAAATGAACACAATCCGGAAAGTGTGTTGTGATCATTCTTTTTCCATGGTACAGTAAAGTAGCGTTGAAAATGCTCAAAAAATCTTCTTTTAAAATTGCGTACAAGTTTCTTTCTTTCCCAATTATAAAAAAGGAAAGAGGGTCCGCCATTGCCGACGGATCCTCTTTCCTTTTTCTTTGTCCCCTTGTCTCCTTGTCTCCTTGTTTCCTTGTTCCTTTGTTTCCTTGCGCATTTGTTTGTTTGCGCCCAGGGGCGTTGCTTTCTGTTCTTATACCTGCATTTTCCGGAGTAAGGGAAAGAAAAATATCCTTATAGTATAAAATTAAAAAAACATCCTAATTGTATATTTTGAAAAAGGCTGTCCATAAACCCCAAAGATGCAGGAGTCCTCTGGCAGTTTAAATTTCCCGGATATGCAGCCCCATAAGCTTGGAGAGCTCTAGAGCCTGCATAGGAGAAACCGTTACATTTTTCAGATCTTCCACCGCAAAAACAGCGCCATCCAGACTGCATTGGCTGAAATCCATTCCTTCCAGAAAGGCATGGAAAAATTCCCCGCGCAGAAAGCGGCAGTCCTTCAGGAGTGTTTTTTGGAATTTTCCCTGGGAAAACACACTTTGGGAAAAATCGCAGTCTTCCAGGCGGCAGGAGCGGAACCGGGAACCGTAATAGGAGCTGTAAGGCCCTTTGCAGCCGAAAAAGCAAACATTTTCCAAAAGGCTTTGGGTGATATGGGTCCCTAAAAAGCGGCAGTTTCGGAACTGCACCCGCTGCAGCCCGCAGTTTTCCATTTGCAGACCGGAAAGATCACAGTTTTCAAAGACCAAATCGCTTATGCCTATGGATTCCCAAACCCCTGAGGAAAACCTACATTCCCGAAAGAAACACTGCTTCAGGTCTCCGCCTTCCCAACGGCTGTTCTGCAGTGTTTCCCGGAAAAACCATGTTCCGGAAATGATTCCCTCCCCTCCGGCTTTTTCAAAGGCGGCTTCCAAAGAAGTTGGCGGAAAAGCAGGAGGCAGAGAAAAGGGAAGCAGAGGTTCTTTCAGAGAAACAGGCTTTGTTCCGTTGGTTTTATTCATGAAAAAATTCCTTTCTTTGCAGCAGAAGATTGAAAAAAGGGGAAGAAGCCTGGCTTCTCCCCCCTTTTAGCTCTAAATTTTCAGGGTGCTTCCTCCTGGGGCAAGGCAGCGGAAATAAGACTTTCCGGCAGCCAGTTTTCCTCATTAGGATCCAGAAGATCTTCCATAAATACCAAAGGATCTTCCAGATTCAACCGTCCGGTGGAAACGCTTTCCCCTGTGCAGGTCAGCTCCAAAGAATCCAGGTCATAGTTTCGGATCAGTGTGTTGGCCAAAGAGCCCAGAATAAGATCCTGCTGCCGGCTTCCCACGGTGGAAAGCCCTTCCAGAAACTCTCCGGAAACATTTACGGTAGCCGAACGCTCTTGAGAAGATTCCAAAACCTGAAAGGAAAGGATCTTCGTCCCTTCCGGAATGGAGCTACCTTCTATTAAAGCGTCTATAAGCCCTTGGGGCGTATCTTCCACCTGCTGGGCTTTTTCCCGAAGATAAGGGCTGTTCATATCCCAAAGATACAGCCAAACATCGCGAATTTCCTTGGCAGGCTGCAGGGTTTCCCAGGGAAGCTGGCCCCGCAAAGAAGCGGAGGAGCTTTCCTGGACGATAGAGTAATTTTCCACCAGGGTGGCTGTCTCAGGCGGATTGGGTTCATATATGGATTCTAAGGTATCCCCGGAGGGGGAAAGGCCATCCCCTCCGGAAGGGACCGCACAGCCCCAGATCCAGCAAAGGAGAAGAATTCCCGCCGCTCCCAAAACGGCTTTCATCTTTCGGGAATCCTGTTTCCGTACGTTCATGATGATCCTCCAAATTGACTAAACTTCAGGGAAGCCGAAAGCGGCACCCTTGGGAAAGCTCCGTTTTATGGACGGAAGGCTCCCCGGGCTGGGAGGCTGTGTCTTCCGAAAACTCCTGCCGGGCATCTCCCCGAAGGAGCCATCCCTTTCCCCCTTTTTCGCCGGAAAGAAGATAATACTCCCCGTCTTCTTCCACAAGGGCGGCGCCGTCCTCCAAAGCAACTCCGGGAAGGGCTTCTCCCACCATCATCCGGTCAAAGGAACTGTGTTCTTGGTGGTTGTATCGAGGGCAGATAGCCGCCGGGATCAAGGCCAGCCCCGGCAGACGCCGGTAATCCCACCAACCCTTATTGGACACCGAATCGCTGCAGCTGTGGCCGAATACGGACCAGCAAATGGTGCCGGCTCCCAACCCGCATAGGATGGTGCCTTTTTCATAGGCCCGGCGAAGCAGAGTGTCCACACCGTAGGTTTTAAAAACGGAAAGCATTTGGGCGGTATTCCCTTCCCCCACATAGATAATATCCGCCGCCATCATTTTGGTTTCGATTTGTTCTGAAGAAGGGGGTTCCTTTACCAGCCGAAGCACCTGAGGCTGACAATCCATGCCGCAGAAGTACGCGCTGAAAAAGGCGATTTCTTCCTCTGAATCGCCGCTGGCTGTGGGCAGAAACAAAAGCTTGGGCCTCTCTTTGTGGGCAATACGAACCAGATATTCGTCAATTTTCCGGGTCTCTCCTAAAGCCGGATTTCCTCCGCCGATGGCTACGATCTTTCCCATGCAGACGCCTCCTTTTCCGAAGAAAAACAGGGTGAAAAGCTTTCTCAATTTTTTCTGTCCTATATTGTATCATTTTTTCCCGATTTCGTACAGTTACTCTTTTGAAACCTTTTAAATTTTAGTAAAATCATCTATATTCCTGTGGGCGTTATGGTGAATTATGAAGAAGGAAAAGGCAGAAAAAGCAACACGGAGAACTCTTTCGGAAAGAAAATGAACGGAAGAGTGAATGTTTTAGTGAAAAGGCTTCTGTTTTATATGGGGAACACCATGCCTTGAAAGTTTACCGAAAATCAGACGGATAAGGATTTATCCTAATATTTTTGAAAGTGAAAATTCAGGCTTTTTTCGCCTGCGCCTTAACAAGGAGCATCATAGGGCGGCGAAGCTCGTCCTTCATGCCGGGAAGGTCCAGCATTTCTTTGGGAGGCATGGCTTCTTCCACGGCTTGAATGGCAAACCCGTTTTCTAGAAGACCCATCAGAATTTGCGTAAGAGAATGGTGGTATTTTATAACTTTGCACCCCAGAAACCGTGTTTCCCTTTTTCCCGGGATAAAATAATCGTCCACCGGCCAGTACTGCGGTGTTCCATCCTCTGCGTAGATCCAGTCCTGCCCCACTCCCGAAGTAAAAACCGGATGCTCGATGTTAAACAGAAATATGCCGTCTGCTTTCAGTGTTTCATAAATCCTTTTAAATAGGGATTCCAAGTCGTTTACATAATGCAAAGCCAAATTGGAAACCACGCAGTCCCAGGTATCTTTAGGATAATCATAATCTTCTATGCCGCAAACACAATATTGAATACATTCACCGGCGTTTCGTCTTTGCGCTTCCTGGATCATTTTCTCACTTATATCGATCCCTAATACCTGTGCGGCGCCCTGTTCTGCTGCAAATTTGCAGTGCCACCCGTAACCGCAGCCCAGATCCAAAACGGTTTTTCCTGTAAGCGAAGGAAACAAGGGCTTTAGCTGGTGCCATTCTCCTGCGGCAGCTAAACCCTTTTGACTGCGGTCCATTTTCGCATATTCTTTAAAGAATTCCGCATTATCATATTGGTTGTCCATGAGTAAGAGTCCTTTCTGTTTGGGAAACTTTGCTTTCCGGTAGTTGGCCGGTTTCCTATGCAAGTGTTTTCCTGTTTATTTCTTCCGGTTTGCCGGCATATAAAACCAAGGGAGATCACTTTTTGCAAAGCGTCTCCCTTTTTCCCTTTTTCCCTTTTCCCTTTTTCGGATTTTCCAGTTTTCCGGTTCTTCAACTTGTGGAAAGGGGTTTAAAGCAAGCTCACAGGGAAAAATCCCAGGCCCCTTCTATGCGGAAGGATCCCAGCAGGCAGGATTGGCCTGTAAGAGCCTGGCTCCGGGCGTCCGGTTGGCAGGAGCCTACGGAAAGGGTGTAGGTTCCCGGAAGCACCCGTCGGCTGCCGTCCTCCCCTACGGTGAGCATGGCTTTGGCCGGGATGCGGAAGGTGAGCTCCCGGGTCTCACCCGGCTGCAAAGCCGTTCGGGAGAACCCGCAAAGGCTGCGGATAGGCTGGTTCTCTCCCGGATGACCGGAAAGATACAGCTGGGTCACTTCCTGGGCGGCCATGGCCCCGGTGTTTTCCAGGGAAACCGTCACCTCCAGGGTTTCTCCTGCCTGAATGACCGTAGGCAGTTTCAAATCCTGGTAGCGGAAACGGGTATAGGAAAGGCCGTAACCAAAGGGATACAGGGGCTCCTGTTTCAGATACCGGTAGGTGCGGCCTTCCATGGAATAATCGGTAATGTCCGGAAGGGTGTTTTCCGAGCGGTAGAAGGTAACCGGGAGCCGTCCGGAGGGGCTCACATCCCCCATCAGGATCCGGCCCAGAGCTCTTCCTCCCAAACCGCCGGGATACCAGGCCTGAAGCACTGCCCGGCAATGTTCCTGCGCATAGGAAAGATCCATGGCGCTGCCGGTGGTGACCACCAGGATCACCGGTTTCCCCGTGGAGACTACCTTTTCCAAAAGCTTCCGCTGGCAGGCCGGCAGCAAAAGGTCCGGCTTGTCCCCGGAGGCGTAGCTGTTTCCGGTGTCTCCTTCCTCGCCTTCCATAGTGGCGTCCAGGCCCAGGCAAAGGATGGTGACGTCCGCGGCCTTGGCGCAGGCTTCCGCTTCCGCCAGACGGTCTCCGGGAAGCCCCAGGGATTCCACTTCCTCCCGGTACAAATGGCTTCCCTCGGAGTAGAACACCCGGGTTTCCGGAGACATCGCTTCCCGGATCCCTTCCAGCAAGGTGATGTACTGAGAGGCGGTGCCGCAGTAATTGGCTTTCAGCACTTCTACGCTGGCGGCGCTGGGGCCGATCACCGCGATGCTTTTCAGGGACTCCCGGTTTAAAGGCAGAATGCCGTCATTTTTCAGAAGCACCATGGAGTTTTCCGCCGCTTTCAGGGAAAGGGCTTTGTGGGCCGGGGTATCGTTTTCGGTGTAGGGAATGGAGTTGTAGGAGCAATCCGGATCAAACAGACCCAGCATATACCGGGTGGTGAATAAAGTCTCTGCGGCGGCGGTAATGTCCTCCTCCGTCACAAGGCCCTCTTGATAGGCTTCCAGCATATGCAGATAGGTGTTCCCGCAGTTTACGTCGCAGCCGTTTTTCAGGGCCAGAGCGGCGGATTCGGGAGCGGTGTGGGTGACGCCGTGATGGGTGTGGAAATCCCGGACCGCCCAGCAGTCCGACACCACGTGCCCCTGGAAATTCCATTTTCCCCGGAGAATGTCCTTCAGCAGCGTTTTGCTGCCGCAGCAGGGCTCCCCGTTGGTGCGGTTATAGGCGCCCATAACGGCTTCCACCTGGCCCTCCGTTACAGCGGCTTCAAAAGCCGGCAAATAGGTTTCCCAAAGATCCTTGGGGGAAGCCACGGCGTTGAATTCATGCCGCAGCCCTTCCGGGCCGGAATGCACCGCGAAATGTTTGGCGCAGGCGGCGGTTTTCAGGTACTCCCCTTCTCCCTGCAGCCCTTTGATGTATTCTACCCCCAGCCGGGCGGTGAGGAACGGATCTTCCCCGTAGGTCTCCTGGCCTCTGCCCCATCGGGGATCCCGGAAAATATTGATATTGGGGGACCAAAGGGTCAGGCCCTTGTAAATATCCCGATCTCCCGCGGCGGACTGCATATTGTACTTAGCCCGGGCCTCCGTGGCTACCACCGAGCCGATCTCCTTCATCATGGGAGCGTCAAACATAGCCGCCAGCCCAACGCATTGGGGGAACATGGTGGCGGTTCCGGCCCGAGCCAGCCCGTGAAGGGCTTCGTTCCACCAGTTATAGGCGGGAATGCCCAGCCGGGGAATGGAGGGGGCGTCGTATCGAAGCTGCGAGGCTTTTTCCTCCAGGGTCATTTTGGAAACCAGTTCTTTGGCCAGTTTCCTTGCCTGCTCTCGTTTCATTTTGCAGCACCTTTCTTTCTTCTAGCCGTTTGTGAAGGAGGCAAATAACTTTGTAAAAGCCTTAAATCTTTTAAAAGCCTAAGAAGGCCTAAGGTTTTAAGGTTTTAAGGTTTCAAGACTTTAAGAGGTTAAGATGTTAAGACTTAAAGACTTTTAAGCTCATAAAGCCCCCCTTTAAACGATTTCTTCCTCTTTTGATAGTATGCAGGGTTCCCGGGAAAATGTCAATGGATTTTCTTCCGGTTCTCAAGGGATTGACTTTTCCCCCGCCCCTTCGTATACTGAAAAAAAGGCAGAAATTTTCCTTTACGGAAGAGCGGAAAAGAGGATTTCCATGAACGATTCTTTTTCTTCGGAATCCCGGATTTTACATGGTTTGATGCAGCTTTTGAACCGGGTCCATCTTTTGCATCGGATCCGGCTGTATAACGCCGGTTCCAAAAACGGATTGTACCCCGGGCAGCCCCCGGTGCTGGAATACATTTGGCAGCATCCGGGATGCACCCAAAAGCAGGTGGCGGATTTTCTGCGGGTGTCCAGTCCTTCCATTGCCACTTCCGTGAAGCGAATGCAGAAGGCCGGGCTTCTGGAAAAGGAAACGGATCCGGAGAACCTGCGCTGCTCCCGGCTGACTATAACGGAGCTGGGGCTTAAGCAGCTGGATCTTTGCTGGGCGGCTTTTCAGCAACTGGACGAAAATGCTTTCCGGGGGTTTTCCCAGGAAGAGCTGGAGGCTCTCCGGAGTTATCTGGCCCGGGTGGAAGAAAACCTGGCCGGGGAGGAATTTGCCAGCAAACCCTTCCCTGTGCTTTTGGCGGCGGCCCGGGAAATGGACCAGGAGGCCGGGAAAAAGTCCTTTCCCTGAATTTCCACTTCCCAACTCCCCGACTTCGCGACGAAGTGCCGGGAAAGAGCGTAAACACAGAAGGCAAAGGATCGAATTCCGAGAGGAGAATTCCGATGAAAAAAAGCCTTTGGTATAGCTTCGCCTTGCTGATCCGCACCGTTTTTACCCTAAGCGGCTGCCAGGAGGAGAAAACGCCCCAGCGGCCGTCCGTAAGCTCTTCCACCGTCGCCACCATGGAATTTTCCGGCGATACCGGATATAAATTGATCACCAGCGAGATTTCCACCCTCTATTCCATAGATTCCATGGTTCTTGAAAAAGCGGACGGTGAGTTTAGCGAAGATTGGGTCTACCGGGTGGTATTCGACCCTCCCGAATATGTAAAGGGAGGAAATCGGATCGAGGTTTTATTTGGCCGGTCCAGCCTTGCCATAAACGGTGAAGTGTATGTCCGCCCCAATGGTTCAAGTTTTAATGAAATATCGGATTGGGCGGAGGGAGCGTATCGGTATTTTGCGTATGACCGGATTCTTCCCTGAACCGGATGTCCGGTCGGAAAAGGGCAAAAGAGCAAGCCGCAAATCTTAGCGGTTGAATTTTTAAACATAAGGTTACTTTTGGAAAAAGCTCCCCTAAGCGGGGGCTTTTTCTGTTTTTTAAAGGCAGTAGTCGCTGTCCGGAGAGAAAAGAGTCCCCAAAACAAGAAAGGTTATAGTGAATTTGCATGAATTTCAAAGCCGTTTTGTTTCCTATTTGTAAAAAATATTTGGCCGCCTATTTTAATTCTACATAACAATATAAACAAAAAAAACAGGGGTATACTTAAAGGTAGGTATACGTTTATACTTTTATACTTTTATGCTTTGCATGCCCTGTATTAAGATAGGTTTTGCAGGTTCGCACGTAGGGTAATTCTATGTATGCATGCTTGCTTTTAGGGGACAGGTTTTGGATATTTTGTGCCTCCCTGCGTTTTTCTGCATAAAATAAAAGAAAACGGCGCATGCTGAAAGCAGAGGACGGAAAGCCGATTTTTTCGGAAAGCCGGAAAACCGGGAAGTGCAATAAATTCTGTTTTTCCGGACATAAAAAGGTTTTTTCCCAGCAGGAGAAAAGCAAAAGCAGGAGAGGAGGAGCGGTTTTGGACGAAAAACGATCTTTGGGGGCGCAATGGGATCCGGTGATCCTTCGGGTAAAGCGCAGCCGGCTGCTGGTGCCGGTGTTATGCAGCGCCATGGCAGTGATGTTCTTTATTTTGATGGCGTTTTCCGGGGAAACGTCTTCCCAGGTACAGCCCTTTATTCAGGGCGTAAGCCTTGTGGGAGCGGGAGTGATGCTGCTGCTCTTTCTTCACTTTCTGCGGCGGCTTTTTAAACCCCGGCCGGTGCTGCTGATTACCCACCAGGGAATTACGGATCTTTCCACACCGGTTTCCATTGGGTTTGTTCCCTGGAAGGAAGTGGGCAGAATTCGCCTGTATTCCCTTCACGGGGAGCGGTTCGTTGCGGTGGATGTAAAGAACATTCGGGAACGTTTGGAGAGGGAATCTTTCCCCGCCGTGAAAAAGAACGCTCTTCGTTCCCGCCTGGCTTTGAAACAGCCGGCTATGCTGATTTCTCTGGCGGCAGTGAACGAGGATCCTAAGGACATCGCCGCTGTTCTCCAGAATTTCCAGGCCTGCTTTGCTCCGGATCCGGAAGAAGCAGCGGAAAAGGAGAAAGAAATGGAAAGGGAAATGCCTTCGGGGAAGATGCCTGCCTCCGCTTTTCCCTGCGAAAAGGTAAGCTGAAACGGATGAGACCATAGCGGCCAAGGAATCACCGGGAGTATCCAGAAGTCATGACAAGCCATCAGGAGACATAAGAAGCTAGTAAATAAGAAAGGGACGGCTTTACGAGAAGCCGTCCCGCTTTTTATAGACTAAGTTTTGTGCCGGCTCCAATGCCGGGGTCACTGTTTCCCTGTTTCCATGTTTCGCTGCTTCCCGTTTTTTATTTTGCCGGGAGATCAGCGGTTTTTCCGGTAAATGATCCGCAGGCCTTTCAAAAGCAGGAATTCGTCGTGGATCACCTTCCGGCGGCAATAGGGAACGATCAGCCCGGAAAGACCGCCTGTGGCGATCACCGTGGGCATTTCTCCCAATTCTTCCGCCACCCGGTCAATGATACCGTCCAGCATGGCAGCGTTTCCGTAGATCATGCCGCTTTTCATGCAGTCCACCGTATTGGTACCGATCACATGCTTGGGCTTTTCCGCCAGACTGATTTGAGGAAGCTGGGAAGTGCGGCTGGTAAGGGCGTCCAGGCCGATCAGGGCGCCGGGCATAATCATGCCGCCCAGGTAACAGCCGTTTCGGTCCACCACGGAGAAGGTGGTGGCGGTTCCCATATCAAAGATCATCAGAGGCTTGGGATATTCCGCAATAGCCGCCACAGCGTCCGCCACCCGGTCACTTCCCAGCTGGCCGGGATTGTCAATGCGGATATTCAGGCCGGTTTTGATGCCGGAGCCAACGATCAGGCATTTCTGCCCGGTGATCCGCTCTACGGCGTCATACAAGGTCTTCTTCAAAGCCGGCACTACGGAGGAGATGATACCTCCCTCTATCTGGCCGGGGTCCACCCGGTGCATTTCCAGAAGGTTCCGGAAGATCACGGCGTATTCGTCGCTGGTCTTGAACCGATCCGTGGAAAGGCGGCAGGTGAAATGGATCTCATCCTGAGAAAGACCGCCCAGGACAATATTGGTATTTCCTACGTCAATGGCAAGAATCAAGGGAATCCCTTCCTTTTCTCCATGGTAAAAAACGAAATGCTTCAGCGGGTGCTTTTCTCCCGGAAACGGAACAGCACCTTTCCTACGGCGCCGACCAGGATCCCGGCCCCAATGGCTTCGATCACGCCGTTAAAGCCTACGATCCCCAAAATGATTCCCAGAACCGCTCCCGGCTCCACGGCTTTGGCCGCGGCGTATGCGTCCCGGAACAAAAGAAAGATCAGCCCCATTACACCGATGGTGTTGGTCATGGCGCCGGCCACACCGGCCACGGCCAAAGCTCCCAGGTTGCCTTCTTTTTTAGCCCGGAACAGCTTCTGCAGCCCTATGTATACATAATAGGGCACGACTCCCACCAGGATCCGAGGCAGGAAGCAAACGATCAGGGAAAGCCAGGTCCCTTGATCCGTACCTGGAAGGGGATAAAAAGGCGTAAAGGTAAAGGACGTGATTGCCGGCGTCATGGTGTTGGAAAGAAGGCTGGTCAATCCGAATAAAAAGCCCAGAGCCGCTCCTTTTTTCGGCCCCAGAAGCAGCGCCCCCAAAATCACCGGAATGTGGATAATGGTCATTTTGATAAAGGGCAGAGGAATAAAGCCCAGGGGCGTAAACGCCATAATCAAAATAATGGCGGCGAACAGCCCTAAAAGGACAAAATCCCTGTAACGAACGGTGGCATTGTTCATATTTCTACCTCCTGCTGCTGTTCCTTGGATTGAAGCCCTGAAGCAGGCCGCCAACTCCTGCCGGCAGGCTTGGGGATACAGCGCACTTCTGGAAAATCGCGGCGCACGATCTTCTGAACATTGCTCGATTCTAGTATAGCCACCCTTTGTTAAAAATGCAACTATCTTTCCCGGGTTTGAGAAAATTCTTTTTTGGCGCTTTGTCCGGCTTCGGCGACTTGGCTGTTTTTTACGCAGCGCAGCCGGAAGCATCCGGAAAAAGAAAAGGAGCAAAGAAACATAAAAGCGGCGGGAAAAACAAAGCCGGTGTATGGAATTTGCCTGGTTTGTCCGGTTTAATTGGCTTGCTCGGCTTGCCCGGTTCACCTGATTTATCCGGCTTCCTCGGTTTGTATGGTTTTGCGAATTGAAAAGAAAGCCATTGTGCGGTATACTTTCCATAGGATACGGCAGCCCCTGGGGAACCGTACGGATTACGAACCCGCCCCAGGCCCCCGTCGTATGGATTTTCCGGCCGGCTCTTCCGGCAAAACATTTCAACATTTCACAGGGAGGTCTTTTTATGGAACCGATAAAAACCGTTCTTCTTTGTGTTTCCGGCGGCATTGCCGCCTATAAATCCGCATATGTGGCCAGCGGGCTGAAAAAGCGGGGGTATAACGTGCATGTGCTGATGACGCCCCATGCTACGGAGTTTATTTCGCCCCTGACCTTTGAAAGCCTTACAGGAAACCGCTGCTGTGTGGATACCTTTGACCGGAATTTTGAGTTTAAGATCGGCCATATTTCCCTGGCCAAGCAGGCGGATCTGGTTTTGGTGGCGCCGGCTTCCGCCAATGTGCTGGCCAAGCTGGCCAACGGCCTGGCGGACGATATGCTTACCACCACGGTGCTGGCCTGCCGGTGCAAAAAGCTGGTGGCGCCGGCTATGAATACGGGGATGTATGAAAACCCCATCACCCAGGACAATTTGAAAAAACTTGCCCATTACGGCTTTTTGGTGATCCCTCCGGCCATCGGACGTTTGGCCTGCGGAGACGTGGGAGCGGGAAAAATGCCGGAGCCGGATGTGCTGCTGGAGTATGTGGAGCAGGAGCTGGCCTATGAAAAGGATATGGAGGGGCTGAAGGTTTTGGTCACCGCCGGCCCCACCCAGGAAGCGCTGGACCCGGTGCGGTATATCACCAACCATTCCTCCGGCAAAATGGGGTATGCCATTGCCTGCAACGCCGCCCGAAGAGGAGCGCAGGTGACCTTGGTTTCCGGCCCCACGTCTCTGCCCCGGCCGCTGTTTGTGGAAACGGTGGACGTAGTCAGTGCGGAGGATATGTTCCGGGAAGTGACCCAGCGGGCGCCGGAGCAGGATGTGATCATCAAAGCCGCCGCCGTGGCGGATTACCGTCCGGCCCAGGTGCAGGAAGAAAAAATGAAAAAAGCGGAAGGGGCTTTCTCCCTGCCTTTGGAGCGCACCCGGGACATTTTGCAGTATCTGGGGGAGCATCGCCGTCCGGGGCAGTTCCTTTGCGGCTTTTCCATGGAAACCCGGGACCTTTTGGAAAATTCCCGGAAAAAGCTGGAAAAGAAAAATGTGGACATGATCGCCGCCAACAGCCTGCGTCAGCCCGGGGCCGGATTTCAGGGAGATACCAATCAGCTGACATTGCTTACCCGGGAGGGCGCGTTCCCGCTCCCTCTGGTTTCCAAAGAAGAGACGGCCAAGCTTCTTCTGGATCAAATTCTGCTTTCCCGGAAAGGATAAAAGCGGGAAAACGCCCCTAAAGCAAGGGGCCGGGTGTAAAAAGTTTCGCCGGAAGGGTACTAAATTCCCCCAGGTTTGAATAAGATTTTCCGGAAGCTTTCCCATATGGCCGGCTGTGTTTGCTGTATTTGCTGCGATTGCTGTGATAGCTGTAATTATTCTGCATTACGGAAAGGGGGAATGGATGTGTCATCCGTTCTTCAGTATCTGATTCAAACCTACGTTCCCCGCCCGGTTTCGTATTTTGATTCCAATTTCGGGGAAGCCGAAAACATGATTCCGCTGGATCCCGCCTACCCCCGGGCTTTGCGGGGAGATCTGCTGGCAGGCGCCTGCCGGAAAGCCCAGGAACAGGGGCTTTCTGTGGAAAGGATCTACCATTGTCTGGACGGCTCTCTGCAGGGGATCTATGTGCCCCAGCTTTCCCGGGGGATCTTTGCCTTTGCCGTTTCCGGTGAGGAAGATCCTTCGGTTTCCGCTCTTCTGGAAGAGGCGGGGCAGTGGTACCTGCAGGCCCGGCGGGTGCACGATCTTCAGGAGCGTATTTATATTGAAGCCACGGATTTCCCCGGGGTGGACCAAGTGACCCGGGAAACCATCAAAAAACTTTTGGGAGGGATTTCCCCGGGAGGAAAGGGCCGGCAGGTGCATCGGTTTTTCGGCGCCGCCGCCGTAAACCAGCGGATTTGCTATATTCCCCAGCTGACGGAAGATCTCCCCCGGCGTTATCTGATCAAAGGCCGGCCGGGGACGGGAAAATCCACCCTGCTGAAAAAGGTGGCGGCAGCCGCGGAGGAAAAGGGCTGCGCGGTGGAGGTTTACCATTGCTCGCTAGACCCGGAAAGCCTGGATATGGTGATCCTTCGGGAACTGGGGCTCTGTTTGTTTGACAGCACGGCCCCCCATGAATTTTTTCCCTCCCGCCCCGGTGATGAGATCCTGGATCTTTATGCCCTGTGTGTGGCGCCGGGAACGGATGAGGCCCATCACAAAGAGCTGACGCTTCTGGAGCAGGAATATGGAAAATTGGCGGAAAAAGGTCACTCCTTTCTCCAGCAGGCCCACAAGGTTTTGGAGCAGCGGGAGGCTTCCCTTCCTTCCTATACCCATCAGCAGGTGCTGCTGGAAGGAGAGAGACTTTTGGGGCAGCTGTTTTGATTCTCTGCCTATTTTCCGTATAGGAAAAGCAGAAAAAGGGAACGCTTTAAAAAGTGTTCCCTTTTTGGTTTTTTTGGTTGCCTTTATCTTTTTTTTTTCTCGGCTTTCTTGGCAGCCTTGGCTGTTTTTGCCTGCCGGGAAGGTTTCCATCCGGAAGCCCGGTTCAAACGGAATTTCCGGAAACCCCGGGAAGCCGGAAACCCGGAAAATCAGGAGCAAGGAACCCAGGAACCTGGCAACCCGGGAAACAAAAGCCTTCCGGTTTTTATTTCTGCTCTTCCCCGGAAATTTTCACCACGGCTTTTACAATGTTCATCTTATCTTTTACACTTTGATCCATGGCTTCCTGAATGGAATCAAAGGAGAACACATGGGTCACAAGCCCTTTCAGGTTGACTTTTCCGGCGGCCACGGCGTCAATGGCCATGGGATAAATATGCCGGTAGCGGAAGACCGTTTCCAGACGCAGCTCCTTATCCAGGATCTTGCTCATGGGAAGGGTCATCTCACCGGTTTTGCTGTAGCCCACCAAAACGATCACGCCGCCTTTTTTCACGGCGTCCACTGCCTGCCGGGTGGTGATCTCCGTTCCGGCGGTCTCGATCACCAGATCGCAGCCCTTGCCTTCCGTCAGCTCCAGGATCTTTTCCGGGACATTCCCGTCCCGGCCGTTGATCACCGCGTCCGCTCCCAGCTCCAGCGCTTTTTCCAAACGCTTTTCCATAATGTCCACCACAATGACCTTGGATACCCCTTCCGCTTTTAAAGCCATCATGGAAACCAGACCAATGCAGCCGGAGCCCATAACCACGGCGGTTTGCCCGATGTGGGCCCCGCCCTGATTGGCGGCGTGGAAGCCTACAGCCAGCGGCTCCATCAAAGCCCCCTCCAAAGTAGAGACGGAATCCGGAAGCTTAAAGCAAAGGGCGGCTTCGTGGGCCACATATTCCTGGAAAACCCCATCCACCGGCGGCGTGGCGAAAAACACCACGTCCGGGCAGAGATTATATTTTCCCTGGCGGCAGAATTCACAGTGGCCGCAGGTTTTGCCCGGCTCCAGAGCCACACGGTCCCCCACTTTCAGGTGTGTGACTCCCGGCCCCACTTCCACCACGGTGCCTCCCGGCTCATGCCCCAGAACAAAAGGCGGCTTCACCACATAATCTCCGATGGCGCCGGTTTCGTAGTAGTGCATGTCGCTGCCGCAGATCCCCACATATTCCAGCTTTACCAGCACTTCTCCCTGGCCGGGAACCGGAATGGGGCGCTGCTCATAGCCCATTTTGCCGATGCCTGTCATTACGGCAGTTTTCATTGTTCCGTTCATAAACGGACCTCCCCTTTTCAAATTAGGCGGACTCTAATTTTCCGCCTTTCATTGGTATCATACCGTTTCTTTTGGCGGCGGTCAATAGAGGAGAAAAGAAAATCTTTTTTCTTTAAAGAGAGAGGGAGATTCCCTGAAAGAAACGGTAAAAATCTCGGAAGAAGCAAAGCCTTTTCTTGACGAACGCGGGAAAAAAGGATATAATCTGGTTATGATAATTAGATTACATAATTTGAAAAATTTTATCGAAATCAGGGTACGCAGGAGGAAAAAGCGTGGGCAAGCAGGAGAAGCAGGAAAAACGGGAGAAACAGGAAAATCACCAGCCCCAGGAACAGCCGGCGTTTGATGGGGAGCGGCAATGGGCGGAAAAAATGGAAAGTTTCCATCTGCCTCGCTGGGAAGACCTTCCGGAGCTGGAACTTTATATGGATCAGGTGGTGGCTTTTCTGGAAAAGGTGTTTGCGCCCCTTTCCCAGGGCGAAGGCGAAGCCATTACCCCGGCCATGATCAACAATTACGTAAAGCTGCGGCTGATCCCCAAGCCGGAGAAAAAACGCTATACCCGCAGGCACATGGCCTGCTTGGTGACCATCACCCTGCTGAAGCAGGTGCTGACTATTTCAGAGATCCGGGAAGGGATCCTGGTGCATACCCGGCAGGAGGGCAGCGGCCCCAAAGCCTATGACGATTTTTGCCGGGAGCTGGAACGTTCCTTCCGAACCGTATGCGGAAGGATCCTTCCGGAAACTTCCCGGGGGCCTTTATGCGGCGAAGCTGGGTGTGAGGCCGGGGGTGAAGCCTGGCATGAGGCCTGGTGTAAAGAGGATGAGGAAATGGCCATGGTGCGTATGGCCACCCTTTCCCTAGCCTGTAAACTGGCAGCCAGAAAATCCCTGCAGATCCGCAAGGCCCTGCAGGAGGAAGCCATACAACAGGAACAGAAACAGAAGCAGGAACAGGAAGAGGCAGAGGAGAAAAACCAGAAAAACAGCCGGGAAGAGCAGACGTCTTCCGGTGGAAACGGAGAAGAGCAGCATGAATAAAGAAAAAGTAGCGATTTTGGTGGATTCCGGATGCGATGTACCCCAGGAGCTTCGGGAACGATACGATATGCGGGTGCTCCCTCTGAAGATTTTATACCCCGAGGGAGAATATCTGGATCAGGTGACCATTACTGCCCGTGAAGTATACCGCCGGTTCCCGGAGACCCCCAAAACCTCCCTGCCGGACGGGGAAACCATTTTAAACGCTTTGGATCAGGCCTATGCGGACGGATACACCCGGGCGCTGGTGGTCTGCATTTCTTCCGGTCTTAGCGGCACATACGCTATGGTCAATGCCATTTGCCGGGACTACCGGAAAATGGAAACCTTTGTGCTGGACAGCAAGAATATTTCCATCGGCAGCGGAATGCTGGCAATTTTGGCCGCCCGCTGGCTGGAGCACGGCGTAACCTGGCAGGCGCTGCAGGAGGATCTGCCCCGGCAGATCAGCCGCTCCAAGGTGTTTTTCTGCGTGGATACGCTGGAATATCTGCGGAAAGGCGGACGCCTGGGGCTGGTGGCGGCGGTTATGGGCACAGCTTTGAAGATCAAGCCCATTATCTCCTGCAACAGCGAAGGAGTGTACTATATTGCCGGAAAGACCCTGGGGCGGCGGCAGTCCCTGGAGCGGATGCTGAAAATGGCATCGGATTTTGCGGGAACGGAGTCCCCCTGCGCCCTGGCGCTGATGAACGGAGACGCGGAGAAGGAAGCGGAAGCCATGCGGGAACCGCTTCTGCGGAAGATCCCCTTAGGAAAGCTTCTGGCCCAAGGGCAGATCAGTCCGGCTCTGGTGGTGCATACCGGCCCGGGGCTTTTGGGTATCGGCGTGCTGCAAAGATAACCTTGCTGCAAAGATACCCCTTTGTCTCTGAAAGTAGGGAAAAACAGCGGATCTTTCCCACAGCTTCATATAAAAAGGCCCGGAGCTGCGTACATGCGCTCCGGGCTTTTTTGTCTTGTGATGACCAGGCGACCAGGCGACCAGGCGACTTGATGCCCCGGTGCCCTGGGAAATCCCTTACCGAAGGAATTCCTGGGCGCCGGCGATGATTCGCTCCAGGCTTTGGGCCACGATGGTTTCCGAAGGGACCATTCCCCCGGCGATCCATTTCCGGAATACCCCCAGGCAGCCGGAGGAAACAAAATCATAGAAAAGGTTCAGATCTTCCAGAGAAATCTGGGGAAATCGTTCCGCGTAGGCGGCGATGCAGGCTTCCCGGCCTACGTCAAAGAGCTTGCTTAAAAACGTGCGGTCCCCGTGTTCGCTGAGCAAAAAGGCGCACATATCGGAGTTTTTCCGGATAAACCCCATAACGGCCATATACAGGGAAAAGGGCGTAGGGCATTCCGGGCTTCCTTCCGCCAAAAGCTGCAATGCTTCCTGCAGCTCCCGGTAGACCTCTTCCTCCATTTGCTCCATCAGGTTATAAAGATCGGTGTAATGGGTATAAAAAGTTCCCCGGTTCACCCCGGCCGTGGCGCAAAGCTCTTTCACCGTGATACTTTGCAGAGGCTTTTCCCGGAGAAGATCCGTCAGCGCCTGGCGGAACAGCTTCCGGGTCATCCGCACCCGCTGATCCAGCTTTTTGGGCGCGGCCGGATCCCGGCATACAGAGGAAAACCCGGCATAGATCCCGGCGGTATCCCGTTTGTTTTCCTTTGCGTTTGCCTGTGAAACAGGCGGATTTCCAGATGGTTCCAAAGACAAATTTTTCATAAGCGTTCCCCTTCCCGACAGGAAAAACAGATGCTGTCCGTTAACGTTCGGTTCCTGAAAATCTGATGGTTGTATCGGAAGCGATCTCTGGATATAATTATACTGCAGGGTGTACAAATAATCAACATTATGTACAATATATGAACGAAATATGAAAAAATGCGGAAACAAAGGAATGTGAAAATATGGGAACATGGGAATATGGAATATGGTTTCCGCGGAAGGAGGCGCTTTTATGAAAAGAATCTATGCCGTTACCGGTGCATTTGGCCATTTGGGAAATACATTGGTCCGCAGCCTGCTGAAGCAGGGAGAAAAGGTCCGGGCGTTGGCTTTGCCTGGGGAGACCTGCCCCCAGCTGGAAAACCGGGATCCCAGTCAGCTGGAGATCGTCCGGGGAGACATTCGGGATCCGGAAGCCATGGACGCTTTTTTTGCAGGGCGGAGAGGAAGAGGTCTCTGTGGTGCATACTGCCGGGATCGTCAGCATCACGTCCCGAATGGATCCCAAGCTGTATGACGTAAACGTAAACGGCGCCCGGAATCTGATTCGGGCGGCGGAAAAGCAGAAGGTGGCTTCCTTTGTCTATGTCAGCTCCGTCCATGCCCTGCCGGGGCAGGAGGGGGTGCGGGTGATTCGGGAATGCGGCGCCCCGGAGGACTTTTCTCCGGAGGCCGTGGAAGGCGGTTACGCCAAGACCAAAGCCATCGCCACCCGGGAAATGCTGGAAGCGGCCCGCCGCGGGCTTCCTGTGAAGGTGGTGCACCCTTCCGGCATCATCGGCCCCTGGGACCCGGGCAAAAACCACCTGATGGAAATGGTCAAGGCCTATCTGGCCGGACGTTTGCCTCTTTGCGTCCGGGGCGGCTATGATTTCGTAGATGTGCGGGACGTGGCCCAGGGATGTATAGCCGCGGCGGAAAAAGGCCGGAACGGAGAATGCTATATTCTTTCCAACCGGCATTATGAGATTCGGGAACTGCTGCATATGCTGGATGTGGTCAGCGGGCGCAGCCGCAGGATCCCGGCACTTCCTTTGGGACTGGCCCGGTTGGGGGTTCCTTTCAGCCAGTGGCAGGCCCGGCGGAAGAAACGCCCTCCGCTGTTTACCGAATATTCCCTGCGGGTGCTTCGGAGCAACGATAAGTTCAGCCATGAAAAGGCCACCCGGGAGTTGGGCTATGCTCCCCGGGATCTGTTCGATACGTTGAAGGACACCGCCGCCTGGCTCACCGCCTGCGGCCTGGGAGGAAAACGGAAGAAGATCCCTGTGGGCGAATAAATGGGAAATAAAAAGAAAAACAAAAAAGCGGGTCCCTTTGGAAAGGGATCCGCTTTTTGCAGTGTTTTAATGTTAACATTGGCCTTGTTCCAAGTCTTAGCCTCAGCCGACAGCCGACGTACGGCAGCCATTAACCGACAACTATTAACCGTCAGCCGGTAGCCGGCGGAAAAGTCCGCCGCCGGCTTATTTGGTGTAATTATCAAAATAGCCCTGCACCAGGATAATGGGGGTGCCTTTGTCTCCGCTGCCGGAGGTAAGATCCGCCAGGGAGCCGATCAGATCCGTCAGCCGGCGGGGGGTTGTCCCCTGGGTGACCATGGTGCCTTTCAGGCTGGCGGCTTTTTCGTCTTTTTCCCGGATATAGCTCTGAATGGCGGTTTTCAGCTCCTGGCCGGACAAATCGGCAAAGTCGTTATCCGCCAGATATTTCAGCTTCACTTCGTTGGGGGTGCCTTCCAGCCCCTGGGTGTATGCCGGGGAGACCACCGGGTCCGCCAGCTCCCAGATTTTGCCCACCGGGTCCTTGAAGGCGCCGTCTCCGTAGACCATCACTTCAATGTGCTTGCCGGTTTTTTCCAGGAAAGACTTCTGCACGGCGTCCACCAGCTCCTGGCAATGGATGGGAAACAGCTTTACGGTTTCTTCCGTGGCTTTATTGGAGCCCAGAAGGCCATACCGGTCGTTATATCCACTGCCGTTTACGCTGTGGCTGAGAATATCTTCCAGGGTGTAAACGCATTCCGCTCCGGCGGCTTCCAGGATCCGCTTGGTGCGGCGGCGGGTATGAATGTCGCAGGCCAGCACGTGCTTGGTGTAGGAAAGGATGGCCTTGGGATTGTTGGCGAAAACGATCTCCACCTCTGCCCCGCAGTCCTGGATCAGCTGCTTGTAATAGGCCACATAGTCCACTCCGGTGAACACATGGGTCCCGTAGCCGAACAGCTCCCGATACCGTTCTTCGGTGAGAACATCGCTCCAGGGATTTACCCCTTTTTCATCCAGCACATCCAGATCCACCAAATGATTTCCCACTTCGTCGGAAGGATAGCTGAGCATCAGCACCACTTTCCGGCAGCCTTTGGCAATGCCCTTCAGGCAAATGGCGAAGCGGTTGCGGCTGAGAATGGGAAACAGCACGCCCACGGTGTGATCCCCGAATTTTTCCCGGACATCCTCCGCGATCTGGTCAATGTGGGCGTAATTGCCCTGGGATCTGGCCACAACGGCCTCCGTTACCGCCACCACGTCCCGGTCCTGCAAAGAGAAGCCCTCGCTTTCCGCTGCGGCTAAAACGGAATCCACAACGATTTTTTCCAGGTCATCCCCCTGGCGGATAATAGGCGCCCGGATCCCCCGGGAAACGGTTCCAACCATTCTTTCCATGTATCGGTTCCTCCTTTTGTAAAACGAAGCCCGTGTTCCTGGGGAAGGAAGCCCGGGCAAATACTTTCATAGCAACAGTATACCTGAAACTCCGGGAAGAATCAATTGTTCTTTGGGAAAAAGAAACAGAAGCAGAAAGCCCTTTTCTCCGGGCCGGAAGACGGGAAAATAAAAAACAGGCGCGGAAAGCGCCTGTTTTGCAGGTTTAAAACCCAGATCTTATCCCAGCATGGCCAGGACCGCGTCCTTGGGGCGAACGCCCACGGAAGTGGAAACCACTTTGCCGTCCCGGATCAGCACCAGGGTGGGGATGCTCATAACGCCGAACTGCTGCGCCAGCTCCGGCTCTTCGTCCACATTGACCTTTACCACTTTCAAAGTGTCGGGGTTTTCTTCTGCGATCTGGTCCAGAATGGGAGCAAACATCCGGCAGGGGCCGCACCAGGAAGCCCAGAAATCCACAAAAACCGGAACGTTGGAATGAAGCACTTCCGCTTCAAAGGTGTTTTTCGTAACAGCAGCAACAGCAACAGACATTCTGCATTCTCCTTTCAAAATAAAACAACGGTTTTTTTGTTTCCGCTTTGGACTTTTTCTTTTCCCGGGAGAGCACATGGGTTTCGGTTCCTTCTCCGGGGTACGTTCCTAGTATAACACGGAAGGAAGAAGAAGTATGTGACTTTGTTACCGAAATTGTAAATTTTTTTCAAAACATTCGGTTGCGCCCCTGTAAGGGGCGGTTTTGGGAATGCTTTTCTTTAAGGAGCCCAGTTTTAAAAGGCATGAGGCTTGCCGCCGGTCGTTCCCTTCGTATGCCTTGGGGGCTTTATTTTTCCTGCTTTTCCGCCCCTTCCGGTTCTGTGTGTTTATTCTGTTCCTCCTGAATTTCTGAGGAAGCCCCGGATTCTTGGGGTCTTTGCAGAGGATCTCTTTGGGCTTTCCATTCCCGGATCTCTTTCAGCCGGGAAGCCACCCGGGCTTCACTGCCCTGGGCGGTGGGGGTATAGTACACACGGCCCAAAAGAGAATCCGGAAGGCACCGCATGGCCGTGAGCTTTTCCTGGGTATCGTGGGCGTAGATATATCCTTTGCCGTATTCCAGCTCTTTCATCAGGGACGTGGGAGCGTTACGAATATGCAGGGGCACCGGCTCCGCCAGCATATTGGCGGCGTCGTCCCGGGCTTTTTCATAGGCGGTGTATACGGCGTTGGATTTGGGGGCCAGGGAAAGGTAGATCACCATATGGGCCAGGGAAACGCCGCATTCCGGCATACCGATAAAATGACAGGCCTGATACGCCGCCACCGCCAGCTCCATGGCCCGGCTGTCCGCCATCCCCACATCCTCGCTGGCAAAGCGGATCAGCCGGCGGGCAACGTATAAAGGATCCTCTCCTCCTTCCAGCATCCGGGAAAGCCAGTATACGGCGGCGTCCGGGTCACTGTTGCGCATGGATTTATGCAGGGCGGAAATCAGGTTGTAGTGCTCCTCCCCTTTCTTATCGTAAAGCAGGGAGCGTTTGTTGATACACTGCTGCAAAAGCTCCTGGGTGACTTGGGTCTTTCCGGAGGAGCTGTCGCTGTTCAGGATCACCATTTCCAGGGTGTTCAAGGCGGTGCGGCCGTCCCCGTTGGCAAACAAAGCGATCTGCTTTAAAAGCTCCGGGGCGATCTCAATATCCTGCTCCCCAAAGCCCCGGGGGTCCTGCAAAGCCCGCTGCAGCAGCTCCAGGGTTTCCTCTTCCGAAAGAGCGTGAAGGACAAATACCTTGCACCGGGAGAGCAAAGCGGAATTGATCTCAAAGGAGGGGTTTTCCGTGGTGGCGCCGATGAGGATAATGCTGCCTTTTTCCACATAGGGAAGGAAAGCGTCCTGCTGGGCTTTATTGAAGCGGTGGATCTCATCCACAAACAGAATGGTCTTTTCCCCCATTCGCCGGGCGTCCTCCGCCCGGTTCATCACCTCCCGGATCTCCTTGATCCCGCTGGTGACGGCGCTGAAGTCGATAAATTCTGCCTGGGTCTGCCGGGCGATGATCCGGGCCAGGGTGGTTTTTCCCACGCCGGGAGGACCCCAAAAAATCATGGAGGGGATCTGGTCCTGTAGGATCAGCCGGAGAAGCACCTTGCCTTCCCCCAAAAGGTGCTTTTGCCCTGCAAACTCCGTAAGGTCACGGGGGCGCACCCGGCTGGCCAGAGGCTGAAAATCCGGCAGCCGCTGAGCGGATTGAAAGAAGCTTTGCTGGCCGGATGGGCCGGGATCTCCCAAACTCTTTCCCCGGGAAGCTTTCATATGGCTTTTCTCCTTTCCGGCGGACAGTGAAAACCGCCTGGCTGTGGTTCTTTGGTTCTGTGTTCTGTGGTTTTATGATTTTGTGCTTTTATGCTTTCATGCTTTCGTGACGGTAGACGGTATTGCTTTCTGTATCTTTGGTATACCACGAAAGCTTTTTCCCGTCAATCGTTCTCGGGGGAAAGCCTTAAAAAAGCGCCCGCCGTTGAGGGCGGGCGCTCCGTATTTGGGATTTATAGGGATTCAAAAAGCAAACCCAGTTTTTCCCGCTCTCAGCGCTTTTCTCCCATAAAGAACAAAGCTACGGTTCCGGGGCCGGAATGGGCGCCGATGGAAGGGCCTACGTAATGGATCAGGAAGTTTTCAATGCCCATTCTCCGGCGAATTTCTTCCTGCACAAATTGAGCGTCCTCCAGGCAGTCTCCATGGCTAATGAAGATAATATCGTTTTTCATGTCGCCCAGCTGCTTTTCCATGTTGTCCACCAAAGCCAGCAGGGAGTTTTTCCGCCCGCGGGCTTTGCCTACAGGCACCAGACGGCCTTCGTCGTCCACATGCAGGACCGGTTTGATGTTGATAAGGCTTCCCAGAATGGCCGTAGCTTTGGAGACCCGTCCCCCTCTGTGGAGATGAAACAAATCGTCCACGGTGAAATTATGGCAGACGTGCAGGCGGTTTTCCTCCGCCCACCGGGCGGTTTCTTCCAGAGAAGCGCCCTCTTCCCGTTTTTGGGATAGCTTGTGCAGCAGCAGGCCCTGCCCCAAAGAGGCGCACAGAGAATCTACCACGATCACTTTCCGGCCGGGATGTTCCTGCTCCGCTTCCCGGGCGGCGGCGGAGGCTACCGAGCAGCTGCCGCTGAGAGCGGAGGAAAACGCCACGTGCAGCACATCCAGCCCTTGCTCCATATACTGGGAAAAAAGAGACTTGGCATCCTCGAAATTGATGGCGGAAGTGGTGGGCAGCTCACCTTTGCGCATGGCGGCGTAAAATTCCCCGTCCGGCATCCGTTTTTCCCGGCCGTAGGTTTTTCCGGCCATGGTATAGCCTAAATACAGCACGCCCATTTCATGCTGTTTCAGATATTCTTCCGGTAAATCGCAGTTATTGTCCGTGGTAATGACAAAAGCTTTGTTCATATAACGATCCCCTTTCCGCAGTAAAAAATTTATGAAAGTAAAGCTTTATCTCGGTACTTTAAAAAGATGTCGAAATTTGCAAAGCTTTTACATATAGTTTTATAAACCATATCATAGCATATTCGTATTTTGTCGTCAATTCTTCCAAGAGAAATTTTCCACAGACAGGGTTGTATGCAGGGGGCTTTTGGCTTATACTTTTAGATGGATACCGGGAAAAGCCCGGAATTTTTTCAGCGTCTGCCCGGGATTCTCCCGGAGACAACAAATCTTTTGTTTTCGCGTTTGAACGTTGGATCGTTTGCCTGGGAAGAATGTGCCGGGTATACAAGCATACAAGCATACAGGCATACGTCATACGCGATGCTTGCGAAAGAAAGGAAAGAGAGCATGTTTGATTCCAGAAGCGCTGCTTATCGGGAACCTTTTGGCGCCGTGGAGGAAGGCTGTGCGGTGCATTTTCGGATTACCGTGCCCCGGGAGCTGCATTGCTCCGCGGCTCGGCTGTGTATAGAGAAGGACGGACAGGGCCGGGAGTCCTTCGGCATGTTTTGGTGCGGCATGAATGGAGAGAGCCAGGAGTGGTGGGAATGCCACTACACCCCGGCATCCAGCGGCCTGTATTTTTATTGCTTTTCTCTGGATACCTGGAAAGGGGTTCTGGAGATTCGCCGTCTGCCCGGCGGGCAGGATACCCTGGATCCTTCCGGGGGCCTTTGGCAGATGACGGTGTATGAAAAAGGCTTTACTACGCCGGACTGGCTGGCCGGGGGCATTTTGTATCAGATTTTCCCGGATCGGTTCTGCCGCTTGGGGGACCTTCCTTCGGAGCAGGATCTCCCTTACGGGCGGCAGCTTCATGGAAATTGGGAGGAAGAGCCCTGCTGGAGGCCCAATGAGCAGGGGAAGATCACCAACTCCGATTATTTCGGCGGGAACCTTCAGGGCATTCGGGAAAAGCTTCCCTATTTGGCTTCCCTGGGGGTCACCTGCCTGTATCTGAACCCGATTTTTGAAGCCCATTCCAACCATCGCTACAATACGGCGGATTACAGCCGGATCGACCCTCTTTTGGGCACGGAGGAAGATCTGGAAGCTCTTTGCAAAGAAGGAGAAGCTTTGGGAATCCGGGTGCTGCTGGACGGAGTGTTCAGCCATACCGGCAGCGACAGCGTGTATTTTAACCGGGAAGGCCGGTATCCCCAGCCCGGCGCCTTTACGTCCCGGGAATCGCCGTATTTCAGCTGGTATTCCTTCCGGAATTGGCCCTGGGAGTATGAATGCTGGTGGAATTTTGATACGCTGCCCAATGTCCGGGAGACGAACCCTGCCTATACCCAATATATCAGCGGAGAAGAAGGCATCGCCCGGCTTTGGCTGCGGCAGGGGGCAAAGGGTTGGCGGCTGGACGTGGCGGATGAGCTGCCGGATGGGTTCCTGGACGGATTCCGGCAGGCGGTAAAGGCGGAGGACCCCCAGGCGCTGGTGTTGGGGGAGGTTTGGGAGGACGCTTCCAATAAATCCGCATATGGTGTCCGCCGCCGGTACCTTTTGGGCCGCCAGCTGGACAGCGTTATGAACTATCCTTTCCGAAACGCCATTTTAGGCTTCCTGACAGGCGCCTCCCCCCAGGATATGATGGAAATTCTCCTGTCTGTGGCGGAAAACTATCCGCCGCAGGTGCTTCGGCTGCTGATGAACCATATCGGAACCCACGATACGGAACGGGCGCTGACGGTTCTGGGAGATGAACCGGCCGGAGGAAGGGACCGGGAATGGCAGAGCCGGAAGTGCCTTTCCCCCGAGGAGAGGAAAAACGGCCTGCGGCTTCTGCGGATGGCTTCCGCCATGCAGTTTACCCTTCCCGGCGTCCCCTGCATTTATTACGGGGATGAAGCGGGAATGGAGGGGTATCGGGATCCCTTTAACCGCCGGACATTCCCCTGGGGACGGGAGGATACCTCCCTGGTGAATTGGTACAAAAAGCTGGGAGTGTTCCGGAAAAGCTGCTCCTGCCTGAAGGAAGGATCCTTCCAGCCCTGGAGAGCTCAGGACGGCGTCCTGGCGTATATCCGCCGGGATGAAAAGGACGCTGTGTTTTGCGCCGTGAACCGGGATCCTGCCCCCAAGCGGTTTTCTCTTCCCCGGGAGTGGAAGGATGCCCTGGCTTTTATAGGGGCGCCTCCGGATGAAGAAGGAAATTTGTTTATGGAGCCGGTTTCCTGCACCTTGCTGCGGCTTTGCCCCGGGGAGAAGGCGGCGAAAAAAGCCGCCATTTCCATCCGGAAAGAGGAAAAAGAGAGGCCGGAGCCCCACACCGCTTCTCAGTTGGCTTCCGCAGGGCCCAGGCGGAAAACGTAAAAAATAAAAGGAAACGGAAAAAAAGGCTTGCTTTTTTTGGAAAGCTGTGGTATCATAATCTACGCGGCTCGAGGAACCGCATATGCGCTCGTAGCTCAGCTGGATAGAGTGCTTGACTACGAATCAAGAGGTCAGGGGTTCGAGTCCCTTCGGGCGCGCCAAGATAAACCGCATGCGATAGCCGTTTTTCGGGCTTGACCATGCGGTTTGTTTTTTGCAGAGACCAAATTGACTACTTTTTGACTTTTTCAGTTAACAGAAACATAAGCTGTCTGTATAAATCCGTTTATGCAGGTGTTTCTACATTTCCACACGGAATTGAAAGGAGAAAAGTGATGAATGAATTTATTCTTTTTTTCTTATTCCTTATACTTGGAGCGATATTCCGAACAGGAAAAGCTGCTTTTTTAATTTCAGGTTTTAGTTCTTTACCAAGCAGTGAAAGAAAAAAATGGGACGAAAGCAAATTATCAAAATTTGCTGGAAATATGTTTCTTTTAATTTCTGTAATATATATAATTGCAATTATCGTTCGTTATCTTTTTCCAACAACTGGTACTTGTGTAATGGAGTACGCGAATATTCTTGCGGTAATTGTTGGAATGGTTGGGTTTATTTTTGTAAATTTCAGCAAGAGACTAAAAAAATAAGATAGCATAAAAATGCTGTTGTACGTGAAGTGTCCTTTTGTTTTTCAGATGATTTTTGCAAAGAGTGCAGAGATGTTATAGTGGATACGCAAGAAAGATGACGCTAAGAGGGATAAAAAATGACGGAAAAGTATGTTTCGCTGGTCAATCGCTTTATTCAGTGGGAAATTTTATCGGATAAACTGAGAGCTGCCTTTTTGCTGGGTTCACAAGCGAGAAATGAGAAAAAATAGAACGGAACCGTATAAAAATATCCGCAATTTTATAGCTGGTTTACCGTCAGCTCCTCATGTGTCTCTTTAAGAAGAAATCCCCTTCTCCCGGTATTCCCGGGCAGAAGGGGATTTTTTTAAAGGATTTCGCAGGCTTATGGAGTTCGGGAAAAGAAAAGACAAAAGGTCCGGGAACTGCCGTGCTTGTTTTTTCAGCGGATGCCGTTCTTTTTCTACTTGCAGAGAAAAGTTTCTCCCTGTATACTGTATTTACTTTCGGATGGATTTGCATTCCAACCGTAGAATCGTAGAACTGTTCATCCGTTCAAGCCGTTCATCCGTTCTTTCCCGTTTCTGCCGCCGGTTTGTCCCGGTTTCTCTTAGCCCGGCTCTTGCCGCCCAAGCCCTTACCCGGAAAAGATTCTGTTTTTGGGGACTTAGTCACAGTCTCTCCCCTTTGTTTTGCGATACAATACCGGCAAAGGGACATAGGAAAAACAGGAAGGCCAGGAACCCGGGAACCCGGGAACCCGGAAACGGACCACCGGAAAGCCATAGCACGCCCGTGCCGGAGCGTGGAAATAGGAAAGCATCCGGCAACCGTTTTTCCATCGTCCTGATAAGCGCCGAAAATAGAGACAGGCGTGAACCGCATAAAATGCGTAAAAAGCCTAAGCGCCCAAAAGCCCGAAAGAGACAAAAAATGTGAAAGGCGAAAAAGGCGAAAAAGGCGTAAGGAGCGTGTGTATGGGAACGTTTGGAAAAATTCGTCGGGCCAGGGTCCGGCGGGAGATCTGTGTGGCCTGCGGCTGCTGCGTGCCGGTTTGTCCGAAAAAAGCCATTTCCGTGTTTAAAGGGATGTATGCCCAAGTGCAGGAAGCAGCCTGTGTAGGTTGCGGAAAATGCGCCGGAGAATGCCCTGCTTCCGCCATTACAGTGGAAGCGCTTTCGGGGGAGGGCTGCGTATGAAAAAAGCGTCTTCTCCCTCTCCCTGGTATAGGTATCTTTGGATTGCGTCCCTGGCCTATTTGATCGCCGGGTTCTTCAACATTTTATTTGCCTGGCTGGGGCTTCTCTGCTTTTTCATCCCTTTGCTTATTGCCTTGGCAGGCGGCGGAAAAGCCTATTGCAACCGCTACTGCGGCAGGGGACAGCTTTTTCAGCTTTTAGGGACCCGGCTGAAGCTTTCCCGAAAGAAGCCCACGCCCCGCTTTTTGAGCAGCAAGGGCTTTCGATATGGATTTTTACTGTTTTTCCTTCTGATGTTTGGTTTGATGCTGTGGAACACCTGGCTGGTTTTGGCCGGCGCCCGGGATCTCCGGCAGATAGTAACGCTGCTTTGGACCTTTCAGGTGCCTTGGCACTGGGCCTATCCCGGGGATTTGGTGCCTGCCTGGGCGGCGCAGTTCGCCTTTGGATTTTACAGCGTGATGCTTACATCCACCATTTTGGGGCTTGTTACCATGCTGCTGTTTAAACCCCGGAGCTGGTGTGTCTATTGCCCTATGGGCACCATGACCCAGCTGATCTGCAAAGCTCGGCACTCCCTTTCCCGGGAAGAAGCGGGTAAGGAAGAGACTCCCGCAAAGGCAAAGGAAACGGAATAAACCGGAAGGGCGCAGAAAAAGAGGAAGAAATGCAGGATGGAATACAGCAAGGACAGCAGGGATAGCAGCAAGAATAAACGCAAGAATAACCGTAAGGATACAGGTTTTCCCCAGGGTTTTCATCTTGAAAGGAGGAGGCGTTATGCCCGTTGATCCTCAGCTGTTCCCCGGAGAACAGCTGCCGTTTTGGAATTCTCTTACCCCGGAAGAAAAAGAATTTGTCCGAGGAAATGCCGTGTTTCGCCAATACCAAAAAGGGGAAATGATCCATGGCGGTGAACAGGACTGCCTGGGGTTGGTGCTGGTGCTGGAGGGAGAGCTGCAAGCCAGCATTTTGTCCCAGGAAGGGCGGGAGATCACCCTGTTTCGGCTGAACCCCGGGGAGCCCTGTGTGCTTTCCGCTTCCTGCGTGATCCGCCAGATCACCTTCCATACCCAGATCACCGCGGAAAAGGACACCCGCCTGCTGATCCTTCGGTCCGGTGATTTTTCCCGGCTTACCGGACAGAATATTTATGCCCGCTGCTTTATGTATGAATTGCTCACCCAGCGGTTTTCCTCAGTGATGTGGACTATGCAGGCCATTCTGTTTCAGGGGTACGACCGGCGTCTGGCCGCATTTTTGCTGGAAGAATATCACAAAACAGGCAGCCCCCGGCTTTCCATGACCCATGAGCAGATCGCCCGAAACACCAATACCGCCCGTGAAGTGGTGACCCGGATGCTGAAGCGCTTTGCTTCCGAGGGAATGGTGGAGCTGGGCCGGGGATTTATCCGTTTAAAGGATCTTTCCGCTTTGGAAGATCTGGCATAACAGTATAACGGTATAGTGGTATAACGGATCCGCTTCCGGCGCCCAGTCGCCGGGGGCAAAAACGGAGTTTTGTTCGGGGAGGTTTGTATTATGCAATATGGCATTACATTTTTGGAGGGGATCATATCCTTTGTTTCCCCCTGTATGCTTCCGCTGCTGCCTTTGTATATTTCCTATTTTGCCGGGCACGCGGATAAAAAGCACCGGACATTTCTCCGGGCGCTGGGATTTGTCCTGGGGTTTACCCTGGTTTTTCTGGCGCTGGGGCTGTTTGCCGGGGCTGTGGGAGGATTCCTTTCCCAGTATCGCCTGGCGGTGCAGATGGTCAGCGGGGTGGTGGTGATCCTGTTCGGTCTCAGTTATCTGGACGTGATCCGTCTGCCCTGGTTTAAGGGGATGAATTCCGGCCGGGAGATCCGCAGCTTCTTTTCCGCGTTTCTTTTCGGCGTGATCTATTCCGTCAGCCTTACCCCCTGCGTGGGCGCTTTTCTGGGCTCGGCGCTGATGTTGGCGTCCTCCGCCGGAGGGGCTCTGGAAGGGACGTTGCTGCTTTTGACCTATTCCCTGGGGCTGGGGATCCCCTTCCTGTTTTCCGCCGTGCTGATCGACCGGCTGAACGTGGTATTTACCTGGATCAAAAAGCATTACCGGGTGATCAATCTGGTTTGCGGCATTTTTCTCATCGTAATGGGGATCTGTATGGCGTTGGGATGGACCAACGCGGTTTTATCCGTGTTTTCGTGAGGTGACAACATGAAAAAGAAACAAGTTTACATTTTGCTGTCCGCTTTGTTTGTGGTGCTGTTGGCAGGCGCCGTGGTGGCGTATAATTTCCTTTCCAAGACCTATACGCCGGAAGAAGCCGCCGGTTCTTCCTCCGGGACCCCCTCCCGGGATTTCACCGTGCTTTCTTTGGAAGGAGAAGAAGTGAGCCTTTCCCAGCATTTAGGGCGTCCGGTGGTGGTAAACTTCTGGGCCACTTGGTGCGGCCCCTGCAAATCCGAGCTTCCGGCCTTTCAGGCTGCCTATGAGGCCAATGGGGATCAGGTAGCGTTTATGATGGTAAATCTCACCGACGGCCAGCGGGATACAGCGGAAGCTGTAACCGGTTACATTGAGGAATCCGGGTTCACCTTCCCTGTATACCTGGATATGGAGATGGACGCCGCCCAAACGTACCGGATCAGCTCCGTGCCCTTGACGTTGTTTATTGATGCTCAGGGAAATGTCATCCGGGCGCAGATCGGGGCTATGTCCCAAGAAACGTTGAATCGGTATATTGAGCAGCTTTTAAATGCCTAGTAACCTTGTAAGCCCTGTTCAGACAAGCACGAGCAAAAAACAGAACGCCTCCGGGTTTTCCGGGGGCGTTCTTTGCGGAAAAAGTACGGGCTTCCGGCAGCCAAAAGCCGAGGTTTCGAAAAAACAGCAGCCCCGCCCGTTTACCGGGCGGGGCTGCTGCTAAAATATTAAAATACGCTGCTGCTATTTTCCGGGGTTACAGGCCTACAGGTTTACAGGCTTACAGGCTTCAGCGGCCTACGTCGTCCGGGTCGCTTTCATAGCTCATGGTGTTTACCGGTGTGATCACGCCGTCTTTCAGAGTGAATACGGTCCACACGGTGCCGTCCCGGTTGGGAACGTTAAAGAGCATAGGTTCTTCCAGCCCGGCCATATACACTTTGACCTGGGCGCCGGAAGTTCCCATTGCGCCGGAAGAAGAGGAGTGCCGGTTGGTGAAATCGTGGACGCAGTAGGTATATTCTCCGGAAGCGCCTACATAGACGGAGGTGGTTTCCGGGCCGTAGCTGGTGGTATCGTCCACATCCAGATTGACGCACAGGGTGTCTCCCTCATAAGCGTCCCGGCGGCTGTAGAAGGTGTGGAAGGTTTCGCCTCCGGGCAGCGGGCCCCGGAGATGGGAATCCAGATCCGAGGGGGTTTCGCCCCAGGTGAGCACGATCCGCACTTCCCCTTCCTTCAGGATGGGAGTCAGGGTACAGTCCTGATTGTACCGGGTCTCTCCGGGGATCACCAGGATGTTGGTACAGTCTGTCTGATAGCCTTCGGCACTGACCTCCGCGGTGTAGTTTCCGGGAGGAAGCTCCAGGCGATAAGCGCCGTTTTCATCGCAGGTGTATTCCATAAGGACGGTGCCGGTGCGGTTATTGCTGCCCTCCCGGATCTTCATCACCGCAGAGGGAATGCGGGAAGCGTCGAAGGCGTCCACAATGTACCCTTCCGCCGCGCCGGTGCGGTCTTCATCCTCCACCATGCGCAGCAGGATGTTGTAGGTGATTACGCCGGTCTCTACCTTTACGTCGTAAACCACTTCCGACTTATAGCCTTCCGCGGAGAACTCCATATCGTATACGCCGGGGAGCAAAGGCAGTTCATACAGGCCGGAGCTTCCCACCGTAGTGAATTCCTCTCCGGTTTCCGTATTGGTGGCAATGAGAACGGCGTTGGTGATCAATTCCTCCGAGGAGGCATCCCGAACGGCGCCGGAAACAAAGCCGTATTCCGGGGGCTGTTCTTCCAGGGAGCCGTTAAAGTTTTCCGCGTTGGAAAGAGCCTTGGAAGCGCTGATGACGCTGTAAAGCCGGCCGTCCCGGGAACAATAATAGCCGGAGCTGTTGCACAAAATGACTTTTACCACGTCATAGGTCAGATCCGGATTATAGGAGTACAAGAGGCTTCCCACACCGGTGACCATGGGGGTGGCCATGGAGGTGCCCGTCATATTGGCATATTCGTTTTGGGGAACAGTGCTGTAAATATCCTCGCCGGGAGCGGTCACGTCCACCAGATCGCCGTAGTTGGAGCCCTGGCGTTCGTTCCACTGCCAGAACTGATATAGCCGGGGAGCGCCGAAGAGTTTTTCTCCCAGCCAGTTTTCAAAATCCTGCCCGGAAGTAACGGCACCTACCACCACCGTATGCGCGCCGGTATGCTCGCCGCCGGTAAGGATCCGGTTCAGGTAATACCGGGAAGCGTCATCGTTGGAGTTGCCGGCTGCTTTGATCAAAAGGAAGTCATAGCCCATTTCTTCCAGCTGGGCAATGCCGCTGTCTATGTAGGCAATGTCGTCCTCTTCCCCGCTGCCGGGCTCGGAAGGATTCACACTGCCGATGCTCATGTTGATTACTCGGGTGCCGGAAAGCACCATTTCGGAAATGGAGAGCTTCAGCCCCGCCAGGGTCAGGGTTTGGGTAATGCCGTTTTCACCCTGCTTCTGGTAATACCAGGGGGTGGCGAAATAAATTTCCGTGTTCCAGTTTACGCCGGCCACGCCCCGGCCGTTGTTGCCCAAAGCGGCGATGATCCCCGCCACATGGGTGCCGTGAGCATAGTAGCTGTAGTTATTGGGATCCTCCAGGTCCATTTCCTGCATATAGCTCCACAGGGCGTCGTAGGAGGGGAAATCCTCCGTGGCCAGAATGTGCATATGGTTTTTGGGGATCATCAGATCCGAATGGTCATACTGCAAAGCGGAATCAATGATGCCCACTTTTACAGATTCCATCTCATCGTTTTTCTCCCAGGCGCCGGGGGCGTCGATGCATTCCATCCCCCAGTTGTTTCCTTCGGGTTTTTCCACATCCCAGCCGTCGTATTCCGTATCGTCGGGGATCATAAAGGAGCCGGTATCCAGCACATAGTTTTTGTATACCGCTTCCACCCGTTCATCCCGGCGCAAATCGTCCATCCATTCTTCCAGACGATACACGCCGCCGTATTCGCTGAACCGGAACTGGTATTCCCGGGCGTAGTAAATATTTCCTACGATCTCCGCCTGGTATTCTTCTGCCAGCTCCTGCATCTGACTCTGGGTAACCCCTTCCTTGGCAATGACCATCAACTCATCGGTAAGCACCATCTGGCCGTTTTCCTGCTCTTCCATGGCGCCCAGATTGGGCTCCTTCAGCTTGCCCACCGTATGGGTAATGGTATAGGATTTGGGTTCGGTTTCTCCAAACCAGGTTTTGGCCTTCACATACAGGATGCTTTCTCCGGCAGGTACCTGAAGATCCGGCAGCGTCCCGGTTTTATTGAACCAGCCGCCGGAAAGCTCCGCCGATGTATAGAGGCTTTCGTCGGAAGGATCCTCCGGATCCAAAGCCCAAAGCACATTTTGAATGCCCTGGTTGCTTTCCACTTTCACCTGCAATCCGGAGAGCACGCCTTGGGTGGTGTTGAGATTTCCGGAAACGGAAACCTTGGCCTGGAGAGGGAATGTCCGGGTGAAGAAAACTACCACCGCGGCGATCAGAAGCACCAGAACGGTGGAAAGGATCACCCAAAGCTTCCAGCGTCTCTTTTTCTTTTCTTTTTTCTTAACAGGCGGTACAGGCGGCACAGGTCCCACAGGCTCCATAGGGGGCTGGGGGATACCCTGCTGCTGCATAGACTCCATAGGCGGCTGAGGGATACCCTGCTGCGCAGGCTCCATAGGAGGCTGAGGGATGCCCTGCTGCGCAGGCTCCATAGGCGGCTGAGGAATACCCTGCTGTGCAGGCTCCATAGGAGGCTGGGGAATGCTCTGCTGCGCAGGCTCCATGGGAGAGGGTAGGGAAGTCCGGAGGGCTTCCATTTGTGCCGCTCTGGCTGCCTTTTCTGCTTTTTTCCGCTCTTTTGCCTGCCGGGCCGCTTCCATTCGGGCCTGTTTTTCCTGCATTCTTCGCAGCTGGTCCTCCCGCATTTGCCGGAAGGGATCCGGATCCTCCGGGGGATTTTCCGAAACCGGGGGATTAGCAGCCGGTTCCGGAGAAGACGCCGGCCAAGGGCTGGGGAAAGCTTCCGAAGAGATCACCGGGGAAGCTTCCGGAGCCGTTTCCGGGAAAGATTCCTGCACAGGAGCGGGAGACGGTTCCCGGGATTCCGGAGATTCGGAAAGTTCCGGAGAAGTCTCCGGAACCGGAGTGGGAGTGTCCTTCATATTGGCGCCGCATTTCCAGCAGAAGTTGGCTCCATCTGCCAGCGGCTGACCGCATTTCCAACATGTCACGCCTGGATTCCTCCTTTATCAGCAGAAAGCTTCTTTTTTGGCATCCGTATGGGAAGGGAGCAGGCCAAAAAGGAAGCCTGGTGCAAGTATTTCTTTGATGTAAACATACCACATTCCCCGGGAAAAAACAATCCTGCCAAAGGAAAAAGCTTCCGGCCTGCCTTTTCAGACAGCCGAAAGCTTTTATAAGGGTTATGGCTTATAAACGATTTTTCTCTATGCGTTTTTGGATGAACTGGCGGAAGTCTTCCGCTGAGCCCTGAGTAAACCCGGATTTATCCACATAGTAGGCCATATCATCTCCAAAATACAGGAAGAAATACTTTTTGGATTCGGTCATGCCGGTGATCTGGAAATAGGGATACACTGCCGAGGACTGAATGCCGAAGACCCGGAAATCTTCTTCCCGGAATAGATATTCGTTGGTCTTGTTTTTCGCCTTACGGAAAACGGCAATATGTGCCTTGCGCAGTTTACCCGGCAAAAGGGTTTCCCAAAGGATCACCAAAACCGGAACCGCCAGCAGCAGCACCCGGTTGAAAAAGTCCACATCTAAAAAGATCCCCATGATAAAGAAGACAATGCCGAGAATGCCGAATAAAATGAAGGAAAGCAACTGCTTTTTCAGAATATGGCAGCGAACAAAATCCTTGGCGGCGTCTTCGGTATAGACGGTGGCATTGCGGAACAGGGGCTCCGGTTCTTTGGGCGTGATCCCCTGCCGTTTCATCTCTTCTTCCCGATCCTGCTGGGCAAAATGGTATTTGGAAAGCCGGTCCGCCAGCATACGGCGGCGGTATTCCCGCTTTTTCAGGCTTTGCCGGCGCCAAACAGCCAGAAGGATAATGGCAACCAAAACGCCTATGCTCACCCATACCAGCAGACGCTGGGAATAGGCGGCGTCGGCGGCTTCACTGCGGGCCAGCCGCTGGGTGATCTGGATGCTGTCGGTAATTTGCCGGATCAGATCCCGCTGCTCCTGGGTCATTTCGCCGTCCGTCACCACGCCGTCCACATAAATGGTGTATCCGTTGACGATGGTGCCGTAGCACAGCTCGGAAACCAGCTGCCCCCGCTCTGTTTCCATCTGGATGTCCGTGATGAAAAACGGGTTGGCCGGATGCTCATAGGCTTCCACGGACATGGTGATGTTCTGCTCTTTTAAGGATTCTTCGTCCGCCCGCATATTGGTAAGAAACTCCTGAAACTCTTCTTCGGAGATCTGCCCCAGGTCGAATACGGACTGGGTGTTGTTGCTCATTTTTTTGGAAATGTCGATCTGCAGCTCCCGATCTTTGGTGACCACCACCAGGTAGGTGCCGTATTCGTCGAATTTCCGCAGAAATTCTTCCGTATCGGCGATGCCCGCGTTGATCAGGTCCGGAGAGTGCAGGTCCAGGGAATCCTTCTCAAAAACATAAGCGTCCTTGGGCAGCCGGATGGTCATGGTCATATCCGGCACTTCATAGAGGACAGTGTCCCCCTCTTCCCCGGAAGACGAGGCGGAGGAGGTTTCCGAAGAAGCGGAGGAAGCTTCCGATTCTGCTTCCTGAGAAGAGCTTTCCGCAAACACGGGCGCCAGATTCCCAAAAAGCAGAAAAGCGGAAAGAAGGGCTCCTAAAAGACGTTTCCCTGTTTTCTTTCGTGTCGTTTTCATTTGCATCTGTTCCTTTTCTTTACAGTCTACCGTCTGAGGACGTTCCGGTGGTGCAGATAGGCCGGACGCTCCCGGTTTTCATATTTACCCATTATACTGCAAAATTTATGGTTCCGCCATGGGAAAACTAGAAAATCCATAAAAAATTTATAATTTCATCCGGTTTCTTTTGTTTTGAAAGAAAAATAGCAAAAGGCAGACTTCTGTAGATGCTTGCAGGAAAAAAGCCCCTGTGCTACAATAAAGCCGATCTTGTTCGCTCCGCTTTCCTAACGTTTTTTTGGGGAGAAAAGCAGGAGATTTTCGGAGAGAAAAAGAGAGTTGTTGGTTCACGCACGGCGTTGAACATGGCGCCGAATATGGCGTCCGGTATGACGTGCAACACAGTGCCGAAAGGAATATACATTCTGCCGCCAGGCAAGGAGGTTTTGCATATGGAATCGTTTTCCGCTGTTTCCCCGGAGACCGGTGCTTTGGAAAATGCTTTTCCCCATCCGGAAAAGGAGAGGAAAAAGCAGGAATCCCGGCTGCTTCGAAAAGCCGCCAACCGAACCGGTTGGTGCTTGCTGCTGTGTGTGGGGATCATGTCCGTTCTGTTCCTTGTGTTTCAGGTGGGATTTTCCGCTTTGGTTCCGGCAGAGGCTGTGAACCCTCAGGTGGGGCTTCCGCTGGACCTGTTTTTTGCGGTGCAGGCCTTTTCGTATTTGGCGGCGTTTGTGATCCCCAGCCTGCTGCTGATGAAATGGCTGGGGCTTTCCCCGGCGTACATTCTGCCCATGGAGAAGGCGCCCCTTGCCCGCTCTTTGGCAGGGATCTGCTTTGCTTCCCTGATTTGCTTTCTGGCCAATTTCCCCGCCCAGTGGATCATCGCCCTGGAGAAGGCGCTGGGCTTTAACGGGGATATTCCCGGCTACCCTGTGGACGGTACTCTTTCCGTGCAGCTTCTGTATTTTCTCTCTGTGGCCATTCTTCCCCCCTTGGTGGAAGAGCTGCTGTTCCGGGGCGTGATCCTTCGGGGTCTTCTGCGATTCGGCAGCCGGTTCGCGGTTTTGGCGTCTGCTTCCCTGTTTGCGGTTCTCCACGGGAATGTGCCGCAGATGGTTTTCGCTTTCTTCTGCGGGCTGATGATGGGGCTGTTAGTGGTAAAAACCGGCAATATCTGGACGTCGGTGGCCGTGCATTTTATCAATAACGGGTTTGCCGCGGTTTCCTTCCTTCTGATCCAGAACGGGCAGCTTCTCTGGGCAGGGATGCTTTCCATGGTGTTTTTCCTGCTTCTTTTAGGTTTGGGCATTGCCTCTTTGGTGTTTCTCCGGGTGCGGCACAAAGGCTTTTTTACCCTGGAGAAAGGGAACTCGCCTCTGGGCGCCGGAGGAAAACTGGGAGCCCTTTTTGGGAATCCGGGCGTCATCGGCATTTTGCTTTATTGTGCATATTCCTGCATAGTTGTGCTGCTGCAAGGATAAACGTGCAAAAGAGGCTTGGTTTAGGAGCGTGAATGTATGAATGAAACCCCTTGGCTTTCCGGCTTTTCCCGGGAAATTCCCCCGGAGCTGCTGGATCTTTCCTTTTTCTCCCGGGAGCAGGAGGACGCTTTTTGGATGAAGCAGGCGCTGCATCTGGCAGAGGAAGCCGCCGTGCTGGGGGAAGTCCCTGTAGGGGCGGTGGTCACCTGGGAAGGAAAACCGGTGGGCTGGGGAATCAACCGCCGGGAGACGGGGAAAAACGCCCTGTGCCACGGAGAGGTGGAAGCCATTGACGCCGCCTGCCGGAGGCTGGGTGGCTGGCGACTGTGGAAAGCGGTGCTGTATGTAACATTGGAACCCTGCCCCATGTGTACCGGCGCCATTATCAATGCCCGGATTCCCCGGTTGGTGTTTGGCGCAAAGGACCCTAAGGCCGGCTCCTGCGGCTCCGTGATAGATCTGTTCGCTCTGCCGTATAACCACCGTCCCCAGGTTTGCCCCGGGGTGATGGAGGAGGAATGCGCCGGGCTTCTGCGGACATTTTTCCAGGCGCTGCGGCAGCGAAGAAAAGAAGAAAAAACAGAGCCCCAGAGGTGACTTCCGGCCAGGCCGGGAGCGTCCTCCGGGGCTTTTTATATGGAAAGTGAAGGCTTGCGTGGGTTGTGTTGTTTGTGCGGTTTGCGTTGTTTGCCTTCTCTGCGTTGGCTGCGCCTTCCCTGCCGGTCGGCGCCGGAGAGCTCCCCAGGGGAGCTTCCCTTTTTCCGGGGAGCCCGTGGGGCAGAAGGGCGGACCTTAGGAGGGGTCTTTCCCGGAAGACTTGGTGTCCAGCCGGGTGAACACCGCGTGGATAATATAGGGGATCAGAATAACGGGGATGGCCAGGTAAGCCAGGAAGCTGTATGCTTTCTGGATCAGATTCAGAAGCCCGAACTGGGCCACGGAAAAGTCGATCAGGCAGCAAAGCAGGGCCGCCAGGATTTCTTTGCCTGTTACGCGGAATTTTCCCAAAGGCCGGTTGAAAAACGAGGGCGCTTTGGAAGGCTCCCCGGCGTCGGGGGCTTCTTTGGGGCGGTTGTAGCTGCAAAGCCGCTTTACCATGGCTGCCACCATGTTCACGGCGGTGGATACGGCGCCCAGAAGGATCAAAACGGAGATCAGGGGCAGCATAAACTGAGCTCCTACGCCGTTTTTCACCATAAACAGGGTGGGTACGCTTTGAGTGGCGGCTTCGGGGTTGGTATAGACGGTGATCAGCCCCACGACTACCATCAGCATCATCAGCCCGTTTACTACGAATCCGACGCCCATGCTTTTTACGGCGTCCTTAGGGGAATCAAAGGATTTGGCGTGCTGAACAAAAACAGCGATGTTGCACAGCTGGAACGTTCCGTACAAAAAGGCGGAATACAGCGCATCTGTAAAGGAACCGCCGGTTTCCTGCATAACGGACAGGGAACGGGAGATTTCCGGCAGCTGGGTGAAGATATTGGGAAGGTAAACCGCCAAAAGCCCCAGGATGATACAGATGGAAACGACCCATGCCACTTTTCGCACAAGATCGGTGCCGAATATGGAGATCACGAAAATCACTGCGCCGATCAAAAGGGTGCAGAGCAGATAGGGAAGGCCGGTGAGCTCGCTTAGCGTGGCGCCGCCGGTGGCAAAAGCTACCGCAGGGGCGATACACATAACGCAAAGGTACAGCAGCTCAAACAGATTGGAAAAAATCGGGGCGAATTTGCCGTAAAAGGCGTTGTTGTAGGAGCGGTAGTCGTAGACCTGGTGCTTTCTTGCGAAGCGAAGGCTGTAGGCGAAAAACACGGCGTTGTACAGCATGGCCAGAATGGGCATGAAAAGGCTCCAGATGCCGTATTTGACGAAATAGCTGTAGATTTGGGCGCCGGAGGCGAACCCACCGCCGAAATGGGTGGAAAACCATACAAAGGCTACCCCCATAATCATCATAGCGTTTTTTCCTTTTTTCGTTTGCATGGTTTTCTCTCCTTTCAAAGATTTCTTTGGTTACTTTGGTTTCTTTCGTAAAGTTCCTTCATGGCCTGCCGAAGCATCTCCGGAGTAACTTTATAAGGATAATGGGCCACATCGGACATTTCCGGAATACGGGTCACGCATTCTTCCCACTGCTCCGGGGTAATCTGGATTTCCTCCAGGGTGGTGGGAAGGGAAAGGGACCGGTTCAAAGCGTAGATTTTCTCAAACTCTTCGTACTGGTGGTCCACCAGTAGGGCGATCAGCACCCCAAAGCCCACCACTTCCCCGTGGAGATGCTTTTCCTCGATCACCGGATAAGAGGTAAGGGCGTAGAAAACTCCATGGGCCAAACCGCTGTTGTAATCCGGGGTGCAGTCTTTGGTGAGAAAAATGGAGGCGATGGCTGTGGTGACAATAATGGCCAAAACCACTTGTTCCATGGCGTGGGAGCAGATGCCCTTTTGGTTATCGGCAAGGGCCTGCTTGCCGTATTGGATCAATGGCGTGTGGCACAAACTGCTGGTGGCCACGCCCAGCGCCGTGTAGTGCTCCAGTGTTTCTCCTCTTGCGGAAATGGCCGCTTCGTAGTACTTGGCGTAGGTATCGCCCATGCCCGCCCATAAGTACACGCTGGGAGCCTTAGCCAGGATCTCCGTGTCAATAAACGTGTGCATTACCGGTCGGGTGAAAAAGTGGGGTTTTAAAAACGTTCCGTCCTCCTTGTACAGAATGGAGACGGAAGTGCAGGCGGCGCAGTTGGAAGCGATGGTGGGAAACGCGAACACAGGCTTTTCATCGGGGATGCACAGGCATTTTACCGTGTCCAGAGCTTTGCCGCCGCCTACGGCAAACACCATGTCCGCTTCCTTATATAAAGGAAGGTTCCGCAGCCGTTCCACCGCGGCGTAGGTGCAGTTTTCCCCGTAGATCTCCTTGCCCAGAATCACCAGGTTCGTCCGGTCCACATAAGCTTTGATTTTGTCAAAGGCGGCGGCCAGAGCCTTTTTCCCGCCGATGACCAATACGGTTTTTCCGTAGGATTCACATACCGACCCGATATTGCCGTAAATTTTGTCTCCTATGGAATAGTTGGGAAGGTACACTTGGTAGTTTTCCAGTTTCATGTAAAGGCCTCCTTTTTTTGGGGACGCCGGCCTTCCCGTTTCCGGAAGATTTCTCGAAAGATTTCTCGAAAGATTTCCCGGGAGATCTTCGGGGAGATTTTCCGGAAGAAATAGAAAAAGCCCTTGTCCCTTACAAAAATTTTGCAGGGACAAGAGCTGTATGAAACAAAACTCCTGCGGTGCCACCCGGCTTGGTGCAGTATACACACCCACTCACGCATACTAACATATGCTTTCTTTGTTAACGAAGTCTGTTCTCCGTCTCGCCTACTGATAAGGTTCGGCTCGCCCTCAGAAGCCCATTCCCTTTACGGCATTCCTGTCGCAATCCCACCGCCTGCGACTCTCTGTGAAGCGCCTTGTAAAGCTACTTACTCTTCCTCAATGGTTTGCTTTAAAGTATCACTTTTGGGGAAAAATGTCAATATATTTTTGCGATTTTTTTAATTTCTCCCATAGAAAGTTGGCGACGGTTTTTTCAAACAGGATCTTTGCGGGGAAAACAGAAGAAAAAGGAAGAAAAGGAGAAGAAAGCCTCTGTTGCCCCTGTTAAAGAAACCCATTTCAGTAAAAAGCGGTTTCCAAAAATTTTTGCATAATTTTCCCCCTTTTACAGATACTACTTCCGATGGAAAAACATGCGCCGGCGCGGGAGAGAACTGCGGTGATGGGGCCATGGGCTTCCTTTTATAAAATTCTACGGCCGCTAGGGCACGGATAAAACGGAGGACGGATATAGATGAAAGCTACAGGGATCGTGAGAAGGATCGATGATTTAGGAAGAGTGGTGATCCCCAAGGAAATTCGGCGGACGCTGCGGATCCGGGAAGGGGACCCTCTGGAGATTTTTACCGACACCCAGGGCGGGGTGATCTTCCGGAAATATTCCCCGGTGGAGGAGCTTTCCACCTTTGCCACGGAGTATGCGGAGGTGCTCAGCCGGACGGCCAATCTCCCCACCATTATCTGCGACAGGGATCATGTGGTGGCGGCAGCGGGGGTTTCCCGGAAGGAATTTTTGGAGCGGCGGATCACGCCGGAATTGGAAGAGCAAATGCATTCCCGGCACAGCTTTGTCAGCAGCGGCAAGGAACAGATCCGGCCGGTGGAAGGGGTGGACTGCCCGGCGGCTATTATGTGGCCCATTATCGCCTGCAGCGATGTCACGGGAGCGGTAGTGGTGCTCCAGCCGGAGGACCGGCCCTCCCCCGGAGAGACGGAGTCCAAGCTGGTGCAGGTGGCGGCTTCCTTTTTAGCCCGGCAAATGGAAGAGTAAGGAAAACTTCCCGCCGCCCCGGAAAACAGTTTTTTGGGGAGGTTCCGACTTTGGGGCTTTCCTGCAGGCGCTAAAGACACTAAAGGCAAAAAAAGGCGTAAGAGGCGCAAAAAGCGCAGGAAGCGCAAGAGGCATAAGGGAAAAGACCCGTGGAGACGGGATCTCTCCGGAAAATCAGCAAGTTTGTTTTCTTTTTCGGAATCAACGTTGGGGAAAACGGAAAAAAAGCCGTGAATCCTGAAAAAACCCGGCAAAAGCCTTGCATTCCCCTATGGGCTGTGCTACACTTACTATTGTAATATTCTAAGGATGAAAGAGTGGGGCGACCCGCTCTTTTGTTTGTATTATGAGGTGAAACGATGGCAGGCAAAAAAAGAGGCGGGAATACCGTGGAGCAGGTTTGGGCTCTGGCCCAGCCCATTGCCCAGCAGTTGGGGTACAGCCTTTGGGATGTACGCTTTGTAAAGGAAGGCTCGGAATGGTACCTGCGGATTTTCATTGACAAGCCGGAGGGAATCGGGATCGACGACTGCGTGGCCATGAGCCGGGCCATCAACGATCCGTTGGATCGTCTGGATCCCATTGAGCAGGCCTACTGTCTGGAAGTTTGTTCCCCGGGCATGAACCGGGAGCTCACCAGGGAAGAGCATTTTCAGGCGTTTTTGGGCTGGCCGGTGGAAGTTCGTCTCATCCGTCCTTTGGAGGATGGGCGCCGGGAGCTTCTGGGCGTTTTGGTTTCCGCGTCCCAGGGGGAGATCACCGTGGACGCCGGAGAAGGAGAGCCTCTTTGCCTGGCAAAAGCAGCCGTATCCCGAGTGCGGCTGGCAGAGGATGAAAGATCGGAAGGGGAGGAAGAAGAAGCATGACAAACGAAGTAATGGAAGCGCTGCAGCTTCTGGAAAAAGAGCGGGGCATCCCCGTGGAATTTATGGTGGATAAGATCAAGAAAGCTATTCTTACCGCCTGCAAAAACAGCTACGGCAACGAGGACGCCGTTATCGAGATGAACCCTCAGACCGGTGCCTTTGAAGTGCGCCTGAAGATGATCGCCGTGGACGATGTATACGAACCCGGCAAGGAAGTGCTTCTGGCCAAAGCCCGGGAGATCGACCCCACCGTGGGCGTAGGGGATGACGTTTGGGTCACCATGAACACCAAGGAGTTCGGCCGTATCGCCGCCCAGACAGCCCGGAATATTATCCGCCAGGGAATCCGGGACGGCGAGCGCGGGCAGATGATGCAGGAATTCCAGAGCAAGCACCAGGAATTGGTCACGGCTCTGGTGGAGCGGATGGATCCCCGCAGCGGCGCCGCAACACTGCGCATCGGCAAGGCCGAGGCTGTTTTGCCCCGGGCTGAGCAGGTGGGCAATGAGAACCTGAAGGAAGGGGATCACGTAAAGGTTTACGTGGTGGACGTGAAAGAGACGGAGCGGGGCCCCAGAGCCATTATCTCCAGAACCCATCCGGACCTGGTGAAACGGCTGTTTGAAACGGAAGTTCCCGAAATTTACGACGGCACCGTGGAGATCAAAGCGGTTTCCCGGGAAGCCGGTTCCCGCACCAAGCTGGCGGTGCTGAGCCATAACCCGGATGTGGACGCCGTGGGCGCCTGCATCGGCGCCAGAGGCACCCGTGTCTCCAACATTGTTTCGGAGCTGGGCGGGGAAAAGATCGATATTGTGGAATACAATGATGATCCCGCCAAATTCGTGGCGTCCGCTCTTTCCCCGGCGGAGGTGCTTTCCGTGGAGATCGCCGCGGACGGTTCCCGTTCCTGCCGGGCCACCGTGCCGGATAGTCAGCTGAGCCTGGCCATCGGCAACAAAGGGCAGAACGCCCGCCTGGCCGCCCGGCTTACCGGCTGGAAGATCGACATTAAGCCGGAAAGCGGCTTCTACGGAGAGGATCCGGATCCCTTCCAGAGCGCCCCGGCGACGGAAGAAAGCGATTCTTCTCAGGAGCAGGCCTGATTCGTTTGGTTTGACAGGCCCCTTCCTGTCAGAGAGATCCCCATAGCACAAAAAGGAGGCGGTTTTTGATGCGTCCGAGAAAAATTCCTTTGCGCCGCTGCACAGGGTGCGGGGAAATGAAACCCAAAAAAGAGCTGGTGCGGGTGGTCCGTTCCCCGGAAGGGGAAGTTTCCCTGGATCTCACCGGCCGCAGCCCCGGACGGGGAGCGTATGTGTGCCGCCAGGCAGAATGCCTGCGGGCCGCCCGGAAGTCCCGGGGATTGGAGCGGGCTTTTTCCTGCGCCATTGCTCCCGAGGTATATGACCGATTGGAGGAGGAGCTGAACCGGAATGGGTAATGAGCAGCTCTCTTTTTCCCCCGGGGAACCGCAAAAAAAAGCCCTTTCCCTTTTAGGGCTGGCCCGGAAAGCCGGAAAGCTGGAGATGGGAGCCGATCCCGCGGCGGAGGCGCTGCAGAAAGGAAAGGCGTTTCTGATCCTTCTGGCCGGTGATCTTTCCCGGCGTTCCGCCCGGAAGGCGGCGGACGCCGCTTCCCAGAAAAACATCCCGGTTTTGCAGGCCCCATGGGGAATGGACGAAGCCGCCGATGCTTTAGGAAAACGAGCCGGGATCCTGGCCGTGTGTGACAGGGGATTCGCGGAAAAACTAACAGCCCTGCTTTCCCGGCAGGCGAGCAGTACAGAGGAGGAATCGTATACGTATGATGATTAAATACAGGGTTCACGAAGTGGCCAAGGATCTGAATGTTCCCAATAAAGAAGTGCAGGACGCTTTGCAGAAATATTGCGGCGACCCTAAAAAACATATGACAGCCCTTACGGAAGAGGAGTTGGACGTGGTGTTTGAGACCTTTACCCAGTCCCGCGCTGTTTCCGGGCTGGAGGAATACTTTGCCGAAAACGGAGCCAAAGAGGAGGAAGCTTCTTCGGAGGAACCGGAAGCGCCCCAGGCGGCGGAAAAAGCCAGACCTGCGGAAGAAAAAGCGGAAAAGACGGAAAAACCGGCCGTTTCCCAGAAAGGGGAAGCGCATTCCGGAAAACCCAAGGCTCCTTCCGCCCAGAAGGATCGTCCCGCAGGGAACCGTCCCGGCTCGGCGCCGGGGAAAAACAACGCGCCCCGCAAGGAATTTGGCAAGGAGTCTCCCAAGGAGTCCGCTCCTGCCCGCCGCAGCGAGTCTGTTCCTCAGGCTCCCAAAGCTGCTCCGGCGCAGCCGGCTCCGGAGGCCAAAAAGCCCGCCGATTCCCAGGACGGCACCCGCCGGCAGCGGATCGTGGATACCCGGGCTTCCCATGTGGAACTGGAAAAATACAATGAAAAGTATGACCGCCTGGCTTCCGAGAAGATCAAGGTGGAAAACACCGTGCAGAAGCAGAAGCTGACCCAGCGCAGCAGCCAGTATCGCGGCAAGCCCAAAACCTCCCGGAAGGAAACCGAGGCGGAGCGCCTGCGCCGGATCGCGTTGGAGCGCAAGCAGAAGCAGATGACGGTTCTGATCCCGGATGAGATCACCGTGGGCGAGTTGGCCCTTCGTTTGAAGGCCACCGCGGCGGAAGTCATCAAAAAGCTGATGCAGATGGGCACCTTTGCCGCTATCAACGATGTGATCGATTTCGATACGGCTTCTCTGGTGGCCATGGAATTCCACGCCAAGGTGGAAAAAGAAGTGATCGTGACCATTGAGGAACAAATCATTGACGACAGCGAAGACGACGATGCCAACCTGGTGCCCAGAGCACCGGTGGTTGTGGTTATGGGTCACGTAGACCACGGCAAAACCTCTTTGCTGGACCGGATCCGTCATGCCAACGTAACCGCTACGGAAGCCGGCGGCATCACCCAGCATATCGGCGCCTATCAGGTAATGGTGGATGATCGCCCCATTACGTTTCTGGATACCCCCGGCCACGCCGCGTTTACCACCATGCGGGCCCGGGGCGCCCAGGTAACGGATATTGCCGTGCTGGTTGTGGCGGCGGACGACGGCATCATGCCCCAGACGGTGGAAGCCATCAACCACGCTAAGGCCGCAGGAGTAAGCATTATCGTGGCCATCAATAAGATGGATAAACCCGGCGCAAACCCGGACCATGTGCTGCAGCAGCTGACGGAATACGAGCTGGTGCCGGAAGAGTGGGGCGGCGATACCCCCTGCATCCCGGTTTCCGCCCTGAAAGGGGACGGCATCGACGACCTGCTGGAAATGATCACCCTGGTGGCGGATATGAAAGAGCTGAAAGCCAACCCGGATCGTGCCGCCAAGGGCACGGTGATCGAAGCCCGGCTGGATAAGGGCCGCGGCCCCATCGCCACCGTGCTGGTGCAGAACGGCACCCTCCATGTAGGTGATATTTTGGTGGCCGGCACTACCGTGGGCCGTGTTCGCGCCATGACGGACGAAAACGGCCGCCGGATCCAGTCCGCAGGCCCCAGCGTTCCCACGGAGATCACCGGTTTGGACGACGTTCCTTCCGGCGGCGATATTTTCAACGCCGTTTCCGACGAACGCCTGGCCAGAGAGCTGGTGGAACAGCGGAGAGCGGAGCAGAAGGAAGAGATGTTCAATTCCCGCACCCGTGTCACTCTGGATAACCTGTTTGACCAGATGAAGCAGGGCGATATGAAGGAACTGAAGGTGATCGTGAAAGCCGACGTGCAGGGCTCCGTGGAAGCGGTGCGGCAGTCTCTGGAAAAGCTCACCAACGAAGAAGTGCGGGTGAATGTGATCCACGGCGGCGTAGGCGCCATCAACGAATCCGACGTTATGCTGGCGGACGCTTCCAATGCCATTATCGTAGGCTTCAATGTTCGTCCGGATCCTGTGGCGGAAGAAAACGCCAAGCGGGACGGCGTGGATATGCGGCTGTATCGCATTATTTACGACTGCATCGAGGAGATCGAGTCCGCCATGAAGGGCATGCTGGCTCCCAAGTTCCGGGAAGTGGTGCTGGGCAAGGCTGAATGCCGTGAAGTGTACCGGATCAGCAGCGTAGGCACCATCGCCGGTTCCCACGTGATCAGCGGAAAAATCACCCGGGCTTCCCAGATCCGGGTAGTGCGGGATGGCATCGTGATCACCGAAGACAAGATCCAGTCTCTGCGGCGGTTCAAGGACGACGTGAAGGAAGTGGCGGACGGCTACGACTGCGGCATCGGCCTGGAGCGCTTCAGCGATCTGAAGGAAGGCGACATTCTGGAAGCCTTCATTATTGAGGAATACAGAGAGGACTAATTTCATAAAAATATCCTTTTTGTAAATGATAAACAGGGGAATCCCGGGCTTTTGTTCGGGAGGAACCGGGATCTCCGCCAAAGCGGAGGAAAGGAGGGCGGCTATGGCCGGATTCAGAATGGGACGCACCACAGAGGATATCCGCCGGGAGCTTTCTGCCATCCTTCGGGAGCTGAAGGATCCCCGGGTGCAGGGCATCCTTCTGAGCATCGTGCGGGTGGAAGTGACCAACGACCTTTCCTACTGCACGGTTTACGTCAGCGCCATGGAAGGCATGGAGGCCGCCAAAACGGCGGTTTCGGGCCTGAAATCGGCGGGAGGATTTATTCGCCGGGAATTGGGGCACCGGCTGAAGCTGCGGCATGTGCCGGAGCTGCAGTTCAAGGCCACGGATTCCATTGCTTACGGCGCCAACATCAGCCGGATGCTCAATGAGCTGGAGGATTCCGCCTCCAAAGCCGGCGGGCCGGAAGGCGGGAAGGAAGAAGATTCCCCGGAGGAATAAGGGCAAAAGGCACGGACCAAAATCAAAACCGGAACCGGGGGGCGTTTCTCCGCTCCGGGCAAATGCCCGGATGGGGAAGGTTCCCCGGTTTTTCACAAAATTCGGCGGACAGGCCGGCGGCCCGGAATGGGGTTTAAGGGAAAGGAGAACTTCTGTGGCTACAGCAAAACAAGCGGCGGATTTCTTGAAAAACGCACGGGATGTGTATATCCTGAGCCATGTGTATCCGGACGGGGACACACTGGGAAGTGCCTTTGCTCTGTGCCGGATGCTGCAAAAAATGGGGAAGCGGGCCAAGGTGCTTTGCGAGCATACCCCCAGCCCTCGGTACGCCTTTCTGCAGGAAGGGATTCTGGAGGAGGATTTTTCTCCGGAAACGGTGGTGTGCGTGGATGTGGCGGACGAGTCCCTTTTGGGCAGCCGCCTGCAAAGCCGGTTTGGAGGGAAGATCCATCTTTGCATCGACCATCATGCCTCCAATGTGGAGTACGCCGGGCTGAACTGGATCGACAGCCGGGCCGCCGCCACGGCGGAAATGATCTGGGAGCTGCTTCCTTTGCTGGAAGTGCAGGGGGATCCCCAGATCGCCGCCTGCATTTTTACAGGCATCACCACGGATACCGGCTGCTTCCGCTACAGCAGCACCACCCCCCGGACCTACCGTATTGCCGCGGACCTTATGGAGCAGGGAGCCAAAGCCGGGGAGATCAACCGGGCCATGTTCGACACCAAAACCAGAAGCCTTATGGAGATCGAGCGGCGGGCCACTGACTCCATGGAGTTTTTCTATGAGGATCGATGCGCCGTAATGGCGGTGACTTTGGAAATGATCCGGCTTTCCGGCGCGGGAGAGGATGACCTGGAAGGGCTTCCCGCCATTCCCCGGCAGGTGGAGGGTGTGCTGGCAGGGGTGACCCTCCGGGAGAAAAAGCCGGGAGAGTTTAAAATCTCCGTTCGGGCCCAGGCGCCTCTGAATGCCGCGGAGCTTTGCGCCATTTACGGCGGCGGAGGCCACGATACCGCCGGTGGCTGCTCCCTTTCCGGCTCTTTGCAGCAGGTGCGGGAGAAGATGCTGGAGGCGGTAGGCCGGCATTTCCGGGAAAAGGGGATCCTCTGATACCGGATAACCGAAAACTGGAGACAGAAAACGGAGAACTAAAAATAGGCAATAAACGGCCAAATTCCCGCCGGGCGGCAGGCAAGGAGAAAGCCGCCCGGCAGAAAACCCAGGCAAAGGAGGAAAAACCTGTGACGGAAACAGCGGAAAAGAGATTCCCGAAAGCGGACAAAGCCGCCAGCGATGCCACCGGAGCGGTTTCTTCCCGGGAGCAGAGCCCCCAGGGCGTGCTGGTGGTGCATAAGCCCCAGGGGTGGACCTCCTTTGACGTGGTGGCCCGTTTCCGCCGGCTTACCGGCCAGCGGAAGATCGGCCATACCGGAACGCTGGACCCTATGGCTACCGGCGTTCTTCCTTTGCTGCTGGGAAATGCCGCCCGAGCGGAATCGCTGCTGCCGGAAACGGAAAAGGAATACCGGGCGTCTTTCCGCTTAGGAGTGGAGACGGATACGGAGGATCGTACGGGGACGGTCCTTTCCCGAAAGGAGAGGCCTGTCTCCCGGGAAGAGCTGGAGCAGGCGCTGGCGGCTTTTCGGGGTGAGATCCTGCAGATTCCTCCCATGTACTCCGCGCTGAAGCGGAACGGAAAGAAGCTTTGCGATCTGGCCCGGCAGGGGATCGTGGTGGAACGGGAGCCCCGGCCGGTGACCATTTACCGGTTGGAGCTTTTGGAGTATCAGCCGGAGCAGCTTCAGGGCGTTCTGCAGGTGCGCTGCTCCGCGGGCACCTATATCCGCACCCTTTGCGCGGATCTGGGCGCTTCTTTAGGCACCGGCGGAATCATGACGGAGCTTTGCCGCACCCAAGCCTGCGGCTTTTCTCTTAAGCAGGCGGTGACGCCGGAACAAGCGGAGGAGCTGGCCGCCCGGGGAGAGCTGGGGAGCCGGATCCTTCCGGTGGAAACCTTGTTTTCCGCCCTTCCCCAGGTTCGGGTTTCCCCGGCACAGTCCCTTCGGTTTCAGAACGGCGGCGCTCTGGACCTTATGCGCACGGCGCTGAAGGGAAGCGATTTGCCGGAAGGCAGCCGGATCCGGGTCTATGGCCCGGAAGGCTTTCTGGGGCTGGGGCTGCTTTTGAAGGAGGAAGGCATCCTGCGGGTGCTGAAGGGATTTTTCTTTGGAAACAACAGAAACAGCGCAGACAGCGGCAGCAATGGGAGCCATGGGGACAATGGAAACACCGGCAGTCCTTCCGGGAAACATAGGGAGGGGCCTGACGGGGAGCCGCCGGTTTCCGGCTTACACCCGGAGGAAACGCCGTGAGGCGCAAAAGGCACAAAAAGAGTAAAAACCATACGGAAAAGAGGCGTTAACATGGATATGCGGATCTACCACGGGCCTTCCCCGTCTCCCTGCCCTTCGGCAGTGGCGCTGGGAGGGTTCGACGGGCTGCACGCGGGCCACTGCGCCGTGATTGCCGGGGCCAGGGCGGAAGGGCTTCTTCCCTCTGTGTTTACGTTTCAGACGGATCTGTTCCAAACAGGCAAGCAGGTGCCCCGGCTTTTAAGCCAGCGGCGGAAAATGCAGCTTTTGGAGGAAATGGGAATCCGGCAATGTTGGGTGGCCCCTTTTGAGGAGATCCGGAATATGGAGGCGGAGGAATTTCTTTCCCGCGTGCTTTTGGAGACCTGCCGGGCCAAGCAGGTAAGCTGCGGCTATAATTTCCGCTTTGGAAAAGGCGGAAAAGGGGACAGCGCCCTGCTGGAAGCCTTTTGCCGGGAAAAGGGCATCCGGGCGGTGGTGCAGCCGGCGGTTTCGATTTTGGGCCAGCCGGTGAGCTCCACCCGGATCCGGGAGCTGGTGGCTCAGGGGGATATGGAAAAGGCGGAGGCTCTTCTGGGCCGCCCCTTTTCCCTGGACACCCCGGTGATCCACGGGCGGCGGCTGGGAAGAAGGCTGGGGTTCCCTACGGTGAACCAGCCCATTCCCCGGGATTTTGTGCTGCCTCGGTTCGGGGTGTATGCCAGCCTGGTGCAGGTAGGGGAGCGTTCCTATATGGGCGTTACCAATGTGGGGAAAAAGCCCACGGTGGGCTCTCCCGTTCCTCTTTGGGAGACCTGGCTTCCGGAGTATACCGGGCCGGAGCTTTACGGGAGAACGCCGCTGACCCAGCTTCTGGCATTTATCCGCCCGGAGGAAAAATTTTCCGATCTTTCCCGGCTTCGGGAACAAATTGAAAAGGACAGAATTTCTGCGGAGAATCTGCAGAGAAAATGATTTACAAACGAAAAGAATTGTGCTATACTATCTAGGCTGAGTATGCGCTCAGGCGCATTTTCATACCCGCCCGCGGATCTGCGGAGTAAGCCCATAGGGATTCCCCTTCCCTTTTCTGCGAACGGGCAAATTTTTGAAAAAGGTGGAATACAAATGCTTTTGAAAGAAGACAAAACCGCGATTATCCAGCAGTATGCTCTCCATGAGGGAGATACCGGATCCCCCGAAGTGCAGATCGCCGTTCTGACCCGGCGCATCAACGACCTGACGGAGCACCTGAAGGAGCACAAGAAGGATCATCACAGCCGCCGCGGCCTGCTGAAGATGGTTGGCCAGAGAAGAAACCTGCTGAACTACCTGATGAAGGTGGACATCGAGCGGTATCGTTCCATTATTGAAAAGCTGAACATCCGCAAGTAATCTGCGAAGTTCAAGGCAGGCAGCCCGGCTGCCTGCCTTTGTGGCATTTGCGCGCCTGCGCCGGAGAGGGCTCCGGCGCCGCGGGCGCTTTTAACGTCTTTCGTAAGCCGGTTCCTGTTTTAGCAGTGAAATGTGTGCCGCCGGGCGATTCTGCAGCGGTATAGATTTTATTGCTAAACCGGAGCCTCGCTTATAAGGGTATACACTTCATTTATAAGGAGGAAACAGTATGTTTGAGAATTTCCGCGTCTTTAAGACCGAATTCGCAGGCCGCCCCCTGGTTGTGGAAACCGGGAAAATGGCAGGTCTGGCCAACGGCGCCTGTTTGGTGCGCTACGGCGACACCGTGGTGCATGTAGCCGTTACCGCATCCGCCAAACCCCGTGAGGGAGTGGATTTCTTCCCTCTTTCCGTAGATTTTGAGGAAAAGCTTTATTCCGTGGGCAAGATCCCCGGTTCCTTCCTGAAGCGGGAAGGCCGTCCCAGCGACAAGGCGATCCTCACCAGCCGCGTGATCGACCGCCCCATTCGCCCCCTGTTCCCCAAGGATATGCGCAACGACGTGTCCGTTGTGGCCACGGTTATGAGCGTGGATCATGACTGCGCTCCGGAGATCACCGCCATGGTGGGTGTTTCCATTGCGCTGTCCATTTCCGATATTCCCTGGAACGGGCCTATCTCCGGTGTTTCCGTTGGTCTGATCGACGGAGAATACGTGATCAACCCCACGGCGGAGCAGAGAAAAGTCAGCCGCATGGCGGTGACGGTGGCTTCCACGGATAAGAAGATCCCCATGATCGAAGCCGGAGCCAATGAGGTTTCCGACGACGAGATGTTTAACGGCATTATGGCCGGTCATGAAGCCAACCAGCACATTATTTCCTTTATCAAGGAGATCCAGGCGGAGATCGGCAAGCCTAAGTTTGAATATCCGGCCATTCATCCCAGTGATGAAATGTTTGAAGCGGTGAAGGCGTTTGCCGAGGAAGACATCAAGGCCGCTTTGGATACGGACGATAAAAATGTTCGGGACGCCCGGCTGAAGCCTGTGTATGAGAAAGTGCACGAAAAATTCGATCCCATTTATCCCGACCAGAGCGCGGAGCTGGAAGAGTGCCTGTATAAGACCCAGAAATTCGTGGTTCGCCGCTGGCTTTTGGACGAGCAGAAGCGTGTGGACGGCCGTGCCATGGATCAGATGCGGCCTTTGGCGGCGGAAGTGGATCTTCTGCCCCGGGTGCATGGTTCCGGTATGTTCACCCGTGGCCAGACCCAGGTGCTGACGGTAGCCACTTTGGGCCCGGTCAGCGACCAGCAGCTGCTGGACGGTATCGACCAGGAAGAATTCAAGCGGTATATGCATCAATATAATTTTCCCTCCTATTCCGTAGGAGAGACCAAGCCCAGCCGCGGCCCCGGACGCCGGGAGATCGGCCACGGCGCTTTGGCAGAGCGTGCATTGCTTCCGGTGATTCCCCCTGTGGAGGAATTCCCCTATGCCTATCGTCTGGTCAGTGAAGTGCTCAGCTCCAACGGCTCCACTTCTCAGGCTTCCATCTGCGGCTCCACCCTGGCTCTGATGGCGGCGGGCGTGCCCATTAAGGCGCCTGTAGCCGGCATTTCTTGCGGCCTGATCACGGAAGGCGACCGGTGGATGACCATGGTAGACATCCAGGGCCTGGAAGACTTCTTCGGCGATATGGACTTTAAGGTAGGCGGAACCAAGGAAGGCATCACCGCCATTCAGATGGACCTGAAGATCGACGGCTTGACCCCGGAGATCATTCGGGAGGCTTTGGAGAAGACCCATAAGGCCAGAAACTACATCATCGATGAGGTGATCCTGAAGGCCATTCCCGAGCCCAGAAAAGAGCTCAGCCGCTATGCACCCAAGATGCGCTCCACCACCATTCCGGTGGACAAGATCCGTGAAGTCATCGGCACCGGCGGAAAGGTGATCCAGAAGATCTGCGCCGAGTGCGGCGTAAAGATGGACGTGGAGGAAGACGGCCATATCTTTGTTTCCGGCATGGATCCGGAGGGCCTGGAGAGAGCCATGACCATTATCGACACCATCGTTAACGATCCGGAGCCCGGCGCCATTTATAACGGCAAGGTCACCCGGCTGATGGACTTCGGTGCCTTTGTGGAAATCGCTCCCGGCAAGGAAGGCCTGGTGCATATTTCCCGCCTGGACGTGAAGCGCACGGAAAAGGTAACGGATGTGGTGAATGTAGGCGACGAGATCATGGTAAAGGTCCTGGAAATCGACGATAAGGGCCGCCTGAACCTTAGTCGCCGGGACGCTCTCATTGAAGTGGAAGGGCTGGTTCCGGAGAACGACATTTCCGAGGAACGCCGTCCGGCTCGCCGGGAAGGCGGATTCCACCGGGATCGTCGGGATAACCGGGATAGCCGGGACAGCCGGGGACGCCGCTGATCGTTAGATCGTTTTCGGAAGATCCCTTGCTGCGGAAGGAAAAACCAATTGCCCGGGAAATTTGATTTCCCGGGCAATTTTTTACCTCCGGGCGCTTTCTCAACAGGTCGGCGCAAAGTCGGCGGAAGCGCTTTGGGGAAAAGAAAAAGGAACGTTTCAACAGGTTTTATTTTATGGAAAGGGGCGGACAAATGCGGATCTTGGCTTTGGAATCCTCCTGCGACGAAACCGCCGCGGCGGTGGTGGAGGACGGAAGACGGGTGCTTTCTTCCGTGGTGGCTTCCCAGGTGGAAGAACATCGGTTATATGGCGGGGTGGTGCCAGAGATCGCCTCCCGCAGGCACAGCGAGGCGGTGGTGCCGGTAACGGAGCAGGCGCTGGCTCAGGCGGGGCTTTCTCTTTCCCAGATAGACGCCGTGGCGGTGACGTATGCGCCGGGGCTGATCGGCGCGCTGCTGGTGGGGGTGAATTTCGCCAAAGGGCTGGCTCTGGCCGCGGGGAAGCCACTGATTCCGGTGCACCATATCCGGGGGCACATTGCCGCCAATTATCTGACGCATCCGGAGCTTCAGCCGCCTTTTTTGTGTTTGGTGGTCTCCGGAGGGCATAGTCACATTGTGTTGGTGGAAGACTATACCAAGCTTTCGGTTTTGGGGCAGACCCGGGACGACGCCGCCGGCGAAGCGTTTGACAAAGCCGCCCGGGCCATGGGTATGCCCTATCCCGGAGGGGTGGCCATGGACAAGCTGGCGGAATCCGGAAACTCTCAGGCGTTTCGCCTTCCCCGGCCTTCGGTGGAAGGGGCGACCTACGATTTCAGCTTTTCCGGGCTGAAAACCGCCGTGATCAATCTGCTGCATACAGCCCGGCAAAGAGGAGAGGAAATCTCCACAGCGGATCTTTCCGCTTCTTTCCGCCAGGCGGTGGTGGACTGCCTGACACGCAATTTCATCAAAGCCGCGGAAGATACCGGCATCCGCAAGCTGGTTATGGCCGGAGGGGTTTCCGCCAACTCTCTTCTGCGCCGGCAGCTGCAGGAGGAATGCCGTAAGCGGGGATGGGAATTTTATATGCCGGAGCTTTCTCTGTGCGGGGACAACGCGGCGATGATGGGCGCCCAGGCTTATTATGAGTTTCAGGCCGGGAATGTGGCGGGAATGGAGCTGAATGCCCGGGCAGCACTGTCTATTGACCGCAGCTACGGCGATCTTCTGTAAGATCTTTGACAAAAGGCTAAGCGGCCATTTTGCAGGAAAGGAAATGGATTCCTGCAAAATAGTTCCTTTTGTTTCCAAGAATTCACGAGTTGTTCACAGAATACCCGATTGATTCTGTGTTCACAATGTAGTATAATGTATTCAGGAATGCAGTTGGCCGTTGTCGGCCGGAAGGAGAATTAAAGATATGACAAGCAATACCTCCGTTTTAAACTGGATTGAAAACATGAAAACTCTTGTCAATCCGGACCAGGTTGTCTGGATCGATGGCTCTGAAGAACAGCTGGAAGCGCTTCGCAAAGAAGCTTGCTCCACCGGCGAAATGATCAAATTGAACGAGGAAAAGCTGCCCGGCTGCTATCTGCACCGTACGGCTGTCAACGATGTGGCCCGTGTAGAAGGCCGCACCTTTATCTGCTCCAAGAAGGAAGAGGACGCAGGCCCCACCAATAACTGGATGGATCCTGAGAAGGCATACAAAATGCTCTTTGACATTGCCAAGGGCAGCTATGCCGGACGCACCATGTATGTGATCCCCTACTCCATGGGCCCTGTAGGCTCCCCCTTCTCCAAGGTGGGCATTGAGTTGACGGACTCCATCTACGTGGTTCTGAACATGGCTATTATGACCCGTGTGGGCAAGGCGGTTCTGGAATCTTTGGGAGACAGTGAGGACTGGGTCCGCGGCCTGCACTGCAAGTGCCAGATCGACGAGGAAAAGCGCTATATCTGCCATTTCCCCGAGGACAATACCATTATCTCCGTAAACTCCGGCTACGGCGGAAACGTTCTTCTGGGCAAGAAGTGCTTCGCTCTGCGTATCGCTTCCTTCCTGGGCAAGAACGAAGGCTGGATGGCCGAGCATATGCTGATCCTGGGCGTAGAGAATCCCCAGGGCGAAGTGAAGTATATCTCCGCGGCGTTCCCCTCTGCCTGCGGCAAGACCAACCTGGCCATGCTGATCCCGCCGGAGGGCTATCGTGAAAAGGGCTATAAGGTATGGACAGTGGGCGACGATATCGCCTGGATGCGCATTGGGCCCGACGGCCGCCTCTGGGCTATTAACCCGGAAAACGGCTTCTTCGGCGTAGCGCCCGGAACCAATGAGAAGTCCAACCCCAACGCTCTGTATACCACCCAGAAGGGCACCATCTTCACCAACGTTGCCCATAACCTGGATGATAACACCGTGTGGTGGGAAGGCCTGGATAAGAATCCGCCGGAGAATGCGGTGGATTGGAAGGGCAACCCCTGGAACGGCAAGACCAGCGATGTAAAAGGCGCTCATCCCAACAGCCGCTTTACCGCTCCCGCCAAGAACTGCCCCTGCATCAGCGAGGAGTTCGATAAGGGCACAGGCGTGCCGATCTCTGCCATCGTATTCGGCGGCCGCCGGGCTCAGACCACGCCTCTGGTGTATCAGTCCAGAGACTGGAACAACGGCGTATTCGTAGGCTCCATCATGGCTTCCGAGACCACCGCTGCCGCTACCGGTGCTGTGGGCGTGCTGCGTCATGATCCTATGGCTATGAAGCCCTTCTGCGGCTATCATATGGGCGACTATTTCCAGCACTGGATCGAAATGGGCCAGAAGCTGGGCGATAAGGCTCCCAAGATCTTCAATGTAAACTGGTTCCGTCTGGACGAGGAAGGCCACTTCATTTGGCCGGGCTTCGGCGATAACCTCCGTGTTCTGGAATGGATCCTGAAGCGCTGCGAAGGCTCCGTGGATGCCCAGGAGACTCCCATCGGCTATGTTCCCTATGCAGAGGACATCAACCTGGAAGGCCTGAAGGACTTCGACGTAGAGACCCTGAAGACCATTCTGGAGATCAAGAACGACGAGTGGTCCAAGGAAGCAGAGGAGATCACCGAGTTCTACAAGACCTTCGGCGACAAGCTCCCTGCAGAGCTGCAGGCACAGCTGGCTTCTTTGAAGGAGCGCCTCCAGTAATCCGGAGCGTGCCTTTTCCAAAGATCGCAAGACTAAAAGGCAAAAAAAGCGCAAATGTAAAAAGGGGTTCGGCTAAGCCGAGCCCCTTTTATTTGTGTGCATAGGAAAGATTCCATGAAAAAACAGCCCCTGAATCCGGTGAAATCCGGGTTCGGGGGCTGTTTTAGCGGGTGGCGGGAAAAAACCATAAACGGATGAAAGAATAAAATGCTGCAAACCGGCGAAGGGGCAAGGAAATGCTTCTCCTTCCAGCCTGAGCCGGGGGTTGCGCCTGCTGCGTGTTTAGGTGAGCAAAGGAAAGGTTTCCCGGCAGTGGAGGATCTCCTCTTCCGTGGGCAGGGCGGGAATGGAGCCGTGCCGGGTGGTGGTGATGGAACCGGCGGCGTTGCCGTAGGAAAGGATCTCTTCCAGGGCTTCGGCGGAAAGCCGGGTGATCTCTTCCCGGGAAAGGGCGGAAAGCCGGTGCAGCACGGCGCCGAAGAAGGCGTCCCCCGCGCCGTTGGTATCAATGGTATGAACCTGGTAGGTAGGGCGGTATCCCCAAAGGGAGCCGCAGCGATAGAAGGCGCCTTTTTCGCCCATGGAAACCAGCACCAGCGTGCAGCCCTTTTCCAGCAGCCGAAGGCTGCCCTCCTCCGGATCCCGGGAGCCGGAAAGCAGCTCCAGCTCTTCCTCCGAGACTTTTACAACATCCGCCAGAGAAAGTCCTTCCAGCATATACGGCACCGCCGCTTCCGAAGATTCCCACAGGAAGGGGCGATAGTTGGGGTCGTAGCTGATCAGCTTCCCCAGAGAACGGGCATACCGGACGGCGTCCAAAGTGGCGGAGCGGCTGGGCTCATCCGTCAGGGAAACGGAGCCGAAATGGAAGATCCGGCAGTTTTGGATCAGCTCCAAAGAAACTTCCCGGGATTCCAGCAGAATATCCGCCCCGGGCTTCCGATAAAAGGTAAACGAGCGGTCCCCTTTGGAATCCAGTTGCACAAACGCCAGCGTGGTAGGACAGGCAGAGGTCTCCACCAGCCCTTTTGCGCAGATTCCCGCCTTTTCCAGGCTTTCCCGCAGGAAAGCGCCGAAAGCGTCCTTTCCTACTTTGCCGATAAAAGCGGTTTTCCCTCCCAGCTTGGATACCGCCGCCAGCACGTTGGCCGGAGCGCCTCCGGCGATCCGGGCAAACAGCAGGTCTCCCCGTGGGGTCTGGCCGGAGGGGGTGAAATCAATCAGCAGTTCTCCAATAGCCGTAACGTCAAACATAAAAAATCCTCCCTTGTGTTCAGCACCTTTCCGGCGCCTTTGGAAAAAGCCATTCTTTTTCCGTTTGTTTCTGTACTTATTATATCCGGTTTCCCGGGCTTTGCAAGAAGCAGAAAAGCAGGGGAGCAGAAATGCGGAAAACAAAAATCCCTTCTTTCAGGAAACAATCCGGAAAGAAGGGATTACAATTTGTATTTTAGATTTTATTTTATACGTGAGGTCTAATTTTCAGCAGATGATCCACTGCCGCGGCAAATCCTTCTCCTCCGGGAAGAGGCGCCACAAAGGAAGGAAGGTGGGCCATACGATGGGCAAAAGGCTGAATATTGGCCACGCCGCAGCTTAAGGGGAAATAAGCAAACATGGGCTCGTCGTTGGGAGAATCCCCAAACCAGAGAATCTTTTCCGAAAGCCCGGTCTCTCCCCGGACCGTCTCCAAAAACAGCCGGGTCATGGAAAGCTTATCATAGGAGCCAAACCAGGCGTTTACGTGAATGGAGCTGACTTTGGCCTCCGCTCCCATGGAAAGGCAGATGTCCCGGATCTTTTCCGCCGCATCCAGCCCCAGAACCGGAGGCTCTTCCGCAAAATCAATGGCCAGATCGTAAACCCGGGAGAACTGATCCTTGGCCACCCGGGCGCCGGGGACCTGCTCCAGGCAGGCTGCCTGAATGGCCGCCAGCTTTTTCCGGATGTCTTCTCCGGCTACGCTGGGATGGGTGAAGATCTTCAGGTGCTGGTTTTCCGTATAGTATACCACGGCGCCGTTTTCTCCCACCACCGCGTCCACCGGCCATTCCCGGGCAATCAGATCGCACCAGCCGCAGGAGCGCCCGGTAACAGGGATTACCTGATAGCCTGCCCGGTGAAGGCGCCAAAGGGCGGAATAGGCGCAGTCCGGCAGGCGGCCGTGAGTGGTAAGGGTGTCGTCGATATCGGTGAGAATATAGCGGATGGGCTCCGCCTGCGCGGGGGTCAGGGTCTCAATAGGCTGCATACCGTTTGCTCCCTTGCTGATAAAATCATAGGATACCACAGGATATCACAGGTTATCACAGGATATCCGTTTGCCATTTGCTGTTTGCTGTTGTCCGTTTGCCGGCTTCTGTTTCCTTGTTTCCTTGTTTCCTTGTCTCCTTGCCTCTTCGCTTCCTTGTTCCCGGTTTTCGATGTCCGGAATCCGAGAATCCGAGAATCCAAGAATCCACGAATCTAAGAATCCACGAATCCAAAACCCCGGGGATCCCGCCCACCGCATTTCCCGCCCGGGGTTTCCGGGAAGAAAGATGGCCGATAGACTGGAAGACTGGAAAACTGGAAAACGGAAAGCGGGAAAGCCGGAAGGATCGAAAGAACAGGGGCCCGGCTTATTTCTGCCGGGGTCTGTATTCGTATTCGCAGTAAGCGCAGCGGTATTTTTTATTTTCCGTAAGGTAGAAGATCTGCTCTACGCTTTCTTCCACACTGGTGATGCACCGGGGGTTCCGGCAGCGGATGACGTTTTTCAGAATTTTGGGCATCTGGGGCTTGCGCTTTTCCACCAGTTTCCCGTCCCGGATCACCCCTACGGTGATGTTAGGATCCAAAAATCCCAGAATATCCAGGTTCAGATCCAATTCCCCGTCGATTTTGATAATGTCCTTGCGGCCGTATTTTTCGCTGCGGGCGTTTTTGATAATGGCCACGCAGCAGTCCAGTTTGCCCAGCTCCAACAGATCGTAAAGGATCATGCTGGTGCCTGCCTGAATGTGGTCGATAACAATGCCGTTTTGCAGACTGTCAATGTTCAGCATGGGTGAGGACCTCCTTTCCTTCTTCCAGACCCAGCAGAGCCAGGATCAGCGCCATACGCACGTACACGCCGTTCTGCACCTGCTCAAAATACGCGGCCCGGGGATCCCGGTCCACATCCAAAGCGATCTCGTTTACCCGGGGCAGGGGATGCAGCACAGCCATATCTGCTTTGGCCAGTTTCATTTTTTCCTCTGTAAGAATGTAGCTGTCTTTAAGACGGACATAGTCCTCTTCGTTGAAAAAGCGTTCTTTCTGCACACGGGTCATATACAGGATGTCCAGCTCCGGCATGGAGTCCTCCAGGGAGGAAACTTCCCGGAAGGGGATGTTTTGGGGAAGGAGGGATTCTTCCAGCACATACCGGGGAGTGCGCAGCTCTTCCGGAGAGATCAGGATAAACCGCATTCCGGAGTAGCGAGCCAGGGAACGGATCAGGGAATGCACCGTGCGGCCGAATTTCAAATCCCCGCAAAGGCCGATGGTCAGCCCGGAAAAACCGCCTTTCCGCCGGCGAATAGTCATCAGGTCCGTAAGAGTTTGGGTGGGATGCTGGTGCCCGCCGTCTCCGGCGTTGATTACGGGGATCCCGGAAAACTGGGAAGCCCGGAAAGGCGCGCCTTCCTTGGGGTGACGCATGGCGCAGATGTCCGCGTAGCAGGAGATCACCCGAATGGTGTCCGCGATGCTTTCGCCTTTGGTGGCGGAGCTGGAATCCGCCGTGGCGAATCCCAAAGTCCGGCCGCCCAGATTCAGCATGGCGGCCTCGAAGCTCAGCCGGGTGCGGGTGCTGGGTTCATAAAAAAGGGTGGCCAGCTTTTTCCCGTCGCACACGCCGTAGTAGGAGGAAGGGGAAGCGGCGATTTTATCCGCCAGATCCAACAGGCGGTGGGTCTCTTCCTGAGATAGATCAAGAGGATCGATTAAGTGTCTCAAATCCATGCAAAGAAACATCCTTTCTGATAAAGTCCGAATGACGTCCGATTGTAAAAGCCGCAGCCTTTCAAAAAGCCTGGGAAAGAAGGAGAAGCGGCATGCGAAACGCTTTTCCCCAAAAGGCCGGGCAGAAAACATGCGGAACACGGTGTGTTCCGCATGGGGCATGTTTTATTCCTCCACCAGGGAGACATATTGGGCGGAAACGAACCCTTCCGTATCCTTAAAACGGATCTTTTTCCAGTCCGCCGTGCTGCCTTCCGAAATAAACACGAATTTTTCTCCGGGAAGGCCTTTGCCGATGATTTCACCGTCGGAAGAAGGTTCCTTCCGGATGTTCAGGGAGCTTCCCTCATTTACGCCCACCACCTGGCAATACACCACTTTGGGGGCCTGGGAAGAAGGCTCCGGCTCCGAAGGAACCGAAGAGGAAGGCGCGCTGCTTTCCGGAGCGGACCCGCCCGAGCAGGAATACACACCGGAAAAGAGGCAAAAGCACAAAGCAAGGCTCAGGGCAGCCGCGGAAACGGCGCGGCGGGACTTTTCATAGCGACAGGCATGCGGCATACGAAATCATCCTTTCCTAAGGCAGGGCCCGAACTTGTCCTTGACTTTGCGGCGGGAGAAGCGGCGCCCCGTCGGTTTTTCACAGAAAAGAGCACCCATAAGCCGAAGTCCATCGGCGTCCCCGTGGGAAGGCTCTTTTGCCCTATTATAGCATATTTTTTGAAAAACCAACAGACCAAAGAAAAAGATTTTGGAAAAATGCTTGGCAAAAACGGCGCTTTTGCCAAAAGGCTGGTTTTTGTGAGACAAAGAGGAGAAAAAGGGGAAATACAAGAAAAAAGGAGAATTATGTTAAAAAATAAACAAATCAGAAGGGGGATAAAATAATTTTTTTGATAATTTTATTGAAGTTTTTAGGAAAGCATTGTATCATAAGAGTGTTCGTTTTTTAATTTTCCCAGGAAAAGGGAAACACAGAATCAAATCGGATCTGGACGGTGATACCATGGCGCAGGAAACCATCAGCCGCATTCGGGAAGAAGAGCGGCAGGCGGAGGAAAAGGAACGCGCTGCCCGCCAGGCGCAGCAGGAAAAGCTGGAGGAAGCCGGACGAGCCTTCCGTCAGGAAGCGGAGAACCAGCTGGAAAAAGCCAGAGCCCAGGCGGAGGAGCAGCGTGTGCAGGCTTTGCAGCAGGCCCAGCGGCAGGAAGAAGCGGCGGCGCAAAAAGCCCGGGAAGAGATTCAAAATCTCCGGGAGACGGCGGAAAGCCGCCGGCAGGAAGCAATGGAAAAAATTCTGGAGGCGCTGGCCTGAGCCGGCGATGGGAAGGAAAGGAGGTACGATATAGATGGCGGTATTGCAGATGCGCAAGCTGCGCATCTATGGCCTGAAACGAAACAGGAAGCAGATTCTGGAAATGCTTCAGCGAAGCGGGGCGGTGGAAGTATCGGATATTCCTATGGAAAAGGAAGAAACGGTTTTTCTCACAGCCGACGTAAGCGCTTCCCAAAGCCTGTTTGAAAAAGAGCGGAAGGAAGCGGAAGAAGCTTTGGAGATCCTTTCCCGGTATGTGCCGGATAAAGGCTCCCCCCTGGCATTCTTAAACGGCAGAAAGCCCATTTCCGCGGAAGAGTACTACGCCTTCGCTCAGCGATGGGAAGAGGTGCGGAAAACCATTCAGGAGATCCTTTCCCTGGAACGGGACGTGCGGGAAAAGGAAGGGGAGGTTCGCCGGCTGGAAACCCAGCTGGAAGGCCTGCAGCCCTGGCTGAAGCTGGACGTCTCCATGCGCTTCCGGGGGACGGCGTCCACCGCTGCCTTTATTGGCACGCTGCCTGGCAGCCGGAAAGGGGAGGACCTGGAGCGGGAGCTGGAAGAAGCTTCTCCCGGGCTGGCTGTTTCCGTGGAAGTGATCAGCGCTTCCCAGGAGCAGACCTGCGTGTTTTTGCTTTGCCCCAAGGAGCAGCAGGAGCAGGCGGAAAACGCTTTGCGGGCCCAGGGATTTTCCCGGCCTTCTTCTCCCAGCAAAGTTCCTCCGGCGGAAAAAGCCCGGGAGCTTTCCCGGACGCTGGAAGAGTTGAAAAAGGAAAAGAAACAGCGGGAAGAAGAGATCGCCCGGATGGAACCTTTCCGGGAGGACCTGAAATACGCGTGGGATTACCTGACCATGCGGCTGGAGAAATACCAGGTGCTGGGGCAGCTGGAACAATCAAGGCATGTGTTTATTCTGGGCGGCTATATGCCCCTGAAGGAAGTGGAAGGGCTCAGCCGGAAGCTGGAACCTTTGGGCGCCGTGCTGGAAACGGAAGAACCCGGGGAAGACGAGGATGTTCCGGTGCTTCTGGAAAACAACGCCTTTGCCGAGCCGGTGGAAGGGGTTCTGGAATCCTTCAGTATGCCGGGTAAGGGGGAGCTGGATCCCTCTCCGATAATGGCGGTGTTTTACTACATTTTGTTCGGCATGATGCTTTCCGATGCCGCCTACGGCCTGATCATGGTGGCGGTTTGCGGATTTTGTCTCTGGAAATTCAAGAATATGGAGCTTTCCATGCGGAAAGCCCTTCGGATGTTTTTCTTCTGCGGCATCAGCACCACGTTCTGGGGCTTTTTATACGGCAGCTTTTTCGGGGACGTGGTGGGCGCGTTCAGCGGCACGTTCCTGGGGCAGCGGCAGGATCTTCCGCCTTTCTGGTTCTCTCCTTTGGAGGAGCCTATGCGGATGCTGATGTTCTCTTTGCTGGTAGGCGTGATCCACATTTTTGTGGCGCTGTTTTTGGGAGCGGTGCAGTTCTGGAAACAAAAGCGGTATAAGGACCTGGTGTATGACATTGTGTTCTGGTACCTTCTGGTAGGCGGGCTGATCCTCCTTCTGCTGAGCACGGAAATGTTCGCGGGGATCGCGGGGATCGCCAAGCTGGAGGAACCGGCGGGGACTATCGGTTCCATTGCCGCGGGTATCGGCGCCGTGGGAATCCTTCTCACCGGCGGCCGGGAATCCAAAAACCCGGTGAAACGGCTTTTAAAGGGCGCTTACGCGCTGTATAACGTAACCGGTTATTTGGGAGACATCCTTTCCTACTCCCGGCTTTTGGCTCTGGGCCTGGCCACAGGTGTTATCGCTCAGGTAATCAACAGCATGGGAACCATGATGGGAAGCGGGCCGGTGGGCCTGATAGCCTTTATCCTGATTTTCCTGGTGGGGCATACCATCAACATTGCCATCAACCTGCTGGGGGCGTATGTGCATACCAACCGGCTGCAGTTTGTGGAATTTTTCGGGAAATTCTTTCAGGGCGGCGGACGGAAATTTCAGCCGTTCGGCGTTCATACCAAATACTTCAAAATTAAGGAGGACAAATAAATCATGGAAAATTTCGGTATTGTATTGGCGGTTCTGGGCGCTGTTTTGGCAGCACTTTTGGCAGGCGCAGGCTCTGCTGTAGGCGTTGGCCGTGCCGGTGAGGCGGCCGCGGGTGTGGTTACGGAAGATCCTTCCAAGTTCTCCAAGGTTCTGATTTTGCAGCTTCTGCCGGGCACCCAGGGTATTTACGGGCTTCTGATCGCTTTCCTGTGCCTGAGCCAGATCGGCATTATCGGCGGCACCTTTGTAGAGCTCAGCGTAGCTAAGGGACTTTTGTATTTCCTGGCCTGCATGCCCATGGCTATTGTAGGCTATTGGTCCGCTCTGAAGCAGAGCCGGGCTTCCGTGGCCTGTATCGGCCTGATCGCCAAGCGCCCCGACCAGCTGGGCAAGGCTATTCTGTTCCCTGCCATGGTTGAGACATATGCCATCTTTGCTCTTTTGATCTCCATCCTTTCCATTTTCGGAATCGCCGGGCTGCCGGTTTGATCCCCGGAAAAACGGAAAACAGAAGGGAGTGCCCTTCAGGAAGGAGTACGGCATGACGGGCATTGAAAAAATTCTAACGGAAATCCGGGAAGAAAGCCAGAAGGTCACCCAGGAGCTGGAAGCGGGAAACGAAAAGAAGATCCGGGCCCTGGAGGAAGAGATCCGGCAGGAAACCCGGCAAAAATGCGAGGAGATCGCCCAAAAGGGAGAGGAAGAGTGCCAGAGGATCCTGGAAAGGAGCCTTTCTTCCTCCAAGCTTCTGGAGCGAAGAATGCTTTTGGAAGCCAAGCAGGAAATTTTGGAATCCACTTTGGAGCAGGCCAGAGCCTCTGTATCCGCCATGGAGGAGGAAGCCTATTTTGCGTGGCTGCTTCGGGTGATTTGTAAACGGGCCCTTCCCGGGGACGGTGTGCTTCTTTTGTCTTCCAGGGACAAAGCCCGCCTTCCCCAGGATTTCCTCCGGAAACTGCAGGAAGCCCTGCCCCAGGGCACCCGGCTGGAGCTTTCTCCGGATTCCCGGGAAATCTCCGGGGGCTGCGTGCTGCTTTACGGCGGCATTGAGGAAAACTGCTCCGTGGACGCTCTGTTTGCCGCCGGGCGGGAAGAGCTGACGGATCTGGCTCGGGGCATTTTGTTCCGGGAGGGATGAGTATGCAGGAAAAACAATACGCCTACGCGGTGGCGCGGATCCGCACCAAGGAAATGAGCCTTTTAAACGGGGCTTTCGTGGAGCAGCTGCTGGCCGCCGGGGACGAGGAAGAGTGCCTGCGGCTTCTGGCGGATAAAGGCTGGAGCCTTCCTTCCGGCGCCGGAGAGGAAAACAAGGGCGAGGCTCTGCTTCAAAGCGAACGGGAAAAGACCTGGGCGCTGATGGAGGAATTGGTGGAGGACATTCATGTGCTGGATGTGTTCCGCCTGGAAACCGATTATCAAAACCTGAAAGCCTGCATCAAGGCGAACTTTATGAACCAGGATCCCCGGGAATATTTTCTTTCCGGCGGAAACCAGGATCCGGAGAAGATCGCCCGGGCGGTGGCGGAAAAGGATTGGGAAAGCTTGCCGGAGACTATGCGCCGGCCGGCGGAGGAAGCCTTTCAGCTTCTGCTGCATACCCGGGACGGCCAGCTTTGCGATGTAGTGCTGGACCGTGCTGCGCTGGAAAGCATTTTAGAGGCTTCCCAAAACAGCCCCAGCGAAGTGCTGCGGCTTTACGGAGAGGAAAAAGTGGCGGCGGCGGATATCAAGATCGCCGTGCGCTGCTGCCGGATGAAAAAGTCCCCGGATTTTATTCACCGGGCGCTGGCTTCCTGCTCCACTCTTTCCGTGGATGCTTTGGGAAAAGCCGCGGCGGAGGGAGAAGAGGCGCTTCTGGACTATCTTTCCCACACGCCGTGGGCGGAGGCGGCGGAGGCGCTGAAAGTCTCTTTTTCCGCCTTTGAGAAATGGTGTGACGACCGGCTGATGGAGAAGATCCGGCCGCAAAAGTACAATCCGTTTACCGTTTCCCCTTTGGCAGCGTATGTGCTGGCACGGGAAACGGAGCTGCGGACGGTGCGTGTGATCCTTTCCGGGAAGCGCAACAGCCTTCCGGAGGAATTTATCCGGGAAAGGGTGCGGGAAATGTATGTATAAGATAGCAGTTTTGGGAGAGCGGGACGGCATCTACGGCTTTGCCGCCCTGGGACTTTCGGTTTTCCCCGCTGAGGATCCGGAGCACGGAGCCCGGCTGCTGCGCCGCCTGGCGGACCAGGAGGGAGAGCAGCCTTACGCGGTGATTTATATTACGGAGTCTTTGGCCGCGCAGATCGAGGACGAGATCGACCGATACCGCAGCCGCCGCTTCCCGGCCATCATCCCCATTCCGGGGGTTTCCGGAAATACGGGGGCCGGCATGCGGGCCGTGCGGAAAAGCGTGGAACAGGCTGTGGGTTCCGATATTATCTTTGGCGGCTGAAACAGCGCCGCATCCAATGAAATTGGCCGCAGACAGCCGGCGGCCGGAAAGGCTTGGTTAGGAAATGAGCAGTGGAACCATAAAAAAAGTAGCCGGACCTCTGGTCATCGCCGAAGGTATGCGGGACGCCAGCATGTTTGACGTGGTGCGCGTCAGCCGGCAGAGGCTTATCGGCGAGATCATCGAAATTCACGGGGATCAGGCTTCCATACAGGTATACGAAGAAACCAGCGGCCTGGGGCCCGGAGAACCAGTGGAAAGCACCGGCGCGCCTCTTTCTGTGGAGTTGGGGCCCGGGCTGATCGGCAGTATTTTCGACGGTATCCAGCGGCCTTTGGAAAAAATCATGGAGGCTTCCGGAAACAATCTGGAACGAGGGGTGGAGATCCCTTCTCTGGACCGGAAAAAGAAGTGGAATTTTGTTCCGGCGGTTTCGGTGGGAGACGCCGTTACCGGCGGAGACATTTTAGGCACCGTTCAGGAAACGGAAATCGTTTCCCATAAGATTCTGGTGCCGGCAGGGGTGAAGGGTGTCATCACCCGGATCGCCCCCGGGGAATACACCGTGGAAGAAGCTGTGGCGGATTGCCAAAGCGAAAACGGCGGCGTGATTCCTCTTACGCTGATGCAGAAATGGCCGGTGCGCCAGGGGCGGCCCTATGGCCAGAAGCTTTCCCCGGAAATGCCCCTGGTCACAGGGCAGCGAGTGATCGACGCTCTGTTCCCCATTGCCAAGGGCGGCGTAGCGGCTGTGCCGGGCCCCTTCGGCAGCGGCAAAACCGTGGTGCAGCACCAGCTGGCCAAGTGGGCGGAAGCGGACATTGTGGTTTACATCGGCTGCGGCGAGCGCGGAAACGAAATGACGGACGTGCTCAACGAATTCCCGGAGCTGAAGGACCCCAAAACCGGATTCTCCCTGATGGAGCGCACGGTGCTTATTGCCAACACCTCCGATATGCCTGTGGCGGCTCGTGAGGCTTCTATTTACACCGGCATCACCATTGCGGAATATTTCCGGGATATGGGCTATTCCGTGGCGCTGATGGCGGACTCCACATCCCGTTGGGCGGAGGCTTTGCGTGAAATGTCCGGACGGCTGGAAGAAATGCCCGGTGAAGAAGGATACCCGGCGTATCTGGGAAGCCGCCTGGCGCAGTTTTACGAGCGGGCCGGCCGGGTGCGCACCATCGGCTCCCAGCCCAGAGAAGGCGCCCTTTCCGTAATCGGTGCTGTGTCCCCTCCCGGCGGCGACATTTCCGAGCCGGTTTCCCAGGCTACATTGCGCATTGTGAAGGTGTTCTGGAGTTTGGATTCCTCCCTGGCGTATAAGCGGCATTTCCCGGCGGTGAACTGGCTGACCAGCTATTCCCTTTATGTGGATACCATGGAGAAATGGTTCAACACCCATGTGGACGGCCGCTGGATGCAGATGCGCCAGAGGCTTATGGGCCTTTTGCAGGACGAAGCGGAGCTGGAAGAAATTGTAAAGCTGGTGGGTATGGACGCCCTTTCCGCGCCGGACCGGCTGAAGCTGGAAGCCGCCCGTTCCATTCGTGAGGACTTTTTGCACCAGGACGCGTTCCACGAAGTGGATACGTACACCCCTCTTTCCAAACAGTTTGCCATGATGGAGCTGGTGATGGAATATTACGACCAGTGCAGCCAGGCGCTGCAGCAGGGCGCCTCCGTGGAGCAGCTGATCGGGCTGCCGGTGCGGGAGCAGATCGGCCGCTTTAAGTACACCCAGCCCCAGGAAGTGGGAGAGGCCTATGAGGAGATCCATCGGGCCCTGGCGTCCCAGATCAGCACGCTGCTGCAGAAGGAGGAATACTGATGCCCAAGGAATATAAAACCATACAGGAAGTGGCCGGCCCTCTGATGCTGGTTCGGGGCGTTTCCGGCGTTGCGTATAATGAACTGGGAGAGATCCAGCTGGCCAGCGGGGAAACCCGCCGGTGCAAGGTGCTGGAAGTAAACGGCACGGATGCGCTGGTGCAGCTGTTTGAAAGCTCTACCGGTATCAACCTGAGCAACAGCAAGGTGCGTTTTCTGGGCCGTTCCATGGAGCTGGGAGTTTCCGAAGATATGCTCAGCCGTGTATTTGACGGCCTGGGCCGTCCCATTGACGGCGGCCCGGAGATCCTTCCGGAAAAACGGATGGACATTAACGGCCTGCCTATTAACCCGGCGGCTCGAAATTATCCCCAGGAGTTTATCCAGACGGGAATTTCCGCCATCGACGGGCTGAACACCCTGGTGCGGGGGCAGAAGCTGCCTATTTTTTCCGCCAGTGGTTTGCCCCATGCCAACCTGGCGGCGCAGATCGCCCGTCAGGCAAAAGTGCGGGGTACCAACGAGCCCTTCGCGGTAGTCTTTGCCGCTATGGGCATCACCTTTGAAGAATCCAATTTCTTTGTGGAAAGTTTCCGGGAAACCGGCGCCATTGACCGGACGGTGCTGTTTATCAACCTGGCCAACGACCCGGCGGTAGAACGGATCGCCACCCCTCGTATGGCGCTGACGGCGGCGGAGTACCTGGCTTTTGAAAAAGGAATGCACGTGCTGGTGATCCTGACGGATATCACCAACTACGCCGACGCCCTGCGGGAGGTTTCCGCCGCCCGTAAGGAAGTTCCCGGGCGCCGGGGCTATCCGGGCTATATGTATACGGATCTGGCCTCCCTGTACGAACGGGCCGGGCGGCAGAAGGGGAAAAACGGCAGTATTACCATGATCCCCATTCTTACCATGCCGGAAGACGATAAGACCCACCCCATCCCTGACCTGACCGGATACATCACCGAAGGGCAGATCATTTTAAGCCGTGAGCTGTACCGCCGGGGTGTGACCCCGCCCATTGACGTGCTTCCCTCCCTTTCCCGTTTGAAGGATAAGGGCATCGGCGAAGGCAAGACCCGGGCGGACCACGCCAACACCATGAACCAGCTGTTCAGCGCTTACGCCCGAGGCAAAGAAGCCAAGGAGCTGATGACCATTCTGGGCGAAGCGGCTCTGACGGATATTGATAAGCTCTACGCCAAATTCGCGGACGCCTTTGAGCAGGAATATGTGTCCCAGGGATATACAGCCAACCGGGACATTGAGGAAACCCTTTCCATTGGCTGGAAGCTGCTTTCCATTCTGCCCCGTTCGGAGCTGAAGCGAATCAAGGATGAGTTCCTGGATCAGTACTATCAGGGCTGATGGGGGAATTTTTCCGGGATTCCCATAGGAAAGGAGGCGGCTGCCAATGGCGGCGACCCATGTAAACCCCACCAGAATGGAGCTGACCCGGCTGAAGAAAAAGCTTGTAACCGCCGTGCGGGGGCATAAGCTTCTGAAAGATAAGCGGGATGAGCTGATGCGGCAGTTTCTGGATCTGGTGCGGGAAAATAAAACCCTTCGGGAGCGGGTGGAACAAGGCATTCAGACGGCCAACAAGAATTTTGTGCTGGCCAGAGCCGCCACGCCGGACGCGGTGCTGGATGTGGCGCTTTTGACGCCCAAGCAGGAGATCACCCTGGAAACCGGGCTGAAAAACGTGATGAGCGTGGAGATCCCGATTCTCACGGCCAAAACCCGCACGTCCGATCCCAACGATATGTATTCCTACGGCTTTGCCTTTACTTCCGGGGATCTGGATATGGCCGTAAAGTCCCTTTCGGATATTCTGCCGGATATGCTGCGCCTAGCGGAGGTGGAGAAATCCTGCCAGCTGATGGCGGCGGAGATTGAAAAGACCCGCCGGCGGGTAAACGCTCTGGAGCATGTGATGATTCCGGAAATGCAGGAAAATATCCGGTATATCACTATGAAGCTGGATGAAAACGAGCGCAGCACCCAGATTCGCCTGATGAAAGTGAAGGATATGATGCTGGAGCAGGCCCATCATTACAGCCAGAAGTAAAAAATCAGAAATACAAGCAGAACCCAGGCTCTTGCAGAAGACCGCCCCGCCTTGTGAAAAGGCGGGGCGGTTCTTTATGGAAAGGCGGCAGAAAAAGCAAAGGGGCAAAGAACAAGAGAAAAAGGAAAACAAACCACAGGCTGCAAGATTGCAAGGCCACAAGGCCACGGAGAAGAGAGAATGGAGGCCCCAACCGGAAAATTCTTGAAAAGGTGGGAAAATGTTTCTTGAAAAGGAGAAAATACAGGAGATTTTCCCATTGTATACGGAGAATTTTTTTGTATTCTGAGAGCAAATCAGGCGAGAGCCTTAAAAGGAGGAAGAACCTTGCAGGTGGAGTTTTGTAAGGGTACGGAAAAAGATCGCCAGGATATTCTGGATTTTGCCGATATGGTGTTCAGCAAACACAGCGTTCCCCATGATTTTACGAAAATCTTTCCCAAGCATTACGGGGAGGGCTGCGCTTTTGAATCCATGCACTATTTGGTAAAAGAAGACGGGAAGATCCGGGCTTTGGTTTGCGTGGTTCCCATGGAATACCAGGTGGGGGATACAGTTTTGAAGGTAAACGGCCTGGGGACGGTTTCCGTGCACCCTGTCGCCCGGGGAAAAGGATACATGAAAAAGCTGATGCAATGGGCGCTGGAAGACATGGAGAAAAACGGGGACGCCTTCAGTGTACTGGGCGGTCAGCGGCAGCGGTATGAATATTTCGGATACATTCCCGCCGGCGTAAAACTGTGCTATGACATCAATGGCAGCAACCTTCGCCACCGCTACGCCGGGCGGCAGACGGCTCCGGTGGAAGTTGCTCCCATGGCACGGGAAGAAGCGCCGCTGTTCTGGGAGCTGTACCAGCGGCAAAGCCGGAAGATAGTGCGTTCTCCGGAGGATTTCTTTTCGGTTTTGTGCTCCTGGCAGGCGGTTCCCTATGCCTTGCGGCTGCAGGGAGAACCTGTAGGATATTTTACCTGCGCCGGAGGAAAGCGGGTGCAGGAGCTGGTTCTTTCGGATGCGACGCTTTTGCCGGATGTGCTGCAGAAGAGCTTTGACGTTTTGGGGCTGCGCTCCATGGAATTGGAACTGCCTCCCTGGGATCTCTCCCTGACCCCGGAACTGGGGCTTTTGGCGGAGGATCTGCAGATTCGGGTAGATCATAATTATCGGATTTTTAACCTTCCTCAGGTGGCGGAAGCCTTTTTGAAGGTGAAAGCTTCCTATACCCCTTTGCCGGAGGGTGCCCTGCGGTTTTCCGTTTCCGGGCAGACGTTTACCCTGGAAGTAAAAGAAGGGAACGTTTTGGTTTCTTCCGGCGAGACCCCGGAACAGCCGGAAACTTTCTGCCTTTCTCCTATGGAGGCGGCTGCGCTTTTGTTTACACCGGAAGCCTGGAGAAACATTCCCGGCGCTGGGGAAAATCCTTTGGTAAGAGCCTGGTTCCCCTTGCCTTTGTATACCGGCGAGCAGGATAACTGCTGATTTTTGCAGAGCCCCTTTGCCAACGGGACGTAAAAGAAAAAATGGGAAAAACAAGGAAAGGCTGCCGAAGCTTTATGCAGACGGCAGCCTTTGAAAGATATTTATGCGATGAAATGTCTAAGGGAAAGGGGCAAAATCCTGTTTTTTAACAAAGGGAAGAACACGGCTTACTGGCTGTCCCCATCGTCAAAAATGTCCCCGCATTCCGGGCAGAATTTGGGAGGATGGGAAGGATCCGCAGGGGTCCAGCCGCATTTGTCACAACGATAGACCCGGGCTCCCTGCGGTTTTTTTGCGCCGCACTGGGAGCAGAACCGCCCCTGGTTTATTGCCCCGCAGGAACAGGTCCAGCCCTGGGCCTGGGGTTTTGCCTTGCCGCAGGCGGAGCAGAAATTCCCGGAAGCCATAGCGCCGCAGGCGCAGCGCCAGGAATCTGATGCCGGCTTTGGTTTGCCGCACTGGGGGCAGAAATTTCCCGAAGCGGTGGCGCCGCAGGCGCACTGCCAACTTCCGGTTTCCGGCTGGGCGGACGGAGATGCCGGGGAAGAATTTTGCCCCATGGCGAAAAGCTGCTGCAGGTTCTGACCGCCGGCGCCGGCAGCCATATTCATTCCCATAAAACCGGTGAAGGCTCCGGCTTTGTTCCCGGCGGCGGTGCGCATAGCGTCCGCCTGGGCACCTGTCAAAGTGGCGGCTGCCATGGAAGGATCCCGCAAAATGGCGGTGTGCTGAGCCTCTTTCAGCAGTTCTGCGTCCTCTTCCGGCAAAGTAACGGAGCTTAAAGCCACGCTCATCACCCGCAGGCCCCGCAGCTCACCCCATTTTTGGGAAAGCTGACGGTTCATGGCTTCCTCAATTTCCCCGGTATGGCTGGGAAGCTGGTTGGGGCGCAGTTCCAGCTGGGAAAGCCGCCCCAAAGCCGGCGCCAGGGCGCTGATGAATTCCGCTTTCAGCTGGCCTTCCAGCTCCTGCCGGGTGTATTCCTGCTCTACGTTTCCGCAGAACTGGTAAAACCGCAGAGGATCCACGATCTTATAGGAGTACAGGCCGGAGCAGCGCAGGGAAAGATCAATGTCCAGGCCGATACGGCTGTCCACCACCCGGAAGGGGATGGGGTTGGGGGTGCCGAATTTGTTGTCGATCAGCTCCCGGGTGTTGATGTAGTACACCCGCTGGTCCTTGCCGGTGTCCCCTCCATAGGAGAAACGGCGGCCCATGGTTTCCAGTGTCTTCCGCAGGCCGTCTCCCAGGCTGCCGGTAAAGATACTGGGCTCGGAAGAACTGTCGTAGGTAAATTCTCCCGGCTCCGCGCAAAGCTCTACCACTTTTCCTTGTTCCACGATCAGCATACATTGGCCATCGGCCACAGCAATTCCAGACCCGCTGGAAATAATGTTATCGTTTCCTTTGGTGTTGGAGGAGCGACCTCCTGTCCGTTTGCGGCCCTTGGTCATTAAAACGTCATTTTCCAACGCGTCACAGTAAAAAAATTCTTTCCATTGATCGGCAAGAGTCCCTCCCAAGGCTCCTATTCCTGCTTTAATCAATCCCATGGCGTTAAGCTCCTTCCCGAAAATTTTGTTTTCAATGAATCGGTAAAATTAAGATCCGCTGCTTTTCCCGGATTGGGAAAAGGTAAATATTTTATGGAATACGGTTATTGTACTCCTTTTTTTGAATTTTGAAAAGACAGGGATGCAGGGATGCTTTGAGAAATCTATAAAATTATATTGTTTTTTAAGATAAAATCAGGTATCATGTTATTACGTAGAAACAATCACGGTTCCTGCGTTTTATGCCCGAGTCCGTAATCTTGTTTTACGCTGTTTTTATTTGAGTCTTCGCGGTATATCCGGAGAGATGGGAGGCGATTCAGTTGGAGAAAAGCGGCAAGGAAAAGCTTTTAAAGGAGATCTTTGGCCGGCGGCTGCTTTTGCTGGTGAATGATTCGGAGCTGGATCGCTCGATTTTTCGAGATCTGCTGGGGCAGGAATTTGAAGTAGAGGAAGCGTCCAGCTGCCGAGAAGCCCTCTCCTTTTTGGAAGGCCTGGAGCAGGAGGTGGCTTTGGTGATCCTGGAGATCCGTATGCTGAAAGCGGATGGTTTCCGGATCCTGGAGAGGCTGCGGCCTCCTTCCCGGGAGAGAACATTGCCCGTGCTTCTTCTTTGGGACGGAACGGATGTCTCCGCGTTGAACCAAGCCTACCAGATGGGCGTGACGGATAGTGTCCGCCGTCCTTTTGAGGGGTGTGTGGTCCGTAATCGGATCGAAAACATCCTTGCACTTTGTGAGACGGCCCCGGAAAGAAGAGCCAAAGGTCCCGTCCGGTTTCTGCTGCCCTCCAGAAGAAAGACGGAAGTTTCTGCCGCTTCGGATCGGACGCTGCGTCTTTTGGAGCACGAACGGGAAAAGAACCGATTCTTTTCCGCCCTTTCCCGGGAAGTGCAGTTTGAATATATCATTGCCCAAGACAAAGCGATATTTTCCGAATGGGGAGCGGAACACCTGGGGATCCCCAAAGTGATTTTCCACCCTTTGCACAGCCGGGAGCTGCACAAAGTCCTGGGGAGAAAAAATATGCTGGAATTTTCCAGAGAAGTTTCCTCCACTCATCCGGGAGAACCGTATTTGGAGCAGAAGTATCTTCTTTCCATAGATGGCCGGCCCCGGTGGTATAAAATGATTGCCCAGGTTTTATGGGGGCTGGAGGAACCGCCGGCACGGACGGGGATCATTGGAAAATTTGTGGATATTCATGAAGACGAAGTGAAAATGAACAGCCTGGAAAATATGGCGTCTCACGATGCTCTTACCGGGCTGCTGAATCCTCGGGCGGTTCGGGAAAAGATCCCGGCTGTTCTGGAGCAGGGGCAGGGAAAGACCTATGCCCTGGTGCTATTTGATTTGGATGATTTTAAAATTGCCAATGACCGCTTCGGGCATTTATTCGGCGACCAGGTGCTGCAGAACACGGCGAAAAAGCTTAGTGCCTCCATTCGCAGCAGCGATTTGGCGGCCCGTGTGGGCGGGGATGAGTTTTTGGTGTTTATGGAATACACCCGGAACATCCAGGCCCAGATCCGCAGGATTTTTCAGGCCCTCACCCAGGATTTTCAGGGATTTTCCGTGTCTTTGAGCATGGGGGTGGCTCTTTGGCCGGAAAATGGGAAAAATTACAACGAATTGTTCCATTGTGCTGACCAGGCGCTGTATGCGTCTAAAAACCAGGGGAAAGGAACCGTTAGCTTTTATGATGCTTCCATGCGCAGCACTCTTTCGGTTTTATCCCCTATTGAAAGCCAGGACCCAAACTGATCTTAAGGAATCCCCTCTTAGGTGCTTTAGGTGCGTTTTTTCCCGAGAAAAAACGCACCTTTTTTGATTGCCCATTTTTAAAGAATGTGCTATGCTGAGAAAAACAGAAACAGACGGAATAGCCGTCTCTATTTTGGAAGGAGAATACAAATGGAATACGCTCAGCTGACCCAAACCTACAGAGAGCTGGATCGGGACTGCGCCCTGCTGTCCTACCGGCTGCACAACCATAAGCCCTATGAGAAAGAGCTGTTCCTCCCCACCCGGGAAGCCATGGAAGCCGTAACGGCGGAATGGAACCAGCTGAAACAGCGGGTGGAAGCCCTGGAAGAGCCCGACGAAGTGTTCGCTTTGGTGAAAAATCACCTGAAGGATTTTCTGGATTCCATGGAATTTTCCATGAAGAGCACCCAAAAGCATCCGGAGGGCATGCTTCTGGGATTCCGGTATATGTTTCAGGGTGTGATCCGCGGGGACAAGCGCAGCGATGACCAGCGGCTGGAGACTCTTCTGCGGAAGCTGGGGCAGTTTGCGGAAAATGAAGAGGTGTTTGTGAAACTGATTCGGGAAGCTTCTTCTGAAAAAGAGCAGGGGGAGATCTCCCGGGGCATGCAGAGAAGCCGGCTGGAGCTGCAGCAGGAAGCAGCCCGGATCCGGGAATATTTCCCGGGCTTTACCCCGGAGCAGGCAAAGAGTCTGGAAGAAGCCATGGAGCGGTTCTGTGAGCAGCTTTCCCGGATGGCGGCGGCTCTGTCCTCGGAGGAAGTGTCTTCCGAAGAGCTTTTGAAGGACGATCTCAGCAAAACGGTGAAGATGGATCCGGAAGAATACCGGAACCTGCTGAAAAACGAGCTGGGCGTTTCTTTGGACGAGATCCTTTCCTGGCATAAGGAGGAAATGGAGAAAACCCGCAGCGAAGTGTTTTCCATTGCCGCCGGGCTGGACATTCCCGAGGAGACCCCCAAAACCATGCAGCAGGTCAGTGATGTGCTGTTCCGGTATGCGGGGCCTGCCGGCAGCGCGGAAGAAATGTTCGCCCGGGCCAATGGGTATTTGAAGCGCACCCGTGCCATTGCCCACGAGTATGTGAATCTTCCCGATGACGAAACCTGCGTTTGCGTTCCTCTGCCGGATTGCTACAAGGATTCCTATCCCTGGGGCGGTTACGAGGGAGGGGACTTCTCCCGTCGGCCCTACCGCGGGCAGATGTTCCTGAACCAGTACAACTATAAGAACATCACCGACGGATGGATCAAGATGAATACCATGCACGAAGCCTATCCCGGTCATCATGTGCAGTATGTGCGTACGGCCATGGACTCCATTCCGGAAACGGTAAAGATCGGCGCCAAGCAGGTGCCTATTTGCGAAGGAACCTGCCTGCGTACAGAGCGTGCCTTTACCTTTATCTTCGCGGAAGATCCCTTCTTCCCGCTGTTTGTGGCCTATCGCCGGCATCATACCTCTGTGCGGATCTATGTGGATCTGATGATGTTCTATTTTGGCGTGTCCCTGGAAGAGGCCGTGGAGATCTACGAAAGAGAACTGGGATTTGACCGGGTCACCGCCAGAGCCCAGGTGCAGGCTCACCAGAATGCCCCCGGTTATTTCACCTGCTACTATTACGGCATGAAGAAGATCTGCGATTGGGAGCAGAAGTACGGCTTCACCAAATGGGATTATACCGAGCTGCTGTTTGCCGCCGGCCCCATCAGTATGGACAGCCTGAGCCGCTTGGTGGCCATGTCCCCGGAAAACCGGCAGCGCTATTATAAGGACTTTGCCAGCCTTTTGCAGCAGCCGGAGGAAACGGCCTGAGGCCGGAGAGCTTCCCGGGAGAAGAATTTCCAGGCGCCAAAGCGCCCGGTGCAGACCCATGCAAAACTGAAAAGCAAAAGTAACCCCCAGCCCCCGCGTTTCCGGGTTTCCGGAAGGCGGAGGCTGGGGGTTTATTCTTACAAAACAAATACAGTTTTATTTCATTTTAGTAATATTTATGGCTATGGAAGGGGAATTGTGTTATCCTGAACCTGAAAGCAAAGGGCACAAAATCGCAGAAAATCATACAAGGTAAAAGGGAGGGAAAAGGATGAAAATCAAAAAACAAACCGCAAGTCTGGCTGCGGGCATGCTGGTTTTTGCTTTGCTTGTTTCCGGATGTGCCCAGGGCCGGGAACCAATTTCTTCTTCGCTGCCGGAAGAAAGTTTTCCACCGGCGGAATCCAAGATTGTGGAATCCCAGGCGGAGGTATCCCGAGAGGACAGCTCCCAGGGGGAAAGCAGCGGAAGCCCGGGGTTTTGGGAATATTTCCCCGAGGAGGAAATTTCCTACCCCAACGGAGACTCCGGCGCGTTTTTAACGGACGCCCATTATTATATTGATTCGGATATTTTTTCAAAAGCCTGGGAAGAATTTGACGCCATCTATTATACGGAATGGCAAAGGGAAGACAGCAAGGTGGTGCCCCGGGAAGTGGAGGGCAACAAGACCGATCCGCTGGTGCTATTAGAGTTCCCCGATTCGGTAAAGAGCCCGTCCCTGCCGTATGTCTGCGGAGATAAGATGTACTTTTTCGGCTCCCTGCCGGAAGAAGACGATACGTATACCCACCTTTTCTGCTACGATATGGGAAAAAAGGAAATTATAAATTCCTATACACCCCGCGCAGAAGGAATGCATTTTTTCCACATGGCGGTGACTTCGGATACGATCTACTGGTCCGAATCCGATTTGGATCATGAAAGTGGGCATCCCAAGTGGAAAGTTTTTTCCAGGGACATAAAAACGGGAGAGGTTCAGGAAGTGGATAGCTGGGAGAATTACGGGCCAAGCGCGCTGGAACCGGTACTCAGCAGCTATGGAGACCGGGTTGCCTATATTGTGGGAGAAGATCTGGAAGAGCCTTTGCCGGAAGGGATCAAAAGCATGGGAAATGCCCGCTATTATGTCTACCTTCTGGAAGGAGGAGAAAAAAAGCGGATCTTCACCGTCCGAAATGTGGGAAATCCCTATGAAGCGCCCAACCTGGACGAAAAAGCCCTGTATTTTACGGAGTATTTTGAGGATGGCTGGTATCTTCTCACCTATTATTTTCAGGATGGCCGGATCACCCGGCAAAAACTGCCTTTTCTCACCGACGGAGAATTTCCCGACAGCGCTGTTCGCGGCAGCCAGCATCTTTTCTTCCATTCCAGTAACTTGAACGTTTTATATGCCTACAATTTCAAAACCGGGCAGCTGCAGGTTTTGCAGGACTGCGGCGGCGGCGTGAGCCGTACCGCTTTGGTGGGAGATCGGTATCTTTATACGGCAATGGGAAAAGTTTATCAGTATGATCCCGTGAAAAATACCAGAAGCGTTTGGAGTGAAACCTACGTGACGTTTATTGCAGGCGGTGCGGAAAAAACGGTTTTCAGGCTTTCGGAGTACGATGAAGATTTAAAAAGAGAGATTGACTACTATGCGCTGTACTAGGCATCTGCTGCCGGGTATCAGGCATTTACCCCGGCGCTGGTTTTTACCCTTTCAGAAACAGACAAGCCCCCGCGTTTCCGGGTTTCCGGAAGGCGGGGGAATTTTTGTCCGGATTTTTCGTTGACGGCCCTGAAGGAAAGTGGTATTCTTATACATATAGTTGCGCTTGCAACCATTTCTTGTGGGTGGATTTTGGCTGCGAAAAGGAAAAGCCTTTCGGCGGCTATAGGTTCCCGGGCCGGAGATCCCAAGAAGGAAGGGCGCTTCCTTTCTTTCGGGCCGGGCGGAGCTCTATGAAATTGAAAAAGTGAGGGATGAACCATGGCGTCGTTAATGCGGTATATCAACCGAACCTCCCGCTGCTTCACGTTATACAGGAATAACTGCCTGGAAAACCGGGGCATCAACGGATACCAGCATTTGTATGTGATCCGTATTTGTCAGCGGCCGGGGATTTTGCAGGATGAGCTGGTTCGGGAGATCTATGTGAACAAAAGCAGCGTAGCCCGGCAGCTTTCCCTGCTGGAGCAAAACGGATGGATCCGCCGGGAACCCTGTGAGGAAGATCGCCGGCAGCTGCGGGTGTATCCTACAGAGAAGGCTATGGAGATCTTTCCGGAGGTTCTGGAAGTGCGGACCCGGTGGAACCAGGCGCTTTTGGAAGAATTCTCTCCGGAAGAGCAGCAGCAGCTTTGCGCCATGCTGGAACGGGTGGAGAAAAAGGCGGAACGTCTTTTGCAGCCCTGTGGGAAGGAGGACGGAGAATGAAGCGGATCTTTCAGTATCTTCGCCCCAGTGTACCCCGAATGATCCTGGGGCTGGCCATTAAATTTACCGGAACCGTTATGGATCTTTTTCTTCCCTGGATCCTGGCGTATTTGATCGATGAGATCGTGCCCCGGAAAAATATGCAGGAGATTCTGCTTTTCGGGCTACTGATGCTGGTTTGCTCCGTGATCGCCTGGGTGGGCAATGTGCTGGCTAACCGGATGGCTTCCCGGGTAGCCAGGGATACCACCCAGCGGCTGCGTCACGATTTGTTTTCCCGGATCTCCTACCTCTCCTGCCGCCAGGCGGATGAATTTACGGTGGCTTCTTTGGAGTCCCGGCTTACCTCCGATACATACAATATCCATCAGATGATCGGTATGATGCAGCGTATGGGCGTTCGGGCTCCCATTTTGCTTCTGGGCGGGCTGGCGGTTACGCTGTCCCTGGATCTGGTGCTGACGCTGGTGTTAGTAGCCACCCTTCCCTTTGTGGCCTTTGTGGTGTTTTATATTTCCAGAAAAGGCATCCCCCTGTATACCGGTTTGCAGAAATCCGTGGACGGTATGGTGCGGGTAGTGCGGGAAAACGCCTCCGGCATTCGGGTCATTAAGGCGCTTTCTAAGACAGAATACGAAAAGAAGCGGTTTGCGGGAGTAAACGGAGAAGTGGTGCAGAAGGAAACCAAGGCCGGAAGCACCATGGCTGCCAGCAGCCCGCTGATGAACCTGTTTCTCAATGCCGGGCTGACGCTGGTAGTGATCACCGGCGCCTTCCGGGTCTGGCAGGGGGAAACGGGCAACGGCACCATCCTGGCCTTTTTGACTTATTTCACCATTATTCTTAACGCGCTTTTATCCATCAACCGGATGTTTGTGATGTATTCCAGAGGATCGGCCTCGGCCAAGCGTATTGAGGAAGTATTGGACGCGCCGGAAGACCTGGAGATCCTTCCTCGGGAGCATCAGGACAGCCCCTACCATGTGGAATTTGAAAATGTCAGCTTTTCCTATCATACCGGTAGAGCGCCGGCGGTGGAAAACATTTCCTTTGCCTTGAAAAAAGGAGAGACTTTGGGCATTATCGGCGGAACCGGTTGCGGAAAAAGCACGTTGGTGCATTTGATGATCCGTTTTTATGATCCGGACAGCGGAAAAATCCGGATCAACGGAGATGACATCCGGGGGATCCCCCAGGAAGAGCTGCACACCAAGTTTGGCATTGTTTTCCAGAACGACGCTTTATTTTCCGATACCATTGAGGAAAATATCCGCTTTGGCCGGGATCTGCAGCGGCAGGCTGTGGAGGAAGCGCTGGACTGCGCCCAGGCCCGTTGGTTTGTAGGCGAACTGGAAGAGGGGCTGGATTATCGCCTGGCTATCCGGGGCTCCAATCTAAGCGGCGGGCAGAAGCAGAGGGTGCTGATTTCCCGGGCGCTGGCGGCTCACCCGGAGATCCTGATTCTGGACGATTCCTCCAGTGCTCTGGATTACCAAACCGACGCCAAGCTGCGGCAGGCTTTGATTTCCCGGTTCCGGGATACCACCACCGTGGTAGTGGCTCAGCGGGTCAGCTCCATTCGCTACGCGGATCACATCCTGATGCTGGAAAAAGGCAAAGCTATCGGCTACGGAACCCATGAGGAGCTGATGGAAAACTGCCCGCCGTATCGGGAGATCAGTATTTCACAGATGGGAGGGGAAAACCATGGCCAATAACGGAGGCAGCCCTGCACCTCAGGGAAAAATGTCCGGCCCGGCAGGGCGCAGAGGAAGGGGCATGGGCGGTGAAAAGCCCAAAGATCGGAAATATGTTTTGCTGCGGCTTTGGAAATATCTCTATCGGTATAAATGGCTGATGCTTCTGGCATTGGTGCTGACTATTTCCGGAAACCTGTTCGGCCTGGTAGGCCCCATGCTTTCCGGCCGGGCCATTAACGCCATTGGCGGGCCGGGCAACGTGAATTTTCCGGAAGTGTTTTGGAACGCGGGGCTGATGATTGGATTTTATGCCCTTTCCTCTTTGCTTTCTTATATTCTCAGCCTGCTGATGATCCGGTTGAGCCAGAAAATCATTTACCAGATGCGCAAGGATGTATTCGATAAGCTGATGGAGCTTCCGGTAGGCTTTTTTGACCGCACCCAGGCCGGAGATATTATCAGCCGGATCTCTTACGATATTGATACGGTAAACGCTTCTCTCTCCAACGATCTTTTGCAGATCTGCACCAGCGTGATCACCGTGGTAGGCTCCCTTTTGATGATGATCCTCATTGCTCCGGAGCTGGTGACGGTTTTCGTGGTGACCATTCCCGCCTCGATTTTTCTTACCCGGTTCATGGCCAGAAAGGTGCGTCCTTTGTTCCGCCGGCGTTCCGCCACATTGGGAGAGCTGAACGGATATGTGGAGGAAGTAATCAGCGGCCAGAAAACCATCAAGGCCTACCATCAGGAAGCCACCATGATCGGACGTTTCGACGAGAAAAATACGGAAGCGGTCAATGCCTATTACAACGCCGATTATTACGGCAGCATGACAGGCCCCTCCGTAAACTTTATCAACAACCTTTCTCTTTCCCTGGTAAGCGTTCTGGGAGCGGTGCTGTTTTTGTGGGGAAGGATCCTTCCCGGCGATCTTTCCGCTTTTGTGTTGTATTCCCGGAAGTTTTCCGGCCCTATCAACGAGGCGGCTAATATTTTAAGCGAGCTGCAGTCCGCCTGTGCGGCGGCGGAGCGGGTGTTCCGCCTTCTGGATGAAGCGCCGGAGCCGGAGGACATCCCCGGCGCCCGGGAGCTGGAGGAAGTTTCCGGAGACGTGCGCATGGAGCATGTACGTTTCGGCTATCTTCCCGGCCAGACGGTAATCCACGATTTGAGCTTCCACGCGGAGCCCGGAAGCCTGACAGCTATTGTAGGCCCTACAGGAGCGGGAAAAACCACGTTGATCAACCTTCTTATGCGGTTTTATGATCCCCAGGAGGGAAAAATCCTGGTGGACGGCGAGGAAATCACCGGATTTACCCGGAAAAGCCTGCGAAGGGCCTATACCATGGTGCTGCAGGACACCTGGCTGTTTACCGGCACGATTTATGAAAACATCGCGTACGGAAAAGAAGGAGCCACCAAGGAGGACGTAATCCGTGCCTGCCAGGCAGCCCATATCCATGAGGCCATTCTGCAAATGCCCCAGGGCTATGACACCGTGCTGACCGGTGAAGGCTCCGGGCTTTCCAAAGGGCAGAAACAGATGATGACCATTGCCAGAGCCATGCTGCTGGATTCCAAAATGCTGATCCTGGACGAAGCCACCTCCAATGTGGATACCCAGACGGAGCAGAAGATTCAGCGGGCCATGCGGGAACTGATGAAGGGGAAAACCTGCTTTGTCATCGCCCACCGGCTTTCCACTATTCAAAACGCGGATCACATTCTGGTGGTGGAAAACGGGGATATTGTGGAGCAGGGCAATCATCAGCAGCTTTTGGAAAAAGGCGGCCTTTACGCCAAACTGTACACTTCCCAGTTCCAGTGAGCCCTGTAATCTTGTAATCTCCGGAAGTTTGATAAGGCTTGCCTGCTTTTCTCACAGAATGCGGCCTGTGGGGAAAGAAACAAAAATGCCCAAAGAAAGACCGGTGATTTTTGTGAAGGCCATTGGTTGTAATTTCTTCGGGATTTTACTATAATAATCGGGTATGTAAAAGAAAACGGAAGAAATCCCTCCCCAAGGGAATGGGTGGGAAAGTTTGAGGAAAACGAGGAAATACGGATGATGAAAACCATTGGATTTGACAACGAAAAGTATTTGGAAATTCAGTCCCGCCATATTCTGCAGCGTATTGGCCAGTTTGACAATAAGCTGTATTTGGAAATGGGGGGCAAGCTGTTTGATGATTTCCACGCCTCCCGGGTTTTGCCGGGCTTTTTGCCGGACAGCAAGATGAAAATGCTCCTGCAGCTTTCCGAGCAGGTAGAGATCGTGCTGGTGATCAACGCCGGGGACATTGAAAAGAATAAAGTCCGGGGAGATATCGGCATTACATACGATGCGGATGTGCTCCGGCTGATCGACGCCTTCCGTGGGATTGGGCTGTATGTAGGCAGCGTGGTGATCTCCCAGTATTCCGGGCAGACAGCTGCGGAGACCTTCCGCCGCCGCTTGGAAAGCCTGGGGGTGCGGGTGTTCCTGCACTATCCTATTGAAGGGTATCCCTCCAATATTGCCCATATCATCAGCGATGAGGGCTTTGGAAAGAATCAGTATGTGGAGACCAGCCGTCCCTTGGTGGTGGTAACCGCTCCCGGACCCGGCAGCGGAAAAATGGCCACCTGCCTTTCCCAGCTGTATCATGAGTATAAGCGGGGGATCAAAGCCGGCTACGCCAAATTTGAGACGTTCCCTGTGTGGAACCTGCCGCTGAAACACCCGGTGAATCTGGCTTATGAAGCCGCCACGGCGGATCTGAACGATATCAATATGATCGATCCCTTCCATTTGGAAGCATACGGGGAGACAGCGGTGAACTATAACCGGGACGTGGAAGTTTTCCCGGTGCTCAGCGCTATTTTTGAAAAGATTTCCGGATCCAGCCCCTATAAGTCCCCTACGGACATGGGCGTGAATATGGCCGGACTGTGCATTGTGGACGATGAAGTCTGCAAGGAGGCGTCCCGTCAGGAGATCGTACGGCGGTATTACCGCACTTTGTGCGACCTGCGGCTGGGGCATGCGGAGGAAGAAGCCGTCCGAAAGGTGGAGCTTTTGATGAACCAGGCAGGAATCACCACAGATATGCGTCCGGTGGTCAAAGCCGCTTTGGACCGCGCCCAGGAAACGGAGCTTCCGGCGGCTGCCATAGAGCTGCCCGACGGGCGGATCATCACCGGCAAGACATCTTCTCTGCTGGGAGCCTCTTCGGCGGCGCTTCTCAACGCCCTGAAAGCTTTGGGCGGGATCGACCATCGGATCCCTCTGATTTCTCCCACGGTGATCGAGCCCATTCAGAACCTGAAAATCCAGCATCTGGGCAACCGCAATCCCCGCCTGCATACGGATGAGATCCTCATTGCCCTGTCCATCTGCGCGGCTATGAATCCCACCGCCGGCATGGCGCTGAAGCAGCTTCCCAAGCTTCGGGGCTGTGAGGCCCATTCTTCCGTGATTTTGTCCCCTGTGGACGAAACCACTTTCCGCAAGCTGGGAATGAATCTTACCTGTGAGGCTAAAACCCAGACTAAGAACCTGTATCGGCCCTGAAACAGAAAAACTTTGTAAAGAAGCCCGCTTCGGCAAAAACCGAAGCGGGCTTTTTGCATAAAGGTGCAGAATGCAGGATACAGGATACAAAAGCGTTTTTTGCCCCTTATCTGGAAGAGAAATTTTCCTCCCGGTGCGCTTCCACCTGTTCGATGCTTTTATACCCATAACGATCTTCCAGGTCGCACATAGGCTCCACTTGCGCCATGGAAGCCCAGGGGATCCAGTAGGAAAAGCCGCCGGCAAATTCCATGTTGGGCGCGCCCACGCCTTCCGGAGAAAGACCCGGGAAGGCATAGCCGAAGGTGCCCTTCCAATCTGTGGCGGATTTGGAGGCGTTTTGGGCAAAAATGGCATAGTCCCTGTAATGGGTGTCCCCAGTGATCCGGTAGAGGCGGTAGTAGTACGTGGTGGTAAAGCTCATGAAATTATCTCCGCCGGCCCCGCCGAAAATGGTCACAGGGCTTTGCCCCAGAAGGGTGACCTGGCGGTAAGGATTGCCGATATAGTCTCCCTGCACCGGCACGGGATAGGTGTAGATCCAGTTTTCCGTATAATCCGCGGCGCCTATGGCTACTTCCAGCCAGCGAGGCTCCCGGGTGACCTCATACAGCTCCAGAAATCCGTAAAACACCAGGATGCCGGCTTCTTTGTCAAATACGTTGTCGTTATCCGGAGTGCCCCCGATGTAACGGAAAGGCTTGTGCACAAATTCATAGGAAAATTCCGCTATGCGGTTGGCGCAGTCCAGATATTTATCCGCGCCGGTTTCCTGATACATCCATACAAAGAAACGAAGGATCTGCGGGGTGCCTCCTTTGTCTGGATGATGCACGGTTCCTTCCCAGGTATAAGCCCGGGCGAAAGAACCGTCCTCTCCTTGCAGGGAAAGGAATTTATCCGCCACCCGGATGCAGAAATCCAGCCACTGTGGGTGGGGATTCCCGTGTTCTTTCTCCAGCTGGTACGCCTTCAGCACAAATTCGCAGCCGTCAGCCACCATCCGGGTAAAACTGGGGTAATTGCGGAAACGGGGGACCAGCGGGTCATACCAGGTCATGGGGATATCCTGGGGGCTTAAAGCGTTTTCCACCCAGAACCGAAGGATCTCCCGGCCTTTGTGCAGGAAGGATTCCTTGCCCCGGCGATACCCTTCCCGAAGGAAATGATAGCCGATGGAAACCTGCTGCCCCACAAAGCCGAACTGGTAGCTGATGGAATCGATGCGCCCGTCCAGGCCTACGGAAAACGGCACGCCCATGGCGCCTCCGTAGGGTTCACAGTAACGGTCCAACAGATCCATATGGGCCTGGTAGATCCGTTCCAGATCCGCTTCCACCTTAGGCGGCTGGATCCAGTCAAACCCCAGTCGGTAGGAATTGCGCATGGCCATGCGGAAGCCGTCGTCCCGGGAAACACAAATGCCCAGCGTATAGCTGTGGGACATTCCCGTCTCCAAAGGATGGGCCTTGTAATTCCAGTCCAGATCTTTATCCACGTCCGCCTGGCGGGGATGGTTGGCGGAATGCTTGATGGGGGATGTGTGATAATTTCCCTCGCTTCCGGGGTAGCAATAGCCCAGGCTGGGCACAGGTTTCTTTTTGATTCCCAGGGAACCGAACTGAATTTTTTCGCTGACCATCCGCCCGGTGTGATCCAGTCCGGCTTCAGAAGGGGAGGAAAGCTCCGGGTTCAGATGGTATAGAGCCAGCCAGGCACCGGTGCGCTCTTTCTGTATGGCCATCATAGGCAGGGGCAGGGCCATTTCCCGGATGTAGAAATAGTCATGGGAATAATCGCTTCCGAAGGTGTGGCCATACGCCTGGGACCTTTCGTCGTTAAAAGGACAGTCCCCCACGGTTTGCCGGTTCTTTTTGTACCAACGGGCCGGGGCAAACACATCATAGTCCATCAGATTGACGGTGTCCGGATCATACAGGGAAAAACGGGTCATGAAGCCGCATTCCTTGATGTTTTCCGAGAGCACCTCAGCGGTTCTGGAAAAGCAGAACCCCCGGCCATCGGGGGAAACCCGGTAGCGGTCGGTAAATTCCACGCTGGCGCCGTGGATGGTGGTCACCACAGCGGAGCAGAAAAGCTCCTCCCCTTCCAGGGAAACCCGCCCATAGGGACTGGAATACTCCTGGCGTGGATCGTGGGTCCAGCGATCATCGTACCGGTCTTCGCTGAAGGAACGATAGCGATAGATACGGTCCAGCACGATCAATTCCGCCGGGCTGCGGTTTAAAAATTCCGGGCTGCCGTCTTTGGAAATGGCAATTCCGTAACCGGAATCCTCTGAGCCGGTAACGGAAAGGACGCAGTCCTGCGCCTTTAAAAAAAGGCCGGATACAGTTGTCATACATATTCTCCCCTTTACGCAGTGATTTTTCGGTGGCCTTTCGGTAGTCTTTCAGCGGCCTTTTGGTGGCCTTTGGGTGATCTTTGGCTTCATTCTACCACCAACGGTATAAAAAGCAACAAAAACTTCTTTTGTTTTTCCGGAGTTTATAAAAAAAGTGTTTGCTTTGGGAGAAGCGAAAAGGAATGAAAAAAATTCCCGGGGAATAGTTTCCAGTTTACCGGGTATTCTAGTAAAAAAATCAGGGTGAAACACCGGGCGTCCGGCAAGAACGTTTTTCGTTTAAAACGGTTTGCCGGTTGATCCGGAATTTTTCGGATTCCCTGAGAATTTCAGCCCGGGAAATTCCGTCAGGAAACCGGGGATGGGGCAGAAAGGGGATATACGCGTGCCTAATTTAAGATTGCTTGTAAATCCGGACGGGACCTATGATCTGATTTTGGAATATTCTTCCGGGGATGTGGAATTTGCTGAGGAATTCAGCGTAAAGAAAAGCTTGCAGAAAAATTCCAAACGGCTTTTAAACGCTATACGTTCCTGCGCAGAAAAGGGAAAGATCCGGAACGTAAAGATTCTGGTTTCCGGCGCCTTGGTGGCTACAGTGGCCTTTTCATCCTTTATGTCGGCTTTTGCGGCTTCGGACCGGTACACCATGGGGTATCTGTATACCGGAACGGATCACCAGCAGGTGGAATATGTGGAGAATACCGGAGAGGCTTTGGACGTGGTTTCCCCCAGTTATTTTGACATTCGGGAGGACGGAAGCCTGAAACTGAATCATTTAAGCTCCTATTTCATCAAAACCATGCACGATAAAGGGCTGAAGGTGGTTCCGTTTTTAAGCAACCACTGGAACCGGCAGGCGGGCATACGGGCCTTGGAAAACCGGGAATCCCTGGCTCAGCAGATTGCCCAGTATGTGGAAGAATACAACCTGGACGGCATCAATGTGGACATTGAAAACGTCACCCACAACGAAAGGGAAAGCTACACGGATTTCATTCGGCTTCTTCGGGAAAAGATCCCGGCGGAAAAGGAAGTTTCCGTGGCGGTGGCGGCCAATCCCAAAAACTGGCAGGTGGGATGGCACGGTTCCTATGATTACGCGGCCCTGGGAAAATATGCGGATCATTTGATGATTATGGCCTACGATGAACATTATGAAGGCGGGGAACCCGGGCCGGTTTCCAGCTATGAATTTGTGGAAAGCTCCATACAGTACGCGTTGCAGCATGTTTCTTCGGATCAGGTGGTTTTGGGAATTCCTCTTTATGGCCGGGTATGGAGTATGGATAACGAAAGCGTGGTGGGCAAGGGAGTCAGCAGCAAGGTGATCCAGGAGATCCTGAAAGATTGCCCTTCCACCATCGTTTACGATCCGGAGACTCGTTCGGTGAAGGCGGAATTTACCGTTCCCGCTTCCGGAACGGACTATGTGGTAGGGGTAAATACAGTGCTGCAGCCGGGAAAATACCAGGTTTGGTTTGAAGATTCCCAATCCTATGAAGCCAAGCTGGGTTTGGTGGAAAAATATGATCTGAAGGGGGCCGGCGCCTGGTCCCTGGGGCAGGAGGATCCTTCCATCTGGGAAAACTATCCGGATTGGGTCAATGGGGAGGAGGAAAGCACGCCTTCTCTGCCGGAAAATCCGCAGACGCCTCCTAGTGGGGAGAATTTTGTCCACACCGTAAAAAAAGGGGATACCCTTTGGAAGCTGGCTCAGCAGTATTTGGGGGATGGCAGCCGGTATCCGGAGATCATGGAGATGAACGCCCTTTCGGGAACCACCCTTTATCCGGGGATGCAGCTGAAAATTCCCGGAAAAACCCAGACCCCTTCTACGCCGGAGGCGACTTATCGCTCTCATACCGTGAAGAAAGGGGACACCCTTTGGAAAATTGCAAAAACGTATTTTGGGGACGGCAATCGCTACCCGGAGATCGTGAAACTCAACAATCTTTCCGGAAATACCATTCATCCCGGGCAGGTGCTGAAGATTCCCAATTAAAAAGGAGAAGACGCCGCGGAAAAATTTTTTCCGCGGCGATTCTGTGTGCAAAAATTTTCTCCCAAGAGAAACAGAAGCGCTTGCGCGGATTTCGGGATGCGGCTATAATAAAAGAAAAAACGGCAGCCGGGCCTTTTACGGCTTTTGTTTTCGCTGCAGATTATCCAGGCCGGGAAAGGGGTAGAATTAAGAAATGACTATGCAGACACAGCCGGATATAAAAAGCAGCCTGAAAAAGGATTATGAGTTGCTGAACTTTCTTAGCGAAAGCTCCGACAGCTATTTTTTTATATGGGATATTTTGGAACAGAGATTGTACTTTTCCGAAAATATAGGCGAAAAATATGATTTGCCTAAAACGGCAGGTTCTTTTTGCCGTTTGGAGGACTGGAAGCGTTTAATATATCCCCAGGATCTTCCCGGGATTGAGAACGATCTGGAGAAGATCTTTTCCGGTGAAATCACGGAACATAATTTGGAATATAGAATCTTTGACCGACAGGGAAATGTGGTCTGGATCAACTGCCGGGGAAAAGTCCAGCAGGATGAGCAGGGGCGACCGGAGTATATGATCGGGCGGGTTTCCGATCTTTTGGCTCGCTGGAAAACCGATAGTCTTACCGGAGCATTTCACATGGAGATCCTGAAAGAAGACGTGGAAAAGAATCTTCAGCAGAATCAGGACGGCTATCTTCTACTGGTGGGTGTGGATAACCTGAAGGATATTAACTTGCAGGGTGGCCGTGAATGTGGGGACAGAACGCTGAAACAGGTGGCGGCTTCCCTGGAAGACGCTTCCAGCGGCATCCATCGGGTATATCGCAGCAACGGAGACTGCTTCGCGGTGATCCTGCCGGGAGCCGATTGCCGGGATGTGGTACGGATCTTCCAGGATGTGCAGAAGCGGCTGCAGCAAAGATGCACCATTTCCGGCGGCGCCGTGCCTCTTCGGGAATACAGTGTGCCGGACGGCGCCACCATCTACCAATATGCGGAAACCTCTTTGGACTACGCCAAAAAGCAGGGGAAAAATACCCTTTGGTTCTTTTCCGCGGAGGACTATGAAAAAGATCTGGAGGCTTTGGAGCTGAAAGAGGAAATGAAGAAAAGCGTGGAGAATGGATTTTCCGGCTTTTCTTTGCATTATCAGCCTTTGATCCATTCTCAGGGGTATGGGATTCACGGAGCGGAGGCTTTGCTGCGATACACGTCGCCCCGCCGGGGAGATGTGCCAACAGGGGAGTTTATCCCGGTTTTGGAACAAACCAAGTTTATGGGCCAGGTGGGGCTTTGGGTCATGGATCAAGCTTTGGAGCAATGCCGGAAATGGAGAAATTTCTTCCCGGATTTTTGCATCAGTGTGAACATCACTTATGACCAGCTTTGCCAGGAATCCATCACCTATAAGATGCTGGAGATTTTGTGGAAGCATGATTTGCCGGGGAATGCCTTAACGGTGGAAATTACAGAAAGCATGCAGCTTCTGGATTATCCCTATATCAATGATATTTTCCGCCAGTGGAAGCGCCACGGGATCCGGATCTCCGTAGACGATTTCGGAACGGGTTATTCCAGCTTGGGCAGGCTGAAAGAAATGGACGTGGACGAAATCAAAATCGACCGCTGTTTCGTCAGCAACATTCAGCAAAGCGCGTATAATTTCAGGCTTTTAGGAAACGTGATTGAGCTGGCAAAGGGAAGCGGGATCCGGGTTTGCTGTGAAGGAGTGGAGACTCAGGAAGAGCTGGCGGTATTGGAAGATCTGGGGCCGGATCTGCTTCAGGGTTTTTTATTTTCTCGCCCCTGCCCGCCCCAGCAATTTGAAGAGCTGTATTTTCGTCCGGAAAGCCAGGCGTTTCAGGAGCGGATCGCCTGGGAAGAACATTTCCGCCGAAAGATTCCTCAAACAGAGACCGCTCCTGCGCCGCAATGGACGGAAGAGGAAATGATCCGCACGGTTCTGGAAGCGGAAAATGATATTTTTTATATCAGTGACCCTGTGACCTACGAGCTCTACTATCTGAATCCGGCAGGACAAAAACTGTTTGCCATGCGGGATTATAAGGGAAAACCATGCTATAAGGTGCTCCAGGGGAAAGACGAACCCTGTTCTTTCTGCACCAACTCCTTTTTGAAAAAAGATGGATTTTATACCTGGGAGCAGGAAAACGCATACTGTGGCAGACGGTTTATTTTGAAGGATAAACTGGTCACCTGCGGTGGCCGGCAGCTTCGGCTGGAAGTGGCTCTGGATGTGACAAAGCAGGAGATCGTCAGCCGAAATGTACAGGAGCGACTGAAATTTGCGGAGAAAGTGGTAAACTATACGTCGATTTTGTCTCAAAATTTGGAATATGAGGAAGCTCTATGGCAGGTATTAAAGGCTGCAGGGGAGTTTTATCAGGGAGACCGGGTGCACTATTTTGAGCCGGATCCTCAGCGTCCGGGAAGCTGGAAAGGGGTGCTGGAATGGTGCTCCAACGGGATTTTATCCAATTTGGAAGAGCTGCGGACGGTGGCCCCGGAAGTGCTGGAGCGCTGGATGGAGTTGTTCCGGAAGGAACGGTCCGTCATGATTTTTAATCTGGAAAAGGTTCGGGAGCGGAATCTCAAGGAATGGGAAGTTCTCAGCCGCCTGAATATCTCCCGGATCATGGCGGTTCCGGTTTGGATCCATGAGGAGATTCTGGGATTTGTAGCCGTGGAAAATCCCCGGTATTCCATTCAGGACGACTCCCAGGCCAAGGTTCTGGCGAACTTTCTCACAATATGGATCCGAAAACACCAAAATGAGCAGCGGCTGCGCCAGCTGTCGGAATCTACCTACAGCCATATCCTGGATACCATCGGTGTGGGATTGTGGATCATCCGCCTGTCTCCGAGCTCCCAGCGGTATGAAATGCTGGCGGATGATACCATGCTTCGTGTGCTGGGGATCACGGATACGCTGACCCCGGAAGAATGCTACCAGTTCTGGTACAGCCGGATCAACGACGGTTACTACGATTATGTGAATCACTCCATTGAAAGTATGGCTCGGGGAGATCGGGCCGTGCAGCTGGAATATACTTGGAAACATCCCTTGTACGGAGAAGTTTTGGTTCGCTGCACCGGCATACGGGTGGAGGATGAAGAAGAAGGATGGACCCGTCTGGAAGGGTATCATCGGATCATCAGCCATATCGATCAGCCCAAATTTCTGCCGGATACCCGGGAGAAAGATGTATTTGAATATAACGAGCTGAATTCCTCTGTTTTCTTCCACACCAACCGTTCTCTTTTAACGGGTGAGGAAAAGCGGGAATCGGATTTTCCCCAGTGCTGGATCCGAAAGGGGATCGTTCATCCTCATTTTGTGAAAGAGTTTCAAGACCTGTTCTTCCGTGTCCGCAGAAAAGGGGACATACAGATCCCGGAGATTCTCCTAAAAGGAAAATCCGGCACCTACGAGTGGTTTCGTCTTTCTTTGCGGCATTTGGGGCAGGAACAGCAGGATCTGGATACAGTGGTGGTTTCTTTGGAGCAAACCGGGCAGGAACGGGTAGCAGAGCTGGAAACCATGCGGATGCAGCGGTTTTACCAGGCGCTGCTTTCCGAAACCATTGCCTACGCGGAAGTGGATCTGGAAAGTGGGCAGCTGAAATCCTTGGGCGGTCTGTGGGAAATTTACCGGCAGGATTACCGGAGGACTTCTTCCCACTTTTTGGATGTGCTGGAAAAGCAGCTCAGCCTCGTTCTTTCTCCCAAGGACTTGGAGCTGTTTCAAAAATACCGGAATCCCCGGGAATGGAGAGAAATGTCCGCCAAAGGGGAAAAGAGCCAGCGGTTCCGTTATCTTCGTCCGATAGGCGGGCAGGAGCGCTGGGTGGAAATGGTTTTCCATATTTTCCGGGAAGAAGTGACCCAAAACGTCTTTGCTCTGATTTACCTGCGGGATATCCATGCGGAAAAGGAAAAGCAGCTGGCTCAGGAAGAAGCGGCCAGCCGGGATCCTTTGACCAACAATTATAACCGGATTGCCTTTGAACGGGAGGTGTGCCGGTATGTTTCCCGGGCCCAGGGGGATCCCTGCGGAGCGCTGATGCTTCTGGATGTGGACGATTTCAAGACTATCAACGATCGAAAGGGACATCTGGAAGGTGATAAGGCGTTGAAAGAAGTTTCCCGGATCTTGCTTTCTGCTTTCCGGCAGAAAGACATTGTAGGCCGGTTGGGCGGAGACGAATTTCTGATCTTTGTGAAAGGATTCGTGAAGCGGGAAATTTTAGAGCAGCGGCTGAAGGAACTGCTGGTACGTCTGCGGGAAAGCGGGATCTTGTCTCTTTCCAGCAGTATAGGCGTTACGTATGTACGCCGGGAAAAATTTCAATACGAGCAAGCTTTGCAGCAAGCGGATATTGCTCTGTATTTCAGCAAAAAGAATGGGAAAAACAATTTCTCTTTTTATGACCCTTCCATGCGGGTTTTGGAGACCGATCCTCCCCGGAAAAAAGAGTGGACGAAATAAATCTTTGCAGCGGGGTTCGGAAACTTGGAAGATCTTCTCGGAAGAATTGCTTTCCTATGTTCGCCCGGCAGGGAAAGGTAAAAAATGGGGCCCCGGCCCTTTGGCCGGAGCCCCATTTTTATGGAAATCAAAAGAATTTTAAGCGGTTTATACAGGCCGGTTTCCTTTTCTTAAAAGGGTAAGAAGCAAAATCATCAAGGCGCTTCCGCCGGTAAAGAAAAAGGCTTTATGATTTCCGGATTCTTCCCCGGTGACCGGAGAGGAGGGAGACTGGGAAGACCCGCTCTGTTCCGATTCGGAAGAATTTTCCTGAGATCCTGTGTTTTCCCCTTCCCCGGACTCGGTGGAGGAAGAATTCCCGGAAGGCGGAAGAGCTTCCTCCTCTTCCTTAGCGGTTTTTACCTGATCCAGTTTTTCTGTCCCCAGAAGCGGCTGATCCAAAACAGCCTGGGAGGAGTTCCCGCTTTCAATGGAAGCGGAAAATTCCTTGAGGATCTGCAGCAGCTGTGCTTTCCCCGAGACGGAATATACATCCAGATCCAGGGAATCGTAGTATGCTTGCAAAGTACGGAGAGCGTCTTCCTTTTCCAAAGACAGCTCCAGGCGCAGACGGAGTCCGGCCTCTACATCTCCGGGAAGATAGTCTGTGAAAGAGGGATCCAGCTGAAGGAACTGAGAAAGGTACAGCTGATAGGAGCCGCTATGCTGGGAGGTAACATTCTGTAAAGGCGTTTCATGGGCAAGATCCGTGCTCCAAAGCCACTGAGCGGCTTTTTCCAAAAGCGCCAGCTGATCCAGTTGGGGATGGATATCTTCATAGGCTTCCAGAACGGCCCAGGTCAGGGGTTCTTCCTCAGAAAGTCCGCTGAATGCTTTGAGATTTTCCGGCTCTCCGCTGGTTAAAGCTTCTTGGACGGCGGAAAGGATCTGGGAAGTAAGGGCGGTCTGAATGGGTTTTTGGGCCGCAGAGGAAAGGGCGAAAGCATTGTGGGATTGCCAGGAGGTTTTGATTTCCTCCACGCGCTCCAGAGAAGTGGAGATCTGCTCCATACGGGTTTTCGCTTGGGAGACCACCCGCTCCATGGCGGAGGTGTTCTTTCCCTGGAGAAGGATGTCTTCCCGGGCCTGGTTATACAGGGCGGTGAGAGCATCCCAGTCCTCTTTCAGATAATCGCTGTTATGAAACTGGGAGAAGGCGGTGGCCATTTGCTCCAGGTAGGGCTTCTGCAGAGTTTCCGCGCTTTCTTCCCATATGGCGTACAGCGTAACGGAAGCGCCGTTTTCCGCCGTTAGATTCCAGACGGAAGCCCCGTTGGAAAAACGAACGGCCCCATCCGGCGTGTCCGCCCAACCTACGAAATCGTAGCCGTCTTTCCGGAAGGTGTTGGGGCGCAGCTCCACAGAGCTGTCGTATTTGGCGGAGGAATTATCCATGGAGCCTTCCGCCAATGTTTTCTACGCTGGCTTGATCGTCATAAGCGTTTCCCGTTCCATTAAAAATGGTGTTCCACCGAAGGAAGGTATATCCATACTGGGTAAAGGTGGCCTCAGGAAGGGAGAAAGGCGTATCAAACTGGTCGGAAATGGGATTCATGGTTCCCTTGCCGCCGTTGGGAGAAAAGTAAACGGTATACTGATTGGCCAGGCGCCGACTGTATAAGGTTTGCCCCTGGGCCTGAATATCGTCTGTTACCGGAGAGGTATAAGAGGGGTCGGAAAACCAACCGGTTTGTTCATAGCCGGATTGGGGCGTTTGCTGGCCGAAATTCTGGAAGGGAATAGTCACCCCGGGAATGTTGGGCAGGATCAGCGTTTCCAGCTCATTGTAGGAAACACTGAGCCCGAAAGACTGCAGCCGTGTATTCTGGCTTACGTCCAGCCGGGTGAGCCGGTTATAGTCTGCATAGAGGATTTCCAGCTGAGAAAGAGAAGAGACATCCAGAGAAGTAAGTCGGTTGTCAAACACTTCCAGAATTTTCAGCTGGGTGTTTTTGGTCACGTTCAGTTCTTCCAGAAGATTGTAGCGGGCATACAAGGTGAGAAGCTGGGGATTTCCTGAAAGATCCAAAGCGGTGAGCCGGTTGTTTTCACAGCTGAGAGAAGTCAGGGCGGAAGCTCCCTGAAGATTCAGGGACGTGAGACGGTTAAAGGAGCAGTTGAGAGACTCCAGCCGGGTGTTTTGGGAGACATCCAGAGAGGTAAGACTGTGATTTTTTACCGTCAGCTGCCGGAGATTTGTAAAATACTGAATCCCCTCCAGGGAGGAAATGGTGCCTTTTGTGGTAGGAAGGAAAATGGTTTCGATGGACGCCAGCTCCTGCTGGGTCAAAACACCGTCCTCTCCTGCGCCGCTTAGATTGGATGGATCCAGGATCCATTCCCGGAACACGGCGTCGGGGAAATGAAGAGCATCCACGGAAATATCCGTTTCCGCTGCCAGAACCGGCGCGCCGGGAAACAGACCGTAAAGGACCAAACTAAATGCCAGAATCCAGGAAAGAAATTTTAATTTTTTCATGGCTGGTACAACTTTTCTTTCAAATTTATTTTTGTGTGGTCACATTTTTTATAGAGGTTTGTATAAAGTATAACAAATAAAACCTATTAACTCAATAGGAAAATGATAACAAAAAATTACAAAAAAAATGGAAAATATTACACAAACACAAAGCAAAATCCCCAGATACTTGTCCCATGCAGGAAAGATAGTTGACGAAATAAGGGAAACACGGTAGAATTTTCCCAAGGATGGATCTGGTCAAAAGGGCGGGATCCGAAGAAATTGGCGCAGGCTGTATGCTGGTGTTCTTGTTGCGTAGTATGCGGTTGTGCTATGAGATGTGTGTTGCGCATGGTGCGGGGAGAGAGGAGGACATATTTATGGAACAAACCCGGGATCTGACCGCGGGAAAACCGGCGGGATTGATTCTTCGTATGGCAGTGCCCCTGATGCTGGGGAGCGTTTGCCAGCATCTTTATACCATGGTGGATACAGCCATTGTAGGGCAGGTTTTGGGCGTGGACGCCCTGGCTTCCCTGGGAGCGGCCGATTGGCTGAACTGGCTGGTTTTGGGCGTCATGGTGGGCTTTGCCGACGGCTTTTCCATTTTGGTGGCCCATCGGTTCGGCGCTCGGGATGAGCGGGAGCTGCGAAAAACGGTGGCCATGATCGTATTTTTGGCTGCGGGAATTGCCGTGCTGCTGACTTTGTGCAGTCAAAGCGTGCTGTATCCGGTTTTGCTGCTGCTGAATACGCCGTCGGGGATCATCGGTGGTTCTCAGGAATACCTTCGGGTAATTTTTTCCGGCATTGTGGTGGTCATGACCTATAACGTGATGGCGGCGCTGCTGCGGGCTCTGGGAAACAGCCGCACGCCGCTGTTTGCCATGCTGACAGCTTCCGTTATCAATATCGGCCTGGATCTTCTGTTTGTGCTGGTGTTTGGCTGGGGCATTGCAGGGGCTGCCGTGGCTACGGTGATCGCTCAGGTAGGCTCCTGTTTGTTCTGCCTGCGGGCTTTGCTGAAAATCAAAATGCTGCGCCCTCGAAAAGAGGACTGGAAACTGGACGGCGCCGTTATCAAAGGGCTTTTGCGTATGGGGATCCCCACGGCCTTTCAGAACACCATTATCGCCGTAGGCGGAATGGCGGTGCAGTATGTAGTCAATGGGCTGGGGGTAGTGTTTGTGGCCGGATTCACCGCCACCAACAAGCTGTATGGCCTTTTGGAGCTGGCGGCTACGTCCTTTGGTTCGGCGGTGGCGGCATTTACCGGGCAGAACCTGGGGGCGGGGAAGATCCCCCGAATCCGTCAGGGCATCCGTTCCGCCGCTTTGATGGCGTTTGTCACTTCTTTAGGAATTACGGCTGTTATGCTGCTTTTCGGTCGATGGATCCTTTCCCTGTTTGTTTCCGGAACGCCGGAAGAGATCAAAAACGTGCTGGACGTGGCATACCGGTATCTGTCCGTAATGGCGGTGTTCCTTTCCATTTTGTATATGCTCCATGTGCACCGCTCCGGCCTGATGGGGCTGGGAGATACGGTGACGCCTATGCTTTCCGGCATTATGGAAATGCTGATGCGGGTGGGAACGGTTTGGATCCTGCCTCGGTTTGTAGGCAACGAAGGCGTGTTTTTCGCGGAGGTGATCGCTTGGGCGGGAGCGGCGCTGCTTTTGGTGCTGGTGTTTTACGGGCGTCTGCATAAGCTTTGGGAAGTTTGGAAATTCCGCCAGGAAACCGCTGAAACCGTTGAAACCGCTGAAACCCCGGAAATACCGGAAGCGCCGAAACCGGCGGAAGAATAAAAAAAGCCCCTCTCGGGGCACCCTCCGTAAGGAAGGTGCCCCGAGTGGCTTTTGTATCTCAATGAAATATTGTTGTGTGAATGCGGTATAGCCTTGTGGCTATGCCGTTTTTTCCTTTAAGAAAGGCTTTTTGCTGATGTGTTCTTGGAAGTATTCTTCCATTTCTTCGGCTGTCGGCTCTCTGACAATAC
>CALWUW010000037.1 GCA_944384815.1 uncultured Clostridia bacterium
CATAGCGTAAGCTAGTAAGGCCCCTTGAAGACTACAAGGTTGATAGGCTGCGTGTGTAAGCATGGTAACATGTTCAGCTTGGCAGTACTAATAGGCCGAGGGCTTGACCATAGCCTTCTGAGATTTAAGTTGTTCTTCCTTTCGCTTCTAATCTTTATTCAGTTTTCAGGGTATTTGGAAGAGAAATGCAGCGCCTTTCCGGTTTTCGGGAAGGCGTTTTTGTTTGCTGTTTTATTGGAAGAAAAGAAGCCCTGCTTCGGCTCCTGCTTCGGTTGGGGAAACTTTCCCCAATTCTACGTTAAAACGTTATAAAAAGAAGCAAGAATCCCATAAAACCAATTAAAACCGGTTGACAGTTTATGAATGATGTGTTAATCTAAGGTTACGAAAATTTTACGACGAGGTGTTACATATGTATCAGCAGTATAATGTAAAGACTGTGGTTGGCCTTTCCTGCGGCATCGTATCTTTGGTGTTCTGGCTGATCGGTCTGTTTACGGTAGGAATCGGTGGAATTATTGGCCTGTTTGTAGGCGTTGTAGGTTTGGTATTTTCTATTTTGGGAAGAAAAGAAGCACCTTCCGGAATGGCTATTGCCGGCTTGGTATGCTCCATTGTAGGCATCGCGCTGTGCACTATTTTCGGTCTGGGCTGCTATATCTGCTATTGCTATTCCGTAAACGTTGCTCGGAATTCCTTGAACGATATCTACAATATGCTCCGCTGATGCTGCTTTAACTGGCATCGTATTGCAATTACAAAACGAAACGCAGGCAAGCACAGTGTTGTTTGCCTGTTTTTTGTTTAAAAAATGGAAATGCCCGGTCTGCGATAAAAATAGTTGATGGGAAAGGATGGTTTTGTGTTTCCATATTTTCATATTGGCGGATTTTCCATTCCCTCCTATGGGATCATTGTGGCCATTGGGTTTATTTTAGGAACGCTGCTTTGCATAAAGCGTAGCCCCCGGTTTGCTTTTCCCAGAGAAGACTGCCTGTACGCTCTTTTGTTTGGCGTAGTGGGAGTGGTTGTGGGAGGAAAGATCCTGTACCTGATTTCCGATTGGCCCCGGCTTTGGGAAAACAGAGCGTTTTTCTTTGAAACCCTGGACGGGATCATGATCCTTCTGGGAGGCGGCTTTGTATATTACGGCGGTTTGTTTGGAGGGCTGTTAGGGGCCTATATTTATACCCGGATGTACAAGCTGCGGTTCTACGATTTTTTGCAGACGGTAGTGCCGGTGATTCCCCTGATCCACGGTATCGGACGGATCGCCTGCTTCGGCGCCGGCTGCTGCTATGGTATCCCTTGGGATCCTCCGGTGGGAATGCTGTTTGCCCAGTCTTTGGCGGCTCCCCACGATGTATACCTGTTTCCTGTGCAGCTTTTGGAAGCGGGGCTGAATTTTGTTTTGTTTGGCGTGCTGATTTATATGTTCCGCCGTCCGGTACGGCTTCCGGCAGTAGGCGTGTACTTTTTAGGGTACGGAGTAGTGCGGCTTATTTGTGAGTTCTTCCGGTATGACGAAGCCCGGGGATTTTTCCTGGGGATCTCCACTTCCCAATGGATCAGCTTGCTGGTGTTTCCTTTGGGGCTGGTTTTGCTGTATCTGGCCTTGCGGAAAAATCCTGTTCTGGGAAAAGGAGCCTACGGAACGCAGACCGCTTCGGAAGCTTCCTCGGAAACTTCTCCGCAGGGTTCTCCACAATCCTCTCTACAAGACGATGCGGAACTTTCCATGTTTCCTTCCGCAGAAAATAACGGGAAAACCTCGAAAAAATAATCTTTCATAGAGCAATGAGCAATCTGTTTAGGAAGGGCTTTGGCAAATCCGCCAAAGCCCTTTTTACAGGAGTTTTTTATATTCTAAAAAGCGTTTTTTCTTATTTTTAGAAAGATTTTATTCTGAAAGAAAATTTCTCTTGCTTTTTCCATTTGTCTATGGCACAATGATGGTCAATAGTGTTTGCTGAAAGGCTGTGTGCAAAAAGGAGGAACACTTTGGAACCGAGAAAACAAAAGAATCCGGAAAAACAGGAGAAACAAAACTTTTCTGCCAATCATTGGCGGTATTTGCTGATGCATATCAATTTGTCCATTCTGCTTCTTATGCCTTTTGTGGAGCTGGGGATGTTTTCCTATTTGAATTCCCAGGGAATGGTGTACTGTACGCCTGCCGAATATCTGCAGTCGTATGTTCTTTTGCCTTTGTGTCTGAATTTGGCTGCCGTACTGGCAGGCTACCTTCTGCTTCGGTATTCCCGGATTCGACCGGAATATAAAGACGGGATCCCAGTGCTGGTGCTTTCTGCGCTTTGTTTTTGCATTATGTATGTTCATAGTGTTTTTGTGGTAACTTTGAGCATTTTTACAGTTCCTGTAGTGGTTTCCGGTATGTTCGGCAGAAAGCGGATCACCAATGTTGTGGCTGTTTTTAATCTGTGCCTTCTTGTTTTGGGGGCTTGGCTGCCTAAAGCGTCTCAGCAGGTAGAGGACCGTTTATATGCCAGCAATTTTTTTCTGGCTATACTGATTTTCCTGGTAACATACTTTCTCACCTTGGTAGTGATTGCCCACAACCGTTCCCGGGAAGATAACCTGCGGAAAAGCAATTTAGAACAAAAACGGCTGCAGCAAGATCTTTTAATGGATGGACTGACAGGCATATATAATCGGGCGGCCTATGAAAAGTTTCTGGAGGAATTTCGTCGGCGGTTTCATACCGGGGAAATGAGAGCTTTTTCACTGGCCATGGTGGATATTGACGATTTCAAAGCCATTAACGATACCTATGGGCATATGAACGGGGATCAGGTGCTGCAGAGGCTTTCCCGGCTGTTTTTGGAAGAGCTGAAAGAAACCGGAGGGAAAGTTTTCCGGTACGGCGGTGAAGAGTTTGTGGTTTTGTTCCCGGAAGCGGATCTTTGGGAGGCTCGCTTGCAAATGGAACGGATTCTGAAACGGTTTCGGGCGCTTTCCTTTGACTTTGATCCTACCAAAAAAATCTCCTTCAGCTGCGGTATTAAAAGCTGTGAAACGCCGGCGGACGAGGAGAAAAACCTTTTGGCCCTGGCGGATGAAGCCATGTATCAAGCGAAGGCCAAAGGTAAAAACCGGGTCCTCCTCTGCTTTTAAAGTGGGAAAAAGGGGGAGGTTAAGGATTTTGGGTTTTACAGGCTCCTTAGGTCTGGGGACTTGTTTCTCTGTTTCCCTGTTTCCTTGTTTCCACGTTTTTCTGTCTCTCTGTTTTCTTGTTTCTCTGTTTTCATAGCTCCGTGGTTCCTTGGTGGTAGAAACTAAAAAAGAAAAAGTAAAGAGCAAGGACAAAAGTAAAAAGTAAAAAGCCGGCGAAGCTGTTTACACAGTTACACAGCTTCGCCGGCTTTTATTCGGATAAAATAAGCAAAAAAGAAAGCGGAAATAGTTCGGAACCGTTTTCGAGAACCACTGAGTCAGACCATAGGCGATTCCGAAACGTTTCCGTTATTTCTTCCGGAAACGGCTTTTAGCAGGAAAAGCCCCAGAAGTAAGAGAACGGGGAACGCCGCGGCGCCCAGAAGTCCCTGGCGGATCCATCCGCCTTCCCCGGCCAAAAACCCCACAAAGGTGGGGCCCGCGGAACAGCCTAAGTCCCCAAACAGCGCCAGAAGAGCAAACAGGGCGGTTCCCCCTTTAGGACAGCGGGCCGCGGAAAGACTCACGGTTCCCGGCCAGAAGATCCCCACAGAGAACCCGCAAAGGCCGCATCCCGCCAGTGAAAGCAGGGGCCAGGGGGAAAGGGAAGCCAAAAGGTATCCGGCGATGCACAGAAGGCAGCTTCCGGCCATAAACCGCTGCAAAGGAAGCACATGGCTTTTCCGGGAATACAGCAGCCGGGAAAAGCCCATCAGCAGGGAAAACAAACAGGGTCCCGCCAAATCTCCCAGAGACTTGGAAACCCCCAGCCCGGCCTCTGCGAAAGCGGAAGCCCATTGGCTCATGGCCTGCTCCGCGGCTCCCGCGCAAAGCATCAATACAGCCAACAGCCAGATCAGCTTTTGGGAAAGCAGCTGACGTAAGGAAAGACCTTCGCCGGATTCTGTCAACTGGGCAATGGGCACCTGGCTGAAGTAAAACAAATTAAAAATAGGAAGCAGCGCCCACAAAAACGCCAGTTGTTTCCAGTGGGAAAGGCCCACAAAGGCAAAAAAGCCGGTGGAAAACAAGATCACAAACACGCTGCCCCAGCAGTAGAAGGAATGGAGAAGGCTCATGGCCGCTTCCTTTTTTTCCGCAGGACAGGCCTCTACAATGGGGCTGATAAGCACTTCAATCAGCCCGCCGCCGATGGCGTAGAAGCAGACGGAAAGCAGCAGACCGGCATAGGGATCGGGAAAAAGTTCCGGCAGGATTCCCAGCCCCAAAAGGCCCAGCGCCGCGAAAAAGTGAGCCAGCATGGCGGATTTCCGGTAACCCAGACGGTCCACAAACCGGGCGGAAAGCAGATCCACTCCCAACTGGATCCCAAAATTCATGGTGACCAAAACGGTGATCCGTTCCAAAGGAAGGCCATATTGGCTTTGAAAGGTAAGAAATAAAAGAGGCACAAAATTATTGACCACGGCCTGGGTTACATATCCCAAATAACAGGCCTTTCGTGTATGACTGTATTGGCTGCGAATGGTTTCCATCCTCATAAAAATCTCCCCTATCCCCAAAATCCCCCTTATTTTACCACAGTCCAAAGCCTTGGGCAAGAAAGACTGGCTGTGGCTGCCTGTTTTTGTGGTTCCCGGATTCCTTGGTTCTCTGGTTTTCTGTTTTTCCGATTTCCCGGATGACGGTCTGAAAGTCTGCAATCTAAGGGCTTGACAGTTTGACAGTTTGACAGTTTGACAGTCTGACAGCCTGATAGCCTGACAGACTACCGCCTAACCGCCCAGCGGTCTGATGATGGATGATGGACAACGGACGATAAACGATAGACGATAGACGGTTGTCCGGTGGGCTGGTCAGCTGGTTGGCTGGTTGGCTGGTTGGCTAGTGGGCTAATCTGCCCTGGGGAAAAGAGCAAAGGTAAGGATGGGAAACGTTTAAAAAAGGTGCGCTTGGAACGGGCGGCAAGTCTACGGGAATTACAGAACGTATAAGAGGAAAGAGCAAAAGACAAATCTATAAAATGGAAAAGCGGGAAGATCCACAGTAAAAATGCAGGGAGGCGGCAGGAAAGCTGCAGAAACAGCGGGAATCCCCAAAAGGCAAAAAGCAGGAAAAAGGAAAAAAGCAGGGTTTTCCACAAAACCAAAGTTTTCCACTGTTGAAAACTTTCCCAATGTGGAAAAGTGGAAATTGTTGTGGAAAAGTGAAAAAATTCCCGTTTTGGCGTAATCTTCTTTAGAAAAGAGAAAGGAAAGTTTTTGTAAAAAACCGTGGAAAAAAAGAAAAACCCAAAGGGACTTTGGAAATTGTGGAAAACTCTTTGGGGAAAGAGCGAATGCTTTTTTGAAAGTCCCGAAAAGGTACGGGTTTTTTCAGGCTTCATTTTTGGATTTGGGGCTGCACGCCGGCTTTTTCAGGCCCTGAAAAATTCTATACAGCAGGTTGAATGGCAAAGTGAAAGCCAAAGGAAAAAAGCGGTTTCTATAGGCCGGGAAAACCGGGAAACAATGGAGACAGCAGGCGGTAAACGGTAAGCAGTAAGCAGTAAACAATCAACAAGCTTTGCTTGAAAAACAGCTTCGCGTGTTCACTGTGTTTACCTTATATATATATATATATAGAAAAGGAAAAGGTAAAAAAGCCGAAAAGACAGCAGCTGTTTAGAGAGGAAAGTAGAAGATCTTTGGCCAGAGGGGGAATTTTTCTGGGCAAATCCAAAGGCGCAAAAGACGCAAAAGATGCAAAGCTTTTCCTTATATAATAGGAAAGATAAAATGAAGTGAAAGAAACAGGAGCTTGGAGCAAACAGAAGAAAAGCAGAAAAGAAACGGAGGTCGGAAGGGAAGGCGAAAGGACAAGAAAAGCGGGGGAAAAAAGCAGGGAGCTTTTTCCAGGAGCTCCTGTTTTTTCCAGAAAAGAACCGTTACAATTCTTTACAATCGTTACAAGTTTGTAATTTTTAGATTCTTACAATTTGCACGAAAAAAACAGGCGGTTTCCAAGCTAAAAAAAGGGAAAAAAGGGGGATAATTGCGTTTAAAGAATAAAACAATTGGAGATACCTGTGCAATATACACAAAAAGCTTCCCATCGCTCCATTTGACAATACGCAATTTGTGGATATACTTACTAACATCAGCGCAAATCCTGAAACTCAAGCGGAAGTATACCCGTGAGCCGGCAGAATGTATCCTGCGGTTTAGAAACGGGATCAGGAACCGTTTCGCCGGGAGGAACCGGGAGGTCCTCTTTGGAGAGCAGATTCGTGCCCGGGGCTTTCGCAGAAAGAAAAGGTGCAGCAATGAAAGAAAAATGGACTTTGGCAAAACGCGCCGTTTCCACGGCGTCTCGAAAATTGCCAATGATGCGTATTGTTTCTCTGGTGATGATGCTGGTGATTACTGTGGGCTCCGTGTCCACGGTGCTGGCTGCCACCAAGGAAGTGACTCTCACCGTTAACGGAGAAACCGTTTCCGCTTCCGCTGTGGCCAGCTGCCGCTCGGAAGAAGAAGCCCGGGCTCTGCTTTCCTTCTTAGGCTATGAGGTAAAGGAAGACAGCCAGGTGCTGTATACGGTGGACCCGGATACCGGGAACATCTCCATTGAGGTTCGTTCCCGGGAAGAGATCCAGGTAACGGCGGACGGCCGGAGCCGGACGATTTCCCTGTACTGGGGGGATACGGTAGCGGAGGCTTTGGAAGATCTGGACATTACTCTGGACGCAAATGACCAGGTGACTCCCTCCCTGGATACGCCTTTAACGGCGGATACCCAGGTGCAGGTGACACGGTATTATCAGGTATCCGTTTTGGCGGATGGGGAGACCCTTTCCGTAACGGTTCCGGAAGGAACCGCTGCTTCCGCCGTGGAAGCGGCCGGGATCCAGCTGGGAGAAGAAGATTTCCTCAGCGTGGAAAATACGGCGTCTCTTTCCGAAAATATGGAGATCCAGGTAAACCGGGTGACCTATGAAACCGTCACCACGGAAGAAACGGTGGCCTATGAAGAGGAAACCGTGCAGGATGCCACGTTGTACAAAGGAACCACCAAGATCGACGTGCAGGGCCAGAATGGCCTGGAAGAAGTGGTGACCCAGCACAAGTATATCAACGGCCAGCTGGTGGAAAGTCAGGAGCTTAGCCGTACACTGGTGCAGGCCCCTGTGACCCAGCAGGTGCGGGTAGGCACCAAAAGCTCCTACAGCTCCTATCAGGTGATCGATAACAGCGGCGTGGTTTACGACGCCAACGGAAACCCGGTGCAGTACAGCCGGATGATCTCCGGGCGCTGCGCAGCCTATACCGGCGGCGGCTATTGCTCCACAGGTGTTCCGGCGGCGGTGGGCCGTGTAGCTGTGAACCCCAATGTGATCCCTTACGGCACCAAGCTGTTTATCTGCTCCCCCGACGGGAAATTCGTTTACGGCTATGCCGTAGCGGCGGATACCGGCGGCGGATTGATGCAGGGCATTATCGTCTGCGATCTGTACATGAATACGCTGGACGAATGCCGGATCTTCGGCTCCCGGACCATGAATATCTATATTGTGGAGTAAGAGCCTGAGAAGAGCTCGAGAAAAGCTTGAAAACAGCCAAACAGACCCTTTAACAGCCGATGGTTTTGCGGCTTGTGTGTCTGCGTGCCAGTGTATCTGTATATCTGTGTTCTTGCACTGTATTTCCTGAAGAAGGCTTGTGGCTTGTGGCTTGTGGATTAGCTTAGTCTTTTGCCTTTTCCATGCGGTGCAGGGCCGGAAAAAACAAAACCAACAGCAAACTGTTATAACAATATAACAGTATAACAGTAGAAACAGGATAACGCGCAGGCGGAGCGAAAGCTCCGCCGTTTTTTATGCAGGAAAGGCGGGCTGAAAAAGAGATCCGGCCTCTGGTTGGTCCAGAGGCCGGATTTGGCTTTTGGTTGATACCTGCTGCCTGTTGTTTGCTGTTTTCACAAAAAGAAAAAACATAAAACAAAGGAAAAAAGCATAAGATTTTACCAGCCCCATCAAGATAGGAGGTGATATGATACCTAAAAAGTAGACATTAAAATATAGGACACCTTGATGTATAATAAAAGAGTCAAGGAGTTGAAGAAAAATGGGAAAATACCAGTTTAGTTACGAAGAAAAGATTACCATCATTCG